>NZ_JAJPWC010000003.1:0-829609 GCF_047782425.1 Rhodococcus sp. 077-4 | reverse complement strand
ACACCGCAGAGCGGCTTCAAGCGGTCGCCGACGAACTCAACGACCGCCCCCGCCGAACGCTAGGCTGGAACTCACCAGCAAAAGTGATCAACGAGCTAGTCGTTGCAACGACCGCTTGAAACTACCCTCGACTGTGCAATGGTCCATTCACGCGTTGTGGGGGCGGCGGGGGCGAGCGGGTCAGGCGTCCTCGGGAGCCGTCTCGCCCAATCCGAGTTTGCGTTGCATCCGCTTCAGGCCTGCCGGCGCCCACCAGCTGGCGTCGCCCAAGAGCTTCATCGTCGCGGGTACCAGGAACATGCGAATGACGGTCGCGTCGATGATGAGGGCGGCGATCATGCCGTAGGCGATGTACTTCATCATCACCAGATCGGAGAACGCGAATGCTCCGGTGACGACGATGAGGATCAAGGCCGCAGCGGTGATGATGCGTCCGGTATGGGAGGTGCCGATGTGAATGGCTTCTGTTGTGCTGGAACCGTTTTCGCGTGCCTCGACCATGCGGGAGAGTAGGAACACCTCGTAGTCGGTGGACAGTCCGAACACGATGGCTGCGATCAACACGAGAATCATCGCCATGATCGGCCCAGGCGTGAAGTTCATCCAACCGGCCCCGTGACCGTCGATGAAGATCCACGTCAGGATGCCCATCGTTGCCCCGAGGCCGAGTGTCGTCATGAGCACCGCCTTGATCGGCAGCACCAGCGATCCGAATGTCAGGAACATCAGCACTGTCACGATGAGCACGACCAGTACCGCCATCAGCGGTAAGCGGTCGACCAGGGCGTCGATCGAATCCCGTTCTATCGCAGGCGTTCCCGTGACCTGCATCGAGGTGCCGTCGGGGGTGTCGATGCCGCGCAGGAATTCGATTGCGGGCGCGGCGTCGTTGCGATCGATCAACCCGGCCTTGAAGACGATGATGCCGTCTTTGCTGCCACCGACCGGGGAGAACTGCTCGATCAGTCCGGGCGCGTTGTTCGCCTGGTTGGTGATGGCGGCGAGGTTCTGCCCCTGCGCATTCTCGATGACCAATTTGATCGGCTCGGTGCGCTGCCCGGGGAACAGCTCGTCGAACTGCTCCTGCGCCACCCGTGTCGGATTGTCCGGCGGCAGATAGGTTTCGTTGATTCCGCCGAACGCGATGTTGCCGATCGGCAGCGTCAACGCCAGCAGCCCGAGCACGATGGTGACGACGACCTTGATGGGATTGGCCATCACCCAGGTGGTGAGCTTGCCCCACCTGCCGTTCTCTATATCCTCGGAGGACTTGGTCTTGCGCATGAACGCGAAACCGAGTGCATCGACGCGAGGGCCGAGGATCGACAGAATCGCGGGTAGAACGGTGATCGCGGTCAGCGCTGCGAGGGCAACCGTCGCGATCGAACCCAGCGCCACCGACCGCAGAAACCCATGCGGAAAGAGCAGCAGGCCACCGAGACACGCGACGATCATCGTCGCCGAGAACGCCACCGTGCGACCGGCCGTCATGACGGATCGACGAACGGCATCCGGCGTCGATCTGCCGTCGCCCAGTTCCTCTCGAAAACGGGAGACGATGAACAGCCCGTAGTCGATCGCCAGGCCGAGTCCCACCATCGACACCACCGGTGCGACGAAGCTGTTTACTTCGGTGACGTGGGTGAACAGCTTCACGATTCCGTTGGCCCCCACCACCGTCAGGCCACCGACGATGAGCGGCAGTGCGGCGGCGACTATCCCGCCGAAGACGAAGAACAACAGCACTGCCACGGCCGGGATAGCGAGGATCTCCATGCGATGGATGTCGTCGGTCATCGTCGATTGGAGGGCGGCGGCAACGGCCTGCTGGCCGGTGACCTGCACGTCGACGCCGTCGATGTAGAAAACGTCCTCGATCGCCTCGAAGTTCTCCGTCAGTTCGGTGTCGTCGGCACCCACGATCGCGATGCTGGCAATGGCGTGTTGCTTGTCGGTGGTGCCGAGAGCCGCGAGAACCGGGGCCCCTTCGGTCTTGAAGTAGCTGCCGTTGATTTTCGCGATGCGATCCGGATGGTCGGCGACCAGCGAATTCAGGTTCTGCGTGATCGCTGCGTCGAACGCCGGATCGTCGATGGTCGAGCCCTCGGGGGCGGCGTAGAGAACGATGACGTCGCCCTGGGCGTCACGTCCGAACGTGTCTTCGGCGAGGTTGCTCGCGACCGCAGACTGAGACGTCGGATCGTCGAAACCGCTCTGGCTCAGGTGGTCCGGAAGATCCCAGCCGTATGCGGCCAGGATCGACAGACCGGCAACCATGACACCGAGAACGGCATATCGGAGACGGTGGACGAAATTTCCCCATCGAACGAACACGTGTGTGTAACTCCCCCTCGGTGCACGCCGCGTCACCGCCTCGTGAATGAAACTTCGACCCCCACTACCGATTACCGCTCACATGCGCGTCAGCGCTCTCAACGGTTGCGCTCGCGCGCGAGCAATTCGCTGACACTGAGCACGTGCCCGTTTTCGCCGCCGCGATGACGGCCGCTGTCGCCGCCCTCGGGGGACGGTGCGGCCCGGCGGCCCGAAGGCTTCTCGGGCCGAGACTCGGTCGGCGCAGATCCGTTGCTGCCGTTACGTTCGGTGGCGTTGTGCTCGGATCCGTTGCTGCTGTGGCCGTTCTGGGCAGATTCGTTCGGCGGCGAGCTGTTCTCGTCGTGACCGTTGTGATTCGAGCCGTTGGCGGTCGAACCGTTGCGCGGTGTGCTCGGGGGCGGTGATGCGCTCGGTGCTCGCAGGTCTGCGAGCCAGCTTTCGATCGAACGCGAATCCGGTCCCTCGGCGCGCGGTGCTCGGGCGGCGCGGGTTCGGCTCGGTGGAGCTACCGACGGACGCGGTGCACTCGGTGCGCGGGGCGGCTGGGCCGTGGGGGGAGCCGCTACCGGGTTGACCGGGGGTGCAGGCCGGACGATGTCGGCTGCTTGGGTCGGTTCCGGTTCGACGATCGGACGCGGAGTCGGCGTCACCGGCTGATTCGGGGCGGGCCGAGGGGCGGACCGAGCGGCAGGGAGAGGGGCCGGTGCCGCACGAGTCGGCTCCGGCGGAGTCGCCGGCCGGCCGGTGACACTGCGTCGTGCCTCCTCCTTCGCGGCGTGGGTCGCCCGAATCGGGCCCGAACCATGCGGTGCGACAACAGGAATGGGTTCGGTGAGCGGTTCGCTGCGGCGCGGTGCCGGGCGTAGCGGCGGCGCGACCGTGGTGGACGGTGCACCGCCCGCGAGCGCGAGCTCGGGCACATCGGCGATGGGGAGCAGTTCGTCCTCGAGAATGGTCTCGCCGAGCCCCAGCTTCTGCTGAATACGCTTCATCCACTGCGGGGCCCACCAGCAATCGTCGCCGAGCAGCTTCATCGTGGCAGGCACGAGGAACATGCGGATCAGGGTGGCGTCGATGATGAGGGCGGCGATCATGCCGTAGGCGATGTACTTCATCATCACCAGATCGGAGAACGCGAATGCTCCGGTGACGACGATGAGGATCAGTGCCGCGGCGGTGATGATGCGTCCGGTATGCGAGGTTCCGATGCGGATGGCTTCGCTTGTGCTCGCGCCCTTTTCGCGCGCTTCGACCATACGAGAGAGCAGGAACACCTCGTAGTCCGTGGACAAGCCGAACACAATCGAGATGATCAGCACCAATACCGGAGCCATGATCGGCCCGGGGGTGAAGTTCATCAGCCCCGCACCGTTGCCGTCGATGAATATCCACGTCAGGATGCCCATGGTGGCACCGAGGCCGAGGACGGTCATGAGCACCGCCTTGATCGGCAGCACCAACGATCCGAACGTCAGGAACATCAGCAGCGTCACGATGAACACCACCAGGACGGCCATCAGCGGCAGTTTGTCTATGAGTGCACTGATGGAGTCCTGCTCGATGGCCGGGGTGCCGCCGACGAGGACGGTCGCTCCCTCGGGCACGTCGATACTGCGCAGGAAGTCGATGGCGGGCTTGGAATTGTTGCGATCGGCCAGTCCGGCCTTGAAGACGATGGTGTTGTCTTTGCTGGCACCGACGGGAGTGAACTTCTCGATCAGGCCGGGGGCGTTGTTCGCCTGGTTGGTGATCGCTGCGAGCGTGGGACCCTGAGCGTTCTCGATGACCAACTTGATCGGCTCGGTGCGCTGCCCGGGAAAGAGTGAATCGAATTCGCCCTGCGCGACGCGGGTGACGTTGTCGGGAGGCAGGTAGGTCTCGTTGATGCCACCGAACTTGATGTTGCCGACGGGAAGTGTCAGGAGCACGAGCCCGAGCACGATCGGGACAGTGACCTTGACGGGGTTGCGCATCACCCAGCGGGTGAGCTTGCCCCACATGCCGTTCTCGATCTCCTCGCTCGACTTGGTCTTGCGCATGAACTTGAGACCGAGGGCGTCGACGCGGGGGCCGAGGATGGCGAGCATCGCGGGCAGGATCGTGATGGCCGTCAGGGCAGCGAGTGCGACGGTGGCGATCGAGCCGTACGCGACGGATTTCAAGAAGCCCTGCGGGAACAGCAGCAGGCCACCGAGGGACGCGACGATCATCGTCGCGGAGAACACCACGGTGCGACCGGCCGTCATGACGGTTCGGCGCACGGCCTGAGGCGTCGAGTAGCCGTCGCCCAGTTCTTCTCGGAATCTCGAGACGATGAACAACCCGTAGTCGATGGCCAAGCCGAGGCCGACGAGAGAGACCACCGGTGCGACGAACGAGTTGACCTCGGTGAAGTTGGTGAACACCTTCACGATGCCGTTGGCACCCACGACGGTCAGGCCGCCGATGATCAACGGCAGTGCGGCCGCGACGACGCCACCGAAGATGAAGAACAGCAGCACCGCGACGGCAGGGATGGCGAGGAGTTCCATGCGATGGATGTCGCCGGCCATCGTGGACTGCAACGCTCCTGCGACGGCCTGGAGTCCGGTCACCTGCACGTCGACGCCGTCGATGTAGAACGCGTCCTTGACGGCCTGGAAGTTGTTGGTCAGTTCGGTGTCGTTGGCACCTTTGATGGCGATGCTGGCGATGGCGTGTTGCTTGTCGTCGGTACCGAGAGCAGCGAGGTTGGGTGCGCCGGCCGTCTTGAAGTAGGTGCCGTTGACCTTCTCGATCTGATCCGGGTGATCGACGGGCAGTGATTCGAGATTCGCGACGACCTTGGACTGGAACGCCGGGTCGTCGATGGAGGATCCCTCGGGCGCGGTGTACAGGACGATGACGTCACCCTGCTTGTCGCGACCGAACGTGGTGTCCGCCAGGCGGGCAGCCTGGGCCGATTCGGAGGTCGGATCGTCCCAGCCACTCTGACTGAGATGGCTGTTGAGATCGAGGCCGTAGGCGGCGAAGCCCAACAGTCCGGCCACCATGACACCGATAACGGTGTACCGCAGGCGGTAGACGAGGTCTCCCCATCTGGCGAACACTTAAGAAACTCCTTGGCGCCCGACGAGCAGGGCGGACAGCGGTCGGAAGGGCTGGAGCCACGCGCCCTCGTCGGGAAGCGAATCCAGACTCACCCGAGGCAGTGGCTCACGGAAGACGCCCGGAATGTCCTCCAGGTCGAGGAACTCCAGGATGTCCGACGTGACAGCCCAGCTTGCGTGCTCCCGGAATCCCAGCACCTGTACGGGCACTCCGGTCGCTGCGATGGCCTCCAGCGGCCCCTTGAACGCCTGACCGTCGGCGGACGCGACCATGACCCCGGCGAGGCCGCCGTCACGGTTGCGGAAGTCGATGTGGTCGAGCATGTCCGCGTCGACGTCACTGTCCTCGTCGACCTTGGGCTTGGCGAACACCGCGAAACCCACGTTACGCAATGCTTCGACCCAGGGGCGGACGACATCGGCGCTGCCGGGAGCGATGTTGGTGAACACCGTCGCCTCCGGTTCGAGCGTCGCGGTGCCGGAGGTGGAGAGTTCGGCGGTGCGGCTGAGCAGCCATCGGCCCAGTGCATCGAAGCGTGGGCGGTAGGCGGCGGTGGGTCGTCCACCCAGAATTGCGCCGAGTCCCATGTCCAGGTTGGGTGCGTCCCAGACCAACAGGACGCGTTTGTTGTGGCGCGATTCACCGATCGCACCGAGTTCTGAGGGGTCGACCACGGTGTCCGGCATGTCCGTACTGACGCTCATGCTGTCTTCTTTCCCCAGATCAATTCCGTCACCGAGCTACCGACCAACTGTGCCTTGCCCTCGAACTTGGTCACCGGTCGCTCGTGTGTCATGGGCGATTCCCAATCGAGAACGGTCAAACCGGGCTCGGCGTTCCCGGCCTCGGCAATCCACTCAGCGTATTCGGCGTGATCGGTGGCCACGTGCAGAACGCCACCGGGCTTCAGTCGATCCGCGATCATCGCGAACGTCGGCCCCTGGAGCAGGCGACGCTTGTGGTGGCGCACCTTGGGCCACGGGTCGGGGAAGAAGACACGAACGCCCGTCAACGACTCCGAGGTCAGCATGTTCTCGAGCACGTCCATCGCGTCACCGCGCAGCAACCGAATGTTCTCGATGCCTTCGCGTTCGATCTGCTGCAGGGTCTGCGCCAGGCCGGGACGGTAGACCTCGACGGCCATGAGGTTGACGTGCGGTTCCGCCGAGGCCATCGCCGTGGTGGCCGTGCCGGTGCCCGAACCGATCTCGAGAATCGCCGGACCGCTACGGCCGAACCAGGCGTCGACGTCGATCTTCTCGTCGGCGACATCCCGACCGATGCGTGGCCACAGGCTGTCCCAGGTGCTCTGCTGAGCCTCGGTCAGAGCCCCGCGCCGGGAACGGAAACTGGTCACTCTCGGGTACAGCCGTGAGCCCCGTTCCTGGGTCTGTACCGAGTTGTCTGCGGTGTCGGCAGAGGGGTCTTGGGGCTCGTTCACCGGTCCATTGTCGCGCATCGGCGAGGCGTGTGACAGGTGGGTCTCGAGTTGAAGTTGAGACTTGCTGTCCTGCCGCTGATCAGGGGCAGGGCAAGCCCGACGAATTACAACGGTGCAATTTCCTTCCCACGGCTCGACGGCACTCATGTGTGCCAGAATCGGGACCGCAGCAGGGGGCTGTGCCGCGTCCGAGAAGTGGGCGACGGGTCGTTCTGGGGGAATCGAAGATGGACGTCGCCGAGGCCGGTTTGGGCCGATTGTGTGAAAACGCTGCGTCCGGCGACGGAGCAACAGGGGGTCTCGCCGCCCGTCAGGCGATCGAGACGGCCGTTCACCACCGGCTTCGGCCGATGATCGTGCAGGTGACCGGCCGGACCGGCGTCGGAAAATCCGCGATACACGCCGTTCTCGAGTCGGTGCGGCTCGACGCGGACGGCCTCGACGTCCGCGTGCACGAGGGTGGGACGAAGAGCAGCGAGGGCGACGTCATCGTCTACGTGATCGCGGGCGCGGTGTCGCCGATGGACAGTGACTTCCTGGCTTCTCGACCGGTGGGTGCCGCGGACCGGACCGTCGTCGTGCTGACGAAGGCGGACACACTCGACGATCCAGCGGCGGCCGCCGCGGCTGCCACGGAGCAGCTCGGGCGGACGGTGCTGCCGGTGATGGGAACCACCGCGGCCGGACTGCGGGGCGTCGGCCGGGCCGGTACGTCGCTGGACATGGCCGACGTGCGAGCGGTCGCGGCAGCCGATGTTCGCCCCGCCGACCTGATGACGGTGGATCGATTTCGTGCCGCTGACATCGCGGTCTCTACGCGTCGCCGAGAAGCACTGATCGAGTGCATCGAACTGCGCGGTCTCGCCTTGCTCGTCGACGTGCTGCGGCGTCGAACCGCGGCGTCGGACGGTGATGTGTTGCGCGTGTTGGCCGACGCGACCGGCGCCGATGCGATGATCGCGGCGCTCTCGTCGGCCGTGTCGTCGGCCGCGGCAGCACGTGACGCCGAGTTGCATCGCAGCTTGCAGCAGATCTCCGCTGGGCATCGTCGGGTTCGGAGCGCTGTCGAGGCCTACCTGGCCTCGGACGAGGCGGTGGCGGCCGAGATGCGCTGCGCAGCTGTGCACCTGGGAGTGCCGATCGAGACCGATTCGGAGCAGGTGGCCTCGGAGCAGGTGGCTTTGGAGCAACTGGCGCTGTGGAAGCAGCGCGCGGCCACGTCCATCGACTCCGATGTGCGGCGCTCGGCACTCGCACTGTGTCGAGGCTACGTGCGGATGCTGCGTCGATGACTCCACTGTCGGAGGACATGAAAAGCGTTCTACGACGCTGGAATTCGGACGCACTCGACGAGATCGAGCGGGCAAGGCATGCCCGGCCCACAGGGGTTCATCTGACCGGGACTGCCGGATCGGGCAAGTCCGAACTGCGGCGTGAGCTGTCCCGCCTCGGCGGTGCCGCCGTCGAATTCACGGATTCGGTGGTCGATGCAGCTGTCGTGATGATCGTCGTCGACGCATCCGCGCCCATCGAACGCGCCGAGATCGAGCAATGGCGAAACGCCCTCGAATCCACGCCGGTCGTGTTCGTGGTGAACAAGATCGACGTGCATCGGCACTGGCGTGATGTGGTCGCAGCCGACGGTGATGTGGTTGCCGACTGCGTACCGCGGGCGGTCGATTGCACCTTTCATCCCGTCTCTGTTCGGTTGGCGCGGACGGGGCGGGAGACCGGTGACGCGGCGATGTCCGCCGAGTCGGGTCTCGGCGCTGTGGTGGCCCGTCTCGCCGCACTGCTGCTGCAAGCCGCAGCTCTCGGGGCGCAGCGCAAATACGCTGCGGCAGTGCAGGATTGCACCTCCAGGGCGCGCGCGTCGATCGTGGCGAGGGCACGGGCGGTGACCGGCGGCAGTGACTCGGCCCCACTGCGTGCGCGTCGAGCCGAACTCGTAAGCGAACGTGAGGAGCTCGGCGGTGATCGACGGGCGTTGCTGCACAATCGAATTCAGCGCGTCCGTGTCGAAGCCCTCCACGGTGCCGCCGAGGACCTGCGCGCACTGGGCGTCGAGGTCAAGCAGACGATCGACGGGGCCAGGCGCGCGGAACTGAAGCACCTCCCCGCGCATTTCGCCGAGTCCGCGCGCAGCGCTCGAAGCCGAGCGGACGCGGCACTGACGTCCGGATTGCGGGCCCTGGAGACCGATCTCGGGCTCACTGCGGTCCACGTCGAGTCGAATGCGACGGACGCACCACTAGACATCGGGGAACCGTCCCGGCGCCGGGGAATCGAGGACGCCGTCATGATCGTGGTCGGTGCGTCGGCGGGGGTAGGTCTCGCGCGGCTGGTGGTGTCGCCGATGGCGCTGGTGCCGGCCTGGGCCGTTGCCAACACGGTCATCGCCCTCGTTCTCGGCGGCGCGCTCGCGTGGTGGCTGACGCGCTCGCGGGCCTTGATGGCCGATCGCGCACACCTGCGCGGCTGGACGCAGGAAAGTCTGGCCAGGGTGCGATCGGCGGTGGAGCAACGGTTGCTCTCACGAATTCTCGATGCCGAGTCGGTCTTGGCGTCCGCCCTGGCGACTGCGGACCGGGATGCCGCGGCCCGCATCGACAACGCGCTTGCCGAGGTGGACGCCGAGTTGCGTAGGCTCGCCGACCACCGATCGGCACTGCTGTCCGCGTGCGACCGCGATCTGTCTGCCCTGGAGCGGGGACTGGAGCGATTCCGTGGACCCGACCGCGGTGCGTTTCTGCCCCGAGAACCTGTCCACGTCTCTCACGCACAGGTGGAACCGTTCGGCGAGTCAATGCGTCGGAGTCAGTAGGTGCAGTGTCGGTTCGTTCGGCAGGGGTTCGTTTCGGTCGGGAGTGAGGAGAGTCGATGATCGCGGTGGACGGCTTCGCAGTAGGGGGCTTCCTCACGGAAGCGATGGAACCGCAGGACGTCGACGACACGGGTGTGCCCTCGGATTCGACGGATTTCTTCGATCTCGACGGCGACAGCTACTACGAGACGACCGTCCGACACACCGATGCCGGGATGACGGTGGCGACCGACATCGACGGGGACGGTGTGACGGACAAGTTCACAGCGTTCGGACGTGATGGGCAGTACCGTTCCTGGGAAATTTTTCGAGAAGCGAACGGTATCGGCCGGGGCGAAATGACCGAATCCGGCGAGCTGTAGACCGAATGTTCCGACCGGGCGTCGCCGCTGGTAGACGCCTTCTTGCGGGGATCTTTCCCTATCTGAATCGGTCCTGTGACCAATCGGACAACACCCTGTTTCCGGAATCACGTCGCTCGGCGTTAACCTGAACAACAGGACACCCGGCGCTTGATCCTCGGCTTGCTGTACCCAGTAAGATGGTGTACTGCGGCTCGAACGGTCGAGCAGCACCCCGCCGAGAGGGGAAAACCGAGATCTGCTCGCGATGTTTGCCCACAGTGATCGTGCGAGTACTTCCCGGTTCCGGCTCACCCCAGGAGAGTTAGATGACCTCAGCCACCATTCCCGGTTTGAGCGGCACAGACAATGTGCCGACTCGACACAAAGAACTGCTTGCCTGGGTTGCTCAGGTAGCCGAACTGACCGAACCGGATTCCGTGGTGTTCGCTGACGGATCCGACGCCGAATGGGAGCGCCTGACCGGCAAGCTGGTCGAAGCGGGCACCTTCACTCGTCTCAACGACGAGAAGAAGCCCAACTCGTTCCTCGGCAACTCCGACCCGTCGGACGTCGCTCGCGTCGAGTCGCGGACGTACATCTGTTCCAAGGAAGAAATCGACGCCGGTCCCACCAACAATTGGATGGAACCGTCCGAGATGCGGTCGCTGATGACCGATCTCTACCGCGGCTGCATGCGCGGACGCACGATGTACGTGGTGCCGTTCTGCATGGGACCGCTCGACGCGGCAGACCCCAAGTTGGGCGTCGAGCTCACCGACTCCGAGTACGTCGTCGTCTCGATGCGCGTGATGACCCGCATGGGCCAGGCAGCACTGGACAAGATCGGCGACGACGGGTTCTACGTCAAGGCACTGCACTCGCTCGGCGCTCCGCTCGCCGAGGGTCAGGCCGATGTGCCGTGGCCGTGCAACGACACCAAATACATCACGCACTTCCCCGAGGACCGCGAGATCTGGAGCTACGGATCCGGTTACGGCGGCAACGCACTGCTCGGCAAGAAGTGCTACTCGCTGCGTATCGCATCGGCGATGGCCCACGACGAGGGCTGGCTCGCCGAGCACATGCTGATCCTCAAGCTGATCTCGCCGGAGGACAAGGCCTACTACATCGCCGCGGCCTTCCCGTCCGCGTGCGGCAAGACCAACCTCGCGATGATTCAGCCGACCATTCCGGGCTGGCGTGCCGAGACCATCGGTGACGACATCGCGTGGATGCGTTTCGGTGAGGACGGCCGTCTCTACGCCGTGAACCCGGAGTACGGCTTCTTCGGCGTCGCACCGGGCACCAACTGGGACTCGAACCCCAACGCGATGAAGACCATCGATCAGGGCAACTCGGTGTTCACCAACGTCGGCATGACCGACGACGGCGACGTCTGGTGGGAGGGCCTCGAAGGCAAGCCCGATCACCTGATCGACTGGAAGGGCAACGACTGGACGCCCGAGTCCGGAACCGATGCAGCGCATCCGAACTCGCGTTACTGCGTGCCGATGGCCCAGTGCCCGTCGATGGCTCCCGAGTGGGACGACCCGAAGGGTGTACCGATCTCGGCGATCCTGTTCGGTGGACGTCGCAAGACCACCGTTCCGCTGGTGACCGAGGCTCGCGACTGGCAGCACGGGGTGTTCATGGGAGCCACCGTCGGCTCCGAGCAGACTGCCGCTGCCGAGGGCACCGTCGGAACCGTCCGACGCGACCCGATGGCCATGCTGCCGTTCCTCGGCTACAACGTGGGCGACTACTTCCAGCACTGGATCGACCTCGGCAAGAATGCCGACGAGTCGAAGCTGCCGAAGGTGTTCTACGTCAACTGGTTCCGTCGCGGCGACGACAAGCGCTTCCTGTGGCCCGGATTCGGTGAGAACTCGCGCGTGCTCAAGTGGATCGTCGAGCGCATCGAGCACAAGGCCGCAGGCATCGAGACGCCGATCGGTGTTGTCCCCACCGCCGAGGCACTCGATATCGACGGACTCGACACCACCGTCGAGGACGTGGCCGAGGCACTCGCGGTGAACACCGACGAGTGGCAGGCAGAAATTCCGTTGATCCAGGAGTGGTTCGACTTCGTCGGCGAGAAACTGCCCACCGGAATTCAGGACGAATTCGACGCCCTCAAGCAGCGCCTGGGCGCGTAGTATTCACCACACAGAACGGGGTTCACCGAGGGGTGGGCCCCGTTCTGGCTTTCGAAGTGCGACGGTCAGGCCGTGAGTGCAGCGGCCCCGGCCAGGGTGCCGAGTCCGCCCAGCGCGGCGGGCACCACCTGTAGGCCGTCGAGGAACTTCAGGCGCGCGTGCAACGCGATCGACTCCTGAATCGGATCCCACAGCGGTGGGCCGGCCTGAGCGAAACCGCCCCCGACCACCACCATGCGCACGTCCACCAGAGCGACGGCCGAGGCGATCGCTTGCCCCAGAGCCACTCCGGCTCGCTGCAACGAGGTGATGGCAACCGGCTCCCCAGCGGCGGCATCGGCGGCCAGTGCGGTGCCGGTGTTGCCGGTCCAGCCCTGCTCGCGTGCCCACCGCACCGCTGACGGCCCACTCGACACGGTTTCGACGCATCCGATTCCGCCGCACGCACAGGGCGTCGTCGAGCCGGGAACGACGATGTGGCCGATGTGTCCCGCGTTTCCGCTGGCACCGGCCACAATTCTCCCGCCGAGCACCAACCCACCGCCGATACCGGTGGACACCACCAGACTCAGCACGTCCGGCACCCCAATGGCTGCACCGAAACGGTATTCACCGAGTGCCGCAGCACTGCCGTCCATCGCGAGGCGGATCTCGGCGTCGGGAAAGAGCTCGGCGATGTGGTCACGCAGGCCGAAGCCGTTCTTCCATTCGTCGATGTTGATCGGTGCGACCGACCCGGTCTCGAGATTCACCGGACCGGAGCAGGCGACGCCGATCTGGGTGACAGTGGCGGGTTCGGTCGTGTTCCTCAGGAGATCCGCACAGGCGTCCCAGACGTCGGACTCGGGCGTCGGCACTGTTCGAGGGTTCTGCGGACGCCCGTCGTCGCCGACGAGTGCCGCTGTCATCTTGGTGCCGCCGATGTCGAGCGCGAGTGCCGTCATCGATCCAGATTATGCGCTCGGTTTCAGAACGAGGACGAGGTTGCTTCCCAGGAATTCGCGGAGCACGGGCACGCGCATCATCCACCAGGCCCAGCGGGGGTGGTAGCGCGGGAAGGCTGCCAGCAGGGTTGCGTTGGGAGTGCTTCGCGCCCAACGTAATCCGTCAGCGGCGCTGATGTCGAACAACGATTCGCCGAATCGGTTCTTCGGTTCGTGACCGGTGGTGCGGACGTAGCGACGAGCTGCGTATTCGCCGCCGAGGTAGTGCCAGGGCCGGGTCTCGTGACCGCCGAACGGACCGAACCAGATGGTGTACGAGAGCACCGTCAATCCGCCGGGTTTGGTGACGCGGAGCATCTCCTCGGCCATGGTCCACGGCTCGCGGACGTGCTCGGCGACGTTGGAGGAGAAGCAGATGTCGACGCTGTCGTCACGGAACGGCAGCGCCATCCCGGAGCCGCGCACCGAACCGGGAATCTGCAGGCCCGCCGCGTGCATCTCCGACGCATCGGGCTCGACGGGCAGATAGCGCGCGCAACTCGCCCCGAAGACTTCCGCGAAGTATCCAGGGCCGCCGCCCACGTCCATTACCGTCGCCGCGGACATGTCTGCGCCGGTCAGGCCCCGATACAGATCGCCGATCAGCTCCACCGAATCGCGAGCCAGTGCGCCGTAGAAGATGTCCGGAGAGCTCTGTTCGTGCCCGAAGTCTTTCAGCAGCTTCACCGAGCGGCGCAGTGTCGCGCGAGAGGCGAACAGACGTGTCACGGCGGAAGTCACGAAAACGAACCCTAGCGGTTAGTGTGGCAGCGGTAATCGACTGCGGTCGAGAAACGAGTATGCGGAAATTGGGTGAAGCGAGCTGTGCGCGAGGTTCTGTTGCTGTGCTGGCGCGATACCGGGCACCCGCAGGGCGGCGGCAGCGAGCGTTACCTCGAGCAAGTCGGCGCAGGTCTGGCTCGACGCGGCGTGCGCGTCACGCTGAGGACGGCGTCGTACCCCGGAGCACCCGCCGAGGAGATCGTCGACGGCATTCGCATCAGTCGCGGTGGTGGACGCCTGTCGGTGTATCCCCGCGCCCTGGCCGCCATCGCGGCCGGTCGGCTCGGTTTCGGACCGCTCAAGGGCATCGCACCCGATGCGGTGATCGACACCCAGAACGGCATTCCCTTCTTCTCCCGTGCCGCGCTCGGCGTGCCGGTGACGCTGCTGGTGCACCACTGCCACCGTGAGCAGTGGCCGGTCGCCGGACCGATGATGGCCAAGCTCGGCTGGTGGCTCGAGTCGACGGTGTCTCCCAGAGTGCATCGCCGCAATCAGTACCTGACGGTGTCGTTGCCCTCCGCGGACGAGCTGGTTGCACTCGGCGTCGATCGCGAGCGCATCGCCGTCGTGCGTAACGGAGCCGACGAGATCCCGCAGTCGGTGCCCGAGGGTGGCGAGAGCACGCGCACCGCTCACCCGTCTCTGACCGTGCTGTCCCGGTTGGTTCCGCACAAGCAGATCGAGGACGCCCTCGACGTCGTCGCTGCGCTGCGCGGCCGGATTCCCGATATCCACCTCGACGTGATCGGCGGCGGCTGGTGGGAGCAGAACCTCCGCGACTACGTCGCCGACCTGGGCATCGGGCAGTACGTCACCTTCCACGGCCATGTCGACGAGGACCGTAAGCACGCGCTGCTCGGTCGGTCGTGGGTCCACGTCATGCCCTCTCGCAAGGAGGGCTGGGGTCTCGCGGTCGTCGAGGCGGCTCAGCACGGTGTGCCGACGGTCGGCTATCGCAGTTCCAAGGGCCTCACCGATTCGATCATCGACGGGGTGACCGGTGTTCTGGTGGGCGGGCTCTCGGCTGACGAACAGGACCGGGACGTCTCCGGTCTGATCGCTGCCGTTTCGGAACTGCTGCAGGACGCCGAAGCTCGCACACGCCTGGGCGAGAAGGCGCGCGTGCGAGCCGGCGAATTCTCCTGGGAGCAGTGCGCAGAGGGCGTCTACTCGGTGCTCGACGCGACGACGCGTGGAACGTGGTCGTCAGGTCTGGTCGGTGCGACGCACTCGGAATCGGCCCAGCAGTCCTACCGCTAGACCCCCGAGAAGTAGCAATGCCCACGCCAGGTGGGCGAGGATGACGGCCGTTGCCGGACGGCTTTCGACGAGCACCGGATTCGGTACGCGGTACAGCGTGAGCTGATCGTCGGAGTACACGGTGTCGAGTTCCTTCAGCGTCCGTTCGGAGTCACCGAGTTCACCGGGGGTCGTGTTCTCCACCAGCACCCAGCCGACGCCCGATGCAGCCAGGGTTTCTGCGGATTCGCCTGCCAGCAGAGCATTCTGGACTTCGGTGGCCCGCGTCCCCTCGCCCCGCACCGTGCCGCCCGCGACGAGGAGTTCGCCGGTCTGCAGCACGTCCAATGGCAGCAGGCGCGGAGCGGGATCGAGAACGGGAGCAGTGCCGCTGTAGGCAAAGCGGCGAAACATTCCGGCCGGAAGCACTGCGACATCGCCCTCGCTGCCGTCCAGTTCGGAAGCGACCGCCTGCCACGACGCCGGATACGCCACCGGCCGCATCGAGTTCCCGACGCCCCAGACCAGGTCGGGTAGGGCAATCAGCAGGGCCACGATCAGCCCTGCACTACGCAATCGGGTGCACTGGACCGCGCTCAGCGCGGCCGGCTGCACCCGATTCGGTCGACTACTGGCCCCGGCAGCAGCGGCCAGTGCGTAGAACGGCATGGCCAGCGCAACCCACTTCTGGGAGTCGCGAAGCAGACCTGCACCGGGAACGGTCTCGCCCAGTGCGCGAGCCAACTCCAGACCCGGTCCCGTCGCTGCGAGTGCAGGGGCGGCAACGGCAACGAGTGCAAGAACGCCGAGGCCGACGATCACGGGATTCCTTCGCCGCCGGAACAGTGGTCGCACACCGAGCGCGACCACCGTGAGCAACACAGCAGTGCCCGCGAACGCGAAAATGCTTGTCCGAGAACCGGGTACGGCGTCGGAGTTCCATATGCCGCCCAGGCCGGCCACGCTCCCGATCGTGCCGAGACCCGGCTCGGCCCGCGCCGCGAACGCCGCCCAACCCGCCGGATCCGCCTGCTCGACGCCACTGCCGGACACCACCGTCGCCACCAGCCACGGCGCCGACGCCACCGCCGCCAGAACAAGTAGGCCGACCACGCGCAGGCCGCGTCGGGCACCCCCGGGGGCGGCCAGGACAACCAGTGCGATGGTTGCGGCAAGTAGTGCGCCGGTGGGGGTGAGCCCAGCGGCGGCGAGGCAGACCGCCAGCGCCCACCAGGAGCGGCCCCTTCTGACCGCGAGAGAAGCGACCACGGTCCAGGGAAGGGCGGCGTATCCGACGAGCAGGCTCCAGTGGCCCTGCAACAGTCGTTCGGCGACGTACGGGTTCCACACGGCCACCGTCGACGCGACGAGCAGAGCGGGCATTGGAGCCGTCGGCAGCACCGTCCGCGCCATGACCGCCGCACCCCAACCGGCCAGCCACAGTGCCAGCAGCAGAATGGTCTTGACCACCAGGCCACCGTCGAACACCGTCGACAGCGCGGCGATCGCGGCGTCCTGCGGCACTGCCCGCGCGGCCGCGTCGGCGATTCCCCAGGCGGAGTCGGTGAAATAGGACCGGGGAGTGCTGACGGCGTCGCGCAGCAGGAGATAGCCGGGGGCGAGCAGTGGGCCGAGAATCACCACCGAGAGCAGCAGGCTGTAGAGCGGCGGCGTCCACCTCGACCTCGACCACGCCATGTTCGGCACCCTATACCGTGGGCTCATGTCTTTCCGCGCCTCGTCCGAGGCAGACCACACGGCGGGTGCGTCGGTCGCCGGGATGGGGATGGTGACGGCGGGTTCGATGTTCGCGAACGTTGCGGCGTACCTGCTGCAGGTCCTCGCCAGCCGGATGCTCGGTGTCGAGGGTTACGGCGAATTCGCGAGTCTGCTTGCTGCGCAATTGGTTCTGGCGGTTCCGGCGTTGGCGTTGCAATCCGTTGTTGCGCGTGAAGTGGTGCGCGGGCGCAGTTCTCGCGAACTGCGAACAGTGGGATACCGGTGTGCGGCGGTGGTGGGGGTGCTCGCTCTGGCGCTGGCACCCGCACTGTCGGCGGCCATGGACATCTCGGTGGGAGCGACCGTGTCGGCGGTCATCGCTGCACCGGTGCTGGTGCTGCTGGCTGCCGAACAGGGATTGCTGCAGGGGCGTGGGCGCTTCGGCGCTTTGAGTGTGGTGCTGGCCGCAGCCGGTTTCGGCAAGGTGGCCCCGGCCGTGGTGGTGTTGCTGCTCGGCGGTGGTCCCGGTTCGATTCTTCTTGCCACGGCCGCGGGCATCGGCGTGGTGGCACTCGGTGCGCGGTGGACGGCCGGGGTGCCGGTGAACTCGGTGTCGGAAACCAAAGTCACCGTTCTGGCCGTGCTGCAGGCGTCGCAGGTGCAACTGGTTCTTATCGCGATGTCGGCGCTGGATCTGGTGCTGGCGCGCACGCTGCTGAGCACCAACGAGGCCGGGCTGTACGCCGTCGGGGCCGTCGCGTCCAAGGCGGCGTTCTGGTTGCCGCAGGCCGTCGGGGTGGTGCTGTATCCGCGAATGGCGAACCCGTTGCACTCCGACTCCGCGGTGCGATCGGCGCTGGCCGTCGTCGCCGGGCTCGGGACGGTTCTGGTGATCGGCGGAGCAGTGGCGTCACCGCTGCTACCGCTGGTCGTGGGTGATACGTATTCCGGTGTGCAGGAATATGTTTGGCTGTTCGTGTTGCAGGGGGCATGCCTGGCCGTGCTGCAGAGCGCGCTGCTGTGGGCCATCGCAGGCGAGCGCACCCACCTGGCGTTCGTCGCCTGGTTCGCCCTCGCCGTCGAAATACTGCTGTTGGTCTTCGTGGCGTCGACGCTGGCGCAGTTCGTCACCGTTGCTGCGGTCACAGCCGCGGTGACGATGGTGGTGGTGTGCGGACTGGTGTTGTTCGCCCGCGACGCACCGCGCTGAGAACGCCCCAGAAAACACGAATGGCGTGGTCATGTGCTGTCACATGACCACGCCACCGGCTACTGCCTGTTACTCCTTGGCGAGGTTCGTCCGCGGAATTTCTTCCGTGCGATCCGTCGTCCAGTCGCGGTTCGATGCAGTTCCGTCACTGGGGATCGGTCGCGGAGTGTTGTCCACCCGGGACGGCTGACGGTGTCCACCGTTTCCGCCGCTGCGCAGGAGCAGGAAGGCTCCGGCGATCAGTGAGATGACACCGAGGATGCCGGCGACGATCGGGACGGTGCGGCCGAAGAGGGAGAGCTTGTCCTGGCCGTCCTTGGCCTGCTGGATCTGGTACTCGACGGTGTTCTCGTCGAACGTGATCGGGGCCTTCAGTACGTCGACCTCGGGCTTGCCTGCCTCGCGTCCGTAGTACTGGTGAATCTGCTCCTCGCCCTTGACGACAACGCCGGTTTCGGGCTCGACCCACACGGTGCGGGTGTTCTCGTACCAGCGGGTCATCGTGACCGGCGCGGTTCCACCCTCGACGCCCCAGGTGTCGGCGGGCAGGGTCACCTTGTTGGTCGGCAGGTTCACCACGGTCGACAGATCGACCGGGCCGACGGTCTGCTGGTACTGGTACACCGGCGTGCCGTTGATCTCGGTTTCCTCGACGAAGTCGATGTCCTTCGAGGCGCGCGCGTTGACGTCGAAGTACGGGTAGCTCTTCTGCTCGGCGTTGAACGGGAATTTGTACTGCAGACCGACGTGAGCGACTTCCTCGGCGGGCTTGTCGCCTGCCACCTGGATGGTGCCGATCGGGTTCTCGACGGGCATCGAGGTCTTGCGGTCGATGGTGACGCGGTCGACGGTTGCGGTCAGCAGTCCGGTGTCGGCCTGCTTGTCGGTGCGACGCAGAGTCTGACCGGCCTGCAGCGTCATGATGTCGGCATCGGCGGGATCCTCGACGGTGACGAAACGCTGCGAAGTCAGCGGAACGTTCTGGTCGACGACGGCGCGCCCTGCTGCCAGTGACCGTGCGTCGAGGACGCTTCCGGTACCGGTGGAGACGGTGGTGACCTCGAGATCGAGGGGAGTCTTCTCGAGTGCCGAGACGGTGTAGGTGGGGATGAGGATGGCGGCGACCACCAGAAACGCGCCCAAGCCGATGAGTACGAGGGCAAGTATCCGGCTCGGCCCTGAGCGCTCCGCCATGCTGAATCTCCTTAGTTGACCGCTTCATGGAAGACACCGCAGGCGGGAAGCAGATTCGCCCCCGACGCGATGTCCGAATTATTACGACACGTCGCAGGTGACAGTAACAGTCGACGGTGGCACCGGTCTCGTCCATGCCGGTTCGACACGGCACACTGATGCCACCATGAGCACACGAGTCCACTCGGCATCCGTCGTACCCCTGCGCGCGTTCGTGCCTGCGCTCGAGGGAATGCGCGCGCTGGCCGCGATCGGCATCGTCGTCACTCACGTCGCCTTCCAGACCGGAGCTGCCAATTCACCGCTGACGGGGCGTATCTGGGGCAGGTTCGATCTCACGGTGGCCATTTTCTTCGCGCTGTCGGGATTCCTGCTCTGGCGTCCCCACGCCGCGCAGGCCCGCGGGATCGCACCGGCCCAGCCGGCTCTGCGCTACTTCTGGTCGCGGGCCGTGCGCATCCTGCCCGCCTACTGGGTCGTCGTCGTGCTGGTGCTGTTGTTTCTGCCGAACGCAGGCGGGGACTACCGGGTGTGGTTGGCCAATCTGACTCTGACTCAGGTGTTCGTGCCGCTGACGTTGACCGAGGGCATGACCCAGATGTGGTCGCTGTCGGTGGAAGTGGCGTTCTATCTGCTGCTGCCCGTCATTGCCTGGCTGATGGTGCGGCTGCGCGGTTCGTCGGCCCGACTGCGAATTCCGATGCTTCTCGCGGCGTCGGTGCTGACGTTGTCGTGGTCGTTCCTCCCGATCACCACGGCCGACGCCATCCACCACGACAATTGGCTGCCCGGGTACTTCCCGTGGTTCGCGGCCGGGATGGTGTTGGCCGAGGTATCGGTTGGCCCGCAGACCTGGGTGCATCGGTGGGCCAGGCGTAGAGGGGTGATGCCGTCGATCGCCCTGACGGCATTCGTGTTGTCGGCGACCCCGTTGGCGGGCCCGCAGGGATTGGTGCGACCCGAGCCGTGGCAGTTCGAGCTCAAGATCGTGTTCGGTGCCGTGCTCGCGTTCGCGATGCTTGCGCCGCTCGTCCTGGCCGACACCGGCCGCCGGCACAGAGTTCTCGAGCATCCGGTGATGCTCACGCTCGGGCGCTGGTCCTACGGAATCTTCATCTGGCACTTGGCGGTGCTGGCCGTGGTGTTCCCGGTGTTCGGCATCATTCCGTTCTCGGGCGGAATGTGGTTCGTGTTGCCCGTGACCCTTGCGCTCTCGATCCCGGTGGCCGCGGCCAGCTATGCGCTGATCGAAGAACCGGCTCGACGCCGTTTCGCGCCGAAGAAGAAATCGATCACGGCTTCCGCATCGCACTGATCGCCAACGCGACGATGCCGATCAACGCCGCCAGTTGTACTCCGTACGATCCGCCCACGTATCCCTCGGTCGAGCGCCACGGGCCGAGTGAGAGCAGCGCCGCGCCCAGCAGGGCGAATCCGCCTGCTGCACCGATCAATATGCGCGACGAGAGCACACGACCGTAGCGGCGGTCGAGGTACACCGCGCCGACGCCGATCACGACGACGGTGACCGCACCGGCAATGCCCGCCAACACGATCGCCGCCCCGAGCAATGCCACGAGTGCAGCCGGGATGCTTCGCCATGGACGCGGCGGCAGGCCGAGCTCCGCGACGCTCCGCGGTCGACGCAACGCCGCGAACAGCAAGGGGATCAACAGCAACAGTCCACCGAAGATGCCGAGTCGGTACCAGCGATCGCTGACGAAATCCAACGAGATCGTGCCCGACGCCCCGGCCGGAACGATCCAGGCCTGTTGCCACCCGTCGACCACGACCGCGGACAGTTCGACGCCGCCGGGAGTGGTTGCGCGCCAACCACTGTTGTTGCTCTCCGGTATCACCAGCAAGCGGTCCTCGGTGGTGGAGGTGAGCGTCACCTCGCGGTGATCGGGGCTCCACGCGGTGGTTCGAGCGGCCTGCGGTGCCGAGCTCGTCGGCCACTGCGCCGGAATGGGCATGGTGCGCAACCTGATTCCGTCGACGAAGAACGACGCACCCGGTTCGATCACCACGTCCTGGCGTCCTTCGGGCAGCGACACCGGGTTGACGAAGTTCTCGTTCATCGGCCTGTCGGCATCGCACACCGACGCCTTCAGTGGCTCGCCGGAACGGAATCGGTCCGCGGTGGCCGTCACCGACGTACGTACGGTCTGCCCGGCGATGGACACGAGGGGGCCGTCGAAGCAGTCCACGGTGATCTCGCGGTCACCGTCGTACGGTGCGCCGATCGGCTCACCTCCGGACAGCGGTGTCACTTCGGCGAAACCAGGGGGCTGAGACTGGATGAATCCCAACGAGTTTCGGTCCAGTACCCCGTCCCAGTCCACGATCGACAGGACGATTCTGTCGGTGACCTGTGGTGCCAGCTGCAGGGTCGTCGAACCGTCGGCGTCGACATCGCGCACCATCGGACCGTTACCGAGGTTGACGGCCACTCGGGTGGGGTGTGCTGGAAGTGCGCCCAGGCTCGGGCTGAGTTCGAGCCCGTCCACCAGTGTGGGAGTGGGCAATTCGATGGTCAGGGTCGGGTAGGTCCCGGCGCGGTCGGTGATCGATTTCTCCGGCGCGGTCCAGGATGTACGCGGATCGCCGTCGGTGGCGGCGAACGCCGAGCCGTGCAGGTCCGCGACGTCCGACGCCCCGCTGGCGAGAGGTCGTCCCGGCTGCGCCAACAGCGCTTCGAGTTCGGGAGACTGACGCGTGCGAACCGTCAGATCGGGGATGACTGCGGTACCCATCGGCACCTCGATCGTGCGCGAGAAGCGGCCGAGTTCCTCCGGTGACTTGGACAGTCCACTGCTGCAACGAATTCGATCTTCGGTGTCGAGGCAACCGGAACGGCCAGGGAATTCCTGGCCCAGTTCCCATGCGTCCACGCTCGCCCCGGCCGGAGTGGGTGGCAGCACCGCGCGATGGACGATGGACACCGGCTTCGGGTTGTCCCGATCGGAGTAGTCGTCCACCGACACCTCGCTGATGCCGAACTGGCTGCCCCGAGTTCCGTCGACCGTGGACTTCGCGGTGATACGCAACCACGGAGTCTCGCCGCCCGGCAGCGAGACCGTCATCGGCTCACCGGGCTTGTCGACGCGCGCCGCCGTGGAGCCGTTCGGGGTGGTGATCTCCACCCACTTCACCGGATCGCCGATCGTTCCCGGACTGGTGCGCATGTGCAACAGTCCACCGCGTACCGGTGTATCGAAATCCAGTTGAAGCCATTGCCCCACAGCACGTTCGATCCCGTTGCTGATCCAGCCGGTGGCCAGATCGCCGTCCACTGCCGCCGCGACACCGCTGCCGGGGGCACTGCCGCCGATCTGCGTGGCGTCCGACGCCGAGCTCGACGCCGTCAGGGTCGCACCCTCCCACTCGGCGTCGACGGTTTGCGCCCCGTACACCGGATAGTCCGGAACTTCGTTGAGCGAACGGCGGGGCTCGTCGGCGGCCCGCAGAGCGGAGTTGTGATTGTCGACCTGACCGAAGTCGGTCTCGCGATTCATCGGAGTGTCGGTCACCGTCACCGAGTCGACGGGAAGACTTGCTGCAGCCGCATCCGAGGCCAGTAGAGTCGGGCCCGATGGAACGGGCTTGCGAATTCCGTTGTTTCGCAACTCGTTCGAGCGCAGAATCGACTCCGGACCGCCCTGGACCACCGGCACCCGATCCACATCCACCGTGTAGGGACCGGAGGCCGGAACGTCCGACACCGCGTCGACGGCATAGATCTCGACGGCCGGATACGCGGGCCTGAGATCGCCGTCCAGAACCACCCCGTCGACCTGGCCGGGAGCCACGTCCTCACCGAATTGGGCCACCTTCTCGAGCCCCGGCGAACCGTCGAGCACCTGGTGTACCGATGCCGGACGGGTGGAGCGGGAGTTCTCGGGATCGAGGTCGTTGCGCACGACGACGTAGCTGATGCCCTGTCCCGCAAGGGTGTCGGCCAACCCGGCGGACGGCTGACCGTCGGCGAAGAGTCGTTGTACGGAATCCAGTGCTCGGATGGCACCCGGAGGTGTGAGCGGCACGGCGTCGCGGACGGCCCAGGGCGTGGTGGCGAGGGCCTGCAGTGGTTCGTCTCGGGTCAGTCCCCAGGTCTGCAGGGCGAAGGGTGCGCCGGGCACGATCAGCGCCCGTTGCGCGTCGGAACCGTCGGGGCTCGATCCCGACGCATGCGCGGTGAGCCAGTCCGCAGCGTCGTGCCAGTACTGCGGAACGGCCTCGTAGGCACCGCGGGGCGCGAGCTTGCCCGTCCAGGCCAACGACGTGGACAGCGTCAAGGCCACGAGGACCAACGCCGTCACCGCCATCATCGGATGCTTCTCGGGATGCGCGACGGCCGATCGCCACTGCGTCCGCGGCGCGGAACCCGGTAGCGGAACCCGAGCCAACAGGTGAGCCAGGCCCAGCACCAAAGGAATTCGAATGACGGGTTCGAGTTTGTGGATGTTGCGTAGCGGCGCGCCCGTGGAATCGAGGAACACTCGAACAGCCGCCGCGAACGGACCGTCCAACTCGCCGACGAATCCCGCACCGAGACCGACGAGTCCGACGAACAGCATGATCGTCAACCGGCCACGGGCGGGCATCGACCGCATCGCCAGGCCCGCGATTCCGGCGGCCGCGATCAAACCTGTTGCGATGACGGCGGCGGGCTGAGTCACCAGCACGGCACCGGCCACCCGCTCGGGAGAGACGAACGGCGTCCAACTGCCGGTGCCCCGCAGCACCTCCGTCAACGACGTCCACTGTGTGGTGGTGCCGGACGATTCGATGTAGTCGAGAAACGGCGGAGAGACCTTGCCCAGCAACAACAGTGGAACGATCCACCACAGCGTGGCCAGCGCCAGAAAGCCCGTCCACCAGGCGCCGAACACGACCCAACGCCGGTTCGGCCGATGCGTCAGCATCCAGATCACGGCCACCGACACCGCGGCGGCCGTCGCGACGGCATTGACCGCGCCCATGAGCGCCACCGCCAGTGCGGACTGGGCAGCCGCGCGCCGAACCGTCTGTCTTGCATCGTCCCCGGTAACCGTTTGGGGTCGTTCCGCAGGCTGCACTCCCAGATAGCGCACCATCGGAATGAGCACCCACGGGGCCAACATCATCGGCATCGTTTCCGAGGAGATCGACGCGAGGGTGGTGATCACGCGCGGAGACAGAACGAACGCCGTCGCTGCGATCAGGCGGGAGCTGCGGCTGCCGATACCGAGGGCTTCGGCGAGCCGAACGATTCCCCAGAATCCGGCGATGAGCAGTAGCGCCCACCAGATTCGCTGGGTGATCCACGGCGGGATCGACAGCAGGTCACCGCCGGCGAAAAATGTGCCGTGCGGGAAGAAGTAGCCGTAGGCCTGGTTCTGCACCTGCCCGAGCGGGGCCGCGCTGTTCCACTGGTGCGAGGCACGTTCGAGAAAGCCGAGGGGATTCTGCGCCAGGTCGTATTTGGTGTCGGCGACGGTGAAGCCGGGGACCTGCAGAAAAGTGAGAAGGAGCGCCAGTGCGGAGACACCGAGGAGCCATTTACGGCCGAGCGGCTCGGCCGAGATCATCGAACCACGAAAGCGACCAGCGTCAGCGGCTGCCGTACTCGACCTGGTTCAGCAAGGACGAGTCGGCGTTTCCGGAGCGATCGATATCCGGACGAGAGTTGTCGGCTGCGGCAGCGGTGACTCCGAACACGACGCCCGCACCCAACACGGCTCCGACGACGGCGGCAATGACACCCGGGACAGCGAACTTCATCTCGGTTCTCCAGTCAGTCGGAACGGCTTCGAGCCAGTGAGGTGGACCCCCACGCGGGCATCACGCTATCACTCGCGTCAGGAGAAACCGCCGTTGGACGCTCTACTTGCCGGGCGGAACGATCAGAACGGGTCGATGGCTGTGTCGCAGAACGTGCTCGGCCACCGAACTCTGCAGCAGTGCACGCAGACCGGTGGTGCCGCGGGTGCCGGTGACGATGATGTCGACGTTCATCTCGTCGGCCTTCTCCACGATCGCGCTCCAGATGGCGGTGGTGCATTCGGTGCACTGCCCCTCGACCTTCAGTCCGGCGGCCTCCGCCAGGGCGACGCCTTCACTGTTGGTCACTTTCGCATCGGTGAGCGCGACGTCCTCGGACTCATCGTCGGGTACCCACTCGGGCTGCATGACGCCGGACAGGCCGGACATCCGAGCTGCCTGACGCACCATCGGTTCCCAGGCCGTGACGACGATCGCGCGTGAGGTGGTGAGAAACCGGCCGGCGTAGTCGATGGCGCGTTTGGCGTTGTCGGAGCCGTCGTAGGCAATCAGAATGAGGTCAGCGGTCATGGTCGAGCTCCTCCTCATGTCGCGTTCGTCCAGATTACCCCCACCCCTCGATGGATCGATGTGGGTTTCAGTCGGTCAGAGTGCAACAAAGGCGCATTGATCCCAACCCCCGGGTCGGCAGCGACACCGACGATCTCGGCTACCGTCGTATTCCATGCGACTTCGTTATTCGGTTCGGTCCGCTGCAGTGATGACGGTCGGTGTGGGCTTGTTGGTCTCGTGCTCGAGCGAGTCGACGCAGGTCGCGTCGACGCAGTCGGTCGCTCCTGCCTCGACGACCACCGCGGCCGCCGAAACGACGGTCCCGCAACCGCTGCCGCCCGTCGACGACTGCGCTGCGTTCGTCGGCGGTCTGTCGGAGCGGCAGCGTTTGGCTCAGCTGCTCACGGTCGGGGTCACCGGCACCGCGGACGCGGTCCAGATCATGTCCACCGAGCAGGTGGGCGGCATCTTCGTCGGCAGCTGGACCGACGAGTCGATGCTCGGTAATCGGGAAGTACCGCAGGTGCTCGACGCGTCCGCGGTGGCTCCGATGGTCACGATCGACGAGGAGGGCGGCCGCGTCTCGCGGGTGGCGGATCTGCTGGGGGAGGCACCGTCGGCGCGAGTGTTGGCGCAGACGATGTCGGTGGACGAGGCGTACCAGGAAGCGCTGACGCGGGGCAGGGGTCTGAAGGATCTCGGTGTCACCGTCGACTTCGCACCGGTGGTCGACGTGAGCGCGCAGCCCGATGATTCCGTCATCGGCGATCGGTCGTTCTCCGACGATCCGCAGACCGTCATCGAGTACGCGGGGGCGTACGCGCGCGGTCTCAGCGATGCGGGAGTCAAGCCCGTCATCAAGCACTTTCCCGGGCATGGCTCGGGCTCGGGCGACTCGCACACCGGAGCCGTCACCACTCCCTCGCTCGACGAGCTGAAGACCAAGGATCTGCTGCCCTTCGCGGCGCTGAACAACACCGGAGTCGGCGTCATGGTGGGACACCTCGACGTGCCCGGACTGACCGAGCCGGGTGTACCGGCGAGCATCAGCCCGGCGGCGATGGCGTTGTTGCGCGATGGCGTCGGCTACGGGGCGGCGCCGTTCGACGGTCCGATCTTCACCGACGACCTCAGCGGCATGGCAGCGATCACGGCGCGACTCGGGATCGTCGACGCGGTCGAGGCGGCGTTGGTCGCGGGCGCCGATGTGGCGCTGTGGCTCACCACCGATCAGGTGCCCGCGGTGTTGGACAATCTCGAAGACGCGGTGGCGACGGGACGCCTCGCAGCCGCCCAGGTGGACGAGGCCGCGGCGACGGTTGCTCGGTTCAAGGGTGCGTGCGGGGCCTGATTGGGCGGCACCGGACCTTACCGTGGAGTAACGTCTAGTACTTCGTACGTATTGGAGGGTCCATGGCTGGCGGCACCAAGAGATTGCCCCGCGCCGTCCGCGAGCAGCAGATGCTCGACGCGGCGGTGGATGTGTTCTCCGACAACGGTTTCCACGAGACATCGATGGATTCGATCGCCAAGAAGGCGGCCATCTCCAAGCCGATGCTCTATCTGTACTACGGGTCGAAGGACGAGCTGTTCGCCGCGTGCATTCACCGCGAGGGCGTCAAGTTCGTCGAAGCCCTGACGCCCGCTGCAGATCCGACGCTGACGCCGCGCGAGCAGCTGCGCAAGGCCCTCATCGGTTTCCTCGGATTCGTCGGCGAGAACCGGAAATCGTGGATGGTGCTCTACCGTCAGGCCATCGGTCAGCAGGCGTTCGCGTCACAGGTGCAGAGCAGCCGGGATCGACTGATCGAACTGACGGCCGGCTTGCTCGCCATGAGCACGAGGGACCCGGAGCAGTCGCAGAATTTCGGGCTGATGGCCGTCGCGTTGGTCGGGGCGGGCGAGGCCGTCGCGGACCGAGTGGCAGGCGGCGAAATCGAGGTCGACGCGGCAGCGGACCTGCTGGAGAATCTGGCGTGGCGCGGACTGGCAGGCAAGAAGACCGCCACCACCTAGCGGCCCCCGCCGAACTCGAAGTTGTGGACGAAAATCCGGGGAGATCCGTCCACAACTTCGAGTTCGAGCTCTAGCGCAGGGTTCCCGTCAGATGCGGGTAACCCTTCTTGGGGTTCTTCAGCGACAGGTCCCAGCCGGTACCGACGGATTCGGCGTAGGCGTTCACCGTCGCGGGCAGGAAGATCGGCTTGCCGAAGCGGATGCTGTAGTTCACGGCTTCCGGGATTCGACCCTCGACGGTCTGCAGTACTGCTGCGGCACTCCACATCCCGTGCGCGATGGTTTTCGGAAATCCGAATGCCTTTGCGCCCAGCGAAGATACGTGGATCGGGTTGCGGTCTCCGGAGATGGCCGCGTACCGGCTGATGATCCGCTGGTCGACGCGCAGGGTGCGGGTCGGGGGCGGCGGAACCTCGTCGGCGGGAGGAGTGTCGCGGGGTCCACCGGACAGTGACGTCTTCTGCAGGCTCAGGAAGCTCGAGGTCTGCTTCCAGACCAATTCACGTCCTACCTTGACTTCACTGATCAGGTCGACGAGTAATCCCTTGCGGTGCTCGCGCAGGTTCTCCGCGTGCACTCGCACGTCCAGCGGTTCGGAGGCCGAGATGCCACGGAACTGCTCGATGACGTTCTCGGCGTGCACCGAACCGATGGCGGCGAACGGAAAGCCCTTGGACACCATCAGTTTCATCACCGTCGGGAAGACGAGGGTGAACGGGTAGGTGATCGGCAGTCGATCACCGAATCGCAGACCCGTTGCGCGGCAGTACCCGGCCAGGTTGCCCTGGTCCACCCGAAGACCCTTGAGTTCGTACACCGTGGTGGGCACGGTGGACGACTTGGAGCCGAAGAACGGTAAGGCACCGAGCGCAGCCGAGGTGTAGATGTCGGACGTCTTCGGCTGCTCGGTGAGCGTGACGGTGCTCATGCGCCGAGGAGGCTCTGGCCGCACACGCGCACGACCTGGCCGGTGACGGCGTTGGATGCCGGAGATGCGAAGTACGAGACCAACTCTGCGACGTCGACGGTCTCGCCGCCCTGCAGCAGCGAGCTCATGCGTCGTCCGGCCTCGCGGGTGGCGAAGGGGATGGCAGCCGTCATCGCGGTCTCGATGAAGCCGGGGGCGACGGCGTTGATGGTGATGTTCTTCTTCGCCAGCACGGGAGCCGAGGCGTGCACCAGACCGATGACGCCGGCCTTGGACGTGCCGTAATTGGTCTGGCCGCGGTTGCCCGCGATGCCTGCGATGGAGGAGACGTCGACGACGCGGCCGCCCTCCTTGAGCGCGCCGGACGCGATGAGCTCGTCGGTGATGCGCTGCGGGGCAGCAAGATTGACGCCGATGACCGAGTTCCAGCGAGCGTCGTCCATGTTGGCGAGCGTCTTGTCGCGGGTGATGCCTGCGTTGTGCACGATGATGTCGGCGCCCCCGTGACGCTCGAGGAGGTGCTTGCTCAGGACCTCTCCGGCGTCGGGCGAGGTGACGTCGAGTGCGAGCGAGGTGCCGCCGACCTTGTTGGCCGTCTGCGAAAGTGCTTCTCCGGCAGCGGGAATGTCGGCTGCGATGACGGTGGCCCCGTCGCGGGCGAGGACCTCGGCGATGGTGGCACCGATACCGCGGGCAGCGCCGGTGACCACGGCAACCTTGCCGGCGAGCGGCTTGTCCCACGATGCCGGTGCCTGCGAGTCGGCGTCACCGACGACGATGACCTGGCCGTCGACGAACGCGGACTTGGCCGAGAGCAGGAAGCGAAGGGTGGATTCGAGACCGGACAGGCCGGTCGATGCGTTGGGGGAGATGTAGACGAGCTGCGCCGTGGCTCCGCGCTTGACCTCTTTGCCGACGCTGCGCGTGAAGCCTTCGAGGGCGCGCTGAGCGATGTGCTCGTCGACGCTGGAGGTCTCCTCGGGGGTGGTGCCGATGACGACGACGCGAGCGGACGGTGCCAGGTTGCGGATGACCGGCTGGAAGAACTTGAACAGCTGCTCGAGCTCGGCGACGTTGCCGATGCCGGTGGCGTCGAACACCAGTCCGCCGTGCTTGTCGTCGTGGGGCTGCGACTGCGGGTAGTCCGAGAGGAGCTCACGCAGAGGCTCGACGAGGCGGCCGCTGCCGCCGATCAGGACCGGTCCGGCCAGTGGCGGCTCGCCTGCCTTGTAGCGACGCAGCTTCTCGGGCTGCGGCAGGCCTGCCTGCTTGGCGATGAAGGCTCCCGGCGCGGACGCGAGGAACGTTGAGTAGAGATCTGGGGCTCCCTTGGAGGCTGCCACTGTCGTACCTTTCATTCAGCGCTGCTCGCTCGAGGAGCGAGGCGCACGACCGGGTGTCGACAACCAACTTACTCGCCAGTAAGATGTAAATCCACCAGGGCCTTTTTCGGACGATGTTTGGAGACGTCAGTGACAAGCAAGCAGCTACGACCGGTCGCAATCGTCGGTGGCAATCGCATTCCTTTCGCGCGTTCGGACAAGAAGTACGCGCTGGCGTCCAACCAGGACATGCTCACCGCGACCATCGACGGGCTCGTCTCGCGATTCGGTCTGCAGGGCGAGCGCCTCGGCCTCGTCGCTGCCGGCGCGGTACTGAAGCATTCACGCGATTTCAACCTCACTCGCGAGGTCGTTCTCGGTAGCGCGTTGAGCCCCTACACCCCGGCCTTCGACATTCAGCAGGCCTGCGGCACCGGCCTGCAGTCGATCATCGCTGTCGGCGACGCCATCGCATCGGGCCGTATCGACGCCGGCATCGGTGGCGGTGTCGACACCACGTCCGACGCGCCGATCGGCGTCAACGACGAACTGCGCGAGTTCCTGCTCTCCCTGAACCGGGCCAAGAGCACCACCGACCGCATCAAGCTTCTCGGCAACGTGCGTCCGGGCATGCTCGGCATCGAGATCCCGCGCAACGGCGAGCCGCGCACCGGCCTGTCGATGGGCGACCATGCTGCCATCACGGCCAAGGAATTCGGCATCCGCCGCGAGGACCAGGACGAACTGGCCGCAGCGAGCCACCACAACATGGCGGCGGCATACGATCGCGGATTCTTCGACGATCTGGTGACGCCGTTCCTCGGCCTCACTCGCGACGACAACCTGCGTCCGGGATCGACCGTCGAGAAGCTGGCGACGCTCAAGCCGGTCTTCGGAACCAAGCTGGGCGACGCCACCATGACGGCCGGTAACTCGACGCCGCTGACCGACGGCGCGTCGGCTGCACTGCTCTCGAGTGACGAGTGGGCTGCCGAGCGCAACCTGCCGGTGCTGGCGCACCTGGTGGATTCCGAGACCGCTGCGGTCGATTACGTGCACGGCAATGCGTCGTTCAAGGACGGCCTGCTGATGGCTCCGACCTACGCGATCCCGCGTCTGCTCGCTCGTAATGGCCTGACGCTGCAGGACTTCGACTACTACGAGATCCACGAGGCGTTCGCCTCGGTGGTGCTCGCCACTCTGCAGGCCTTCGAGAGCGACGAGTACTGCAAGGAGCGCTTGGGCCTCGACGGTGCGCTCGGTTCCATCGATCGCAGCAAGCTCAATGTCAACGGATCCTCGCTCGCCGCAGGCCACCCGTTCGCTGCGACCGGTGGACGCATCGTGGCGTCGCTGGCGAAGATGCTGGCCGAGAAGGGCTCGGGCCGTGGCCTGATCTCGATCTGCGCGGCCGGCGGCCAGGGCGTCACCGCCATCATCGAGCGCTGATCACCGCAGCTTCGGCTGCTCACGATCCGGGGGACACAGTCCGGGGGACGCAAGGGGTCGGCGGATCCGGTAATCGAGGGGTTTTCGGATCTGCCGACCACTACGTGAAAAAGGGGCACGCATGCGCTGCGTGCCCCTTTTTCGTGTGATCAGCCGGGGATTCCGCTTTCCGGCGGTGTCGATTCCTCCCCGCTGTATTCCTCGACTGCTGAGTCGCCGATGTCCGTTTGCAGCACCGGAGTCAGGTACTCGGGTACTCCGCCGCGGATCTGGAAGACACTGGCACCCGAGATTCCGAGGTGACTTTCTTCCGAGTATCGGAACGGGGCGAGCTGCGGTCCCTCGAAGTCCTGTCCGCCGTCCGCGATGGCCGCGACGATGCCCTCGCGCGTGGGATTCTCGCCTGCCGCCTGGAGGGCTTGCACGAATGCGTACGCCTGACTCAAACCGTAGATGCGGTAGTTGGTGAGCGGTTCACCTGTCCCGTTCTGCGCCCAGACCTTCTGCCACAGTTGGGTCCACGGATTTTCCGGAGAGTCGACGCCAGGGATGTACTCGAGCGAGATCATCCCTTCCAACGACTGCGCGCCGTCGGTGACGGCACCCTGAGAGAAGCGTCCGAGCAGCGAGCCGACGAGATCGACATCGGATCCGATCGAGCTGTAGAACCACTCGGGGTCGTAGTTGAGGCGCATCGCCGTCAGCTGGCTCAGTGCGGTGTACGAGGGAACGTTGAAGCCGAGGATCAGATCGGCTCCGGCACCTTGCAAGGCGGCGATCTGGGGTGCGACGTCGGTGTTGCCCGAGGTGTAGCGCACGACCTCGACGATCTGGTCGTCGAGGTATTGGCGTACCGCCTCTTCGCTGTCTCGGCCGAGGTCGTCGTCCTGCAGGAACAGCCCGACCTTGGCGTCGGGCCGGTTCTTCGTCACCCAGTCACCGATGATCTTGCCCTCGACCTGGTAGTCGGGCTGCCAGCCGAAGGTGTTGGGGTACTTCTCGGGATCGTTGCCCCACATGATCGCGCCGGAGGAGACGAACAGGTCCGGCACACCCTCCTCGTTGAGGAAGTCGATGACAGCGCTGTGGGTCGCCGTGCCGAGTCCGCCGACGACTGCGAACACTTCGTCCTGAAGCACGAGTTCGTTGACCACCTGGGTGGTGGTCGTCGGATCGTACGAGTCGTCTCGCACCACGTACTCGATCTGCCTGCCGTTGATGCCTCCCGCAGCGTTGACGTAATCGAAGTACGCCTTGGCACCTGTGGGGATTTCGCTGTACCCGGGCGCTGCGACTCCGGTCAGCGGGAAGTGGGCACCGATCTTCACCGAGGTGTCGGTGATTCCGACCGTCGACCCTTCCGAGGACTCCGTCGCCTCGTCTCGGCCACCCGCACCGCACGCCGCCGCCAACGAGACGACGGCGACGAGCGCGGTCGTTCTCAATGCCACCGATCCGAACTTTTTCATTTCATTCCTTTTCTGGTTGTACGCAACCTGCGATACGTGCCCACCAAACCCAGTGGGGCGAAGAGGATTACCAGGACGGTGAAGATTCCGGTGACCAGTGGTGCGAGTTCGGCCGATTGCAAACTGCTCAGTCCCAGATCGAGCCCGAGGTTGGTGACCACCGGCGGGATGTAGGTCAGCAGGAGTGCCCCGATCAAAGCTCCGGAGAGGGTTCCGAGACCACCGATGACGACGGCGGAGAGCAGTGTCAGCGACAGTGTCAGCGTGAATCCGCTCGGTGCCGCGATTCGTGCCGACATCGCGAGGACCGCACCACCCGCGCCCGCGCAGGCCGCACTGACGACGAACGCGAGTATGCGGGCACGCCCGAGATCGATACCGGACAACTCGGCGGCAACCTCGTCGTCGCGAACGGCCCGCCAGCGACGTCCTATTCGGCTCGACGAGACGTTCGCCAGCAGGAAGAACACGAGCACCAGCAGTATCCAGCTGACGTATGCGACGAATTTCGTTCCGCTGAGCTCGTTTCCGGTGACGAAGTACATGACGTCGTCGATCAGCGCCGGCACTTTCGGAGCCGGGACGACGAGTCCTTGTTCGCCGCCGAGGTAGTCCGAGAAGTACAGGGCCAGGCCCGGTACGGCGACGGCGAGCGCGAGCGTCGCACCGGCCAGGTACGGCCCGTGCAGGCGGGCGGCAGCCACTCCCACCACGATGCCGACCACGGCCGAGACCACGGTGGCGGCGAGCAGAACGAGGGATACCGACCATCCGGAATCATTGGCGCGCAACATCAACGCCGCGGTGTACGCACCCACGGCCATGAACGCACCGTGTCCGAGCGAGAGTTGGCCGCTCAACCCGGTCAGCACCGTCAACCCGCCCGCCGCGATGGCCAGATAGGCGACCGAGGTGAGTTGACTCTGGCGGAAGGTGCTCAGTGATTCGAGAGCGAGCACGATGACGACGAGTCCGATCACGGCGCAGAGGAAGTGGCGCCTGACCGGTGTTGCTGTGAGGCGGGTGAGAGTTGCGTTCATGTCACACCCTCCTGGCCGCTGCGCTGGCGAACAACCCGCTCGGGCGCACCAGAAGCACGACGATCAGAATCACCAGAGCGGCGCTGGAGACGAGATCCTGACCGAGATAACCACTGACGAAACTGAGTCCGACGCCCATCGACAGGCCGCCGACCACCGCGCCTGCGGGGCTGTCGAGGCCGCCGAGAACAGCTGCGACGAAACCGAACACGACGATCGAGTCCATGTAGCCCGGATGTACCAGCGAGCCGCCCGCGATGAGCAGTCCGGCCAGTGATCCGACCACTGCGGCCAATGCCCAACCGAGGGTGAGCATTCGACTCACGCGGACGCCGAGGAGCTTGGCGACCTCCTGCTCGAAGGCGCTCGCGCGCATCTTCAGCCCCAGATCGGTGAACCGGAACAGCAGGATCAGCAATCCCAGGACCACGAGGACAGCGATGATCTTGAAGATGTCGTACCCGGTCAGCGCCACGTTGATCTCACCTATCCGTTGGCCGGTGAGGCCGAACGGGGCGGGGAAAGAACGGAATTGGTTGCCGAAGACGATTGCGGCGACCGCGTGGATGATGATGAACAACCCGAGCGTGAGGATGACCGGGTTGATGTGCGAGGAGCTGTCGACGAAGCGGATGACGAGTCGCTCGGTCAATGCTCCCAGCAGTAGACCGCTCAGGAGCGCGACTGCGAATCCGATCCAGTACGAGTACCCGGCGTCGATGACGACCAGTGCGACGTACGTGGTGATCATGGCCATCGGGGCCTGTGCGAAGTTGACGATGCGGGTCGATCGCCAGATGAGTACGAGGGCGAGCGCGAATGCGGCGTAGATCATGCCTGTGGTCACGCCGTTGATGAGGATGGTGAGCAGTTGTTGCACTGTGGCTGGCGTCCTTTCGGCTTGCTCTAGAACCCGAGATAGGCGTGTCGGAGGGCGTCGTCCCCGGCCAAGGTGTCGGCGGGACCTTCGACCGCGACCTTGCCCAGATCCAGGACGACGGCGTGTTCGGCGATCGACAGTGCGCTGCGCGCGTTCTGTTCGACGAGCACGACGGTCATCGACTCGGAATCGACGAGCCCGCGCACTGTCTCGAAGATCTGCGCGGCGACTTTCGGCGCGAGCCCGAGAGACGGCTCGTCGAGCAGGAGCACCGACGGTGTCGCCATCAGTGCTCGGCCGATCACGAGCATCTGCCGCTCGCCGCCGGACAGGGTGTGTGCCGAGGATGCTCGACGCCCGGTCAGGGGCGGGAACATGTCGTAGATCCGGTCGAGGGTCACGGCGTCGTGACTTCGGTTGCGTCCCATCGCGCCGAGTCGGAGATTCTCGTCGACGGTCAACTCGGCGATCACGCCTCGGCCCTCGGGAACGTGTGCAAGTCCTTTGCGGGACATGCGATCCGGTGAGACGCCGACGATGTCGACGCCTGCGAGTTCGATGCGTCCCGATACCGGTTTCAGTAGGCCAGAGATGGTGCGCAGCAGGGTGGTCTTTCCTGCTCCGTTCGCTCCGAGTACGGCGGTGATCGCTCCGGCCGCGACGGTCATCGACACCGAGTCGAGGGCGGTGACCGGTCCGTATCGAACGGTGAGGTCGGTGATGGTCAGGTGAGCGGCGTCAGTCTTCATGTGCCACTTCGTTTCCGAGGTAGGCCGCCAGCACGGCTGGGTTCTCGCGAATCTGATCGGGGGTCCCCTGCGCGATGACCTTGCCGAAATCCAGCACGTAGATTCGGTCGCACACACTCATCACGAGATCCATGTGATGTTCGACGAGCATGATCGATGTTGCAGGTCTGTCCGGCTCGGAATCGGTGGCAGGTGCTGCGAGAGAGCGAATCTCGTCGCCGAGTTCGCTCATCTCGTCGCTGGACAGACCCGAGGCGGGTTCGTCGAGCAGGAGCAGCGTCGGTTCGCTGACCAGAGCGCGTGCGAGCGCGACGCGTTTGCGCACCGCGTACGGCAGGCTCGGTGGCAATCGATGCGCGTAGTCGTCGATCCGCAATCGTTGGAGGGTGGCCATCGCGGTGGCGCGGACCGCGGCATCGTCGGAGGCACTCGACGGTAGGCCGAGGAGACCGGCGAGGATTCCGGTTCGCGCGGTGCGGTCGGCACCGACCATGACGTTGTCCAGAACGGTCATCCGATCGAACAGTCCGAGTCCCTGCAGCGTTCGGCTCATACCGAGTCGGGGCAGGTCGTGCGGTCGCAGACCGGTCAACGTCTCGCCGTGTCGGCCGAGCGTTCCCGACCGAGGACGAACGAGTCCGCAGGCGACGTTGAACAGCGTCGTCTTGCCCGCTCCGTTGGGCCCGATGACGCCGAGAACCTCGCCGGGTCGCACGTCGAGGCTGACTCCGGACAGCGCGACGATTCCGCCGAAGGACACCTCGACGTCCGTCATGGTGAGGACCGGGTCCTCGGTGTCGATAGAGTTCAAGTGATCCACCTCACAATCTGTTGCGTTCACTATGGTGCGTTTCGCACAACGGGCGATATGGGCGCTGCGCACAGAATGTTTGGGTCCCTGGGCACCAGTACCGGTCAAATCGCCCTGTGATGTGGGCTCAGTGCGCAAAACTGTGCAGGTGGATGCTTCCGCTGGTCGACGCGCATCGACGCATTCCGCTGCCCGCGGAGTGGTGACGGACGCCGATCAGGAGAAGATCCGAGACGCCTGGGCTGCCCTCACACCACGGGCGGATTCGATCGCCGACTCCATCACGCTGGCGCTGATCGAGCAGGAACCCGCGTACCTGGCCAGCTCCGCTCCTGACATCGCAGGCGAAATTCGCCGCAGTACTCGCGCGCACATCAATCAAGGTCTTCGCACCCTGTCGGGGCTGCCGGCCGCAGGCGACAACGCCCGCGAGGTGTGGCGTCGTACCGGCAGGGAGCGCGCACGCCAGGGGATTCCCATGGAGCTGGTGCTCAAGGCATACACGCTGGGGAGTCGGACCCTGTGGGAGGAGTTGATGCTCGAGCGCGAGCAGTGTCGATCCAGAATCGACGAGCATCTGCTGCTCGTGGCGGGCCAGCAGCTGTGGCGTGCGCTCGACAGTCAGTACGAAACTCTCGTCGAGGCGTACCGGCAGGAAAGCGCTCGGATGCAGCAGCGCGATCTCGCCAACGTTCTGGTGATTCTCGACGGCCTTCGGTCGGGCCGCGGAGGTGATCCGGCGTTCGTCATCGAAGCTCGTGCGATGCTTGGTCTTTCGGCCTCGCAACAGATCGCGTGTGTGGTCGGGCCGCTCGACGATCAGGGGTCACCGCCGCTCCCGGCACCCGAGGACGCATTGGATCAGATCGGCGCGGTCTCGCACTGGAACACCAGGGACGGCCATCAGTTCGCGCTCGTCGCGCTCGGAACGGGATCGTGGAACTCCGTCGTAGACGCCCTCGCCGCCCGTGCCGTCGGGCCAGTCGGTGTCGCGCATTCGCCGGAGGGTGTGTCGTCGTTCGCCGCGGCATATCGTCTCGCGGCGTTGACGGCCGAGACCATCACCGAGGACAGCGGCGTCGCACTGGCGACGGACCGACTGCCCCGAGTGATCATGGCCGCCGACGATCAATCGTCGGAGTTGCTCGTGCGCCACGCTCTCGGCAACTTGTGGACGCACCCGGAACCGCATCGAGGAACGCTGCTCGACACTCTGGCCCACATGCTCGCGTCCGACGGTTCGCCGACGAACGCGGCCAAGGCGCTGTACTGCCACCGGAACACCGTGATCTACCGAGTGCACCGGATCGAGGAGTTGACCGGCCACGATCTGACCGATCCGCGCGACCGGCTTCTGCTCACTCTCGCGCTGGTCAGGACCGGGCATTGGACTCGGGCAGTGGGGCAGGGCGACAGTTCGACGCCCCGTGGATCATTCAACCGAATGAATTGACGAGACAATTTCGGAGTCGGTGTAACGCCGGGCGGGAGTCTGCCTATATTCCCAGTGGCTCCGTGCTGCTGCCTGACCCCCGACCCGGCAGCAGCACGGAGCCTTTCTCGTCCTGATGCGGACGGTCTCCGAGTGAGCGTGATCGTTCGGTTTGCGTAAGCTCGTGCGCGGGGTACGCCGCGCGGAGCGGAACGACAACCAACGGTGGTCCTGGAAGGGTCGAACGTGAGCGAGGGCAACAGTAGGTCGGGTGAGGTGCCCAACGGTGCCGAGGCGAACCCCGACGTACCGTCGTACGACGCTCCCACCGAGGTCTTCGGCGCCATCCGCGGTGAGGCCGACGGTCCCCGACACGCATCCGAGGCGGAGCCGGCACCGGAAACCGATCGTGTCGATTCCGACGCAGGCAAGCCTGCTGATCCGATTGCCTCCGATTCCGCTGTCGTCGACGCCCCCGAGTTGGGCGCAGCCGCCGTAGTGCCGGAGGACGCGAAAACCGAAGCAGCCGAGGTCGATACCGATTCTGGCCTGCAGCAGCCGCCCGTCGCGGACGAATCGCCGACCGTCGTGCAGCCGGTTGTTCCCGATGTTTCTCCCCAGCCCCAGCCCCAGCCGCCGGTGCTTCCGCCTGCCGAGGCTTCCGGATCCGTGCCACCGTGGAAGAAGATTGCCGTAGGTACCGGTGCGGTGGTTGCTGTTCTCGCACTGTTGTACGCGGCGGATTGGATCACCTCGAGCGACCGGGTGCCCCGAGGCGTCACCGTCGCTGGTATAGAGGTCGGCGGCAAGAGTCACTCCGACGCCGAAGCCCTGCTGCGCTCCGATCTCGGTGCCCGCGCCGAGCAGCCCGTGTCGGTCGACGTCGGCGATCGACAGGTCGAGGTATTCCCGGCCGTAGCCGGCCTCGGCGTGGACTGGGACGCGACGCTCGACCGTGCGGGATCGCAGCCGCTCAACCCCATCACTCGGCTCACGTCGTTCTTCGGCAGCCGCGAGATCGGCGTCGTGTCGACCACGGACGAGCAAGCACTCACTGCCGCCGTGGACGGACTCAGAGCCGAGACCGATCGCGCTCCCGTCGAAGGTGACGTCGTCTTCGACGGTGCCACCGCTGTTGCCGTCGCGCCGCTATCCGGCCGAGTACTCGACGCCGACGGGACGCGGCGAAACCTGCAGACCGAATGGGCCTCGGGTGCAACGCAAGTGGTCTACGAGTCCACACCTGTCACAGTGACGCAGGACGCCGTGGATCGCACTCTCGCCGACATCGCCGTTCCTGCCGTCGAGGCCCCGGTGATCGTCGCAGGGCGGCAGAACGTCGACGCGACCCTGCCTGCGGATCGAGTGGGTGAGGTGCTGCGCTTCGACCCCGACGGACAGGGCGGACTGACTCCGATCTACGACACCGACGTCGCCACGGGCATTCTCGCGCCGCAACTCGTACGCACCGAGGTACCGCCGAAGGACGCGTCGTTCACCTTCTCCGGCGGCGCACCGACCGTCGTTCCCGGCGTGATGGGCGAACTGGTGGAGTGGCGCAAGACGCTCGAGCAGCTACCGGCCCTGCTCGCTGCGGACGGACCCCGCACCACCGAGGCTATCTACCAACCGGCACCGCCCGCTCTCACCACCGAGGCTGCGCAGAATCTCGGTGTGCGAGAAGTGATAGCCGAGTACACGACCGGCGGGTTCGAGTATGCGTCGGGAGTCAATATCGGGCTCACCGCGCAGATCGTCAACGGTGCGCTGGTGAAGCCGAAGGAAACGTTCTCGCTCAACGGTTACACCGGTCCGCGAGGTACCGCACAGGGCTTCGTCGAGTCGGGGATCATCGACAACGGTCGACCCGATCGCGCCGTCGGCGGCGGCATCAGCCAGTTCGCGACCACGCTGTACAACGCGTCGTACTTCGCCGGAATGGAAGACACCGACCACACCGAGCACAGCTACTACATCAGCCGATATCCCGAAGCGCGCGAAGCCACCGTCTTCGAAGGTGCGATCGATCTGAAGTTCACCAATCCGAACGACACCGGTGTGGTCATCGAATCGTTCGCCGATTCGTCCAGCGTCACCGTCCGGTTGTGGGGAACGAAAACGGTCGACGTCGAATCGATCACCGGATCGCGAAGCAATTACACCTCGCCGAACACGGTGACGCTGCCCGCCGGGGCAGGCTGCGTCGCGTCCGGCGGAGGCCAAGGATTCACCGCCAGCGATACCAGGGTGATCAGCGATGCCGCGTCGGGCAGGGAAATTTCGAGGAACACCAGAACGGTCAAGTACGACCCGATCCCGATAGTGAAATGCGTCCAACCGGATCGCCCTGCACCTCCTCCGGCACCCGCAGCAGACCCCGCCCCGGCACCGGACGCCGACGAGTGACGCCGCGTCCGCGGACTCGGTGAACAACCATGCTCGACGCCGCACTTCGAATCACGCGGATTCGGACTGTGGCGTCGACGCTCGATCGGGTGTTTGCTGAACGTAGACGTATGCCCGGGAACGAACGCCGCAGCGACGAGGTTGCACAACACAGGTGCGATCGGCACCGAAAGATCGAAAGGGAGCTTCCTGCATGACGCTCACACGTACCGTCCTCGATCAGCAGACGCTTCGCGAGGCGTACGCACAGTTCCCCAGCGGCGTCGTTGCGATTGCCGCCAAGATCGACGGCGTCCTGGTGGGTCTTGCGGCCAGCAGCTTCGTCTCGGTGTCGATCGATCCGCCCCTCGTCGCGGTGTGTATCCAGAACACCTCGACCACCTGGCCGAAACTCGAAGTGGCACCGAACATCGGTGTCAGCGTTCTCGGTGAGGCACACAACGACGCAGTCCGCACCCTTGCGGCGAAGACCGGTGACCGTTTCGCCGGCCTCGATCTCACCGTCACCGACGGGGGTGCCGCCTTCATCGTCGGTGCCACCGCATGGTTGGACACTACCATCGAGCAGCAAATCCCCGCAGGCGACCACGCAATAGTGTTGCTGCGCATCCATTCCCTGGACGTGCAGAGCGAAGTGAACCCAATCGTGTTCCACGGCAGCAAGTTTCGCAAACTGCAGCAGTAATGGCGGTTCGGGTCTCGCCTGTTCGCCCGGTTCGGTCTGTTGGCCTTGGGTATTCGCAAACGCGCGCGCACTTGCTGAACGCGCGCAGAATCGTGGCCTGAGCGGGGGCGATTCTGCGCGCAACTGGCAAACGCGCGCGCGTCTGTCGGGACCGGTGTAGGTGATTCGACCGTCGATGGTTCGGTCCGCCTTGCGGTGGGGCGTCGATCAGCGCGAAGTGCGGTGTTCAGCTTTCGCCCGTCTGCCCTGTTGTCGGCCTTGGGTATTCGCAAACGCGCGCGCACTTGCTGAACGCGCGCAGAATCGTGGCCTGAGCGGGGGCGATTCTGCGCGCATCTTGCAAACGCGCGCGCGTTTGCGCCACCGACGGCCCAGCGAACTGGTACCCCCGTACCCATATTCATCCACAGACCCGGAGTTGTGCACAGGCGGCTACTTTCTCCCTCGACCAGCCACGGGAGTAGTCGACACTCGGAGAATGAAGGATGAACGAATGGTGCGACGCTCGGAAGCGCTTGCCGCTGGCCACGCCGACCACGAGTTGCGCGCGCTCTACGAACGCGGGGGCTGGGACCGTCTGGTGAACGGCGTCTACGTTCCGTCCTCGAGACTGGCCGGTCTTACCGAGCAGGAACGGCATCGACTTCTGATCGACGCGATACTTCCGACTATCGGTGCGTCCAGCACGGTGAGCCATCGCTCTGCCGCGGTGCTACACGAGTTGCCCTTGCCGAAGGGAGGTTTCGAGAAGGTTCACGTCACGCGTCACCGCCGCGGCGGTGGTCGAAAGAGCGCGGCGGTGATCGTGCACTGTGCTCCATGGGTGCCGAGCATGACGATCGACGGTATCGCCGTGACCTCACTGGCCAGGACGGTGGTCGACCTTGCTCGGACCGAGACGCTGCTGTCTGCAGTTATCGCAGGTGACGTCGCTCTGCAGCGCTGCGATCCGCGGGAGCTCGACGCGGAGTTGCAGCGGGCTCGGGGATGGAAAGGTGTGGCGCAGGCGCGACGAGCCGTGAGCCTGATGGACGGGCGTAGCGAAAATCCCGGCGAATCCCAGAGTCGAATTATTCTGCGCGAGAGTGGATTCGACGTCGAATCGCAAGTGGAGATTCTGGATGCAAGCGGGCGATCGGTGGCGCGGATCGATTGGCTGGTCAATAGCCTCGTCGTGTGCGAGTTCGACGGTAAAGCCAAGTACACCAAGTACTTACGGCCGGGTGAGAACCCCGGCGACGTGGTGTTTAAGGAGAAGGTAAGGGAGGATGCGGTGCGCGATCTCGGCTATCCGGTGGTGCGCTGGACCTGGGCGGATCTGGCGAATCCGGCAGAATTGGTGGCGCGCGTCGCCCGAGCTGTAGAACGGGCAGCTGCTCTGACGCCACCGATAGGGAGCGTACGGAGTACATCGAGTGGCCCGCAAACGCGCGCGCATTTGCCGAACGCGCGCGAAATCGCCTGAGATCCGACGAGAATCTGCGCGCACCTGACAAACGCGCGCGCGTTTGCGGCGGACGAGGCCTCGCATCGCCCACCCCTTGACAAACGCGCGCGCGTTTGCGGCGGACGAGGCCTCGCATCGCCCACCCCCTGACAAACGCGCGCGCGTTTGCGGCGTTACCCAGGCCATCAACCGAGTCGAGACCGACCGCGCACAACGAACAACGGCCGCACCTGTGAACAGGTGCGGCCGCTGGTGATGTCAGGGAATCAGAATGCTGCTTCGTCGAGTTCCATGATGTCGTTGTCGATGTTGGTGAGGATTGCTCGGGTGGAGGTGAGCTGCGGGAGGATGTTCTTGGCGAAGAACGAGGCCACGGCGATCTTGCCCTCGTAGAACGCCTTGTCCTTGCCCTCTGCGCCGTTGTCGAGTGCGGCGATGGCGATTTCGGACTGACGCAGCAGCAGCCAGCCGATGAGCAGGTCGCCGAAGCCCATCAGGAATCGCACCGATGCCAGGCCGACCTTGTACAGCTCGGTGGGCTGGTCCTGTGCGCCCATGAGGTGCTGGGTCATCGAGGTGACGATGGCCTGCACGTCTTCGAGTGCGGTGGCGAGCAGTGCGCGCTCGGCCTTGAGGCGGCCGTTGCCTGCTTCGCTGTCGATGAACGACTTGATCTGTCCGGCAACGTGAGCGAGTGCTACGCCGCGGTCGCGGGCGATCTTGCGGAAGAAGAAGTCCTGTGCCTGGATGGCGGTGGTTCCCTCGTACAGCGAGTCGATCTTGGCGTCGCGGATGTACTGCTCGAGGGGGTAGTCCTGCAGGAATCCGGAGCCGCCGAGGGTCTGCAGGGATTCTGCGAGTACCTGGTAGGCGATTTCGGAGCCGACACCCTTGACGATGGGCAGCAGGAGGTCGTTGACGCGGTATGCGATGTCGGCGTCTGCGTCCGAGACCTGCTTTGCGGTGATCGGGTCCTGGTGTGCGGCGGTGTAGAGGTACACCGCGCGCAGGCCCTCCGAGTACGCCTTCTGCAGCATGAGGCTGCGGCGAACGTCGGGGTGGTGGGTGATGGTGACGCGGGGAGCTGTCTTGTCGGTCATCTGCGTCAGGTCTGCGCCCTGGACGCGCTCCTTGGCGTACTCGAGTGCGTTGAGGTAGCCGGTGGAGAGGGTTCCGATTGCCTTGGTGCCGACCATCATTCGAGCGTGCTCGATGACGTCGAACATCTGCGCGATGCCCTTGTGGACCTCGCCGACGAGCCAGCCCTTGGCCGGGACGCCGTGGCCACCGAAGGTGAGCTCACAGGTGGCGGAGGCCTTGAGGCCCATCTTGTGCTCGACGCCGGTGACGAATGCACCGTTGCGCTCGCCCAGTTCACCCTTCTCGAAGTCGAAGAGGACGGACGGTACGAAGAACAGGCTCAGGCCCTTGGTGCCCGGTCCGGCACCTTCGGGACGAGCGAGCACGAGGTGGAAGATGTTCTCGAACAGGTCGTCGGAGACGGCCGAGGTGATGAAGCGCTTGACGCCCTCGATGTGCCAGGATCCGTCGTCCTGCTTGATCGCCTTGGTGCGGCCTGCGCCGACGTCGGATCCGGCGTCGGGCTCGGTGAGGACCATCGTGGCACCCCACTGGCGCTCGACGATGACCTTCGCCCATTCCTTCTGCTCGTCGGTTCCGTTGTGGTATAGGATGTTTGCGAAACCGGGGCCTGCGGAGTACATGAACGCGGCCGGCTGTGAACCGAGGAGCATCTCGTTGATGCCCCAGAGGAGGTTGCGCGGGGCTGCCATGCCGCCGATTTCCTCGTCGAGGCCCACGCGCCACCACTCACCGCTGTAGAGCGCCTTGAACGACTTCTTGAAGGAGTCGGGCAGCTTGAGGCTGTGAGTTTCGGGATCGAAAACGGGCGGGTTGCGGTCCGCGTCCGCGAAGGACTCGGCGAGCGGTCCCTCGGCCAGGCGCACGACCTCGCGCAGCATGTCGCGGGCGACCTCGCCGTCCATGTCGCCGAAGTTGTCGCCTTCGAGTGTCTCGTCGAGTCCGAAAAGCTCGAAGAGGTTGAACTCGAGGTCCCGAAGGTTGCTCTTGTAATGGCCCATTGCTCGTTCGCTCTCCAGTCGGTGGTGCGGTCTCGTGAGTACCGCCCAAGTTAGCTACTCGTCGGTAACTTAAGGGATATTACCCCCGATCCGGTTCGCTGCCAAGGGCGGACCTACTCGCCAGTAGCAGTGCATCGACGGCTGTGCCGCCGCTCACGTCTCGATGGCGGTTCTCGGCGGTGAGGACCGTCAGTCGATGGCCTATGTCCGACGCCAAATCCTCAGGTGTATAGAGGATTTCGGGCTCCTGTGGACCGCCGACTCCGGACTCGATGTTCGCGGAGTGGTGTCCCAGAATCATGAGGATTCCATCAGGTTTCAGCGCCGAAACTGCCGCGGTGATTGCCGCGCGACGCGCATCCGGGGGTAAGTGGAGGTAGAACATGAGAACCAGGTCATAGTTCGGCTCCGTTGACAATTGCGTCACATCGGCATGGACCCAGGTCAGGCGCTCGCGCACCGACCGGGGTGCGGAGGAGGCAACACGACTCGCCGCGGTCAGCGCAACCGAGGAGAAATCGACGGCGTCGACGGTCCAGCCGCGGGTGGCCAGCCAGATGGCGTTTCGTCCCTGGCCGCACGCAAGATCAAGTGCCCGACCATGTTTCGAGGTCGTCACGACTTCGACCAGCGTTGCGTTCGGTGCCTCGCCGTACACGAGTTCCCGGCCTTCGTATTTGCGATCCCAGTCTGCGGCGTCCACCCGCGAAAGCGTAGTGGGGGTTCCTACGACGTCGTGCGCAGAGGTGCTGACCGAGGGCGGCGTTGTGTGCGGCGGAGACTTCGCCGACGCCGTCGACGATCGGTGCACACGACGATCGGTGCAAACGTTGTACCTCGAGCTGTCCGCTGTTTCGTGGAAATCGGGCGAATGCACCTCGGTGTCGTAATCTGGACAGTGTGAGTGATCTACCCGATTCCCAGCTGGCGAGGGATTTGTCCGTCAGTGCGATGCGATTGAATCGGAGGCTGCGTCTGCGGCACTCGAGCGACAGATTGCCTGTTGCTCAACTGTCGATTCTGACGACGCTGCTGCGCGAGGGTTCGATGACGACGGGAGAGTTGGCCGCCCGGGAGCGCATCAAGCCACCGTCGGTGTCCAGGTCTTCACATGCGCTGGAGGAATCGGGTCTGCTGAGCCGAGTGCCGCACCCGACGGACGGCAGACAGGTGGTTCTGCGATTGACGGACGCCGGAACGGCCATCGCGCGCGACGAGGTTGCAGCTCGCGAGATTGCGCTCGCGGAGCAATTGGACGGGTTGTCCTCACAGCAGCGGGAGACATTGGCCGCTGCTGCGAGCATTCTGACCCAGATCGTCGAACGGGTCGATTGAACGCCGTCAGTTCTCGTGGTGCAGTTCCCGATCGAGACTGTCGACATTCCACTCCAGAGTCGATCCCAATTCCTCGGAATCACCCCGGTGCGCGACGCGACCGAGGACTGTGGCGACAACTGTCGCGCACACCATCCACACGGCGACGCCAATCAACAACCCGGTCATGACACACTTTGTAGCACCTGTGTCTGTGAAATCGCCGTGAAACGGTGGATCGGCTTTGTTGCGATTCGATATTGGTCCCTATCGGTCCGGCAATTCGGACAACTCGAAGCTGCTTGTTCCACAACAGCTGTGGAGATTCCGCAATCGCCGCAGGGATCCGGTAACAGACCGTGGGGAACGGACTAAATGCGCTGTTCTTTTCGGTTCTTTTCTACGGCTGTACGAAATCGGCTCATCGGTGAACACAATTGCGATACCGGTTGCAGGTCGGATTCGAAATCGACGTCTCGTAGTCGGGTCAGCATCGTGACCGATGCCCCTGCGGCGGTCAATGCAGCGAGCGTGTCGACGCCGGTCGACGGAGTGGACATGGGGACGTCGAGCAATGCCCGTGCCAGGCCGGGGTTGCGCAGACCCAGCGCCCACCAACCTCCGTCCTCGGCAAATCCGAGCACGTCGCTGCTTCGGAGTTTCGCGGCCGCGTCGGTCAACAGTGTCGCCGTGACCTGAGGGGTGTCCATGCCGATCTGCAGCACGGCTCCGGTGGTCGCCGCGTCGGCATGAGCGTTCGCCAGTCGCTCGCCCAACGCGTCGCCGCGCTGTGCGATCACCGTGAACGACGCCAGAGCTCGGGTCAGTTCGTCGGCGCGGGCTGCGGCTGCGAGGGTGCCGGTGAGGGCGACGACGCGCCGATCGACGTCGGCGCCCGACACTGCATCGAGGGTGTCCAACAACGATGCCGCGGCGAGTTCGGCCGCCGCTGCATCACCGATCGTGGCGGCGAGGCGCGTCTTGGCCAGCCCGGGGACAGGGGCTTTGGCGACGATCAGCGCGGTGACGATCACGAGAGCACCTTCCAGAAATCTCGCACGGCAACGATCGTCCCTTTCACCGAGCCCGAGACCTTGGACGTACCGGCCGTCCGCGGTCGGTAGACGACGTCCTTTTCGACGACGGTCCATCCTGCTTCGGCCGCCAGTACGAGCAGCTGCAGTGGGTAGCCCGAGCGGCGGTCGGTGACGTCCAGATCGAGCAGTGCCTGACGGCGGACCGCGCGGATGGCTCCGAGGTCGTGTACCGGGAGCTTGTATTTCGTTCGGAGTCGCAGTGACAGAACGGCATTGCCGATCCGGGCGTGCAGTGGAGAGCTCCCCTTCACCGGTCGTCGGCGGCCGACGGCGAGGTCCGCGTGCTCGAGGGCTGCCACGAGTGCAGGCAGATCACGCGGATCCATCGAGCCGTCCCCGTCGAGAACGCAGACGACGTCGGTGTCGGCCGCGAGAACCCCTGCGTGGACGGCCGCACCGTAGCCGGGCACCGATTCGGCTACGACCGTGGCTCCGTGGGTCGCAGCCACAGCGGCGGTACCGTCGGTCGAGTTGTTGTCCACCACGATCGTCCGGTAGCCCGCAGGGATGGAATTCAGCACTGCAGGAAGTGATTCGGCCTCGTTCATGCAGGGGATCACCACGGTGACCGATGGCGGTTCAGACACGGGGCGGTCCCGTGCCCTCGGCGTCGCGCAACGGGGCGTCGGCGAATGCGGTGAGACCGTCCCTCGGCATGATCTTCGCGCGGAATCCCAATGTCTGTTCGGCCAGTCGGGAACTCGCGACGATGTGCCGTACGTCGCCCGCTCGGTAGCGTCCCGTGATCTCGGGCGTGGGGCCACCGCTCGCGTCGGCGAGGATGGTGGCGACCTCACCGATGGTGATGGGCTGTCCCGAGCAGACGTTGAGGGCGGTGAAGCCGTCCAACTCTGCGTCGATCGAGGCGATGTTGGCGGCCGCAACGTCGTGCACGTGTACGAAATCGCGGGCCTGCTTGCCGTCCTCGTACACCGTGGGAGCCTGTCCCAGTTCGAGAGACGATCGGAACATCGCTGCCACACCGGAATACGGTGTGTTCCGCGGCATGTGGGGACCGTAGACGTTGTGATAGCGCAGTGCGATCACCGATCCGCCCGTGGAAACGGCCCATGCGGAGGCGTAGTTCTCCTGTGCCAGTTTGCTCGCTGCGTAGATGCTCCTGGGTTCCAGCGTCGAATCTTCCTCCACCAGAAGCCAATCGAGAGGCTCGCCGGACCTGGGGTCGCGGTTGTCGAACAACCCCGCGTCGAGGTCGGCGCGAGTGCGGGGCCGGGGAACGACGGTCTCGCCGGACGAATTGAGATACCGGCCCTCGCCGTAGACCACCATCGACGAGGCGAGAACCAAGCGGGAGCAGCCCGCCTCGTACATCGCGGCGAGCAGAACCGCAGTCCCGTAGTCGTTGTGACTGGCGTAGGCCGGAGCATCTGCGGCATCGACGCCTGCTCCGACGACTGCCGCTTGGTGACACACGACATCGACCCCGCGCAATGCGTCGACGAGCGAGTCCTTGTCTCGCACATCGAGATCGATGATCCCGTCCGCTCGGGCCCCTGGGCCGTGCGCCGATTCCAGCATGGCGTCGACGGCAACGACCTCGTGGCCGGAGTTGCGGGCCGCGTCCAGAATGTGGCCGCCGATGAATCCGGCTGCGCCGGTGAGCAGTATCCGCGTCATGGCAGCTCGATCGGCAGGGTGAGCCCGGTGTGCACACGACACGTGGGGCAGTCGCCGGTGGGAGCGTCGGAGATGGCCGAGCGCACCAGTGCTTTGAGTGGCTCGATGTTCTTCTGGAATTCGGCGAACACATCGACCGCCTTGACGCCCTGACCGGACTCGATGCCTGCGTCGAGGTCGGTCACGAGAGCTATCGGTGCGTAGCAGAGTTCCAGCTCGCGAGCGAGAACTGCTTCGGGGTGGCCGGTCATGTTCACCAGTGTCCAGCCCTGCCGGGCGAACCACTGACTTTCGGCGCGAGTGGAGAACCTCGGGCCTTCGACGACGACCATGACTCCGCCGTCGACAGCGGAGTCCTGGACCGCGGACTTCCGCAATGCGGGGCAGTACGGGTCTGCGAACTCGACGTGAATCCCACCCTCGTCGAAGTAGGTCTGTGTACGTCCCGAGGTTCGATCGACGAGTTGATCGGGAATCACGACGGTGCCGGGGCCGTACTCGGACACCAGGGATCCGACCGCGCACGGGGCGAACACTCGACTGACCCCGAGCATCCGCAGCGCCCACATGTTGGCGCGATACGGCAGCGTGTGCGGGGAGTACTCGTGGTTCCGGCCGTGTCTGGGGAGGAACGCGACCCGCCGACCTTCCACCTCACCCAACGTGATCGGGGCACTCGGAGCGCCGTAGGGAGTGTCGAGCACTATCTCCTGGGCGTCGTCGGAAAAGAACGAGTAGAAGCCGCTGCCGCCGATGACGGCGATCTCGGCCCGTCCTTTCGCGTCGTTGTTCATCTGCTCATCCTCCATCACCGCGGGTCGATATGCTGGTCCGCAGTCGTGTTCGTCGTGAAAGTCCGCAGGGAGAAACACTATCCGTTACTGGAGAGAAGCCGTCGCCGCCGCGTCGGCCGTCGTGCTGGTCGTGGTCGCGTTCGTCGTTCCGTACCTCGGCAACGAACTCGTCACGCCCATCATCAACAAGACCGCGCAGCAGGTGCGCGACTTCGCCGATGCGGCACCGTTGTTCGGCTTCCGTGAGTTCCACGTGGGGTGGGGAACTCCCGTTGCGGTCCTGATCGCCTTCGCGACCGTCCTGTGGGGGCCTACGGTGGCGCGCCGACTGTCGTGGTCGCGGCTGTTGCTCGTCGTGTGGGGTTCCGCGGCGGCCTGGACGATGTCGTTGGCGATGGTCGACGGTTGGGAGCGCGGCTTCGTGAACCGGCTGGCTTCGACGGACGAGTACCTGTACGAGGTCCCCGGCGTCACCGACATCCCCGGCACACTGCGCGGGTTCTCCGAGCGCATCCTGGATTACCAGGCCGATTCGTGGACCACGCATGTCTCAGGTCATCCGCCCGGCGCATTGCTGACATTCGTCTGGCTCGACCGCCTCGGTCTCGGGGGCGGAGCCTGGGCGGCAACGCTGTGTGTGCTGGTCGGTACGAGTGCGGCTGTGGCGGTGGTGCTCACGCTGCGCGTTCTGGGTGACGAGGACATGGCCAGGCGCGCAGCGCCGTTCGTGGCCGTCGCTCCCGCGGCGATCTGGATCGCCGTCTCGGCCGATGCGTTCTATGCGGGCGTGGCCGCGTGGGGTATCGCATTGCTGGCGATGTCCACGAAGCGCTGGCTGTGGCCCGCGTCCATCGGTGCGGGAGTGCTGCTCGGGTTCGGCATCTATCTCAACTACGGGCTGGTGCTGATGGGCCTGCCCGCTGTAGCGGTACTGATCGCAGGCCGGAAAATTCTGCCGTTCGTCGGCGCGGTGATCGGTGCACTGGCAGTTGCGGGAATCTTCACCGCGTACGGATTCTGGTGGTACGACGGCTATGTGCTGGTGCAAGAGCGTTACTACCAGGGCATCGCGACCGACCGCCCGTTCGAGTACTGGGGCTGGGCGAACTTCGCGGCGTTGTTCTGCGCGCTCGGTGTCGCTGTGCCCGCAGCATTTCCGCGCATCCTCACCCGGATCGAGCCGATCAACCTGCTGGTGATCGGCGGCGTGGCGGCCGTGGTGATGGCCGACCTGAGTCAACTGAGCAAAGCCGAGACCGAACGAATCTGGTTGCCCTTCGCGATGTGGATGCTGATCGCGCCCGCTGTGCTGCCGATCCGGACGCATCGCGTCTGGTTGGCGCTTCAGGTGACCGGGGCGTTGGCGATCAATCATCTACTGTTCACGAATTGGTGAGCGTGGCCGGCGTCATCTGAGCAAACCAGCGCCCGTCGATCGGAGCCACGTCGACCACCCGGAGGCCGGCCGCACCGGCGAGATCTGCGGTGGCGTCGGCGCTGACGCTGGACCAGGCGAACCAGTCGCCGACCATGGTCTCGGTTTCCCACCGAACGGTGCGGTGACGAATTCCCTTGTCGCTGGGCGCATCCACTTCCGCGATGACGGCTCCGTGCGGTGCCAGCAGGTCTGCCGCTCGGCGGAGCAGTCGCACTGGATCGCCGCCGATGCCGATGTTCCCGTCCGCGAGCAGAACACACGACCAGTTGCCGGTATCGGGGAGCGGCTCGAAGAGGTCGCGCAGAACTGCGTTGCCGCCGCGACCGATGGTCAGATCCACAGCTGCTCGGGAGGTGTCGACACCGAGGGCCGAGACTCCACGGCGGGCGAGCGCTTCGGTGAGACGGCCGGGCCCACAGCCCAGATCGAGGGTGGGGCCGGTACATCGGCTGAGCATGGCGTGATCCGCGCGACGATCCTCCGCCGACGAGGCGGTGCCACCCATCCAGCGGGCCGTGGGGAGCTTCGCTCTGCTGCCGTCGGAATCGCCTATCCAGCAGGGTAGTCCGGCTGCTGCGCGGTGAAAGAGTGTGTCGGCGGTGACGCTCATGCTCGGCCCCGTACGGAGATCGATCGAATGACGTAAGCGGCTGCGCTCACGGTGAACAACGCTGCGGTCAACACGAGCCAGCGTCCGAGGAAGGGGTCTTGTGTCAACCCTGTTGCGGCTCGGTAGGACTCCGCACCCTGGGAGAGTATCCCGGGGAAGAACATGACAAACGTCAGCGCGGTTCCGAGCGCGGGAACTCGGATGTAGTTCACCGGCGACAGCGCCCATGGTCGATCCGCCAGCTGGCTGATCAGTCGGTCGGCGAGGGAGTAGAGCGGGTACAGCACCGCATCGTGCAGCAAGACCGAACCGAAGAACCACACGATGATGGACTGCCACCACACATCGTGGTTCCAGAGTGTCTTCGGACCCGCGATCGAAACGACGTACCCGACCAGTGCGAACGAAAGCAGCAAACCGACTGCATGCAGCGGGTGTCCGCCGTACATCTTCGTGAACGCTCTCATCTGTGGGCTCCTGATCGTCCGATGCAAACGCCCGTGCGCGGGAGCCGCCGTAATTTTACGGCGAACTCCCGCGCACGGGCTCAGGAAACTGTTATGCGGAGGTCTTGACCGTGATGGTCGCAACGCCCACGAGCAGGCCCGGGGTGACAGCGTCGGTCTTGAACGTGTCGTTGAGCAGTCCGGCAGCGGTCTCCGAGATCTTCACCTGGGTGCCCTGCAGAATTGCGGTGTTGTCGGGTCCGGTGGCCAGCGGCTGCAGGGTGCGGCCGTCGAGGTCGAACAACACTGCGTCTGCGGCTGCTTCTGCGCCGTTGACCGAGACGTCACCGGTGAGAAGCGAAGTGCCCGGGTCGATGTCGAAGTTGGTGAGCTCGACGACGGTATCGCCTGCGGTCAGCGACAGGCCGCTGCCGTCGTGGTTGATCTCACCCTGGACGTAGGGGTCGACCGTGCCGGGCTCCCAGTACTTGACGTCTCCGCCGGTGATGGGGAAGCGGATGGAACCGTCTGCCAGAGTGGCGGTTCCGACGACGCCGGGGGTGAGACCCAGGGTGGTCAGCGCGCCCAGGAAGCCGGGGTCGAGTGCAACCGCGGTGTCCACGCCGTTGCTGAGGTCGGCGACCTCGGCTGCGGGCTCGGGTGTGCTCTCCATTGCTTCTGCTGCGGAGGAGGTGGCCGAATCGACCGTGCTGGATGCTTCCTCGCTGGAGCATGCGGCGAGCGGAACGATGGTCAGTGCACCGATTGCGGTGGCGGCCAGAGCTTTACGAACAGTGAACATGTCGGTCTACCTTCCGTGCTCGTCTCTCGAGCGTTGTTGGTCATTCGGCGCTGCTTGCCGATCGGATGGGTGAGCATCTCGATCCCCCGGTTGGCGGCTGACGACCTACTACCCGACAATTCGGACGGGCAAACCACAGGTGAGCAGAAATTCGACTCTGGCTACGAAGTTCTGCTCACCTGGAAATCAACGCAGAATCAAGTCCGCGGCGCGTTCGCCGATCACCACCGACGGCGCGTGGGTGTGCCCGCGAATGATGCTGGGCATGATCGACGCGTCGGCGACGCGAAGGCGGTCGACGCCCCGCACCCGCAGTTCGGAATCGACGACGCTGTCGGCGTCGTTGCCCATACGGGCGGTGCCGACGGGGTGATACAGAGTGTGGGCGTTCTGTTCGAGGGCTTCGGTGAGCATGTCCGCCGGGGAGATGTTCGACGCCACCCTGGGCCGGACGATGTCGCCCAGCTCGCCCTTCATGGATGGGGTTTCGGAGATTGCAACGCAGGCCCGTAGCCCTTCGATCATGGCGCGGCGGTCGAGTCCGCCGGGGTCGCTGAGGTAGCGCGGCTGCACAATGGGCTTGGCCATGGGGTCGGCCGAGCGGAGGGTGATCTCGCCTCGGCTCTCGGGTTTGACGAGTACCGCGCCGATGACGGCGGCGTGCGAATCCTGGCCGACGAGTCCCTCGTCGAAGAACGGTGCCGGTCCGAAGATGAGTTCGACGTCGGGCAGGGCAAGATCTTCTCGGCTCTTGATGAATCCGTACGCTTCGGCGACGTTGGAGGTCAGCATGCCGCGTCGGCGCGTGAGGTAGTTGACCAACTCGGGGATCTTCTCGGCGTGGAAGAGGGAGTCTCTTTCGGTCTTCCAGCCGATGAGGGCGGCCAGGTGGTCGAGGAGATTCTGCCCAACGCCGGGCGCATGGTGTTGGACGGCGATGCCGTGGGATTTGAGCTGTTCCTGGTCGCCGATGCCCGAGAGCATCAGCAGCTGCGGAGTGTTGATGGCTCCGCCGGACAGGATCACTTCTTTGCTCGCACGCACGGTGTGTACAGAGCCACCGGAGGTATATTCGACCCCCACCGCGGCGCTGCCCTCGAAGAGCACACGGGTGGCATGTGCCTCGGTCAGTATGGTGAGGTTCTTGCGCTTCTTCGCCGGTCGCAGGTAAGCATCCGCGGTGCTCCACCGTGCGCCGCGCTTCTGGTTGACCATCGTGCGGGTGAAGCCCTTGGGCTCGGGCAGGTTGGCGGTTTCCAGCGGATAGCCTGCTTCTTCGACGGCGTCGAGGAACGAGGACGTCAGGTCGCGGGGGCTGCGCTGGTGAGAGACGATGAGTGGGCCGTCGGTTCCCGCGTCGAGTGCTGTTGTGCCCTCGATGTTCTCGATCTTGCGGAAGTACCCGACGAGGTTTCGGAACGACCACGAGTCGTCGGACGCCGACGCCCACTCGTCGTAGTCGGCAGCGAACCCGCGCACCCACATCATGGCGTTCATCGACGACGAGCCGCCGAGCATCTTGCCGCGCGGCCAGTAGATGCTGCGGTCGCGCAGTTCCGGCTGCGGTTCGGTGAGGTAATCCCAATCCACCTCGCTGCGAAAGAGTTTGGAGAATGCAGCGGGAATGTGGGCGAACTTGTTCTTGTCCTCGGGGCCGGCTTCGAGCAGGATCACCTCGTTGCGAGGGTCTGCGCTGAGGCGATTGGCCACCACCGCGCCTGCCGAACCTGCACCCACCACGATGTAGTCGGCGGTTTTGCCCTGTGAGCTCATGATCGTCCTATCGGTCGTCGTCGACGTGGGTGTCAGCCGCGCAGGGCGGAAGCGAAGATTGCCGGGAGTTTCGACCAGGACGGCGCACCTGCGAATGCGGTGAGCAACTTGCCGGTCGATGCTGCGGTCTTGTTGGTGACGAACCACGGCGGCTTGGGGGAGATGGAGAGTTCACCGTTGACGAGCGAACGTGACAGCGGCCGGAAGGGCCCGCGCACCACGGTTCGCTCGGCCCCGTCGATCAGTAGAGCGTTGTGCACGATGCCGATTCCGCTCTGCACGTCGTCGACTGTGTGGCCGGGGAATGCTCCCCAGGTGGCGGCTGCGGTGAGGAATCCGAGGGCCGTCCAGGCGTTGACGGCGATGGTGCCGTAGCGCAGGTCGGCCAGCATCGTGTCGAACTTCTCCCCGAGTCCCTTGATGGTGCTCGGAGTGCCGATGATGTTGATGCCGAGCGTGCCGGTGAAGTCCTCGTTTGCCGCCTGAACCGCTTTGGCGGCGAATGCTGCTCCGCTGTAAGGCAATTCGATCACGCCCATGACCGGCGCGAAGTACTCGGTCTGCAGCAGCGGTGCGTACTCGCCGGGGTTCAGATCGGTGATGAGAACGCGGCCGCCGCGTTCGCCGAGTCGTTCGGCGGACGGGTAGGTGGCGGTGGCGTCGGATACTCGCTTGTCGCTGCCGGGGTAGTAGGGCGCTCGGGACGGTGCGCGGTCGAGGGCGGCGCGCAGGGCTGCGACGAACTCGTCACGCTGCTTCCATTCCGAGGACAGCACGACGACCTGTGACGCGACACAGTTGTACCCACTGTTGTGCAGGCGTTGGGTGGCGATGTGTTCGGCTTGGAATTCGATGTCGGCACGGCTCCACTCGCCGGGCAGAACGATCGTGGGCGAGACACCACCGAGTTCGCTGGAGATTTCCTTGGTGAGGATCGGGTCGTTGGCGGCCTTGCGGGCCGCTCCGTCGGTGCCCGGCCCGAACACGATCGCGTCGTGCGTGATGGAGCTACCGGTCATGTGGACGTGGTCGACGGACAAGTGCCGGACCAGGTAGGTGCCCACGTCGGCTCCTCCGGTGAGCAACCGCAGCGCACCGATGTCGACGAGCGGTGCGAGCACCTTCTCGAAGACCGGCAGCAGTGGGTCCATGATGGGGTTGAGTTTGAGTGCGACCACCCGGTTGAACGCGATCAGCTCGTACAGTGCGTCCAGCGGTGCGATCGAGGTGATGTTGCCTGCGCCGAGTACCACTCCGATTCCGGCGGTGCGGGTGGGATCGAGCTGGGCCAGGCCCGCGGTCCGCTGTGCGGTGGCACGGTCGATTCCGGGCTTCAGCCACACCTCGGCGCTGAATCCGTTGAGCAGCAGACGCTCGAAGATGTTGAGAGGCAGCACGGATACTGTCGTGCGTCCGCCCGGTGCCGTCCCGAATTTCGCATCCGCCAGCGGGCTGTTGTCGGCCTCGAGTGCGGCAAGCGTGTGCGCGACGGTGCCCAGTCCGTTAAGGAACGAGTAGGGACCGGACAGCCATTCCTCTCCGAGGAGGCTGGACGAGGCGTCGAGGCCTTTGATCGACGCGGCCGCCGTCACCCATTCCTGGGCGTGTGCGGTGGTCAGCGCATGGGTGCGTTCGAGGAGGGCCCTTCGCTCGGCCAGGGTGAGTCGTCCCCAGTTCTTCTCGCCCAGGGCCAGATCGGCGAGCGCGGAGTCGACTGCCTCATGTGGGCTCGGATCCGTCGTCGGTACGGGCTGCAGGTGTGGGGAAACATCGCTGGTCAACTTCTCGGCTCCACTCGTCGTACGGGTACACGGCTGGTCAGTGTGATTGTCGTCGCACTCGGGCGTGGGAGGCTATGGGCCACGGCTCTCAATCGCGGGCGGCGGTTTGTGCCGCTGCACAAAATCGCTGTGGCATGGGTTACATCGGTGCCGCTAGAGTTCTGGCATGTCCGCGACCGAGTTCGACCTGCACCCGTCACCGACCGATCTGGCCGCGACCATGCTCGACGGCGTCGACGATCTGGCGACCGAGTTGGTACGGCGAATCCTGAGCGCGGAACACGCCTACCTCGAATCGACGTTGCTCACCACCGATCAGCTCTACGACGCATCGCGGAGCAATCTGGCGTCGATGCTGGGCAAGTTGTCCGGTCTGGCACCCATGCGGCTCGAGGCGGCTCGGGATGCGGGCCGGCTCAAGGCCGAGCAGGGAGTACCACTGGCAGCCCTACTGCACGCATTTCGCCTCGGCGGCAGGTTGGTATGGGACGAGCTGATGGAGCGCTCGGACGGCCGGGCGAGTCATGCTCTGCTCGACATGGCCGCTCAGGTCTGGGCGCTGGTGGACGTGTACTCCGACGAGGCTGCGGAGGCCTATCGAGAGAGCGCCGACATGCGCGCGCGTGAAAATGCCGAAGCTCGTGGACGTCTCATTCGCGTGCTGTTCGCCGATCACGCGGCGAATCCGACTGCGGCAGCGGATGCGTTGCGAACGTTCCGCATTCCCGACCACGGCTACTTCGCGGTGATCTCGCAGGAGCCGTTGACCGCAGCGGTGGGGATCGACGGGCTGATTGCCCGCCTGCGGACGGCGGGAGTCGAGTCGGTGTGGGATGCCGAGGTGGACGGCAGCATCGGGCTCATCTGTGCCGCAACGGAATCGGAGATCGATGGCGCGCTCGTCGCGATCGGTGCGCTGTGCCCTGGACGGGTTGGGGTGAGTTCGGTGTTCCGCTCCCCGTCGGGGATCGGTGACGCGGTGGGGCAGGCCCGGCTGGCGCGCTCGTGCACCTCGGCCGAGACCGCACCGTCGGCACCGGTGCGTTACGACTCCGTACCCGTGCCGATACTGCTGGTCCGCGATCCGAAATCGGGTCGTATCGCCTCTCGGCAGATACTCGGCAATCTGTTGGCATTGCCGCGGGCCGAACGGGAGAGCCTGTTGGCCACTCTGGACGCGTGGTTCTCGTGCGGTGGTTCCACCCGCGATGCCGCGGAATCGCTTCACTACCATCGCAATACAGTGTTGTATCGGCTGCGGCGAGTCGCCGAGCTCACCGGCCGCGACTTCCGCGATCCGATTCAGGCTGCAGAACTCTACGTCGGGCTCAGGGCTCACCAGCTGCTGACCTGACAGGTCAGTGGCTGGCGAGGACGACGTCGAGGATCCCGGCTCCGAGTGGTACCGGAACGCACGTCGGAGGCCGCGCGTTCGCCGGATCCAGAGCATTGAGAGCCAGTCGTAGCGCAGTCGGATCGTAGGTGAACGTGAAGTGCGCGACCTCGGTGTCCGGGCACACGTCCTGCACCACGATGTTGTGCGCACCCGGATCTCGGAGCAGTGCATTGGTGTACGGCTGAATCACCTCGTCGACCTCGGTCGCGATGGACGTGTACTCGACTCCAGGTACGGTGTCCCCGCCGGCATTGAGGCGGTCGAGAAAGTCCGATCCGGCCATCAACTGGGCCAGTCCCGGGCCGAATTCGTCCGCCAGCAACCCGGTTGCGCCGGGCACCGCCTGCACGACAGGTGCGACGCCGTACATGGTGCCGCCGTAGGTGGGTGACGCGATGCCGACCCATCGGTCGACGACGTATGCGCCGCCGAGCCTGTTGACGAAGTATCGGGCAACCGCGGCACCCTGCGAGTAGCCCACCAGGTCCACTCTGGCCGCGCCGGTTGCCTGGAGTATCGACACCGTCATCGACTTCAGCTGTGCCGCACTGTCTTCGATGACGCCGAAGCCGTTGGATTCACCGTCCGGCGACGTGCCGTAGTTGATGGCGAAGACGCAGAATCCGGCAGCTTTGAGGATCGGTGCGAAACCGGCCCAGTCCGAATACGCGGTGGCGTCCGTGCCGTGCACGAGCACGACCGGATTCGGGTGAGCGGCGGTGGGCCTGCAGCTCATGTCGTTTGCTCCAGGAGGGGCTGCGTCGCGGTTCGAGGCCGCATAGCGGATGGCGTCGGCGTGATCGGGTTGCTCGGGTGCGGCGGCGATCGGCATCACCGGCCCGGCGTGAGCCGGCGGTGCGAGCAGTAGTGCGGACGCGGCGACAACGAGGGTGATGAGGCTCCGCCGGGTTCCGCGCATGGCATGACGGTATTCCTGAACTTGTGAACTGTCCCTACGAAAAAGGACATGCGCTCATAAAAGTCACAGGAATTGTTCTCGTCGTGAAAGCGTGTCGGTTACGCACACGCGAGGCCCAGCCGTCATGGCTGGGCCTCGGGTGACCCGAAAGCGGTCAGATGGTGCTGACGCGAACCCAGTCGACGTTCATGGTCTGCGGATACGGCTGCGAAGTCGGTGTTTTGCCCACCCAGTCGTTGCCCACCGCAACGTTGAACAAGAGGTAGTGCGGCCATGCGCCCGAGAACGGGTTCCAGTTGCCGCCGATGCCCTCGTACTGGGCTTTGGTTCCGGTGAAACGCGCAATTCCGTCGACGTACCAGGTGATCTTGTCGGGCAGCCAATCGATTCGGTACGTGTGGTATCCGCTGGAGACAGGTCCGATTCCGCTGCCGCCTTTGATGTCCTGGTTGGGGTTGTTCTGGGCCGGTCCGTGGACATTGAAGGACGGGCCGTTGAGCCCCGGAATCTCGACGATGTCGATTTCGCCCTGTCGCGGCCAGGAGTATTCGTTGCCCGGTTCCATTCCCAGGGTCCAGAATGCGGGAAGGAGTCCTTGCGCGCTCGGCATCTTGATCGACGCCTCTATCCGCACCGGGGCCTTGGCGGTCTGCTTGTACATGCTGACCACGCGGGCGCTGGTGAAATTGTTCGGAGCAGGCTTCGCGTCCGGCGGATTCTCGCGTCGCGCGGTGATGTTCAGTGATCCGCCGGAGACGGCAACGTTCGACGCTGCCGAGGTGTAGTACTGCTGTTCTCCGGCCGCTGCTCCCCAGCGGCCGGTCTGAAATCCCCACTTCGTGGAATCGGGAGCCCCGTTGATGTTGAATTGGTCCTCCCACAGGACGGTGCCGGAGGCTTGGGTTCGGGCCGGTGCCGCGTGTGCGGGCACAGCAACGACGACTGCCGAGGCCATGAGCATGGCGCAGAATATCGAGGTAGTTTTCACGGACCGATCATGTCGGACTTCTCCGAATTGTGTGCACCCGTTGAGGATTCAATCAACTGTGGAGACGGTCTCGGAGGTGAAGCGGTGGGTGGAGCCGGTGACGGGAATCGAACCCGCCTCTCAACCTTGGGAAGGTCGCGTTCTACCAATGAACTACACCGGCGTGTGGTGCGGGTTCGAAGGTTACCAGGGCGATCGGATGTCGATTCGCACGCCGTGCAGCAGCGAGAGGGCGTCGTCTGCTGCAATCGGCTTCGAGAACAGATATCCCTGTGCACGGGTGCAGCCCAGTTCGATCAGAGTGTTCCTGGCGCTCTGTGTTTCGACGCCTTCGGCGATGATGTTCAGGCCGAAGGCCCTGGCGAGTCCGATGATGGATTGGACGATGGCGAGGTCGCCGGTGTCCTCGTTGCCCAGGTCGGTGACGAAGGCGCGGTCGATCTTGAGAGCGTCGACGGGTAGTTCCTTGAGGTGCGACAGGGAGCTGTATCCGGTGCCGAAATCGTCTATGGCCACCTGCACGCCGAGTTCTCGGAGTTTGCGGAGCGTCACTCTGGTACGCGAGAGGTCCTGCACCACCGCAACTTCGGTGATCTCGAGGCAGAGGTTCGGCCCGGCTATCGAGAACTCGGTGAGCGCTCTGGCGACGGTACCGACGAAGCCGTTGGTGACCAGCTGGACGGGGGATATGTTGACGCGCATTGCGATGTCGAGTCCGGGAATCCGGCGTTGCCAGTCGGCCAGCGTTCGGCAGGCGCAGTCGAGAACCCAGCGACCCAGTTCGCCTGCGAGGTTCGTCTCCTCTGCCACCGGGATGAAGGCGGACGGAGGCAGTAGTCCGCGGGTGGGGTGTTGCCACCGGACCAGTGCCTCGACTGCGGTGATGCGTCCGGTGACGAGGTCGACCTCGGGTTGGAAGTGCAGGGTCAGCGAGTCGCCTGCGATGGCGTCGCGTAGATGGATCTCGACGTCGTTGCGAAGCTCGGCTTCGGCGTGCATCTCTTCGGTGAACAGGGCGATGTCGTGGCCGCCTGCGCGCTTGGCCACCAGGGCGGCCTGATCTGCCTGCCGCAGAAGCGATTCGGCGGTGTGCACGCCCGGTGTGCCGAACGCGATACCGATGCTCGCGCTGCGGCTGATGCGTTCGACCCCGAGGGTGACGGGTGCGTTCATGGCATCGGCGATCACCTCGGCGTGGTGGATCGCAACGCGGGCCGAGCACGGCCCGGCGAGTACGACGACGAATTCGTCGCCGCCCAGTCGGGCGACGAGGCCGGCCGACTCACCGACGAAGCTCTGCAGCCGATCGGCGATGGTCTCGAGATATCGGTCGCCGGCGAGGTGACCGAGAAAGTCGTTGAGTGCTTTGAGTCGATCGAGGTCGATGTGCATCACTGCCACCGGGCCCGGCATCGACGGATCGAGTCGCTCGCGAAGGTGCTGCGCGAAGGCCGTGCGGTTCGGCAGCTTGGTCAAGTGGTCGTGCAGCGCCGAGAATCGCAGTTGCTCCTCGGCGACCACCCGGGCCTGCAGTTGGGAGAGCAACGCCGCGATTGCTTTGAGCGCGTTGAGTTCTGCTTCGGACCAGCTGCGGTCACCGACCTTGATGAACCCCAGAATGCCGGTGGTGCGGCCGGAATGCAGCAGCGGAACGACGGCCATCGAGGTCGCGGAGAATCCCGACCCCTGCTCGACGCGTCGGCGATAGTCCTCCTGGTCCGGATCCGGCCGAAACACTGCCGGTTCGGTCAGCGTTTCGGCCAGTCGGAACACCGAGTCGGCGTCGTCGAAATACACCACAGCCAGCGGATCCGGATCGGGCACGCTCAATCTCGGTGGCCATTCGGCGCTGAGTCTGGTGGCCCTGGCCTCGAAGTCGTTGTGCCTGAGGAAGCTGAAGTCGATTCCGAGATGATCCACGAGTTGCCGCAGAACGGAATCGTAGGCCTCGCGCACCGTCGCCGCATCGACTCCCATGAGTTCGGTTGCGACGCCGGTGACGAGGACCTCGAGCGTCCGGGTGCTGTCCAGGATCCCACTCCTGCCTCTCGTAGACGCAGCGCAGGACTGTTCCCCCTGGTCTTCGCCGGAACTCTACCCCGATACAGACGCTGAAACAGGAAGTCTGCGACTATGTATCGCGGTTTTCGGGGCGCAACTCAGCCGCAACACCAGTGCAACGGAGTCGGTGTTCACGAGCCCGAGTATCGCTCGAAACCTGAAATTCAACTGCTGCAAGGCTTCTGCGTGGTGAATCGACAGTTGTCGATGCTCCTCGACGGTCCGCGCGTACAGGAACGCGGGGGAAACCGGTTGCACCGCTATTCCGCGCAAATGTGCAGTTACCCATACGTTCTCCATTGCACATCCTCCTCGGATGTAATGTTCGGCGCTCGATTCGGGCATTACGACCACGGCAAGTGCCGAACTCGACAGCACCCGATCGCGCATATCGGTGCCCAGCGCCCCGCCGCCGTTCCATTCGTCCACGAGTGCCATGACGTCCGGTCGTTTGACGATCTCGAGTTTGGACAGGTCGGCGTCGTCGATTCCCAGAGTGGACACCTCGATCCCTCGATCGGGATCGAGATCTCCCGGCCAGCGCAACTCGGAGAACATGTCTCGGTGCAGGTGCGGTGTGAGATACCGGATTCGGTCGGCAGCGGCGAGGATATCCGCTACGTCGGCAATCGATTCGGGCGCCGTCAGCAGTACTGCCCGCCCACCTTCTGCGGCGGCAGCAGCGACGATGTCGGCGGCGACATCCGCGTCCAGCGGTGCGCCGGTGCCGAACTCCCGATTGGTGCACCGTTCGAGAACGCCGTCCAGCAGGCGTCGGTCGGCGACGGGTTGTGGGTCTGCGTCACCGAGCGTGATCTCGACTCCGCGCTCGGTGACGTCGATGCGGTCGAGCCTGCCCTGCGCGGTGGCCACGACTCGCGCGTTGAAGGCCGCCGCACCCACTGCCACATAGCTGCCGCGGAAGGCGACGTCGAGAGTGGAGGTTCGCGAACGATCCACGCCGATCTTCACGGTGCGTCCTTCTCGAGCCAGCGTCCACGGCTGACTGTTTCCGCCGGACGGAGCCCGGCGGGCCGCGTCGAGAATCAGTTCGTCGGGATCGATGGAATCGATTCGAGCACGGACAGCGGTATCGACCGGGGGCAGTTCTGCCCTCCGCGTCGGACGCGGTGGTGCGAGCGCGTCGAGATGGGTCTCGAGATCGATGCGGATTCGCCCGGACGGCAGGTGCGCTCCGGTGCCGAAGCGTCGAACAGCGGCGGCGATGGTGGCACCGCCGAGTTGAACGTCGCCGCCCAATTGCGGCCAGGTCTCTATCGTTTCGCTCACTTCCACCATGGAGGCGGCCATTCGGGCCGAGAGCAGCGAGGCGTCGAGCTGATCGAGCACGATCGGGATCTTGTCGCGGGTGCCGAGCCCCTGCAGGCTCGTCGAGTCGATGTCGCCGAGGACACCGTGGAACACCGGGCGCTCGGGTTCGAGGTCGAAGCGTTCGACGTCGAGCAGCCCACGGTCCGAGGTCTCCATCAGTACTGGGATGCCTCGTGCCCTGGCTGCCTCGCGGGCCCGAACCTTGACGTCGAGGGAGTCGCATTCTTCGACGAGTAGGTCGAGTCCGTCGAAGAACCCGTCGATGGTGTTCTCGGTGATTCCGTCTTCGGTGATTTCGACGCGTAGGTAGGGGTCGATTTCAGCAATGCGCCGGGCCGCGACGACTGCTTTGTTGACGCCGAGATCGAGGACGGACGCCGGAATTCTGTTGAGGTTGGACAGTTCTATCTCGTCGAAATCTGCGAGCCGAAGCGTTCCACAGATTCCTTCGAGTGCGAGGGTGTGGGCGATGGCGTGCCCGACGCTGAGACCGATGATTCCTATCGTGAGATTTCCCAAGGAATTCTGTTCCGCCAGAGTTATCTTGTTCCTGTTTCTGTCGAGCCTCAGGTGTCGAAACGAGTTCGGTCCGAGTAGTGCAACGACGGTTTTTCGCCACGGAAAATAAACCCATCTGTCGCTTTCGGTGAGAAGGCTCTGCTCAGGGCTGGGTAGCAGCGACCGCAGGCCTTCTCGCTGCGTCGCTCGCTCGTCGAGGAATGTCAGGGTTGGGTCGCGCCTGAGTTCTTCGAGTGCGTCGCGCTGTGTGGTGCAGGTCTCGTCGAATATCACAGGGGTCCAGCTGTGGTCGGGTGTCGTTCGATCGCTCATGATGCGACTGCTTCCGGGAGTTCGACGGCTGCGCGGCGGTGTGCGAGCAGGGTGACCGTGTTGTGCCGCATCCGTCGCCAGGTGGTCAGGTCGGCATCGAATGCGAGAGTTGTTCTGTCCCACCAGAACACTTCGGTTCGGTATCGCTCGTCGGGATAGGGGATGGGTTCGATCTGGGTGGCGACGACTGCGCCGGTGCCCAGCCATGCGGCGCGGACGTGGGAGGCGGCGGTGGCCAGCGCGTATCGGGCACCGAGCAGTGCCGTGCTGTAGGCGGGTGATTCCGCGATCATCGCCGTGACGGCGCGACCACGGGGTGCGTCGTGTGCGACCCACGCCGACTTGAGTTCGACGACTCCGTGTCCGATGCGGTCGTCGAGCATGGTGAGCACGTGGCGTCGGCCTTCGGGGTATTCGGCGAATTCGACGAGTGCGTGCGATTGCTCGACCGAGGAATACGGCCCTTGCGCCCGCACACCGCCGACCATTTGTCCGGATCGATCGAGTGCGGCGAAGAACAGTGCAGTGGTATTGCCGTCACGAATTTCCGACATTTCGAGCGCGGCGGCCACACCGTGGCGCTCATAGCTTTCCTCTGCGCCGTCGAGGAATTGTTCCCACAATGCCGGATGTCGTGCGGGAGTGGTGGCAAGAACGTGGCATTGGGATCGGTGATCGCGATATGAGGGGGCGTCGAACGGAAAGGTCATTTCACTCTTCCTGATAGGAGTTGCCCGAATGTGAAACGTGGTGCCGCTCGATTGTCCGGCTTTTCCTGTGCGGTGCTGTTCGTCGAGATCGGGGCTCGGGTGTGTCGCGAGGGAAGGTTCGGGGCAAGTAGCCTGCAGTGGTGCTGCTCTCCGACCGTGATATCCGTGCCGAAGTGACCTTGGGAAACCTGGCGATCGAACCGTTCGACCCGTCGATGGTCCAGCCGTCGAGTGTCGACGTACGCCTCGACAAGCTTTTCCGGGTGTTCAACAACACCCGCTACACCCATATCGATCCGTCGCTGCAGCAGGACGAGTTGACGACGCTGGTCGAGCCGGCGGCCGGTGAGCCGTTCGTTCTCCATCCGGGTGAGTTCGTGCTCGGCTCCACGCTGGAACTGACGACGCTGCCGGATTACCTCGCGGGTCGGCTCGAAGGGAAGAGCTCACTCGGACGGTTGGGTCTGCTCACGCACTCGACGGCCGGCTTCATCGATCCGGGCTTCAGTGGCCACATCACGTTGGAGTTGTCCAACGTCGCCAACTTGCCGATCACCCTGTGGCCGGGCATGAAGATCGGCCAACTGTGCCTCTTCCGGTTGTCCTCGCCGTCCGAGAACCCCTACGGAAGCGCCGCCGTGGGATCGAAGTATCAGGGCCAGCGCGGGCCCACACCATCGAAGGCCTACCTGAATTTCGTCCGATCGAACGTCGAGTAAACGATCGCAAGGTTTGTTTTCGGCTACAAAACCTGGTGATACGACGGCTGTAGCGCTATTCTGGTGACCTCACGTGGGTTGGGGCCTACCAGAGCGAGGTTTCTAGTGTCCGCGGTTTCCGGTGTGTCCGTACTCGGCGCTTCGTTGGGTTCGAGTGGTGTCCGCAGCGTGATCAGCGACAACTCGCGCCCAGGTTCTGTCCTCGAAGTGCACGAGCCCGTCGCATCGCAGCCGGCACCCAATGGCCTCGCCCCCGATCCCTGGGACGCCGTCATCACCTCGGTGCACAATCTGGCGGCGGAATACGCGTCCGCAGACTTCTATCCGGTGCTCGCGCTGCGTGAAAGCGACCCAAGGACGGCGTACGACCAGGACTTCTCCGACGGCGTCGTGCTGGTCTCCGAATTGGGTGCCCAGTTGGGTGCGCTCCGCGAGACCGGTGTGCTGGCAGGCGAGCGCTACGTCGCGCTGTTCGACGTCGGCGCATCCGGAACTTCGGTGACCGTCGTCGACATCGACAGCGGTCAGGTCCTCGCGGCTCGTCGAACGGACGAATTGAGTGGCGACGACTGCGATCGAGTGCTGTGCGACCACCTCATCGTCACGTTCGGGGCAGCGGAGGCACTGACGGTCGAGGCTCGCCGGCGGCTCGTCGACGACGTCCGCGCGGGCAAGCACGAACTGTCGGTGCTCCGTAGCGTGTCGGTCCACGGACCGTTCGTCGGCGGACGTGCTTCGCTGTGGCGTGGCAATCTCGACGAGCTCATCCGCGATTCCGTGCACCGAGCCGTGTCGATGGCAGTGGACGTGCTCGACGCCGTCGGCGCGCAGGGCATTCACGTCGATGCCATCGTCGCAGTCGGCGGCGGTGCCAACATGCAGATCATTCGGCAGGTTCTGTTCGACGCGGTGTCGATGCCCGTCTACGTCCCCGAGCAGCCTGAACTGTTGGCGGCGCACGGTGCCGCGGGAATCGCTCGGACCGTAGGTCTGCGGCCCGCGCCGACGCCTCACGACGCGCTCACCGATCGGTTCGATGCCGTCGACCATGATGCTTCCGAGCTGACGGTGGCCGCCGTCGCCCCGGTGGGTGCGGTGGTCTCGAAGCGCCCACGGCACAGTGGTACCTCCTCCAAGCGAATGACCAGGGCAAACAAATCTCGCCATCTCGGTGGCGCGCTCGCGGCACTGGTGGCGGTGTGCGCGGCCGGCACCGTGGTGACCGCGGCGGCTCGGACCGGGGGCGACGAGCCGCCGCCGTCGGTCGATACCTCGCAGGACTCCCCGCGGACCGCTCGTTCGCAGTCGGTGGTGCCTGCCGCCGACGGTTCACCTGCCGATCCCGATCGGTCGTCACTGCCACCCGCGACCACGACGGCGTCGGCCTTACCGGCGGCAGACGCGTCGGCAACGTCGTCCTCGGGCGTGACACCGACGACAACGGACACGGCGACAACGACGACCCGGCGAAGCGGGGACACGACCGATCCCACGTCGACGACCGAGAAGTCGACGACTTCCGAGAGACCTACCCGCGATCCGTCGACCGCAGCCCCGACGATGACGGCCCCACCCGCCACCACCACGACCCATCCGACAACCACGCGTCCGACAACCACGCGTCCGACAACGACGACCACCAGGCCGGCTCCGACCACGACCAGGTCGTCTCGGACGTTCGATTTTCCGGTCCCGGACTTCGGTCTGCCGCGGCGCTGACCGGTCTGCGGTTTCCGACACCACCGGCCCAGGTGCTCGAGGCAGGATGGTCGGTATGGAGTCGATTCAGACAGAACGCGAAGACAAGTTCGACGTCGACGCAGATTTCCAGTTGCCCACTCTCGACTCACTGGTACCGACCGGCGGTGCCGTGGTAGCGAGCGAGACCGACTTGAGCAGTGAGTATTTCGATACTCCTGGCCACGACTTGCTGCGACGCGGAATCACGGTGCGGCGTCGTACCGGTGATTCCGACAACGGTTGGCACGCGAAGGTCCCGGCCGAGAAGGCGCGGACGGAGATTCGACTCCCGCTCGGTAGCGGCGACCGGAATGTGGTGCCGGACGAGCTGACCGACGTGCTTCGCGGCGCGGTGATGGGCGCGGACTTGTCGGCAGTCGCGACACTGACCACTCGTCGCACGATTCACACCGTGTCCGACGCAGAAGGGGCAGTCGTCGCGGAAATCGCCGACGACGAGGTGTCGGTCGTGCTGATCGGCGGTGCGACCGGACCACAGTGGCGCGAGGTCGAGGTGGAGCTCGGACCCGCAGGCTCGGAGTCGTTCCTGAAGAAGGCGGGCAAGGCGCTGCGCGCTGCCGGTGCTCGTCCGTCGGCGCATCCGTCGAAGTTGGATCGAGCGCTGTCGGTGGTGCGCCAGGTGTCGGCCGAACCGGGAGTGCAACTGCTGACCGACTATCTCGACGATCAGGCCCAGGCGATCGTCGCAGGAGATGTGTACCTGCGCCGGGGGTTGGATCCGATCCACTCCACGAGGGTGGCGATCCGTCGATACCGCAGTACTCTTCGCGTGTTCGGGAGTCTGTTCGAGGACGAACCCGCCGCGCAGCTCGAGGCCGAACTGTCCTGGTATGCAAGCATTCTCGGTGAAGTCCGAGATCGTCAGGTGCAGCGCGCTCGGTTCGCGGCAGCGCTGCACGAACTGCCGCCCGAGTTGGTTCTCGGCCCGGTGGCATCGCGGATCGAGAACGATTTGCTGGCCGAGCAGATTCGGTACCGCGAGGCGGCGATGACCGAACTCGACGGCGAGCGCTATCGCGCACTGCTCACGACACTCTCCGAATGGTCTCGTGGATTGCCGATCGACGGCGAGGTCAGCGACCGTCTGCTGGTCAAGCTCGCACGCAAGGCCGGTAAGAAGGCGATCGATCGCACGAAGACCGCCGTGCGCGGCACCGACGACGAGGCGTTGCACCGCGCTCGGAAGGCCTCGAAGCGAGCACGGTATGCGGCCGAGTTGGTTGCGCCGGTGGTGGACAAGAAGGTGTCGAAGGCGAGCATCAAGCATTTCAAGACGATTCAGGAAGTGCTGGGCGAGCATCAGGACGCTGTGATCGCAGCGGAAATTCTGCGGAGATTGGGCGCGAAGGCAGGGACGACGGCCGGGGAGAACGGATTCACCTTCGGACTGCTCTTCGAGCGCGAGCGCCACGCGGCCGAGGTGGCCAGGGACGAGGCCGGCAAGTTGGAGTTCTGATGTCCTGAAACCGTTTGTTTCCCCGTTTTCGGCCTCGAAAGGTACTCTCCAGTCGGAATCGAATTCGGGGGAGTCGACGATCATGGTCATAGCGCTCGGGGTACACGTAGGTGTCGACGACATAGCTGCCGCGCTGATCGAGGACGATCTGCCCGAACTCGGGCCCATTGCTGCCCGCACGGTGTCGATCGCGGCTGTCCCAGGTGGTATCGGCGACGCGGTCACGACCGTGCTCGGAATAATGCGTGTGCAGGCCGCGCAGAACGACCTGCGAATCGCCGGCTCGGCGATCGTGTGCGACACCCTCGCGCAGTGCGAGACCGTTCTCGCGGCCCTGGCCAACCATGACGTCCGCGATGTCGAGGTGGTCCACGTCGGCGATTCGCGGTTGGGCGACGACTACTCGCTGGACATCGCGGCCGCATTGATCGGCACCGGGTCCGCCCCCGCGGTGTGGACGAACGAGGCGGTGGCCGCCGGTGCTGCGCCGGGCGACGAGGTATCGGTCAGTCCCAGGAGCGATGGGATGGGTTCGCCGCGTAGCGCGCGGCTGACGATGATCGGTTTGGGTATCGCAGTTCTCGCGGCGTTGAGCGGAGCCACGGTCTGGGCGCTCGCAGCGTCCGATCCGACGCAGAATCCTGTGGTCGGCACTGCAGATGTCGCCCAGATACCGTCGAGCGGGGATGGCGCAACCGGCTCGTCGGCGGCATTGATCGCTGATTCTGCCGGTGCACCTGCCGGCCCGTCGATCGATCCGTCCATCGAGACGGCAATGCCGGAGGCACCCTCGTATGGTCCGGTACCGGTAGATACCTGGAGTGACGTCCTCCCCGCCGGACCGGTTCCCGGTTCGGGCAGCGAGGCGTCGTCGGGTGGCGGTGGCTCGGGCGGGGGAAATCCGGCCGGCCCGAGACCGGGCGTGGTCGCAGGCGGAGGTGGTTCGGGCGGCGACGACTCCGACGGTGATGCGGACGGTGGTGGTTCGGGCGGCGGTTCGGGTGGTGAGGAAACGCCGACTGGCGATCCGGAACCCGAGACCGAGGTACCGACGACGACACCGCCTGTGTCGACCACCGAGGTTCCTGTCACCACCGAGCCCACCACCGACCCGGAACCGTCGGAGGATCCGGTGGAGTGACCTCGGAACCGTCTATTCCATTGTGAGCGAGCGGTTTTGATACTCGGACAAGTCCTTCTCGTGACGGGTGTGTGAATTCGACTCCGGCACCTGAACTTCTGATCGCGCGTCGCTACCATCGAGTGATCGACCAGTAGACGGTGAGTATCCGATGACCGACCATTCCGCAGTAGAACCGGTGACCCGCACGACTATCGACAGAGCAGTGGGTGTTCTCATCGCGCTGCGTGGTTGTAGTCCGGAGGACGCGTTCGCGGAGCTTGCGGCGCACAGTTTTCGTTTCGATGTGTCGCTGGTGCAGTCGGCTCGTTCCATCGTTGCCGCCGCGCGCGGGATGGACTCGGCCAACGGTGTCGCCTGCTCGGCGATGACGTCGGCGCAGGAGGAGTGGGGTCCGTTGTTGGCCGACCGCCGGGATCCTTTCGATCACGTCGCGTGATTGCGCACGGTCTTTGTGGCATTTCCCAAAACAAACCTCGAGTTCATTTAATTGCCGCGAATGCTGTCCGAATGACGGTTCGGCAGCTACTATCGGCAGGTCGGAGTAGCTAGTCGAGTCGAGGAAACATGAGAACAGTCCTTGGTGTGTCGGTGGGTTCTGCCACTGCCCGAGGGGTCGCAGTCGATGCGATCGAGGAGTCGGTGCGGTCGGCCCACATCGTTCACTCGTTCGATCCCGACGACCACCTGCAGGTCGCCCTCGAGTTGCTGGAATCCATGTCACGCGATCAGATGGTGGACAGACCCGACATCGTGTTGGCCGTGCCCGACGACCCCGGTGCTCGCGCCCGCACATCCGCTTACTCCACCTACGAGGCGGACCGCCTCCTGGTCGCCTCCGAACTCGGTGCTCAACTCCGGTATCTGCGGGGCACGGGCCAGCTCGTGGGCGCTCGTACGGTCGCGGTGTGTGATGTCGGGGCATCCGGCACAACAGTGTCCATCGCAGATCCGGCCCGCGGCACGGTCTTCACATCGGTGCGCACCACGTTGTTCGGTGGCAACAGCTGCGACGAGCAGATCGCGCGCTACTTGCTCTCGACCTACGGGGCGGACGAGTTGGCGTCCGATCGCGCCCGAGCGGAATTGATGGTGTCGATCCGCACGACACGCGAACAGCTCTCGCGCCTGCGGGTGGCCGAGGTCGCCGGACCGTTCATCGGTGGTCCGGTCAGGCTGTGGCGCAACACCTTCGACGATGTGCTCGAGCGCAGTATTCGTTCGTTGGAGGACTGGGTGGCCAGCATCATCGTCGACGCGCCCTGTGCCGTGAATGCCCTGGTGCTGGTCGGCGGCTGCGCCAACATCCCATCTCTTCGACGCCTGTTCCGTCGCGATCTGCTGCTGCCGGTCATCGCGCCCGCCAATCCTGAGTCGCTCACCGCGCACGGTGCCGCGCTGATGGCAGTCGACGCTGCTGCCTCACGCCGACCTCGCCCGCGCGGTGCCGACGCCGCGCCGCCCCGACAGGCCTCGATGGTGGGCATGGTGGGATACCACGACTCTCCGCGTCACCGCTCTGCGTGAACCTGCCGGCCTGGCCAACGAACGCCGTTGTTGGGTAGGTTGCTCGGGTAATGATGAACAGCAGGGGACGAGACGGTGGGACAACAGTGGCAGAGCAGGTAGCGGAATCCGGTACGGCAGCAACCGACGCGGAAGCTTTCGATCCGGCGGAACATGCTCGCAGCATGGTCGGTTATCACTACCGCACCGAGGACTACTACGAGGTGGGCCGCGAGAAGGTCCGTGAATATGCCCGTGCCGTCCAGGATTTCCACCCCGCCCACTGGGATGGTGATGCCGCTGCGGCGCTGGGCCACAGTGCCCTCGTCGCACCCCTGACGTTCATGTCGCTGGTCGGCACTCTCGCGCAGAAGCACCTTCTCCAGTCCATCGCCGAGGGCTACGACCTGAGTCAGATTCTGCAGACCGATCAGGTCCTGGTGTTCCAGAAGCCGATCCTGGCCGGCGACCAATTGACGTGCGATGTCTCGCTCGACTCGTTCAAGACCGTCATGGGTCGCGACATGATGGTCACCAAGAACGTGGTGTCCAACCAGAAGAACGAACTGGTGCAGACCACCTACACCACCCTGCTCGTCGGACGGTCCGGAGAGATCGATCCTGCCATCGCCGAGTCGGCGCAGAACCTGGTGATGTTCGGTGCGACCACTGATGTCAGCGGTGCCGATTCCGGCAGAAGCGACACACTGTCCACCCCACAGCAGCACGAACCGCTGATCATCGAGGAGTACCGGGGTCGGCCTACGCAGAAGTTCGACGAGGTCAACGTCGGAGACGAGTTGCCGACCCGCACTGTGCGCCTGACCCGCGGTGATCTGGTCAACTACGCAGGCGTTGCCGGCGATGCGAACCCGATTCACTGGAGTGAGCAGTTCGCCAAGATGATCGATCTCGAGAACGTGCTGGCGCACGGAATGCTCACGATGGGCGTCGGCGGCGGCTACATCACCGAGTGGCTGGGCGACCCGGGCGCTGTGAAGGATTACACCGTTCGTTTCACCACTCCTATTCCTGTCGACACCCACAAGGCCGCCGAAATCGTCTTCAGCGGCAAAATCAAATCGAAGGACGAGGCGACGCGGACGGCTGTGGTGTCCATCGGCGCGACATTCGAGGGCAAGCGAATCTTCGGTCACCGCGCAACGGCAACAGTGCAATTGGGCTGAGTGCCTGCGGCAGTGGTGTGGTTGAGTGCCCCAGGCGGCACTCAACCACACCACTCGTAGACCGTAGTGGCGGGTTGCAAATACGCTCCTCGTTGGAATCCGCACCCAGTGGGGGAGGTGCGGATTCCAACGAGGGGCGTAGATGTGTGCCGGTCAGCCGGCCGGGTCGGCGTAGATTCGGATCGGCTCCTCTGGATCGTCTCGTAGATCGCGGAGCAGCGTGGCACCCAATTCCATTGCGCGCAAATGCTCTTCGTCGAGCTGCTCGACGGTGTCGACGCGGAAGTCCAGATGCAACATTTGCGGGTGCTCGCCGTCCGGCCACGTTGCGGCCGGTAGCGCGTCGATCTGCTGGAACGCGATGCGCCACGAGCCGTCGGGTGCGGTGATGGCCAGCCAGTCCGGGTCGGCAGGTTCGGCGTAACCGGGGACGTACTCGAATCCCAGCAACTGTCGATAGAACTCGGAGGACTCGCGGGCGTCGGTGCAGTCGAGGACTATTTGGTGTATCGAAATGTTCATGATCTGCCCTTCTTGTTGGCATGGTGCCGCGCGGCTCGCGCTCGATTGCCGCATGTGCTGCTGCACCACTGTTGGTTGGGTCGATCGTGTAGAAACAGTTGGCCGCATCGCGGGGCGTCGCACAATGCGACGCGGACGCGATCCGGTCCGTTCAGCAGGTCGATGACGGCCGACGCCGCGCGCGCGATCACGGCGTCGAGCGAATTTGTGGCTCCCACAACATGTCCGATGCCCTCGCGGCCCCCGAGGTCGATCGCTCGGGTCACCGGGTGGCGTCGGGCAATGGCGTCGATGTGTTCGACGCTTTCCTGCGGGAGATCCACGTTCGACGCCGTCGCGCGCAACAGTGCGAGCGCATGATCTCGGGTGGTGCGGAACTTCTCGATATCCGCGTCGGAACGAATTTTCTCGGGTACGCGCGGGCCTTGTAGCTGTGTCCACTCCTGCAGGTCGTGGGCCGAGTTCAGTAGTTCGACGTAGATGCCGCGCTGCAGTTGCACGGTGTTGACGACGTCGAGTGCGAGGTGGTCGCCCAGCCAGTTCCAGTCCACGGTCCAACTCTAACGGTTTACAAGATCAAAAGCATTAGATACCGTCGAGACGATGACCGGAATTCAGTGGTTGCCGTTCCTGGGCGTGGTGCTCCTGGCCTACGCGATACCCGGGCCGGACTTCGCGGTGGTCGTTCGTGGCGCGGCGCACAGTAAGTCGGCCGGATGGCGAGCCGGTCTCGGGGCGCAGGTCGGACTGTGCGTGCACATGATTGCGGCTGTGATCGGGGTGTCGCTGCTGATCTCTCGATTTCTGCTGGCGCTCAGTGCTATTCAAATTCTGGGCGGGCTCTATCTGGTGTGGCTGGGAATCGAGGCGTTGCGGAAATCGATGGCATCTGAGGCTGTATCCACGGACGAGCGCTGGTTTCGCATGGGTCTGACCACGAATTTGTTGAACCCCAAAGCGATTCTGTTCTTCGTTGCCATCCTGCCGCAGTTCGTCGATCCGGATGGTCCGATGCCTCTGCAGATAGGCCTCCTCGGAATCGTCGATGTGGCAATCGGACTCGGGGTTTGGGCCGCAGTTTCCGCGGCTGTGAGTCGCGTGGCAGGTCGTTCGGCGAACTCGACATCATGGAACCGCGCGGTCGGAGTGCTGTTCATCGGCATCGGTGTCGCGCTCGTCGGTAATGCGATGTAGCTTCGGGTAAACGGTTACTCCGCGCCGTCAGCCGGTGAGTCTCCAGTACGCAGACTTGGTTGCGATGTACGGACCCGACGCGACGCAGGACGGATTTCGATACCGAGCGACGTCGGTCGAGCCCTGACTTGCGTCAGCGAACGATCCCGATGTTCGGATCGTATTTGGGTTTGCGATCCCACAGCGACGCGTCCGATTCCAGCGCCTGGCCTTCCTCGGTCGGTTCGACAGGGTCCGGCAACTTCCGCCATTTGGCCCGCGGGTCCGCCTCCGGTGTCTCGTTCCGATCATTGCCCATGAACGGACGCTACCGTGCTGTGCGTCGTGCGTCCGGGTTTGGATGGCGGTGTGACTACGCGATCCGCACCCGCAGCTCGTTCATCGGAACTTCTGTGCCGTTGTGGTCGGTGATGCGAACGTGCACTGAATTGCCCTCAGGATCAACCACATTCAGTGGCCCGTCGTCGTCCTGTAGGTATTCATCGCCCCATTGCATGAGGCCGAGTACGACGGGCAACAGATCCTCGCCCATTTTCGTCAGGACGTATTCGTAGCGCGTTCTGCCCTTGTCCGGTCGGTAGGGCTGTTTGACGAAGATTCCGACGTCCACCAGTTCCTTGAGGCGGGCCGCGCTGCTGGCGTCGGTGATGCCGACGCGTCGGCTGAAGTCGTCGAAGCGGGTGGTTCCGTAGAAAGCCTCGCGCAGGATCAGCATGGTCGATCGGGTTCCGACCACCGACAGCGCGCGTGCGATGGAGCAGCGGTCGCCGGCTGTCCACGCGGCGAGGTCGGACAATGGACCGTCCATGTTGAGGGGCATGCATCGAATACTACTGGCTTTACAAAACTATAGCCAGCTCGTACGGTGGAGTCAGCGATCCGATTCGGAACGGATCGATCGGACAAGGAGCCGCAATGAGAGACGCAGTCATCGTCGAGGCAGTCAGAACCCCAGTCGGGCGGGGTAAAGCGAACGGCACTTTGCATCCCGAGCATCCCGTCGACCTGATGGCCCATAGTCTGCGGGAAGTAGTGCAGCGCAGTGGGATAGACCCGACCCAAATCGACGACGTGATTGGCGGCGTCGTCACCGCGGTGGGTGACCAGGCGTCGAATATGACCCGACGCGCAGCGCTCGCTGCGGGCTATCCCGAATCGGTACCCGCTACCACCGTGGATCGACAGTGTGGAAGTAGCCAGCAGGCAATCCATTTCGCCGCTCAGGGCGTCATCTCCGGTGCCTACGATCTGGCCGTGGCTACCGGATCGGAGTCGATGAGCCGCATTCCGATGGGTTCGAACCTGGTCGGAACCGAGGATCCGGCAGGTGTCGGTTTCACCGAGCGGTATCCCGAAGGCCTGGTGCCGCAGGGCATCAGCGCTGAATTGATCGCCGCGAAGTGGGGTGTCAGCCGCACCGAGATGGACGAGTTCGCGCTGTCGTCTCACGCCAAAGCAGCCGCGGCAACCGAAGAAGGACGCTTCAAACGAGAGATCAGCGCCATCCGCGGGCTCGACCGAGACGAGGGGATTCGCACCGGGTCGACGCTGGACGCCTTGGCCGGATTGCGGCCCGCGTACTACGACGAGGCGATGTCGGCGCGATTCCCTCAGATCGGCTGGAACATCACCGCGGGCAACGCGAGTCAGATCAACGACGGAAGTGCCGCGCTCATGATCACCACGAGCGAGAAGGCGAAGGAATTGGGCCTCACTCCGATGGCCAGGCTGCACAGCTTCGCGGTCGTCGGTGACGATCCGCTGATGATGCTCACTGCCGTCATTCCGGCCACGCGCAAGGTGCTCGCCAAAGCGGGGCTGACGATGGACGACATCGATCTGTTCGAGGTCAACGAGGCATTCGCGTCGGTGGTGCTCGCGTGGGCGAGGGAGACCGGCGCGGACCTGAGCAAGGTCAATGTCAACGGAGGTGCGATCGCGATCGGTCATCCCCTCGGCGGCAGCGGTGCGCGCATCATGACGACGCTGGTGCACGCCTTGGCCGAGCGTGAGCAACGCTTCGGACTGCAGGTGATGTGTGAGGCGGGAGGACTCTCGAACGCGACCATAATCGAGCGTCTGTAGTCACTGCGGCGCAGCCGCACTCATTCCCAGCTGGAGACGACCTTGCGCGTCGGGCGTTCGTTGCTGTTGGAGAACAGGTGTGGGCTTTTGCTCTTGATGTATTCGACATCGGCGAACACGGCCCGCAGGTGCTCGCGCATCGACTGGGCGGCGGCCTCGAAGTCTCGTGCTTCGAGGCCGTCGACTATTGCGGTGTGTTGTGCGATGAGGTCGGGGATGGGACGGGTATCACGGAGACCCAGTCGTCGTGCCCGGTCCAGATGAGCTTTCGCGGATTCGACGGATCGCCATGCGGCAGAATGTCCTCCGGCTGCGAGGAGCAGTTGATGGAATTGCTCGTCCAGTTCGAAGAATTGGTCCATGTCGATTCCGGGCTCGGCCTGCGCCGAAAGATTTGCCCGCAACGCGGCGAGGTCCTCGTCCGAGCGAGACGTGACCGCGTCACTCAAAGAGGCGGTTTCGATTGCCTCCCGGACGAATTGGGCGTCGGCAACACGTTCGGTATCGACTCGCGATACGAAGGTGCCGAGTTGTGGAAAGACCTGAACCAGACCCTCTTCGGCCAGCAGGATCAAACTCTCGCGGACGGGTGTGCGGCTCACGGACATCTGCTCGGCAAGGTCGTTCTCCGACAGCGGGCTACCCGGGGGGAGCGTCAGCGACACGATGCGAAGGCGCAATTCTCGGTACGCCCGCTCTCGTGCGGTGACTTTCCTGCTGCTCTGTGTGCTCACCGGTCAAGACTAACGTGGCGTCGTGGGTGACCCACAGGGCCGAAGCCTTGACGAAGTGCTGCCCGTCACTAGTATGGTAGTACTGATATTCAAGGCACTACGGCGGAGGCTCTACAGCGATGGCAGTGATCAGCGGAAACGACGAGGCGGCCGTCCTGCACGGTCCACGCGACCTGCGTATCGAGCAGATCGAACGCGCTACGGTGGGACCGGGCCAGGTCAGAGTCGACATTCACGGTGTGAGCCTGTGCGGGTCCGATCTGCACTATTACGCCGACGGCCGCAACGGCACCAACTCACTGACCCAACCCACCGTGCTGGGACACGAGGGATTCGGAGTCATCACCGAGGTGGGCTCCGGTGTGTCCAGCGATCGTCTCGGCGAGCGCGTGGCCATCGAACCGGCCATCCCCGACGGGAACACTCCGCTGTCGTTGAGCGGTCATTACAACGTCTGTCCCAGCGTCTTGTGTTTCGGTTCGCCGCCCAACCACGGTCTGCTGCGTGGATCAGTCGTTCTCGCAGCCCCTTTCGCCCACCCGCTCCCGGATTCCGTCGGCGACGATGTTGCTGCACTCATCGAGCCGCTGGCCGTCGCGGCATGGGCAGTGGCCAGAGTCGGTTCGGTGCTCGGAAAGCGCATCGCCATCACCGGTGCCGGTCCGATCGGCTTGCTGGTGTTGCAGACGGTCGTCGCACTCGGCGCATCGACGACGACGATCACCGATGTCGCGCCGTCACGGCTGGCCGTCGCGTCGGCGCTCGGTGCAACCCACACCCTACGTTCAGGAGAAGATGCGCTACCCGAGGCCGCGTTCGACATCGCCTTCGATTGCTCCGGCCACCCCGGTGCCATCGCCGACGCGGCCCGCTCGCTCGGGCCTGCCGGCATCCTGGCGCTCGTCGGCGTGCCGGGACGCGCAGTCGCCGACTTCCCGATCGGGGCCGTGCAACGGTGGGAACTCGATATCCGCGGCTGTTTCCGTTATGGGCCTTCGGCTTTCGTCGACGCTTTGGCGCTCGCAGGATCCGGTCGTGTCGATCTGGCCGCCCTCGTCACGTCGAGCTATCCGTTGAGCGAAGCCGCCGCCGCACTCGAGGCCGCACTCACCGACCCCACCCAGCTCAAGATCGTCATCGACACCACTTCGCAAGGACCGCAATGAAAATCATCGATGCAACCGTCATCGTGACGGCTCCGGGCCGCAACTACGTCACGCTCAAGATCACCACCGACGAGGGCATCGTCGGGTGGGGTGATGCGACACTGAACGGCCGCGAACTCGCGGTCGAGTCGTACTTGAAAGACCACATCGCTCCGCTGCTGATCGGCCGCGATCCGCACAGGATCGAGGACATCTGGCAGTACCTGTACAAGGGTGCCTACTGGCGTCGTGGCCCGGTGACGATGACGGCCATCGCCGCAGTCGATGTTGCGCTGTGGGACATCAAGGGCAAGGCCGCCGACATGCCGGTCTACCAACTGCTCGGCGGCGCTGCACGGGACGGCATCATGGTCTACGGACACGCCAGCGGTGGGAGCGTCGAAGAGATGCTCGACGACGTCCAGGCTCATCTGGACAAGGGTTACAAAGCAATTCGTGCCCAGTCGGCCATCCCCGGTCTGAAGAAGACCTACGGGATTCCGGTCGACGGCTTCTACGAACCGGCATCGGGTGCTGCGCCGCAGGAGGATTCGTGGGATACCGCGCCCTACATGCGGTTCGCGCCGCAGATGCTGGGAGCCGTGCGCGAGCGGCACGGGTTCGACTTCCATCTCCTGCACGACGTGCATCACCGCCTGTCTCCGATCGAGGCGGGACGGCTCGGCCGCGACCTCGAAGAGATGCGGATGTTCTGGATCGAGGATCCCACTCCGGCCGAGGATCAGAGTGCCTTCGCCACCATTCGCCAGCACACGACGACCCCCGTCGCCGTCGGCGAAATCTTCAATTCCATCTGGGACTGCCAGGATTTGATCACCAACCGGTGGATCGACTACATCCGAGCCTCCGTCTCGCACGCAGGCGGTATCACCCACCTGCGCCGGATCTTCTCGCTCGCCGATCTGTACGGCGTTCGATCGGGATCTCATGGTGCGGGCGATCTTTCACCGGTCTCCTTGGCCGCTGCGCTGCACGTCGACCTGTCGATACCGAATTTCGGTGTTCAGGAATACATGGGGCACGTCGATCCGACGGGCGATGTGTTCCAGACGAGCTACACGTTCACCGACGGCTTCATGCATCCGGGCGACAAACCGGGTATCGGCGTCGAGGTGAACGAAGAGGCTGCTGCCAAGTACCCCTACGACCCCAAGTACCTTCCCGTCAATCGCCGTCTCGACGGCAGTATGCACGATTGGTGAAGCGCCACATGACCACAACGCAGTTCGACGTAGTACTGCTCGGCGAGCCGCTCGTCGAGGTGTCGACCACCGAGGCATTCCGGCATGGTGTCGGTGCTGTGCTCGGAGTGTCGGGAGACGTCGTCAATGCCGGTGCGGCGGCGGCCGCGGCGGGTGCCTCGGTTGCATTGATCGCAAGGGTTTCCGACGACGAACTCGGTGATGCCGTGTGTCGACGGATCCGTGAGCTCGGCATCGACGACACCCATGTCCGACGCGTATCCGGGCAACAGGGCGTGTATTTCCTCCATATCGATCCGGAAGGAAATCGCCAGTTCTCCTATGCGCGAGCGGGATCGGTGGCCAGTCAACTCGACGTGGCCGACCTACCCGACGGTGTGATCGAGCACGCCGGTGCGGTGCTGGGTGGCGGAATCGCTGCTGCGCTGTCGCCGTCTCTCGCTCGAACCATGCTGCACGTCGCCCAGCGTGCCCGCAGATTCGTCTACGACCCGAACTTTCGTCCACGACTGACCACTGCACAACAGGCCCGCGCATTCCTACAGGACATTGCGCCGTATTGCGAGGTAGTGGTTCCGTCGGCACCGAGCGAGATCGAATTGCTGCTCGGCACAGAGGACCCGGTAGTAGCGGCGGCGTCCCTGATGGAGTGGGGTGCCCGCTCGGTCGTCGTCACGCAGGGTTCGCAGGGGTCGAGCATCTTCACCGGGGAAGGGAGCGCCCATCAGCCGGTGATCCCTGCGCCCGCGGTGGTGGATCAGACCGGTGCCGGGGACGTCTTCGCGGGCACACTGACTGCTCGGCTCGCACTCGGCGACGATCTGCACGCGGCCGTTGCACTGGCGGCGAGCGCAGCTTCCCTCAGTGTCGGTGGCAGAGGCGGCACCGGACTCATTGCGCCACTGGACGAGATTCGACGGCACGGTCAGCGAGTGGCACTGTGACGGCATCGCCCCGACTGTCCGACGCGACCGCCGAGGTCGTGCGTCCGAGGTCGTGCGGCATCGTGCATCTCGGGGTCGGTGCATTCTTTCGGGCGCATCAGGCGGCCTACACCGACGAAGCCGCCCGAATGACGGGTGAGACACAATGGGGGATAATCGGTTTCACGCAGCGCAGCAATACTGTCGTCGAACAGTTGGCACCACAGGACGGCTTGTTCACGCTGGTGAGCAAGGGCGTCGACACGACGTCGGCCACGGTTGTGGGGTCGGTGCTCGGCGTCAGGAACGCAGCTGCGGATCCAGCCGCTGTGGTCGAGGCGATCGCCGCTCCGTCCACCCACATCGTCACCCTGACGGTCACCGAGAAAGGGTATCGACTGGACCCGTCATCGGGCCGGATACGTCTCGACGACCCCGAGATCGCCGCCGATCTCACCGGTAGGCCGCCGCGCACCGTCATCGGGCAGTTGGCGGCGGGATTGGCACGCAGGATGGTGCGCGACTCGCCGCTGACGGTTCTCTGCTGCGACAACCTGCCGTCGAACGGCCGAATCCTGTCCGCTGCGGTTGCCGAGTTCATCGCAGCGCGGGCGACCGACGACGATCTGGCCGCATGGGTCGCACGCCGAGTCACGTTCCCCAGCAGCATGGTCGATCGCATCGTGCCTGCCACCACCGAGGACGATCTCGCAGCGAACGAACGACGAACCGGTCTGCGCGACGACGCTCTGGTGGTGTGCGAGCCGTTTCGGCAGTGGGTGATCGAGGACGACTTCGCAGGTCCGCGGCCCGGTTGGGATCAGGTCGGTGTGCAGTTCGTCGACGATGTGGAGCCCTGGGAGACGATGAAACTGCGGGTGCTCAATGCCACGCATTCGGTGTTGGCCTACCTCGGTGCCCTGCGCGGGTACACGACCATTGCCGAGGCGATGAGCGATCAGGATCTCGAAAAGATCTGCCGCACCATGGTTCTGCGGGACATTGCACCGACCGTCCCGGGTGGCATGGACGTCGTCGCGTACGGCGAGCAGGTGCGTTCCCGATTCCTCAATCCGGCGCTGAGGCACACCACGAGGCAGGTGGCGATGGACGGATCGCAGAAACTCGGTCCTCGCCTGCTCGGGACGGTGCGCGACGCGATTGCGGCAGGTGGATCGAGCGACATGCTCGCGCTTGCCGTTGCGGCGTGGTGTGCATTCGTTCTCGACGAGACGAAAGCCGGCCGCCCGCTGGACGATCCGCTCGCAGAGCAGCTGTCGAAGGCCGACTCCGCAGCGGATCTGCTCGATATCGACTCCATCTTCGGGCCCGATCTGGGTCCTCATTCACCGTTCGGCGCGCGCGTGATCGCGTGGACCGATGTGGTGCAGACGAACTCGCCGAGCGAGTGGGAACGAGTACTGACATGACCTCCAACGACATCACCACCCTCGACGTCCTGCATCTGAGTCCGGTGATCCCGGTGGTCGTCATCGACCGCGTCGAGGATGCTGTTCCGCTCGCGCGGGCCCTGTATGCAGGCGGTATCGGCGTCATCGAAATGACAATGCGGTCGGAGGCCGCCCTGGGTGCATCGAGGCGATCGCGCGCGAGGTGCCGGAGGTCGTCATCGGGGCGGGCACTGTGCTCACGCGGGAAGACGCAGTGCGGTCCATCGATGCGGGTTCGCGGTTTCTGGTGTCACCCGGGTCTCCGACAGGTCTGCTCGACGCAGCACACACGCTGCCCGTCCCCTTGCTCGCAGGAGTGTCCACCGCGACCGAAGCAATGACCGTCGCCGAGGCGGGCTCTACGGAGATGAAGTTCTTTCCGGCGGAGTTTTCCGGGGGTGCACCGGCACTCGCGGCATTGGCAGGGCCGTTGCCGCACCTGACTTTCTGCCCTACCGGTGGAATCACTGCTGCCAATGCCGGCGACTACCTGGCGCTGCCGAACGTCGTCTGCGTCGGCGGTAGTTGGCTCACCCCGCGATCGCTCGTGCAGGCCGGCAATTGGGCTGCCATAGAGGAATTGGCCCGCGCGGCCCGGAATCTGTCTCCGGCCTGACCGGTCCCCGGGCAGGCATTGACGGATTGGTATAACAGTGCTTGTATATCAGTGTGGCGAGCGCCACTGATCCCTCGTCACGAGGTGCAGGTCTCACGGCAGCTCGGCGAACTCGCATCATGAACTCATCGATCATCATCAGCAACGGAGCATCGGATGTCACAGGACACCAACGAATCGACGGACGGCCACGGCGATACCGCGGTCGCGACTCGCAGCACGAAGGACCTCACCAAGGCTGCGGTGTCCGGTTGGCTCGGTACGGCCATGGAATTCATGGACTTCCAGCTGTACTCGCTGGCCGCCGCAATCGTCTTCAACCGCATCTTCTTCCCTGACGTCAGCCCGGCCATCGGCTTGATCGCCGCTATGGCCACGTACGGCGTCGGCTACGTCGCGCGACTCGTCGGTGCGATCTACTTCGGGCGGATGGGCGACCGGATCGGCCGAAAGAAGGTCCTGTTCATCACCATTGCGATGATGGGTGCCTCCACCACCCTCATCGGCGCGTTGCCGACGTACGACGCGATCGGCATCATGGCTCCGATCCTGCTCGTCGCCCTGCGCTTGATCCAGGGATTCGGTGCCGGAGCCGAGATCGCGGGTGCCACCGTGATGTTGGTCGAGTACGCACCCGACAAGCGGCGCGGTCTCATCGCGTCACTGGTCTCGCTGGGTACCAACTCCGGAACCCTTGCTGCGTCGGCTATCTGGGCGGTATTGCTCGCCGTGCTGTCGGAGGATCAGTTGCTCAGCTGGGGCTGGCGCGTTCCGTTCCTCGCGAGCTTCTTCCTGATGATCTTCGCGGTGTGGCTGCGCTCGAACCTGAGGGAAAGCCCGGTATTCGAGGAACGTGCCGATGTGGTCGACGGTGTGGCTCTCTCACGCGACGAGATCGAGAAGACCGACGAGGAATTGAAGGTCAGCGTTCTCGAGTCCGGTCTCAAGCAGAAGAAGGGGCGCGCGTTCTTCATCGCGCTCGGCCTCCGCTTCGGTCAGGCCGGTAACTCCGGTCTGATTCAGACCTTCCTGGTCGGTTACATCGCGTCCACCCTGCTGATCGACCGATCGATCGCCACCAGTGCCATCGTCTACGGTTCACTCATCGGCTTCGCCACCATTCCGATCATCGGCATCCTGGGCGACCGGTTCGGCCGTCGTCCGATCTACATGGTGCTCAGCGCGCTGACGATGATTCTGGCGTTCCCCTTGATGCTGATGGTCACCAGCGGCAACACCGTCGCGCTGGTGGTTGCGATGGTGCTCGCGCTCAATCTCGGTGTGCTCGGGCTCTTCTCGCTCGAAAGCGTGACGATGGCAGAGCTCTTCGGAGCCCGCACACGGTTCACGCAGCTCGCACTCGCCAAGGAAATCGGCGGCATCCTCGCCACGGCGATCGGGCCGTTGCTCGCAGCCAGCCTCACCGCGTGGACCGGTAGCTGGTGGCCCATCGCAGCGATGCTCGTGATCTACTCCGCGATCACGTTGGTGTCGGCGTTCCTGGCGCCCGAAACCAAGGGACGCGATCTGGTGCGGCTCAACGACGCGGCCTGACCATCGCTGCAACGCAGCAACATTGAGCGAAAAATTTCACTCGACCCTCTTGGCACTCTCCAGTGGAGAGTGCTAATTTGGGTTTCGCACAGTGAAGGGCGGCCCGCCGCAGGGGCGGACGCATCGTCGTACAGGAGGTGGTTGCTGTGCTTCGCTTCGATCCGTTCCGTGACCTCGACTCGATTGCTGCCGGGATGCTGGGCGCGACCAGTGGTTCGGACCGTGCACCCAGGTTCATGCCGATGGACCTCTGCAAACTCGACGACCACTACGTCCTCAACGCAGACCTCCCCGGTGTCGACCCGGGCTCGATCGATGTCGATGTCGATCGCGGCACCCTCACGTTGACCGCGCATCGCACCGCGCCCACCAGTGATGGCGTGCAGTGGCTTTCGTCGGAGCGGTTCGCCGGAACGTACCGTCGTCAGCTCTCGCTCGGTGACGGCGTCGACGCGGAAAATATCTCGGCGTCCTACGACAACGGCGTCCTGACGGTCACCATTCCCCTTGCGGCGCGCGCGAAGCCTCGCAAGATCGAGATCGCTCACGACAACACGCAGCGAACCATCGAGACCCAGACCAGCTGAATCAACGTCGCCGAACTCGCAGTTATGCAGGCGAATTGGTTCCGAAGCCCTGCGTAACTGCGAGTTCGACGTTGTCCTTGACGGCGTCGGCAGCGTCGGCGGGGGCGTGGGTCGGAATCCAATGCGACACACCAGGCAGCACCGTCAGTGTGTAGTGCGCGTCGACGTAGCGTTGGGCACCGTCGACGGCGGAACGTCCGATGAACGTGTCGCCGTCACTCCACACCATCGACGTCGGCACGGCGATTCGCAGGCGGCCGATGCCGGGGTTCGAGAACGGCAGTCCGCGGTACCACGTGATCGCATAGTGCAGCGCCCCGTAGTCGACCACTTCCCGCTTGATGACGGCCAGGTCGGAATCGCTCGCACCGCTTCTCTCGTACCACTTTTCGGCTCTCTTGCCCGGCTGCGTCATCCAACGCTCGGGCAGGATCGGCAACTGGAAGAATCCGAAGTACCACGAGTGGCGAATCTGCTCGGAGCTGAGCAGTGCAGTCATGAACGCGCCGGGGTGCGGCACCGAGAACGCCGTCAGCGATGCGACGAGCTCCGGGTGTCGGCCTGCGGTGACCCAGGCGACGTTCGCTCCCCAATCGTGTCCGACCAGGTGAACGGGCCTCCCGATGCGCTCGATCAATGCGACCACATCGCCCACCAACGCTCCGAAGCGATAGTCACGTCGCCGTTTCGGGCGGGCGTTCGGCGAGTAGCCGCGCTGATCAGGTGCAATCGTGCGCATCCCGGCGTCGTTGAGTATCGCCATCACCGCCGACCACGACGATGCTCGCTCGGGAAATCCGTGAAGTAGCAACACGACCGGGCCGTCGAGCGGTCCTTGGTCGAGGACGTCGAATACGAATCCGTCGTGGGCGTAGTTCGTGATCCTTTCGTTCACCGAATCACTCCGACCAGCTGCCATGTTCTTTCCAGTGCTCGAGCCGAACCAGCAGTTCGTTCTTCGTGCGTCGGGAATTGAGAAGGTTTTTCCACCCAAATATGCCGATGCGATTGGTTCCGAGAAGTTTCGTCTTGCGTTCGCCGTAATCCACGACCGAGATGTACGGCCCGTCATCACCGCCGCGTTTCCAGCGAAATGACTTCACCGACTCACGTGGAACAACCGCAACCACTCCGGTTCGACGACGAGTTTCCAGCCGGTCCGCGTATACAGCGGTCCGCTCGGCCGCACTCGTGAACGATTGCCACACACTGCCGACGATCACCACGACGGTGAAAATCATCAACCACCAGGGCACCCAATTCCATGCGCGGCTCGCCACCAGTATGACTACCATCATCGACGGTACGAGGATTGAGATGATGTGGTGTTGTCGGGCATCTTTGGCTGTCATCCCGATGTTTGCCAACGGATCGTCCATGCCGCCCCCTCCGGTAGAACCTTAATTTCCGCACCACGAACGTATCGCACTCGGAGCAGGGCCGCGGGCCTAGCCGGCCGCTACGGTGAGCAATTTTTCGGAGGCCGCGAGGGGTGCGAAGCCGTCGCACTCAGTTCGGCCAACACAGAGGGCCGGGCTGCGGGCTCTGCGAAGTCGGGACCGGTGAGCAGGAATACAGAAGCCGAATATCCTCGTCAGTCAGGTGAACCTTGTGTTCGACGAATGTTGCTTCCACCTGAGGGAGGGCATCCCACAAGACGCCAACCCTCGCGAAACCGCAGTCGCTCAACGGATACGACGGTTCCATCGCTCGCCCGTCGGCGTCGACGAGCCAGGTGTCGAGAAGCGCGGGCATGCTGTATGTACTGGTATCGCAAGCACCAGGAAACAGGGATCGACGCGCCGACGGTGCGTTCAGTGCATCAGTCAAAGCGAGCGGTTCTGCCCCATAATGGGTTTCGATGAAGTGAGCAGTTCCGTCGGCAGCCGCGGGTCCGGTGATTGCGTTGTCGCACACCACTACCGTCACCGGGGTGAAGCTACTGGGAACCGTGCCGGGTGAGGGTCTGGGCCCAGTCTCGAGTTCTGCCAGCGGACGCGGTTCGACGTACTCGCCGTAGGGGGGTGCGCACTCGAAGGCATCTGCCAGGCCGATCTCGGCCACGGGACGCGCGCGTGGTTCGCTGAATACGCCGGCCGCGACCAGGGCGAAGAGGATCAACACGAACGTAGTGAGGCCTGTGCGGCGGTTGATCACACTCGGATCGTAGCCAACTGTCCTCGGATTCGTCGGTCGTCAACGTTCCAGATGTCATCGGCCCGCTGTGGTCAGCAAGTACTGGTCACTGGTTTGCCGGCGAATCGATCAGCGATGAATTCGATACCGGCTTCGTCGCCGACATCGTGGCCGTTGTCGGGCTGCGGCTGCGCGACGACGACATCGCCCAGGGCACATGCTTTCTGGATTCCGTCGGCGGTCCACTGGGGCAGTACGACGTCGTCCTTCCCTCCGTAGGCCACGAACATCGGCACGTCGGTCCGTACCTGAGGGAGGGTGTAGCGATCGATCACGTCGAGCAGCTTTTGCTCGGATTCGGCCGAGTCGGCAGCGAACTCGTCCGGTGCCATGGCCTGGATTGCCCGCGCCTTGCCCTCGGTGTCTCCGCCCTGGCAGCTGAGGAGGAGCTCACTGTTGGCCTGGGCGACGCTGCCGCTGTGGTCCTTCGGGTCGATTGCGGGGTCCACTTGCTGTGCGCCGTAGAGCAGGTACGGCACCAGCCCCTTCTGTGGGGTGGTCAGGGTTCCGTTCGTTTCGGCACTGATTAGGGGCGTCAGATCCGTCGGCGGAGACAACGACAGCGATCCCACCAAATCGAGTCCCTGACCATAGGTGGCCGCGAGTTCGTTTGCAGCCCAGGCGGCTTGGCCACCCTGGGACAGGCCGACCGCAGCCCAGCGCGCGGACGTCGCGGGAATTGCACTGTGAGCGGCGCGGGCCGCGTCGATCATATTCTTGCCGGAGGTGCGCGGCTCGAGGTACGGATGAGTCCCGCCGCCGGTGCCGAGGCCCTGGTAATCGGGCAGGACGGTGACGGCACCGAGTTCGGTGTAGTCCTTGACTGCATAGTGGTAGCCGAGGAGATCGGGATACAGGCTGGGCCCGCAGTCGGCCTGAACTCCGGTGGTGCCGTGTCCGAAGACGACGATGGGCCAGCCGCCCTCAGGGGGAGTGCCCGGCGGAACCGCTGCTACTCCGGAGACCGCAGTCGGGGAATTGTCGACACCCGACGACGACTCGTAGACGAATCGGTAGAGCGTGGCCCCGGTGTTTGCGAGCTCCGAAGAACGATCACCGAAGTCCTCGTATTCGAGCACAGTTCCCGGTACGCCCGTGAGGTCGTACTGCGATGCAGGTGTGGTCGTCGTCGATGTGGGAGACGCGGTCCTGGGCTCGGTCGTCGAACTGCACCCGACCACCACGGACGCGGCGAGGCAACACACCGCAGCAGCGCGGATCGGGCGGGAGTAGGGAAGCACACCGCGTGTCTACCAGAATTGCGCCAACAACTCCTCCGACGCCTGCAGTGGCGCGTAACCGTCGGGAACGACGCGGCGACATCCGTCGAGTTCGACGGTCACGTTGCGGATGTTCGACGGCCAGGCATCCACGTATGTCGTCGTCGCCGTTTGCGTTGCCGAGATCGAGCAGGGCCCGGCAGGTGGCAGGTCCTCGATCGATATCCCGATCTCGTCGGTGACGCCGACGTTGACTGTGCCGTCGAATAGGCAGAAGACGTAGCCGACCGTGAGGCCGACGGCAGACTCGGTGCCCTCGTCCGGTGGGCTGAAATGCGGGGAGCAACTCGACACTCGAAGTCGCTGCGGGTTGATGATCGGTACGCGATGGTCGAACTCGGTCACAAGGTTCAGGTTTCGGATCTCGGCAATCGCGCTGACATCCGGCAAACCGCATTCATCGACGGGCAGAGTCGGTTCCACAGCGCGGCCTCGGGCATCAACGAGCCACAGTTGCGGGGTTTCCACCACACTGTAGGTCGGACACATGCCCGGCGTCAGAACGCGTCTGCTCGGCGCGTTCAGCAGGCTGATCAAAGTGGAGAAGTCGCCTTCCCATCGGTGTTCGCTGTACGCGACGCCTGCGACGGGCATGATTGCGTCACCGACTTCGCAGGTGACCGCTGCTGCGGGAACGAAGTCGAGGGGTACCGTTCCCGGGGTCGGTCGATCGACAGCCGGGGTCGGTCTGTCGACTTGTTGGGGAACCTGGCACTGGAATGCCTCCGCCGAGCCGATTTCCGCGACCGGCCGAGCTGGGCCTAGCGAGGTGGGCGAGCCGCAGGTGACCGCAGTGATTGCAACGAGCATCACCCCGACCGTCCATCGCCATCTCATCTACCCAATGTAGAGACAACGCAGCTCAGAGTTTGCCTCGTCTGCATTCGGGGCACTAACGCGCTATGAAAATCGCGGTGGTCGTCAGTGCGGTTTCGGCCGTCGTGGTGTCGTTTCTCGGGTCGGGTGCGTGGATCGGTACCCCGATTGCCGAGGCTGCAGGTGGGGCGTTGAGTGCCACGTCGACTCTGGTTGCACCCGCCGGTCCTGCGTTCTCGATCTGGTCGGTGATCTACACCGGGCTCATCGCCTACGCCGTCTGGCAGTTCCTTCCCAACCGCACTGCACGGCACGACGCCTTGCGCGGCCCGATCGTCGCATCGATGTTGCTCAATCCGGCGTGGATTCTCGCGATTCAGATCGGGCAGGTGTGGCTGAGCGTGGTCGTCATCGTCGCGCTGCTCGTGGTTCTCGCCCGAGTGTTCGTGCTGATGCAGCAGCACCGACCGGAAGGCGTCGCCGATGCGGTGATCACCGACGGCACCATGGGCATCTATCTCGGGTGGGTGTGCGTGGCGACGATCGCGAACATCTCCGCGTGGCTGGTGAGTCTCGGATTCACCGGAGGCGCAACGGTATGGGCGATCGTCGTGCTCGTCGTGGCTGCTGCCGTCGGCGTGTTCTTGGCTCGGTACTCCGGTGGAGCGATCGCACCGATGCTGGCGATCGTCTGGGGGCTGGGATGGTTGGCGCAGGGCCGCTTCTCCGGTGCGGTGGTGGATACGACCGTCGGCTGGACAGCCGTTCTCTCCGCTGCGGTCGTCGCGGTTGCCACCGTGGGAATCAGGGTCGGTGGGCGCACGATGGCCGGCAATCGCTCGTCGGTGAAGTAGACCTCTAGGAGGGCCCTCGAAGTAGTGCGACAGCATCGTCGACGTCCAGTGTCGGGTCGAGGACCGGCACCGTGTTCAGGCAGGCGATGATGAGGTGCACCAACCACTCGACCATGTGGTCGATCTCCAGGTCTTCGCCGGATTCGTCTTCGAGCCATCGCGCCGTTGCGCCGTCGATAGCTGCGACAATGCTGCGTCCGACGAGCCTGACGCCTGCGTTCGCCGGATTCAATCCGAGCAGTCCGGCGGCCGCTGTGAGCACCGCGGTTCGGGCGTTCTCGAAGACCTCCCAGGCTTCGGGATCGGAGCCTCTGCCACCGAGCACCAATCGGAGGGCCAGTCCGCGATGCAGTTTCAGGTAGTTCAGATGGCTGGTCAAGGCAGCTCGAATTTGCACGTCGGGTGTCGAATCGGGAATCTCCGTGAACGCCTCCGACATTGCTGCGGCAGTGGCTTGCATGGCCTCGAGGTAGATGCCTCGCTTGTTGCCGAAGTAGTGAAAAAGCAAGCCGTGGGCGACATCCGCCGATTCGACGATGTCCGCGACGCCGACCTTGTCGTAGTCGGCCTCCGCGAACAGGGCGACTGCCGAGTCGATCAATCGCTGACGGGTTTCGGCGGCACGAGCGGTGGCCCGGTTGGCCCGGGCCACCGGCTTGCTGGAACGACTTGGCACCGCGCGTCCAATCTGCCTCGGTTTCACCGCTCGGCTGTTGCCGAGGGTTCCGTGCCAGCCTAGGTCGTCATCAGATGATCGGAGTGATGTGGTCATGGAGGTCGAATCCGAGCAGGGCTTTGCCGTAGGTTTCGATAGACACTCGGGGGAGCATGACTGCGTGGCGGGCACCGACATTGGAATCGCGCCAAATGCGCTGCAGGGCATTGACTTCGGCGAAAGCGCCGGCACCCGTGGCGTCGACGAGCATGTTGAGTGCCTCGTTGATGCTGCGCAGTGCCACGGCCGCGTCGCCGCGGACACGAGCGCGGGAGAGCAGATCCGGGTACTCACCGGCTTCGGCCCAGCGCTTCACGTCCTCCGCTGCGCGGTAGGCGTGTAGGTGCGCGGTGTCGACCTTCAATGCGGCTTCGGCGAGGAGTAGCTGAAATGCCACGGAGTCGGCCTGACGGTCGAACACCGTGTAGGCGAGCGCTTTTTCGGCAGCCTTGGTGCGAACGAGTTCGACTGCCGCGCGGCCCATTCCGAGCTGCGGGCCGACGAGCACCATCACCAACATGGGGCCGAAAGCCGAACGGGCGAACGCGGAGTCGGGGCGCTCGGTCACGTTGGCACCGCTGAACGCCGGAATCATCGACAGCATGCGGTGTTCGGGGACGAAGACGTCCTCTGCAACGACGGTGTTGCTGCCGGATGCGCGCATGCCGGCCACGTACCAGGTGTCGTCGACCCGGTAGTCCGCGCGAGGCAGCAGCGCCATTCCCTGGTCGAGCATGTCGCCGTCTTCGTCGTTGATGATGATGCCGCCGGTGAACCACTCCGAGTGCAGGCTCGCCGAGGCGTAGGGCCAGGTGCCCGACAGTTGGTAGCCGCCCTCTACCTTGCGGGCGGTGCCGCCGGGGGTGACGACGCCGGCGATGATCGCGTCCGGTCCGTCCGCATAGACCTCGGACAGGGCCTGATCGCTGTAGAGGCCGACCGCCCAGTCGTTGACGTTGGACAGTGTGGTGACCCAGGATGCGCCGGCGTCGCCTTCGGCGATGATCGCCGAGACGTCGAGCATGGTGCGCAGATCGGTTTCCAGACCGCCGAACTTTGCCGGTGCCGCTACTCGGAATGCGCCCGCACGTCGAAGGGCGTCGACGGTGTCCTCGGAAAGCCTTCTCGCTTTCTCGTTCTCGGCGGCACCGGCCTTCAGCGCGGGTACGAGAGCGCGGAGATTGGCGAGCACATCGGTCGCGGTTGCAATGGGCAGCGCTTCGGTTGTCGTCATGGCTTCTCTTTCGGTTCTGGCCCCACCTGTGAGGCGTGTCTCACGAAACTAAGCCTGCATTGACTTGATGTCAATCTTGACTTCCAGTCAACCGTGTGGCGTAGTTGTGGGAACGATGCCGTCGAACGAAGGAACCGAGATGCTGAACATCACGATGACGCAAGAGCTCCCCGCCTCGCAGGACGAGGTGTGGGCAACGCTGTCCGACGTCAGTACGTTCGAGAATTGGCATGCTCTGCACGAGGATTGGGTGGAGACGCCCCCGAGGGACCTCGAAGTGGGGTCGACGATGGTCGAGAAGATCAAGATCGCCAGTATCACGGACACCATCGAGTTTCAGGTCGAAAGCTTGCGTGCACCTGAGGAATTGGTTCTGGTCGGTGCCGGTTCCACCGGATCGAAGATTCGGTTGACGATGCACTGCAGCGCACGCGGTACCGGTTCCACCGTCACCCTCGAGTTGCAGGTGACGAGTCCGCTGTTGTTCGGTGTGGTGGGCAAGGCGCTGCAAGGCACGTTCAAGAAGAAGCTCACGGCCACACTGACCGGACTGGCCGGCTACCTCGCCGGTCAGTCCAGAAGTGCTGGTGCGTAACAACGTTCGAGACGACGCCTGACGTCGTCGAGGTCGCGGGCGTCTCGCACCTCGACCATTCGTTCGACGACCGTGCCGGTCCCCAATATCGCCGATTGCGGCTGATCGATGGTCGGGGTTCGAACAGGGCACCGCGGCTTTTGGTGTCGGTGATGGTGAACGTGCCGACACAACCCATCCTTCGGCAATTTCTACGACTACATTGGAAGATCGATCGGGAGCTCGAATGGGTGGAGGAACGATCCGATATGACGCACACGGCAGATCATCGACTCCTCGGGTGGACCCGTATCGCAGGGGTGGTGTTCGTGATGTACACCGTCGTCATGGCGCGATACGAAACGATCATGCACCGCGCCGGCGGCAGCGGAATCATCGATTTCGAGCTGGCAGGCAGCGGGGACCGGGCCGAAGCAATTATCGAAGCATGGGGTCCTGCCGGGGTATCCGCGGCGAGGACCTCTCTACACCTCGACTTCGGTTACATGACGTCCTACGGGCTGTTCCTCGCGCTGTTGACCGAGAAGGCCAGGCGGCGGCAGAAACCCGGCCCTCCCCGCAGGTTGAGTCGCATTCTGCAGCTGGCACCGATCATTGCAGTTGGCTGCGACGCGCGAGAAGGTGCGGAACTCTTGGCCGTCCTCCGCGGACACGACGTCGACCGTCATGCTCGCCGCGCCCGTGTTGCCGCGCTCACGAAGTTCATGGCGTTGTTCGTCGGGCTGACGTTCTGGGTCACCTCAGGACGTAGACGCGCGTAAGTGAGCGGGCTGGGTTCGCCCGGCGTCCGTGCACGAGTGGTGATCGAGCATGATCCACATCCATCACTGCGAATTGTGAGCGATGGCCCCTTGTCGGTCGACCTTGCTAGCCTGTGGTGGTGATCGACACTCGTCAAGCTTGGTGGTGGCTGCGCTAGCAGCCCCGATCCGGCATGTCCTTCGGGCTGTACTTCAGCCCGCCGATCTCTCGAACGGATACGACGCGCGGCTGAGATGGCCCGCCCCGGTTCTTTTCAGAGAGGTCTTCAATGAGCACCGACACCTACACTTCCAGCGTCGAGCGCAGCAACGTGCTGGCCACCGATATAGCGGCCGATCCGGGCATGTACCGCACGCTGACCGGGGAGCGGCCAACCGGCCCACTGCATCTCGGTCACCTGTTCGGGACGATCCGAGAGCGAGTTCGACTACAAGATCTCGGCGTCGAGACGGTCGTCGTCCTGGCCGACTATCAGGTGATCACAGACCGCGACGCAATCGGGCAGGTGCAACGGCACGTCTACGACGCGGCACTGGACAACATCGCAGCGGGGATCGACCCAGACAAGTCGACGATCTTCACGCACTCGGCAGTACCCGCCCTCAATCAACTTCTATTGCCTTTCCTCAGCTTGGTGACCGAGGCCGAACTTCACCGAAACCCGACCGTGAAAGCCGAACTTGCTGCCAGCGGACGAGCCCTGAGCGGCCTGCTGCTGACCTACCCGGTACATCAGGCGGCGGACATCCTGTTCTGCAAAGCCAACGTGGTGCCAGTGGGCAAGGACCAACTCCCGCACATCGAGATGTCGAGGGTGATTGCTCGGCGATTCAACGACCGATACGCCGCGATATTTCAAGAACCACAAGCACTGTTGACGTCGAGCCCTGACGTTCCAGGACTCGACGGGCGCAAGATGTCCAAGAGCTTCGGCAACGCGATCACGCTGTCGATGACACCGGAGGAGACGGCCCAGGTGATACGCCGAACGCCGACGGATTCGGATCGCTACATCTCTTATGATCCGGACACACGGCCGGGAGTGTCGGCACTGCTCACCGTCGCTGGCCTGTGCACCGGCAAGAAGCCGGAATCGATAGCCGACGAGATAGGTTCGGCCGGGGCAGGGGCATTGAAAACCCTTGTGACAGAGTCAGTCAACTCGTTCCTCGCAGAACATCGCCGCCGCCGCGCAGAGCTCGCCGCCCAACCAGGTTACGTCCAGTCGATAGTGCGTAGAGGGAACGAACTTGCAAACGAGACAGCCGAGCAGACACTTCGCGAAGTACGCAGGGCCATGGGCACCCACTACTAGAAAGACCAGGCCCAGCCGCACACACGCGATCTTGGAGAGAATCGTGTTCTGGATGCAGAATCGGTGTAGGAGCTCAGGTGTCCATTGGTCGAATCCATCACGCCCGAGGACCGCAGATTCCCATGTGGGCTCAGGAGAGCCTTGGATGTCATGATGTCGTGCCGCGGCGCTTGCGTTCGACGGTACCTGCACACTTCACCGCGACGAACAGCAGTGGTACACCGGTTCTCGACCGAGATTACAGCACAACGAAATTCGGACGCGACCGCCTCGGCCACGGCGCTCGCCGCTCCCCGGTAGTCCCGACGGCATCGAAACAGATGTAGGCGCGACAGTCGAGATCACAGCTGTCTTACGAGTTCTCGGTGGGGCGAGGTCAGTGATCGGTGACATCGAGTGCGGCACCGATGATGGAGTCGGTATCGATCTTGTGGTGCTTGTACACCTCGTCGAGTGATCCGACCTGCCCGAAGTTGCTCACTCCCAACGACGTCGAGGCCACTCGGTTGACGGTCGCGAGGAAGGCGAGGGTGTGCGGGTGGCCGTCGAGCACGGTCACCATCGGCGTCGCCCGATCGGCGGGTAGAAGTTGATCCAGAATCCACGACTCACCGACGCCGCGTCCCTGCCTGGCTTGGAGTGCTCGGTAGAGCTCGCCCGGACTGGTGATGCACAGGACGTCTGCGAACACGCCGACCTTCTCCAATCGTTCTGCGGCATCGAGTGCTTCGGTCATCACCGCTCCCATCGCCGCGATGGTCACCGTTGCGCCTTCTCGACGCACCAGCGGGTAGCCGCCTGCCACGACCTGGCGGCGTCGACGTTCCCGGGCTGCCGGGTCGGTGGGGACGTCGGCCTTCGATTGGTCGACGGGTCGCGTCGACAGACGTAGGTACGCGGATGTGCCGTCGGGTCGGCCGAGTCGCGCGATGCTGGCGAGAAGGGTCCACTCGACGTCGATCGCGAAAGCAGGCTCGTAGCTGATGCAGCCGGGCTGTTCGAGCCCGATGGACGGTGTCTTGATCGATTGGTGCGCACCACCTTCCGCGGCGAGTGTGACGCCCGACGGGGTGCCGACGAGGATCGACTGCCCGCCGGCGTAGATGCCGTAGGACCACGGTTCGAGCGCGCGCTCGACGAACGGGTCGTACATGACTCCGATCGGGAACAGGGGCTGCCCCCACCGGCTCCAGGTCGCACCGAGTTCGCCCATCAGCCCGACGAGGTTGGTCTCGGCGATCCCGAGTTCCATGTGCTGACCGCTCGGTCCTTCGCGCCAGTGCATGATCGTCTCGGCGTCGTCGCCGAACCAGTCGTGGCGTTCGGACGAGGACCACACGCCGACCTTGTTGACCCACCCGCCGAGGTTGGTGGTGGAGCTGACGTCGGGGCTCACTGTGACAACCCTTTTCGCTGCCTCGGGGGCCTCACGGGTGAGATCGATCAGGGTGCGGCCCAGTGCCGCCTGCGTGGTGGCAGTTCCCTTGGGGGTGCGGCCGATGTCGGTGGGCACGGCGGGAGGAGTCGAGGCCGGAACAGGTTCGCGGCGTAGGCGTTCGGCGACTGCGGCGCACTGTCGTCCAGGCGCGCTGTCCTGGTCGAAGCGACCCCAGGGGGCGGCGGGGTCAGTGCCGAGGGTGCGTGCGAGCTCCGCGTACTCCTCGACGGTCAGCAGGGAGGAATGATTCTGGGGGTGTCCCTGAGTAGGCAGGCCGAAGCCCTTGACCGTATAGGCGACGATCACGGTGGGACGGGTGTCGTCGATACGAGAGTAGGCCTCGCGCAACGCATCCAGGTCGTGTCCGCCCAAGTTGCGAATCGATTCGGTCAGCACGGTGTCGTCGAGGTCTGCGATCAGGTCTGTGATCGTGCCCGCGTCCGGGCCGGAACCGGGCAGCCGAGTACGCACCTCGTCGGCCGTGCATCGCAGCAGACGCTGGTACTCGGGGTTCGGCATGTCCAGGATGCGGGTGCGGAGGGCGTCGCCGCCGGGTCGAGCGAACAGGTCTTCGAGCAGTCGGCCGAACTTGACGGTGATGACCTGCCAACCCGCGGCCTCGAACATCTTCTCGAGGCGACGCGCAGCGATGTTGGGCACGACGCGATCGAGGGACTGGCGATTGAGGTCCACGATCCAGACGATCTCGCCGAGTTCGGCGATACCCGGGTCGATGATCGCTTCCCAGACGGCACCTTCGTCGAGCTCGGCATCACCGACCAACGAATACTGGCGCCCACTGAAGCCGGCCGGTGCGGAGTCGGTGCCGAACCGGTCTTCGACGAAGCGTCGCGACATCGCACCCCAGATGGGCGCAGTGGCACCGATTCCCACCGAACCGGTCGAGTAGTCGACGGTGTCGGGATCCTTCGAGCGCGACGGGTAGGACTGGAGACCGCCGTATGCCCGGAGCGTGGTCAGGTATTTCTCGTCGAGTTCGCCGAGAAGGTAGTTGATGGCGTGCAGTACCGGGGAGGCGTGCGGTTTGACCGATACGCGGTCTCCCGGCTGCAGCTGCTCGAACCACAGTGACGTCATGATGGAGACCATGGACGCGCAGGATGCCTGGTGGCCACCGACCTTGAGCCCGGTCGGATTGGGTCGAATTCGATTGGCGTGGTGGATCATCGAGGTCGACAACCAGAGCACCCGCTGGGCGATGTCGTGTAGTTCTCCGCTGCCTCCGGCGAGTGAACGGCGGTCGGCGGGGCTGATGCTGGTCATGACAGATGCTCCTGAATCGACGATGAAGAACGTCCTGAAGCCGGCCGGGGCCGGAGGGCTCGCGAGAAGAGCGGACGACGTGGGACCGAGTGCGGTCCTGTGGTCCGGACGGGCGTTCGGGTTACGAACCGCCGAGGGTGCAACTGTGCTGCGATGGGGGACAGTGCACCAGCCGCTTGCCTTGTTGTGCAAGTGTTGCCGTTGAAATAGTGCAGATTGCACAGTTTCGGGTCTTCGACCGAGGTGAATCTTGGTCGTATTGACCTCTACCGCCCGCGTCGACGGAGACGCCGACAGATCACGGGACCGGGGTGAGGGATCCCAAGGTTCGCAGGTTGTAGGCGAGAGGAACGTTTACGCCGGTCCAACAATCCGCTACCTGTCCCAGGAGGAGTGTGTGGTCGCCGCCCGCCGCTTCTGCGGCGACAGTGCAGTGCAACCACGCAGACGTGCCGGGCAGTCGGGGTACACCACTGCTGAGCTCCCAGTGGGAGCCGAAGAAGCGCTTGTCTCGAGGTCCCGCGAAACGCGAGGCGCACTCGTGTTGGTCGACGGCGAGGATGTTCACTCCGAAATGTCCCGTACGCCGCACGATGGCCAACATCGCCGAAGCATTGTCCAGAGCCACCGACACCATCGCCGGCTCGAGGCTCAGAGACGCGAGCGAGCTCACGGTGGTGCCGTGCGGTACGCCGTCCTCGTACGCGGTGACGATCGCTACGGGCCCGGTGACGCGCGCCATGGCGTCCTTGAACGTGTGTAGGTCCATTGGCTGAATTCTCCTGTGCACGTGAGTGTTCTGTTCCTGGGCCGGCGGGTGTCACACGAAGCTATGCAAGATTTGACTTCAAGTCAATATTGATTTGAGGTCAAAACGGCAGATGTGCGACGGCGCGTCGTCGTGAGTGCGCGTGACCAAGGAGGTCGGTCTAACTCGCGTCGGTGCCGGACTGTGTTGCGCCCACCACGGCCTCGAAGGTGTCGACCACCAACTCCACCACCGCATCGAGTGCGAGATCGGGAGTATCGAAATAGGCATCCGCTGTGCGATCGAGGAAACCGGTCCAGCCAGCGATTGCAGCACTTTGCAACGGAGACAACGGTTCCGCGAGTTCGGCGAGGGCGGCTACTTGCCGAGCACCCTCCGCGCGAGCCCCCCGAACGGCATCCTCTACGACGGAATCGCCCAGTTCGCCTTCGCGAACCACGCGGACGTAGAGGGCGCGGTGACGCTCGAGGAACTCGATGTGCCGACGTACGAAACCTTCTACGCGAGCCCGGACGGAGTCTTCACCTGACTCCGGTTCCTGGAACTCGGCCAGCTTGGACAGGACGTCGGCCAGCGCTGCCGCCACGAGGCCCTGCTTGTCGGTGAAGTAGTAGAACAGCAGGCCGTGGGCCACCCCCGCGCGACGCGATATCGCCGCTGCGCTGATGTCGACGCTGTTGCCCTCGGCCAGTAGTTCGATCGCCGCGTCGATCAGGGCCTGGCGACGGTCTATCCGAGGGCGGGCGCGACGGGACCGCTCGGATCCGGGGGACGCGTTGGTCGGCACCGATCCGACTGTAGTCCACGCATGGCAGGCCTGTTTGACCAGCAATCAAGATATTGACCAACAGTCAAACTGGTCGTAGCGTAGGTCACATCAGCGTTGCCGAAGAGAGGTCGTTCGATGAGCACGACGCAGGAAAAGCAGGGCCGGACACGGGTCGGACCCGACTACATCGCGCACTGGGTGGTGAAATCCGCTCGGACCGAGGAGATGGTGCGGTGGTACGGCACGGTGTTCGGTGCCGAGATCGCCTACCAGGACGAGGGCATAACCTTTTTGACCTGGGACGACGAGTCGCATCGCCTGGCGATCATCGCCGTGCCCAAGCCGGTGAGGTTTCTCTTTCCTTTGGCCAAGTTCCGGCGCAAGGCGTACGGAATCGACCACATCGCGTTGACTTTCGTCTCACTCGAACGACTGCTGGAGAACTATGTCCGGCTCAAGCGTCTGGGCATTCTCCCCGTGTGGGCCATCAATCACGGCCCCACGATCTCGCTGTACTACGAGGATCCGGACGGGGTCCGCCTCGAGTTCCAGGTCGAGAACTTCGACCCCGAGAACACGGCCGCGTTCTTCTTCACCGAGGAGTTCGCGAAGAACCCGATCGGCGTCAACATCGACCCCGACTACCTGCTCAGTCAGCTGCGTAACGGTGTGCCCCACGAGCAACTGCGTCGGCGGGAAGCAGGAACCCGGCCCGGTCATCCGGTGATCGCCAACAAGAAGACCATCACACCGAAAACGCTATAGGGGGATCGAGAAAGACATGCCTGTCAACATCATCAGAACCGTCGACGGTTGGTGGCGTCTCGATGGCGACCGTGCAATCGAGATCGACACCGAGGCCGAGACCACCGGGCAGTTGCTCGCCGAGCGCGGTGCCATCACCGCCGCGTCGGGTCCCGGAGTCGGCGTCGCCGAGCTCGAACTCGTCTCGCCCGTCACGGCCCCGTGCCGTGTGGTGGCGCAGTTGCTCAACTATCGGTCGCACGCCATCGACGCCGGATCCGATCCGAAGACCCTGCAGCCCACATTCTTCCGTAAGTCGTCGGCCTCCATCAGCGGGCCGAACGATCCCATCAGGCAGCCACCCGAGGTCGCTCTGCTCGATTACGAGATCGAACTGGGGATCGTCATCGGAGCGGACATCCCCATCGGAACCACCGTCACCGACGACACTCTGTCGAAGTACGTCGCAGGATTGGTTGTGGCCAACGATGTGTCCGCGCGGGAGATCCAGCTGACCAAAGTGCAGGTGTACGAGAGCAAGTCGTATCCCACGTTCACTCCACTCGGGCCGCGGTTGGTACTGCTCGACAACGACGAGCTGCGACGCATTCCCGAGTTGCACATGAGCCTGGCCGTCAACGGAGAGTCGCGTCAGGATCAGACGATCGGCAACGACCTGATCACTCCGCCCGCCGAAGCTCTCACCCGGTTGGCTCGTTTCCAGAACATGACGGCCGGCGATGTGTTGCTGACCGGCACACCCATCGGCACCGCCATTTCCGCTCCGCCCAAGTTCGTGCAGAAGGTCGGCGAGCTGATTCCGCCTGCCCTGAAGTGGAAGTTCTTCTTCGCCCGCCAGGCCAAGAATCCGAAGTACCTGTCGGTGGACGACGTCGTCACTGCCGGCATTCGAACCGCCGACGGTGCCATCGATCTGGGGACGCAGAGGACCGTGGTCCGGTGACCGCGCCCGTCGTCATCATCGGGGCGGGGCCCGCGGGTTCCACGGCCGCACTCCTGTTGGCTCGCAGAGGGATTCGCAGTGTCGTTCTCGAGCGTCGTGAGAAGCCTCTGTTCCATCCGGCCGCCCACGTCATCAATGCCAGAACGCTCGAAATTTGGCACGAGTACAGCCCGGAGTTGGCGAAGTCGATCGCTGCGATGTCCCCACCGCACGAGACCGTCAACCTGATCAGCTGGTACGGCGCTCTGGCCGACGGCGCGGTCGGTTCGATCGACCTGCTCTCGGACCCCGAGCGCAAAGCCATTGTCGAGAGCCAGAGTCCGTTCATGGTCTCGCACATCGGCCAGCACATTCTGATGCCGGTGCTGTGGGATGCGATCGAGGCCGAGCCGTTGATCGAATTTCGTCGCGGCGTCGACGTGCGGTCGGTCGACTCGGCCGTGGACGGTGCCCGCGTCACGGTGACGGGGAATTCTACGGAGATACAGGCGCAGTACGTGCTCGCGTGCGACGGCGCGAACAGCCCAACCCGTGATGCGGCCGGAATCGCCTTGTCCGGGCCGGTTCTGGCGAACATGGGTAGTGCCTTCTTCACTTCCGAGACGTTGTTCCCCGACGATGCGCGGCCGCTGCTCAGCTGGATCTACACGCCCGAGCTGTGCGGGGTACTCATCGCCCACGCCGAACACCGATACATCCTGATGACGGCATACCTGCATCCCGACCAGGAGATCGCCCGCAACGGCAAGCAATTCTGGCTCGAGACACTGCCGAAGGTGTTGAACGGCAACGATTTCGAGTTGGAATCGACGGGGACCTGGGTGATGACGTCGCAGACCGCCGACCGTTTTCGGCGGGGTCGGTTGCTGTTGCTCGGAGATGCCGCACATCGGTTCCCCCACACCGGCGGTTTCGGGCTCAACTCGGGAGTCCAGGACGCGCACAATGTTGCCTGGAAGCTCGACGCCGTCCTGTCCGGCGCTGCGTCGGATTCGCTGCTGGACACCTATGACACCGAACGCCGCCCGGTGGTGGAGAAATTCGCGAAACAGAGCGTGGACAACCACTTCAGGATGGATGCCATCGGCAAGAAGGTGGGTATTACCAACGTCATGCTCGCCAAGGCCACGCAGGCGATGGGCCGCTCGCCGCTCAACAAGATCCCCGGTCGATTCGTCGCCCCGCTCGCGGCTGCGGGCACGCGGAAGCAGATGAGCCGCTCACGCCGGCTCAGCCCGAAGGCCGGGGGATCAGCGCGCTTACGGCAGCAGATTGCCGACGCGATACCGCTCCAGGTAGAGCATTTCGTGTCCACCGGGTTGCAGTTCGGCTACCTCTATCGAAGCCCGTTGATAGCGCAGGATCCGTCCGTCGAGCCCGCCGAGGATGTGGTCGATTACGTCCCGACGACGTACCCGGGGGCCCGGCTTCCACACGCGGTGCTGTCGGTGGACGGCACGCTCGTCGGCGCGCACGAAACCCTCGATCCGAACAAGTTGACGCTGTTGACGTTTGCCGGTGACGAGTGGGCACCCGTGGTTTCGAAGCTCGCAGGCGATGGACCCGGAGTGGTGACGGTTGCGGCCGAAACGCCTGCGGGTGCCGACCGGGATCAGTTGGTCGCCCTCTACGAGGTCGGCGATGTCGGGGCAGTGCTCGTGCGCCCCGACGGCCATGTTGCCTGGCGTACCGAAAGGTCGGCACCCGATGGAAGGGCGTCGCTGGCCGACTTTCTGAACTCGCATTGGGGCCGTTACTTCACTGCCAGGCCGCGCGCCTAGATGTCGACGGTGAGCCCCTTGCTCTCGAGCACGGCACCGAGGTTGCTCACCTGGATCGGCGTCTCGCCGCGCTTGTAGCGCTCGATGTATTCGGCTTCGTCGGCGTCGCGTGCGCGGCACGCGTCGATGGCCGAGCGGACTTCGGTACGTCGCGTCAGCACCACGCCGTCGCAGTCGCCCTTGATGACATCGCCGGGGTTGATCAACTGACCACCGAAGACCAGCGGCCGATTGATCGGGCCCAAGGATTCCTTGACCGTGCCCTGGATGCACAAGTACTTGCTGAACACGGGAAATCCGAGTTCACGGATTTCTCGCGAATCGCGGACGCCGCCGTCGGTGACCAGTGCGGTAATTCCACGGGCTACGCAAGCATTGGCGAGCACGTCGCCGAACTGTCCGGCGGGTTGATCACCGGAGGAAACGATGAGGACGTCTCCGGGCTGGGCGTAGCTGATGGCCACTTGAAGCATGATGTTGTCACGCGGATGGCAGACCACTGTGAAGGCGGAGCCGCAGAACGACATGTCCCGATCGAGTGGCTTGATCGCGTCGTCGAGTGCACCGGAGCGACCCTGTGCCTCGTGGATGGTGGCGGCCGAGAACCTACCGAGCTCGTCGATGAGCTGCCGGTCGGCGCGATCGATCTTGGTGGTGACGTGAACCATGAGTTTTCCTATCGAGTGAGGGCGGAAACAGCTTCGGAGATGGCCGAGGATGCTGCACGCAGCGTGGCTTCGGACGTGGCGAACGAGACGCGGAAGTAGCCTTCCGCTCCGTATGCCGAGCCCTGGATGGTGGCGACGGACGCATGATCGAGCAGGTACAGCACGACATCCTGATCGCTTTTCAGAACCGTGCCGCCGGGGGTGGTGGCACCGATGAGGCCCGTGCAACCCACGAACAGATAGAATGCACCCTGCGGGAGAACAGGTTTCAGGCCGTCGATCCGATCGAGCAACTCGAAGGTGACGTCGCGGCGATGACGGTAGCTGGCAACGGATTCGGTGACGAAACTCTGATCGCCGGCCAGAGCTTCGGCCGCTGCCGCCTGGCTGATCGACGAGGGGCAGGACGAGGACTGTGACTGCAGTTTGTTGATGGCACCGACCAACTCGGGATTCCCGACGCCGTAGCCCAGACGCCACCCGGTCATCGCGTAGGACTTCGAGACACCGTTCGTGAGGAACACTCGGTCGCGCAGATGTGGGGCGACGGCCAACAAAGTGGGAACGGGTGCATCGAGATACGTGATCTCGTCGTAGATTTCGTCGGACAGGATATGGACGTGCGGATGCCGATCGAGCACCCGGGCCAGCTCTGCCAGCTGCTCAGCGGTGTAGATCGCCCCGGTGGGATTGGACGGAGTGTTCAGGATGACCCAACGTGTGGCCGGGGTGATGGCCGCGTCGAGTCGTTCGGGGGTGAGCAGGAACTGCTCCGACTCGGGGCAGTCCACGACAACCGGTGTGCCGTCGTGAGCGGCGACCATGTCCGGATAGGAGACCCAGTACGGTGACGGAACGATGACTTCTACGCCTGCCTCGACGGTTGCCATGAGCGCCAGGAAGATCACCTGCTTGGCTCCGCCGCCGATCGTGATGCGGCTGGAGTCGTAGTCCAGTCCCGTCTTGAGGTGCAGTCGATTGGAGATCGCCTCTCGCAAGGCAGGGATTCCGTTGACAGGCGTGTACTTGGTCAGGCCGTCGTTCATTGCGGCCACTGCCGCACGTTTGATGTGCTCGGGCGTGTCGAAGTCCGGTTCGCCGACAGTCAGGTCGAGGATGGCGCGGCCCTGCGCTTTGAGTTCTCGGACACGTTGGGCAGCAGCAACACTGGGTGACTCGCGCATGCGAGTGACGCGGGAGGCGAGGGTCTGGGAGGACATGGCAATCTCCTGTGAAGAGGCGAGGTCGAGTCAGAATTCGAGAAGTACTTTGCCTGATGCAGCCGAATCTTTTGCGACGGCAAAGGCTTTCAGAGCATCATCGGCGGGAAAGACGTGGGTGACGACGGCTCCCACATCGAGCGAGCCGTCGGCCAGTGCGCCGAGCACCTCGTCGATTTCGCCGTTGAATCTGAAGGATCCGACCAATTCGAGTTCACGGGTGATCACCAGCGACAGGGGAGCCGGTTGCATCCCGGTGGGAAGCAGGCCGAGCATCACTATCCGGCCACCGCGAGTTGCGCCGCGGATGGCGGACTCCAGCCCGAATCGGTTGCCGGAGCACTCGATCACCACATCCGCGTCTGCTGCGGCAATGGCGTCGGAGTCGGCCGCATCCAGGGTGGCGGTCGCTCCGAGCTCGGCGGCGATCCTGCGAGGAAACTCGTGTACGTCGACCGCGGTGATCGACGACGCCCCCGCTCGCTTCAACACTGCTACCACCAGTGCGCCGATCGGTCCGCAGCCGATGACCAGTGCTCTCCTGCCCGCCACCTCGCCGGCCCTGTCGACGGCATGCCAGGCCACCGCGGCCGGCTCCGCAACCGCGGCGGTGCGGAAGTCGAGGCCGATCGGAAGCGGTCGGAGCATGCGGGTCGGAAGTACCGAGTACTTCGCGAACGCTCCCTCGGTGTGCGGAAAGTGTGCCGCGCTGCCCAGGTAGGTGCACCCGGGCGACAGGTTGGGGCGATCCTGCGGGTAACGGGATGCTCCCGGTGCCGGGGTGGCCGGGTGCACGGCGACGCGCGTACCCGAGCTCGGGCCCGAGCCGTCCGGGGCGGCGGTGACCACGGTGCCGACGACTTCGTGCCCGAGCAACATCGGGGCCCGCAGAATCGACTCCCCGGCCGCGCCGTGGGTCCAGTAGTGCAGATCGGAACCGCACACGCCACCGAACGCCACCTCGACGACGGCCTCGTCAGCTCGAGGCGCACGTACCGAAATCTGCTCGACGCGTAGGTCGTTCGCGGCGTGCGCTACTACCCCCAGGGTCGTGACCGGGATGGTGGTCGAGTCAGTCATTGCGTCGGACGAAGTCGAGACCGCCGGGCACCTGGAATGTCGGCATTATTTCCATCATGCCCATGTTGACGTGTCGGGGTGCGTCGATTGCGAACTCGATGGCGTCGGCGATGTCCTTGGTGGTGATGGACTCGAATCCCTCGTAGAAGGTGTCCCAGGCTTGTTGCATCGCCTCGGGTGTCCCGCCGAGGTTGCGTCCGAAGATCTCGGTCTCGACGCGTCCGGGGCAGATCTCCGTCACCCGAATCCTTTTGCCCTTGGTGTCGTTTCGCAGCTGCCGAGAAATTTGATGCACCGCTGCTTTGGTGGCGTGGTACGCGGTGTGACCGTAGAAGTTGTACAGGCCTGCGATCGAGCTGATGTTGACGACGTGGCCCAGATCGCGCTCGACCATGCCGGGTAGGAGTAACCGGCACAGGTGCAACACCGCGCGCAGGTTCACGTCGACCATGGCGTCGATCGACTCTTCGGACGCGTCGAGAATGTTGCCGGTGGCCGAGACGCCCGCGTTGTTGATCAGGATGTCGATCTCGAGGCCCGCGACGGCCTCGGCGAGGGCCGCGGTATCACTGATGTCGACGGCAAGGGGGATCATTCCGGTGCGGTCGGCGATGTCGTCGAGCTTTTCTTTGTTGCGCGCTACGCCGTAGACGGTCAGGCCGCGCTTGGTGAGCAGTTCGGTTGTAGTAGCGCCCATTCCGGTGTTGGCTCCGGTGACGAGTGCGGTCTGGTAGTCGCTGAAAGTCATGCTGCTTCCTCAGAGAGTGTCGCGCAGTGGCTGGTGGGCGCGGTCGGTGATGGTGCTGACGGCGAGGAGGGTGCCGAGGGCGGTGATCACCGCGTAGAACGCAGGAACGTAGATCCCGAAGTGCGGAATCAGCCAGGTCATCAGCAGTGGAGCAGTGCCGCCGAAGAGCGCCGACGAGATGTTGTAGCCGAGGCCGTAGGCGGAATAGCGAACTCGAGTGGGAAAGAGTTCGACGATGAGGATGTGGATGACGGCCGTGTGACCGGCGAAGATGACCGCCATGATGCAGGCTCCGAGGATGGCCAGCGGGAGGCTTCCTGTTGCGATCAAGGCGTAGCACGGGATGCCCGCCACTGCCATGGCCGCGGCGGCACCGGCGATGACCTTCTTCCTGCCGATGCGGTCGGACAATGCGCCCATGAAGGGAATCGCGATGCAGATCGCGACCAGAGAGACCGCGGTGACCAAAAGGGCGGTGCTGGTGGGGAATCCGATCTTGTCGCCCTTGAGGAAGGTGGGCATGTACGAGAACAGGACGTAGTAGCCCGAGCCGTTCATCAGAGGAATGAACAGAGCGAGGATCATGGCGCGGCGGTGTTCGGGTGAGGAGAACGCTTCCTTGAGCGGGTTTCGGGACAGTCCGCCTTCGGCTTTGAGCTTCTCGAAGTTGGGGGTGTCGCTGATCGCCTTGCGGATGTACCAACCGATGACGCCCATCGGGATTGCGACGAGGAACGGAACACGCCAGGCCCAGCTTGCGATCCCGCCGCCGTTGATGGCCGCTTCGTTGAGCCACGGCGACATCGCGAAGGCAACCATGGTGCCGGTGAGAAGTGCGAGGAACGACGCGATCTGGGCATAGCTGGTGATCTGACCGCGCTTGTTCGCCGGGGCATGCTCGGCCAGGAACGTCATCGCACCCGCGGCCTCTCCACCGACGGAGAAGCCCTGCAGAATGCGCAGGAAGATCAGCAGTGCCGGAGCTGCGATGCCGATGGCCTCGTAGGTGGGAAGCAACCCGATGCCCGCGGTGGCGACGGAGATGAGCAGGATGACGAACACCAGCATCTTCTGCCTGCCGATGCGGTCTCCCAGGATGCCGCAGACGACGGCACCGAGGGGGCGGACGAAGAACGAGATCGCGTAGCCGGCAAACACCAGCATGAGGGCGTCGGAGGATTTGGAGACGTCGAAGAAGACGATTGCGAGCGCGGTGGCCATGAAGGCGAAGATGCCGTTGTCGTAGAGCTCGACGAAGATGCCGACGCAGCCGGCGGCGACGACCTTGCGGATCTTCTGGGGATCCGGGGGTGCGGGTGCTGTGTCGGTGTTGTCCGGGATGAGTGAGTTGGTCATGCTGACTCCAGTGTGAGGGCAGTGCGCGGGTCTTGTGAATGGCTGATGTGATTCGGGATCGACAGAGCATCGAACACAGTGCGAACGCGGCTGCGGAGTTGATCGAGACTGCGCTGCCGGGCTCGGTGGGCTTCGACTGCGCCGGCGATGCCCACCCGGGTGAAAGTGACCTTGTTTCCAGGACGAGCCTGGCCGAGCCGGTCGAGGCCGATCGTGGTGACGACGGCCAGGACCGGGTAACCGGCGGTGACTCCGCGCCCCCTGTGGAGGATGAGGAGCTCGTCGCCGGTCGGAACTTCGACGGCCCCGATGGGTACGCCGCGAGAGAGCATCTCCGACGCGGTAACACGCTGCGGTAGAGGCTGATCGGAGGAGGGCTCGAGACGGAGGCCGATGTGGTTGCTCGCGTTGCCGATGGTGTATTCGGCCGCGAACAGACGATCGGCAGTGTCGCCGAAGTCCCCGATGTCGGGACCGTCGGTGACCGGGATCGTCCAGGTGTCGCCGAATTCCGGTTGCGTCGCGCCCACGCGGAACAGCGGAATGTCGAAGTGCGGGTGACGGATCGGTGCGCTGTCCACATCGACCTCGATGCGGTCGGCACCGGCGAAGGGGTGTCCGAATCCGAGAACGGTATCGGGCGCGCAGCTGCCGTGGAGGCGGTCGACGTGAACCGAGCCGTGCACCGCGATGTAACTGCGTAGGCCACGGCGAATGTTGGTCACGGTGAGTGTGCTGCCCGCGGGCCACACCAGCGGTTCCCACTGCTGTGCTGCCACACCGTCCACGCGGATGTCTGCGGGCGCGCCGGTGACGGCGATGAGCATGTGGGTGTCTGTGGTGGCCGCGAAGTCGAGTGCGGTCACCTCGATCAGTGGCGCGTCGGGATCGCTCGCGACGAGAGTGTTGGCGGCCCGCGCGCTGTATTGATCGAGAGCGCCGCCGGTCATCTGTCCGATGCGGCTGCCACTGCGGCGTCCCAGATCCTGAAGGACCGACAAGCCCGGTGTGCGGACGGTGATGGTTCCGCGTCGGGAGAAGCGTTCACAGTTCATGGTGATCGCCCCACTCGGCGATGGAAATCGGAAAGAATTGAAACGTGTCGCCGGGTGCGTACACGGAAATCGGATCACGCGCGATATCGACCAACGTCACCGGTGTGCGGCCGATGACCTGCCATCCGCCCGGTGCCGGTCGCGCAGAGACGACGGCCTGTCGACCGGCTACCGCGACGGCTCCGGCGGGAACGCTGGCGCGTGGGCTGGCGCGACGCGGGATGGGTAGTCCGAATTGGGGCCCGTCGAGCATCGGCGCACCCCCGGGGGATCCGTAGCAGCGCATGGTGAGTGGGCGCGCGCAATGCCGGTCGATCACGTCGGCTTCGCTCACGTCGAGCAGCGTGGCCACAGCGGCCAGGTCGGGTCCGTGTTCCCCGCCGTACACGACGGGAACCTCGAATCGACGCGGCGGCCGGGCTGCGCCGAAGGTCATCGTGTCGAGCTCGGATACGACTGCACGAAGATCGTGGTGAGAGACTGTTGCGCAATCGAATTCGATGAGTACTGCGTCGTAGGTGGCGATGGTGCCCAGGACTCCGGTGATGCCCGCGGCATCCACCGCAGCAGCAATGCGATGAACTTCTCGCCATTGCTCGTCCGGTGTGCTTGCCGCAGAGGTGATGCGCAGTGCGGAGTCGCCGCAGTCGGCGATAGCGAGGGCAGTCATGCCGTCCGCCTGGTTTCGAGTACCCGACCCAGGGGGGCGATCTCGATACCTGCGGCGAGGAGGCCGGCACGGATCGCCACCGCAGCATCCACAGCGCCCGGGCTGTCACCGTGCAGCAACACAGTGTCTGCCGAGATCGGGATCGGGGTGCCGTCGACCGCGTCGATGATGCCGTCCTTCACCATTCGGACTGTGCGCCGGACGAGTTGATCGAGATCGTCGATGACCGCGCCGGTTTCGCTACGAGGTACCAGGGTGCCGTCGGACCGGTACGCCCGATCGGCGATGCCGACGATGCCCACGGTGATCTCTCGTGCTCGCGCTTCGTCGGCGAGGCAACCGTCCTGGGCCAGCACGATCAGTGCCGGATCCACCGAGAGCACGGCGTCGACGACAGCGGTCGCGTAGTCGCGGCGGGTGGCGACCAGGTTGCCGAGTCGTCCATGGGGAGCGACGTGCGAGACGGTGGTTCCGTGTGCCGAGGCGAAGGCTTGGAGAGCGCCGATCTGGTACAGCATGTCGGTGCGAACTTCGTCCGCCGTGAGGTCCATTGCTCGGCGGCCGAACCCGGCGAGATCGGGGAAGCTGGGGTGGGCACCGATACCGATACCGCGCTCGACACAGCGACGGACAGTGGTGTCCATCGTGCGGGGATCGCCTGCGTGGAATCCGCACGCGATATTGGCAGAGGTGAGCACATCGAGAAGCGCCTCGTCGTCGCCCATTGTCCACGCGCCGAAGCTTTCGCCCAGATCTGCGACGAGATCGATACTGATGGCCATTTCTGCGGTGCCTTTCGGAAGGTGAACCGGAAGCGTCGGAAGGTCGAACGCTCACTGTCGTGTTCGTGTTGTGGACGCTACGCAGGAACGACGATTCCGCGTTAATACCCGTTCGTAGTGATGTAATAGGAAAGGCATATGCTCCTTGACGTGGGGTTTCGTGTCCCGCACCGGCCGCTGTGCCGCAAATCGGTACATTGCTGTCGTTCGTCTGAAACGGTGAGGAAACATGTTCGTGAATGCCGATGATCGAGACCGACGGGAGGCCCTGTAGCCCATGGATACCCGACGTCTGTTCTCTTTCATTCGAATCGTCGACGCCGGCAGCATCACCCGCGCGGCCGACCTTCTACATATTGCGCAACCGGCATTGAGTCAGCAGATGACGGCACTCGAATCGCATTTCGGGCAGCAACTTCTGATACGAAGCAAGCAGGGTGTGGAGCCGACCGATGCCGGTCGTGCGCTGTACCGCCACGCACAGGTGATTCTGCGTCAGGTCGAGAGCGCTCAAGCCGAAGTCAGCGTCGTGGGAAGGGAATTGGCAGGCGGGGTGTCCGTGGGGCTCGCGCCGTACAGTACGGTCACGGCCATTGCGCTGCCACTGTTGACTGCCGTGCGGGCACGTTATCCGAGCATTTTGTTGCATATCAACGAGAACTTCGGTGGTGTGCTCAGCGAGGCGATGATGACCGGACGGATGGACATGGCGTTGCTCTACGACGCTGGTCCGATCAAAGGAGTCACGTTCGAACGGTTGCTCACCGAAGAGCTGATGGTCGTGGCACCGTCGGGCACGGGTTTGCCTGGGGAGACAGGAAGTGCCGTTTCTCTGTTCGAGCTCGCCGACGTGCCACTTCTGCTTCCCGGACGCATGCACACCATCCGCAAGATGGTCGAGTTGGCGTTCGAGACCACTCTGACGCAGCCGAAGATCGTCGGAGAAGTCGAATCGGTCACCCTGATGGCGCAGGCGGTCCGAAGCGGTTTGGGCGCAACGATTCTGCCGTTGTCGGTCGCCCGCCGAATGATGAACGTACAAGGCCTGGAGCTTCGTCGTATCGAACCGTCCATCCAGGTTCAGGTATCGCTCGGCACACCGGCGAACCAACCGCTCTCGAAACCGGCCGAGGCGGTCCGCGAAGTGCTACGGACCGTGCTCGCCGATTACGTGACAGTGCACTCCAAGCCTGCTGACTGAGCGTCAGTACCCGCGGGACAGATCGATCCGGGCAGCCAATTCGTCACCGACGGCGAACTTCTCGACGTTCCGGCCGATGTGCTTCGCCAGCGCCGACGACAGTCCCGACGCCGGGTTGGCGATGTGCGGGGTGATGATGGCGTTCGGCAAGGACCACAGTGGGTGTCCGGCGGGGAGTGGTTCGGGATCGGTGACGTCGAGGGCGAGTCCACCTATTCTGTTGTCCTGTAGTGCTTTTGTTGCTGCCTCGGTGTCTATCAGCGATCCGCGGGCGACGTTGACGACCCATGACTTCGGTCCGAGCTCGTCGAGGGCGGCGGCATCGACGAGGTGGGCGGTGGCACTCGTGGCCGGAGCTGCGATGACGACATGGTCTGCGCGAGTCCACACCTCGCCGGTTCGCTCGGCAGGCAGCGTGTCGATCGCACCGGCTACGGGGACTCCTGATCGCGTCACAGCAAGTACATCTGCGCCTGCCGCGTGCAGGAACGGGATGAGGGCGCGGCCGATGCCGCCGCAGCCGACGATCGCGACCGTTGTTCCGTCGAGAGTGCCTACCCGCGGGTCGAATTCGTCCTTTCGCCAGGAGGTTGCGGCGAGCTGCTCCGGTAGACCTCGAACTCCGGCCAACAGCAGCATGATCGTGTGCGAGGCCACCGTTCGCGCGTAGGCACCTGCGGCCGAGGTCCATACCCGACAGTCGTCGACGATTCCGCTCTCGATCCAGGCCTCGACTCCAGCCGAGGAGAGTTGAACCCAACGAATCGAATCGGGAAGGTCGGAGGGAAAGTGGTCGGGTCCGGCCGTCCAGACCAAGGCGTCGGCGGTGTCCAACGGGCCCAGAATGCCGCCGGCGGCCGTAATTGCCGCAGCGACATCGGCGTTGTCCTGGGGTCCCAGGTGGATGCGGGGAACTGTCATCGACTTCTCGTTTCTCTCAGACGACGGCAGTCATGCCGCCGTCGACGTACAGGATCTGCCCGTTGACGAAGTCGGAGGCGGGCGAAGCCAGGAACAGCAGCGAGCCCACCAGTTCCTCGGTACGTCCCCACCGCCCTGCGGGCGTCCGTTTCGCCAGCCATGCCGTGAAGTCCGCGTCGTCGACGAGGGCTTTGTGAGCTCGGTGTCGAAGTAGCCGGGTGCGAGCGCGTTGACCTGGAGACCGTAGGGCGCGAGATCGGCACACATGCCGCGGGTCAGCATCTTCAAGCCGCCCTTGCTCGCCGCGTACGGTGTGATTCCGGGGCGGCCCAGCTCGCTCTGGACCGAGCAGATATTGACGATCTTGCCGTGCCCGCGAGCAACCATGGCTCGCGCGAACTCACGCCCGACGTAGAAGGCGCTGCTGAGGTTGGTCTCGAGGACTCGCCGGAAGTGGTCATCGGTGAACTCGAGCAACGGCGCGCGATGTTGCACCCCGGTGTTGTTGACGACGATCTCGACCGGCCCTACCTCGTTCTCGATGTTTCGGGCGGCCTGCGCGACTGCAGCCGAGTCGGTGACGTCGAATGCGTACGCGTGGACGGCTGCACCGGTGTGCTCGGCCAGGCGGGCGCGGGTGTTCTCGAGGGCTTCGGCATCTCTGCCGTTGAGTACGACCACCGCGCCTGCCTCGACGAGCCCGGTGGACAGTGCGAGACCGATCCCGCGGCTCGAGCCGGTGACGAGTGCGATCTTGCCGTCGACGTCGAATATGTGGTGGCCGGTCACGGCGATACCTTTCGTGGGAGTGCGAGTGCGTCGAGGATTCGGTGAACGAGCTCGGTCGGAGTGTGATCGATGTCGATCGTCACGCCGGCTTCGTCGGGACCGAGTGGTTCGAGGCTCGACAGCTGGGAATCGAGGAGTTCGGGCGGCATGAAGTGGCCTGTGCGAGCCCGAAGCCTGGCCGAGATCGCGTCGCGGGTTCCGCTGAGATGAACGAACACCACTGTGGGGACCGCGGACCGAAGCTGCTCGCGGTAGCTACGTCGGAGGGCCGAACAGGCCAGCACCGTGCGACTTCCGAGACGATCGTGGTGCGCGACCCATGTGCCGAGGGTGTGAAGCCAGGGTGCGCGATCGGCGTCGTCGAGCGCAATCCCACGTCTCATCTTGTCGATGTTCACCTCGGGATGATGGTCGTCGGCATCGGAGAAGGCGGCACCTAATTCCACCGAAAGAAGTTGTGAAACAGTGGATTTACCACATCCAGACACGCCCATGACGGCGATGTGCCGAATGGGATGGGCTGGCATCTACGACCTCTCCGTTCGGTCGCTCGAGTGAACGACAACACTGACGAATCTTCACCACTGCACCCCGATACACAACGGCTTTCGCTATACCGATTCGGTGTGACGCCATACGACGAGGGACTGGTTGGGTCGAAGTCACAAGGCGGTGATCGAACCCGGTATGAATGCGGGTGCGTCCGGTTAGAGTGCGCGCATGCACAAAGTACCTCGCGCGATTCGGGCCCTGGGAATCAATGCCGTCCGTCTCTACAATCGGCTCGAAGTGTCGGTCGCGCAACCGGTTCCCGACGAGCCCGTGTTGTTCGTGTGCAATCACGGGTTCGGTGGCGTGATCGATCTGAACGTGTTCGCCTTCTCGGCGGCGTACGACGATCTGAAGCTGTCCAGGGAACTGATCGCGTTGACGCACCAGATCGCGTGGACACTACGTGCAGGAAAATTGCTCGAGCCCTTCGGTGCTCGGCCCGCCGACAAGCAGACCGCTCTCGATGCATTCGAGGAGGGCCACAACGTTCTGGTCTTCCCCGGCGGTGACCTCGATGCATTGAAGTCGTGGCGGCAACGCAACGAGATCGTCTTCGCCGGGCGCAGTGGCTACGCCCGTCTGGCGATGGAGGCAGGGGTCCCGATCGTCCCGGTGGTCACTGCCGGCGCGGGTGAATCTCTCCTGGTTCTCAGCAGCGGGAAACGTATCGCCAAAGCACTCCGATTGCACAAATCGGCGTTTCGGGTCAAGACTGTTCCGCTGTCGGTGTCCATTCCCTGGGGCGTGAATCTGGGCGTGGTCGGGTTGCTTCCGTACATTCCACTTCCGACCAAGCTCCAGACGTCGGTCCTCGCGCCCATGCGTCCCGAGCCGGACGAGTCGGCCGAGGATTTCGCGCACCGCGTTCACTCGGCCATGCAAGCAGAGCTCGACGACCTGACCAAGGATCGTTGGCCGGTGATCGGCTGAGCAGCCTCAGCGTCGGATCGAGATCCAGCCGGCCGAGAGCACGAGCAGGACTCCGATCAACTGCAGGCCGGGGGAATCGTCGGCCCCGCCGAGGACGAACGCCGCACCCCCGAGCGTCGCGATCGCGACGGCAAAGAGCGCTTCGATGTTGTTGCGGCGCTTCGATTTCGGTTCACTCATTCGTCCACCCATTCCAGTAGGTCGCCCGGTTGGCAGATCAGGACTCGGCACATGGCGTCGAGGGTGCTCAGTCGTACTGCCTTGGCCCGCCCGTTCTTGAGCACCGCGACGTTGGCGGGAGTCAGGCCGACGCGTTCTGCGAACTCGCCGACGCTCATCTTCTGCTTGGCCAACTCGACGTCTATCCGAACGACGATGGCCATCAGATGACCGCGTCCATGTCGGTTCGCAGTTCGGTGGCCTGGCCGAGCAGCGTTCTCATGACGATCATCAGCAGTCCTGCCACGGCGACTATGACCACCAGCAGGAACAGGAGCAGTGGAAGGCCGGGGTCGTCGGCTCCGAATCCGACGTAGAGGAAAACACCGACGAGGACGACCCACGCGGCCACGATCGACCAGGTGATGACGTCGACCCAGATCAGTGACGCTCTGGTGAAAATAGCGTTGCGGGCGACCATCGTCAGCAGCTTCCACGTGGCTACGACGACTGCTTGTATGCACAGCACCCAGAAGATCGACACGATGGTCAGTGGCCATCGTAGGTACGCGGATTCGGGTGATTCCTGGGCCATGTGCGCGAACTGGCCCGGCAACGACATCACCTGGAACAGCACCAGGACAGCGAACAGGACGGCGAGAAAGAGGCGCAGCGGTATCACGACCGCTCGAATTCCAATGGACATGGAACGAGTATCGGTAGCTATCTATCGAATGTCAATAGATCCCGCCTGACGCGGAACGTCAGTGATCCGGGTTGCTCCCGATGGAGGTGGGGTCGATAGCTGCGTGTACTCCGCCGCTGTAGGACGTCGGAAGTGCTCGGCTGCACAGTGTTTCGGCTTCCTCGGCGGAGATTCCGAGTGCCCGTAGGACGCGTTGCGTCGTATCGTCCACGGTGGCCGCCTCGTCTCGCTCGGGTTGGGCGAGCAACAGGCGTCCCAGGGACAGCAGGGAACCGGCGACGATTGCGAGTGCGACATCTGCGTCGTTCACATCGAACCGTCCTTCGGCAGCGGCTGATTCGATATCGCGGCGTGAACGCGGTGCCAGGCCCCCCGCTGCGGCGAAGGCCGCAGCCTCGGAGTTCAGCAGGACGCGACTGAGTTGCGGCTCGAGGCGGAAGAGGCGTCCGGACAACCGAAACGACTGGGTGAATTTCTCGACCGGGTCGTTCAGGCCGACAGTGAGCGAGTCGAGGTAGTCACCGGCAGATTCGAGGGCCGAGTCGATGGCCGCCTGCCACAACTCTTCCTTGGTCTCGAAGTAGTTGTAGAACGATCCGTTGCTGACGTCGGCGGCCTGCGTGATCTCGAGAACGGGTGCGTTGGTGTTGCCGCTCGCCAGGAATCCCTGCGCGGCCTTGACGAGGGCGGCTCTGGTGCGCGCCTTTCGGCGCTCGACACGGTTGCCTTCGGCCACGGTCTGCTCCTACTCGACGGGTTTGTGAGGACAGCCTATCTGCTGCCTGATATGACGATTTCGTCAAAATACTTGACTGGCGACGTCCTCATGGGTGACGATATCGTCATTAACTGAGTGGGTGAGCGGCAGTGAACCCCTCCACGGCTGCATCGAGGACTTGATGACAACGAACGTTTCGATCTCGCAGTACCGCACCGACCTGTACTCCACCGAGGCCATTCTCGATCCGTATCCGCACTACGCCAGGTTGCGAGAGCTCGGGCCGGTGGTGTGGCTGCCGCACCAGCAGGTATTCGCGATCTCGCGGTATGCCGACTGCAAGGCGGTGCTGCTCGACGACGAGACCTTTATCTCGGGGGACGGCGTCGCGCTCAATCCCGTGGCCAACAGGCTGGGCCGCGGCACGACGCTCAACAGCGACGGCGACGAGCATGCAACGAAGCGTTCGGTACTCGCTCACCGCCTGACTCCCAAAGCAGTCCGAAAGATGAAGACCGCGGTGGAGGAGAAGGCGGAGAGCATCGTCGACGCCGCATTGAGCAAGCAGTTCGTCGACGGTGTCGACGATCTCGCGACGGCACTGCCGATGTCGATCGTGCCCGATCTCGTGGGCTGGCCCGAGGACGGACGTGAGGAGCTTCTTCGTTGGGCGGGAGCGACATTCGACTCCCTGGGTCCCGTCAACAGGCACTCGGTCACCGCGGTGAAGGGTGCAACCGAGATGCTGGCCTTCTCCCGCCGGGTCGTGCGAGAACGATCGGTGATCCCCGGAAGTATGGGCGACGACGTTCTGAAAGCGGCCGACGAGAACAAGATCGAGAAGTCTGCGTGCCCGGCGCTGATGATCGACTACCTCGGCCCCTCGCTCGATACCACCATCGGAGCGATCTCCGGTGCACTCGACCTGTTCGCTCGGCACCCCGAGCAGTGGCAGGCGATCCGGCAGGACCCGGATCTGATTCCCAACGCCGTCAACGAGGTTGTTCGGTTCGAGTCGCCCATCAGGGCCTTCTCCCGCCGAGCTGTGCGTGACGTCGAGATCGACGGATCGCGAATCCCGAGAGGCGCACGCGTACTGGTGATCTACGCATCGGCAAACCGCGACGAGAGGGAATGGGACAACCCCGACGCGTTCGACATCACCCGCGATGCGGCTCGCCAGCTCGGCTTCGGATCGGGCACACACGGCTGCGCAGGCCAAGGATTGGCGCGCCTCGAAGCACAGACCATGCTCCGAGTGCTCGCGCGTCGGGTCGAACGCTTCGTGCCTTCGGGAACACCGAAACGGGCCGTCAACAACGTCATTCACCGATACGAACAGCTGCCATTGAAATTGGTGGCCGCAGAAGGGACAGGGCTATGAGAATCGACGTCGACTGGGACCGGTGCGAGGGCCACGGAATCTGCGCCGAACAAGCTCCGAAGGTATTCAGTCTGGACGACGAGGGCGAACTGCACTACGCCTTCGACGGCAACGACGTTCCCGACGACCTCGCGGCATCGGCGAGATCGGCCATCGGCGTGTGTCCGGTTGCGGCACTGCGAGAACAGGCGTGAGCTCGGCTGATCGCAGGATCGTCGTCGTCGGAGACTCCGTCGCAGGATGTACCGCAGTTCGTGAACTTCGCGCCCGCGGCCACGAGGGTGCGATCACCATGATCGGAGCCGATCCCGACGGTTGCTACGCCAGGCCGCCGCTGTCGAAGCATGTGCTCAAAGATCAAGTGGCCGAGGCAGAAACATGGGATCTCTCGGACCTCGACATCACCTCTGTCGGTGACCGGGCGGTGTCGGTGGATACCGACGCCCGCACCGTCAGCACCGCTGCGGGCGCCGACATTCCCTACGATGCCTTGATCGTGGCCACCGGAGCCGCCGCACGTCGCATTGCCGATCCTGATCAATCGGGCGAGATCGTGTTGCGGACTTTCGCCGACGTGCGTGCACTTCGGCCACGGTTGGACGAGGCAAGAACTGCCATCGTCGTCGGTGCCGGTTTTCTGGGCATGGAAGTCGCCAGTGCCTGCGCTGCTCGCGATATCGCCGCCATCGTCGTCGATGTCGATCCTCCGCTCGAGCGGCTTCTCGGACCGTTTCTGTCCGAGGCGATTTCGGCCCGAGCCGAATCGGCGTCGGTCGACTTCGTTCGTGTAGAGCGTCCGGTGACGTTGATCGGTGATCCCGTGGTCGGCGTCGAGCTCGCGGACCGAACTCTGCGGGCGGATCTGGTCGTCACCTGCGCTGGGGACGTGCCCGAGACGGGGTGGCTGGAGGGAAGCGGAATTGCGGATCGACACGGCGTTCGCGTCGACGAGCGCTGCGCAACAACGGTTCCCGATGTCTTTGCTGCCGGCGATGTCACCTACTTCGGGACGGCCTCTAGCAGATCCCCGTTCTGGTCCAATGCCGTCGCGCAGGGCAAAGTGGCTGCTGCATCCGCGCTCGGTGTGGAGCCGACGTGCGCACCCACCGACGACTATTTCTGGACCGAGATCATGGGACTGTCCATCAAGGTCGTCGGCCCTCTCCCACTGCGTGGAGAGCCGACCGTCGTCGAAGGTTCCGTCGAAAACGGATCCGCGCTGTTGAAGTGGAGTCACGACGACGGCCGCGCCACCATCGTTGCCTACGGCATCAAGAAACCCGTCGGCCTACTCCGACGGCTCGCCCGCGAGACCGCTGTCCCCACCACGTAAGGAAACAGTTCATGAAACTCGGCTCTCCGTCCGATCTCGCTCGTCGACTCCCCGAAGCCGTGGGGCTCGCCCGCGCAGCGATCGGGATCGCTCACATGATCGCGCCCACCCGCGCCAACGAGCTGCTCGCCGGACCCGACGCCGCAGTCGCCACCACGCGAGCTGCCGCCCGCACCTTCGGCATTCGCGAGATCTACATCGGTGGTGGGCTCTACGCGGCAACCCGATACGCACCCAAGGCAGTGCGCACCCTGCTTCGCGCGGGCGTGGCTGTCGATGTGTGGGATACCGCTGCCTTTGCGCTCACCGCACACTTGCCGCAGAGAACGCGAGTGGCCGGATGCGCCATCGCCGGCGGGTTCGTCATTGCCGGTGCCTTGGCCGACGTGCAACTGGGTAGATAGAAGGCGATCGATCGTCAGGCCGGTGCGGCAACTGTGTGCAACAGTTGCCGCATGGCCGACACAAGACACCCCGCGCCGTGGTGGGTCTGGTTGACCGCCATCACGGCGCTGCTCGTATTTCTCGTGTGCGGGGTGATCCTGTGGACGTTCCTGCCACCGGTTGTGATCTTCCCCTTCTTCGCCTTCGCTGCCTGGATACTGCTTTTTCTCGGGGCGATATGGCTGGTCCTCGCCTTGATCGGCTGGTTCAGATACCGAGCCCTGCGGTGGAGTGGCGTTGCACCGATCTTCGTTGTGCTGACCGTCGGACTCGTTCTTCTGTCGGTACCATCGAAATTCGCATTCGCAGTCTCGGAAGACGCCCTCGCCGCCACCGCCGTCGATTGTCCGAAGACGTTCGAGGGCAGCCGAATCGGGCTGTACAGCGTGCGATATGTCCAACCTGTGGACAACGGTTGCCTGTTCTTCATCGAGGGTGGCCTGATCGACTCGATCGGTCTGGGCTATTTCCCGGAGGTCGCCCCGCCCCTCGGCGACCCCCGGCATGACGGCGATATCGGTTACCAGGAGTTCGACGGCGACTGGTATCTGTTCGTGCAGCGATTCTGACTCACAGTGCTGGTTTCGTGAGCTGACGCACGGCACATCGTTCTCCGTCGACCACCGCGGCCACCCTGGCGCAATCCTCGGCCGTCATCTCACGATCGCTGCAGTAGATGAACCGGTCGGGTCGGACCAGGAAGCCCTGTGCGCGTGATCGACGCATCTGACGCTCCACGTCGCCCTCGCTGTCGACGTAGTGTCCGGGCGCGACGGCGTGAGTCGCTATGGCAGAGGATCGTTCGAGCTTCACCTCGTTCACTCCGGCCTCGGCGAGGGCGCGCGGGATGGGGGCCGACGGGAACCCCACCCAGGTCCACTTGTTGTCCAACACCGTGTCCAACCTGACCGGGGCGAGATCGGATCCCACCACCCACGGCTGGCAGATGAACGTCCCTCGGGGGCTCCGCCGTCCATTGCCGAGACCGAAGAATCCGCCTTGGGTGCCGAGCTCGTAGCGGGGCTTGAGTCCGTTGCTTCTTATGGCCCGACCGAGAGCAGGTACCCGCATCGCGCCACGAATCACCCTGTCGCGCAGCCATACCGCAGTGGGATTTCCCAGCATCACCAGCTTGCCGATGCGCAGCGAGAAGTCGGTCAGTTGCTTCACGTTCGGTCGGCGCTCGGGCTCGTAGGTGTCCAACAGGCTCGGGTCGGCGGAGGCGTTGAGGACGGCGTCGAGCTTCCAGCACAGGTTGGCCACGTCGCGTACCCCGGACGAGACGCCCTGCCCGGCAAAGGGCGGCATGATGTGCGCGGCGTCGCCGGCGAGAAACGCTCGCCCCTTGCTCCACTGTTCAGCCTGGCGGATGTGGAAGGTGTATCCCCAGCTCCGGTAGATCTCGACCTGGTCGAAGTCGATTCCGCGCTCGGCCAGCAGCCCGCGCAGTCCTTCCTCGGTTTGCAGCTGCTCGACGGTCTCGCCCTTGTTGACCCTGAATTCGACCCGGTGGTATCCCATGGGGCACGGGCAGTCGACGCCCGGGCGTCGTGGATCGGAAATGAAGGTGAAGTCGAGCGGGGCGTCGACGGGCAGGTCGTACCACGCTCGTAGTTGGATGTCGAACCACGGTTCTTCGATGTGCTTGCCCGGCAACGCGATTCCGAGGAGCTTGCGGATCGAACTCGAGCCGCCGTCGCATGCGATCAGGTAGCGGGCGGTGAGCGTTCGATCCGGGCCGCCATCGGCCGGCCGAAGTGAGACCGTCACGGAATCCTCGTCCTGCACCAGATTCACTGCGTCGTATCCGGGCATGAGCGACACGGTCGGGAAGCGGTCGATGCCCTGTCGCAGTACGCGTTCGAGCTCGGGCTGATGGTAGTAGCACATCCCGGGAACTCCCTGGCCCTGGCTTTCCGAGGACGTCATCGACAGAAACGTTCGATCACCGTTCTTGAAGTGCACTCGGACGTCCGACGACATCGTGGCCAGCATCTCGTCGAACAGGCCCAGTCCCTGCCACACCCGGTGCGCATCCTCGTCGGAGGCAATGGCGCGTTGGCGCGGATAGATGGAGATATCGCGCTCCACAACTGCAGTCCGGATGCCTCGTTGGCCCAGCAAGTTGGCCGCAGTGGCCCCGGTGGGGCCCAGTCCGATGATGACGACGTCCACATCGACTGGTTGGGTGGCTGCGTCGTTGCTGCTGGTCATGTTGTTCCTCGAAGTAGGCGAGAGCGCGGGGCGCGGAGTCGACAGGGACTTGACTGACGATGCCGCCATGCGTGACGATACCGTCATTCCCAAAGGAGTATGGCATGAATCACTCAGGCTGCAAGGACTCGGCGTGATCGCGGCGCACCGACGTTCGACCACCATCCCGCTCGGTGCTGCGTTCTTCGTGGCGTTGGCGCTCTTCGTCGGATGGAGCGTCACCGAGTACGACGGAACGTTCGACGATGCAGTCCGCGTCGACCTGGTCCTGGACTCCGCGGGCAACGCGCTGCCACAACGCGCGGACGTCAAATTTCGTGGCGTTGTCGTCGGGCATGTCGATTCGACCACTGCGCGTGACGGAGTCGTCGTTGCGCATCTGGCCATCACGCCGTCGTTCGCCTCGGCGGTTTCCAATCAGGCCACCGCGCGCCTACTTCCGAAGACGCTGTTCGGCGAGCGCTACGTCGCTCTCATCTCTCCTGCCGGCCCCGTGGAACCGATCGTGGACGGATCGGTGCTCGAGCAGGACGTCAGCGGTAACGCAGTGGAGGTGGGAGTGCTGCTGGACGGATTGCAACCCTTGCTCGCGGCCGTCCCTCCTCAGGATCTGGCCAGTACTCTCGGTGCGCTGGCGCAAGGACTCTCGGGACGAGGCGAGCAGTTGGGTTCCACGATCGACCGGCTCGAGAACATATTTTCTCAGGTGAATGCCGATATGCCTGCTCTGCAGGAGGACATTCGCGGCGTCGCCGTCCTGGCCGACACCTACTCCGACTCCCTCCCATCGTTGGTCGACGCTCTCGACAACCTTCGCGTTACGGGAAACACCGTCGTCGAACGTCGGCCCGCGATCGATACCCTGATCTCGTCACTGACGTCGAGTTCCTCGACCACCGCGGACTTCCTCGCGGCCAACTCCGAGAACATCATCAGCTTGGCGGCCGATTCTCGGGAACTTCTCGAAACCCTCGAGGAGTACATCCCGACCGTCGAGTGCTTCCTCGATCAGATCGTCGCCGTGACGCCCCAGATTCCCGAGGTACTCGAGACGGACAGCGAGTTCCCCGGAATTCAGGGAACAGCCGAATTCGTCAATCCGAAGGGCCGCTTTCTGCCGAATCAGGACGAGCCGCGGTTCCTGGACAACCGACCGCCGAGGTGCCTGCCGAGCGCCGCGGTAGGGGAGAACATGCCGCAATACGCCGGCGGTTCCTACAACGACGGGGCGTATCAGGTGCCCTCGCGTAATCCCGGGCCGCAGGGTTCGGACGGCGCCACCGCGCAGAACCGGGTGTTTCCTGCGACTCCGGCCGCATACGCCGGATCCGATGTGGAACGCAGCACCCTCGAAGTCGTCTACGCTAACAGGCAGGGGGTCTCTCCGGGCGATATACCCTCCTGGACAACAACATTGGGAGCGCCGGCGATGAGAGGCAACCAGATCGAGCTGAAGTAGGTGCCGTCAGAACACGAGTGGGCGTGCAGGCAGTCCGGCCACTCCCTCTCTGGCGAACGCAGCCCACGTCCGACGAACCCTGCCGGCCAACGCCGTCGGCGGTTCCTGACCGGCCAGCATGGGCGCGTCCGACCACGCGTTACCGAACAGCAGGGGCAACTCGATGCAGTGGCACGCCCCTAACGGGGCACCTTTCGGTGCCCAATCGACGCGGTACGACGCAACCTGACCACCGGCCCGATGCCACATGTTCACCATCCCGTCCACGCCGAACAGTACGTTGGTGACGAGCCGAACGACCGGTGCGGTGAGCAGCGAACTCACCGGACCGAACTTGTTGAGCCACAGCATGTTCGACACGATGTCGACGAACGGGGCAGCGTCGTCTCGGGTGTGGCCGATCAGAAGTTCGACGTGCGGTGCAATTCGGCGTAGGGCGGTGTCGAGGTCGCCCGAGAGAGGCGCGAGGTGAGCAACCGGCCCGAACGGCATTCCGCCTGCGGCACCGAATCTGCGCACAGCCCGTGTCACGGCGCGCTCTGCATCGAGCACGTCCGACGCGGGAGCGGTGGCCGGGTCCGTGGAGAAGTGAGCTGCGAAAGCCTTTCGCGCTGCGCCGTACAGGGCGGAACGGCCCGATCGCAATCCGAGGGGCGCGCTTTGCACGATTGCGCGCGAGAACAACCCCGCGGCCGATTCGCAGGCCATCAGCGAGAGGATGGCATCGCCGCCCGCGGACTGACCGAACAGCGTCACATTGTTCGGGTCGCCGCCGAATCGAGCAATGTTGACCGCCACCCATCGCAGTGCCTCGATCTGATCCTGAACACCGATGTTGCTCTCTCCCGAACCTTTCGGGGTCAGATAGCCGAACCCGCCGAGCCGGAAAGTGACGCTGACGACCACAACGCCTTCCCGGACGAGTTCGTCGGCGTCGTACTTCTCTGCCTCCCCGCCACCGGAGACGTATCCGCCGCCGTGCAGCCACACCATGACCGGAAGCTCCTCCGCCACCGACGGAGCGGTCACCGACAACACGAGACAGTCCTCGCTTTGTTCGAGCCGATCGACCATCGGACCGGTGACGTAGTCGAGCTGGGAGGGCAATTGAACGCATACCGGACCGCGGCGGGTGGCGACTCGCGTCCACTCCGGGGTATCGATCGGTTCGGGCCTACGAAAGCGCGTAGCAGTGGCGTAGGGAATTCCCCGCGCGTGGATCAGGCCGTCCGCTTCGACTGCGATCAGATCTCCGCTGGTGGTGCCGGTGATTGTGCGCTGCGTCGTGATTTCCGTTATCTCGTCGTTCAATTCGAGAACCCCCCCTGTGTCGAACAGCGTGAGCATACCTTCCGGCCGGCTCGGCAATCGGTGAGAACGCAGGCCGGGTGCGGGGCGACGGGCCGCGGTGGCGTCATAATCGGACCATGCGGTCGAAGCAGAAGATTCTCGATGCCACGCTCGGGTTGATCGCCGGGTCCGGCTTCGAGGGCGTCACGATCGCAGCGGTGGCCCGTGCGGCCGGCGTCACGCGTCAGACGGTGTATTCGATCTTCACCACGCGGGAGGACATGATCTCCGAGGCGATGGTGGGACTGATAGTCGATGTCATCGGCGGTATTCGGGAGAAGGCCGATCAGGCCGAGTCTCCGGCGGAGTTCGTCGTCGAGACGATTGTCGCCAGTCGCAATCTCATTCGGCGCGAACCGGTTCTGAATTCGTTGCTGCGCTCGGGAAATGCGAACCCACTGTTCGACTCGGACATGATGGATCGTGCCGAGCCGGTGGTGCGCCAGTTTCTCGATGGGTACGTCGAGCGCAATCCAGGCTTCGATACCAGGCAATTCGACGGTATCGACGGCGTCCTCGTCCGGGTGGGGCTGTCGGTCATTCTGTTCGACGACCCGTCCATTCACGACGACGACGGTCTGCGTCGCTACCTCGAGCGCTGGCTGATCCCCGTCCTGCCTTTTGCTTAGCGCACGAAAACTTGACACCTCGACACCTTTCTGTCTAGTTTTGCACGGCACGTGCACGTGACACAGGTCTCGATGGGCGCTGCTGCACACCATTGGGGGGATCGTGTCGAATCTGAACCGTCGGTCGTTTCTGGGCGCAACTGCGCTGGCAGGGCTGGCCGCAGTATCGGGGGCCGGGGTAGCTCGCGCAGCAGGCGGACGGCGTACCCAGGTTCCGCTCACGCGCGAGGACCATCGCGTGGTCGTGATCGGATCGGGGTTCGGCGGTGGCGTCGCGGCGCTGCGTCTGGCCGAGGCAGGCATTCCCGTGCTGGTCCTCGAGCGTGGAAGGCGTTGGGTCACAGGGCCGAACTCCGACACGTTCCCCAACGCGACCGCGCCGGACAAGCGAATGCTGTGGTACGGCTCGAGTCCCAACCTGTTCGGTACGCCTGTTCCGTTCGATCCGTACGTCGGCCTGCTCGAGGCTGTCCCCGGCGACAACATGACCGCGCTGTGCGCGGCGGGTGTGGGCGGCGGATCCCTGATCTACCAGGGGATGACGCTGCAGCCGTCGCAGGCCGTGTTCGAGACGCACTTTCCGGTCGAGCTCGACTGGCCAACCTTGAACGCAGTCCACTACCCGCGCGTCGCGCGGATGCTGCAGCTCGAACAGGCGCCCGACGAATTGATCGCAACTCCCAATTACCAAGCAGCGCGGGTGTTTGCGGACCGAGCGCGCCGGGCGGGCCTACCGGTGTCGAAGATTCCGATGCCGATCGACTGGAACTACGCCCTCGACGAGACGCGCGGGTTGATGACGCCGTCGTACACCAATGGCTCCGGCGCATTCGGAGTCAACAACGGTGGTAAGCATTCCGTCGACGTCACCTACATCGCGGCCGCTGAGGCCACCGGTCTGGCGACCGTGGCGACGCAGCACAACGTCACGCATGTCGAGCGTGCCGGGGACGGTCGCTGGACAGTCCACGTGGACAGAATCGATTCCGACGGAACGGTGTTGGAGAACAAGATCCTCACCACCGGCGCTCTGATCATGGCGGCGGGAAGTCTGAACACCACCAAGATGTTGGTTCGCGCCGGTGCCACCGGGTCCATCACCGATCTGCCGGACGAACTCGGGCAGGGCTGGGGTACCAACGCCGATCGCATCTACGTGTGGTCGAGCATCGAGCAGAAATTCGGTGCGCCGCAGGGCGGTCCGGTGGTGTTCGGCAGCCTCAACTGGGACGACCCGCGTACCGCGCACACCGTCATCCAGGCATCGATACCGCCGCTCTCGTTCGATGCAAGCAGCACGATGCTCGTCGGATACGGAGTCAGCAGCGGTCGAGGACATTTCGGTTACGACTCCGCGCGTGATCAGGCCCAGTTGCACTGGCCGGCCAACGGCGACTCCGTCATTCAGGACGGATCCATCGACCCGACGGTGCGTCGCATCGCCGGGTCGGGCAGCATCCTCACCGACACCAACGCGCTGTTCCCGTCCACCTGGCATCCGTTGGGCGGGGCCAACATGGGTACGGTGTGCGACCTCGACGGCCGTGTACACGGCCAACGCGGACTGTACGTCCTCGACGGCGCTCTGATGCCCGGCAACACCGCAGCCTGTAACCCGTCCATGACCATTGCTGCGCTGGCCGAGCGTGCACTGGACAACATCGTCGCCCGCGACGTCGGCACTGTTATCTGATCACTCGCAGAAAGAGACCAATGCACCGCTATCGCAGCATGATTCGTGTTCTCGTCGGAGCCGCGATCCTGGCCTCGTCCGTGACGGTCGTCGGGACCGCGACAGCACAAGCCGATCCGGTCGATGATTTCTACGTCTCGCCGGCTCAGCTCGTCGACGATCCCGGTGCTGTTCTGCGGACGCAGCCGATGTCGTTGTTCGCGGCTCTGCCCGGCGCGGACGGCGGCTACCCGGTGCAGGCGCAGCGAGTCCTGTACACCTCGCGGACGCAGGACGACGCTCCCGTCGGAGTGTCCGGCACATTCATCGAGACCGAGGTGCCGTGGCGGGGAGCCGGCCCGCGTCCGACGATCGTCGTCGCTCCGGGCACAGTGGGCCAGGGTGATGCGTGCGCACCGTCGCGGGCCTTCCCGACCTCGATCAACGCTGTGACGCAACCACTGTCGATCTCGTTCAATCAGGAGTTGTTGTCGTCGACCCTGTGGGGGTCGATGGGCGCGAACGTGTTCGTCACCGACTACATCGGCTTGGGAACACCAGGGCTGCACACCTACGTGAACCGAGTGGAGCAGGCGCATGCGGTTCTCGACGGAGCCCGCGCCGCGCTGGAACTCTCGGGTGACGCGGGTGCGCCCGTCGGCATCTGGGGCTATTCCCAGGGCGGTGGAGCCGCCGCCGCAGCGGCCGAACTCGCGTCGGAGTATGCGCCGGGGTTGAACGTGAAGGGAACCTGGGCCGGAGCCCCGACCGCTGATCTGCTCGAGGTATTGAAGACGGTGGACGGGACCCTCATCGGCGGCGTGATCGGTTATGCGCTCAACGGTTTCGTCGAGCGAGATCCGAGTTTGCTGCCCCTCGTCGAGGAACGGTTGACCGATCACGGCAAGGCGGTGCTGAGCGATCTGTCGACGCAGTGCATCGGCGACACCATCCTGAAGTACCCGTTCCTGCGGACCGAATCGCTGACTGTGGACGGTAAGTCGATGCTCGAGAACCTGAGCACCATTCCCGAGGCAGGCCGCATCCTCGACGAGCAGCGGATCGGCCGTAGCACTCCGAACGCGCCGGTGATGATCACCAGCGGACTCAACGACGACACCGTGCCGTACGGGCAGGCCAGGCAGCTGGCGCAGGACTGGTGCGGACAGGGTGCATCGGTGGAATTCCGAACCAATCCTCTGCCCCCGATCCTGCAGGGTGCGGTGTTGCCCAACCACTTCGGGCCGCAGTTGATCGACGGTTACGGCGGTGAAGCCGCGACATTCTTGATGGACCGGTTCGCCGACGTCCCCATGGCAGCATGCACCTTCGATTGATTCTCGATCGCTGGCGCTGGCGGGTGGTGCGAGACTTCTTGGTTCGCAATCGCTTTCCGCCGGCGCTCAGCGCCGAAGAACGCGCCGACGATTACGTCGCTGTAGCCGAGGCATTCGGACTCGTCTGGCCCGGTGACCCACGGCGCATCGATGCGCTGCTCATCGGTTTCGGGGATCCTGATCCCGACGCCGTCCGTGCCTCGATGGACCCGGTTGTCGCTCCACTTCGACTTCGCCCGCTGGTTCGGGTGTGGACTCGTGCCGTCGAGTAGGGGTGCCTCGACACCGCTGCGCTCGACACTGTTGCGTGCGAGGCGTCGGGTGGAGGCGGTGATCGCCGGCGGTGGACCGAACATCGTCTTCCAGCCGATCGTCCGCGCGTGCGACGGTGCGATCGAGGGATACGAGGCCCTGTCCCGCTTTCCACCCAGAGGCGGTGACCCCGAGGCGTGGTTTGCCGATGCTGCGCAGTGCGGCCTGGGCCCTGCCCTCGACAGATCGGCGGCCGTCAAGGCCTTGGAGGAATCGGCTCGGCTGCCGCACGGGCCATTCATTGCGGTGAACCTCAGCGCTGCAACGCTACTGGTCGATGGTGCTCTGGTCGAGGTGTTGCTCGACTTCGGGCGACGACGGCCGTTGATCGTCGAGATCACCGAGCATGCCGCCATCGACGATGAGGACGCAGTGGTGGCCGTGCTGGCCGAACTCAGACGGGGCGGCGTGGGGATAGCGATCGACGACGTGGGATCGGGATACGCGGGTATGCGGCAGCTCGTCGTGCTCGAACCGGAGATCGTCAAGGTCGATGCCTTCGTCGTCCACGATATGAGGGCCAATCGAGCGAAGTCGGCGTTGGCCGAACTGGTGCTCGAGTTCGCTCGAAAGACCGGAGCCCGATGCGTGTTCGAGGGCATCGAGACCGACGACGATCTCGATGCAGCCACGCTGATCGGAGCCGATCTGCTGCAGGGCTACCGAATCGGTCGCCCTGCAGCGGTGGATCTGCTTGTCTGACGGCCTGGTTCAGTGGTTGACGGCCGAGAAACTTTCTCGCTTGGAGGCCTCGCGTGCCACCACGTCCTCGGCGGCAACGATGACGTTGTCCACGTCGGCGCTCTTCACGACGACGACTCCGTCGGCGTCGGCGACGATGACGTCACCGGGGGAGACGACGACGCCTCCGAGTGCAACGGGTTCGTTCAGTCGGCCCGGTCCGTTCTTGTACGGTCCGGCCGGGGTGACACCGCGGGCGAAGACGGGCAGCCCCAGCTCGGCCAGCGCGTCGGCGTCGCGGACGGCTCCGTCGATGACGAAGCCCGCGATGCCGAGTGATTTGGCGCGGATTCCGATGAGATCGCCGATCAGCGCACGGGTGTCGTCGCCCGAGCCGTTCACAACGATGACGTCACCGGGACGAGCGGCGTCGAGGGCCTTGTGGATGTAGAGGTTGTCGCCCGATCGCGTCCAAACCGTGTACGCCCGGCCGGTGACTGCTGCCCCGGCCCAGATGGGACGTAGCCCGGCGATGATGCCGAACCGCTCCTGGGCGTCACCGACGTTGGCGGCGGGCACCCGGGAGAAGCGTTCGATCATGTCGTCGGATACGGCAGTGGCGGAATATGTTTCGGTGCTCATGAGATCAATGCCTTTCGGGTGACTTATTGCTGGTCGGCGAGCAGTTCGGCGATGATCGGCTCGATCTCGGTTTCGCGCTTCTCCCACAGTGTTGCGACGTCGGCACCGGATACCCAGTCCGGTTGTGTCGCTGCGCCGGTGAGCTTCTCGGCGACAGCTGGGTCGGCGAGCGCGGTCTCAAGGGCGTTCTGGAGCGTGGTCATCGTTGCGTCCGGAGTGCCGGCAGGAGCGGAGATGGCGAAGTTGTTGGTCATGAACGGGGCGTCGTATCCCTCGCTTGCCAACGTCGGGACGTCGGGGATGAGCTTGTTGCGTTCCTCGGTGAGTACCGACAGGATGTTCACCTCTCCGGATGCGAACTGGCCGTAGAAGCTGGACACTCCGCCGAGCGCGAAGTCGGTTTCACCGGAGACCAGTGCCGAGATCTTGTCTGCACCACTGTTGTAGTGAACGATGTTGAAGTCCAAGCCGAGGGTGTCTTCGAGTGTGCGGAGGTTGACGTGATCGTCGCCTGCCCGGGAATCGGTTCCGACAGTGATGGTGCCGGGCTTCGCCTTCACCGCATCGAACAGTTCGCCGATGTTCGCGTAAGGGCTGGACTTGTTGACGCCGATCACGATGTCGTTGGACGCGAAAGAGCCTATGGGCGAGAAGCTTTCGCGGTCGAACCCGGCCTTCTTGCTCGGGTCCAGATACCGGCCCAGGATCGAGGGAATGTTTGTGAATCCGATGGTCTCGCCGTCCGGCTTCGAGTTTGCCAGGTAGTTCAGTCCGACGACCTGGCTGCCGCCTTCCTTGTTCACCACCTTCACTGGAACGCCCAGTTCGGCTTCCATGGCCGGGGCCATGATGCGGGCGAGGATATCGTTGCCTGCGCCTGCGGCGGACGGGACGACCCATTCGACAGTGGCGCCGTCGCGTGGGAACGGTGCCCCCGAATCGGTTGCGGCTGAGCTGCATCCGGCGATCAGCGCGGCGGTAGAGATGGCCGCGACGAGGATGGGCAGTTTTCTCATGAGACGTGCTCCTTGATGGGGTGGTTCGCGGTGGCGCGGCGGGAGAGGATGCGAGCCAGGACGGGGCGCAGCATTCCGAACAGAACGGCTGCGATGAAGACGAGCAGGAGAGCCTTGTTGATGGGACCTTCGACGAAGACTCCGTAGTCACCGCGCGACAGCGACAGTGAGCGTTGGAAGTTCTCTTCCAGCAATGGTCCGAGGATCAAGGCAAGGACGAGAGGCGTGAGTGGAATCTTGGTGAGGTGGAACAGGTAGCCGATGACGCCCGCGCCGAGCATGATGAAGATGTCGAAGACGCTGCCGTTGATGCTGTAGACGCCCAGGAACATGAAGGCCAGGATCATCGCCATCAGGTAGTGGAACGGGATCTTCAGCACCGCGATCCACAGGCGTACCAGCGGCACGTTGAGGATCAGCAGGATGATGTTGCCGACGAGGAAGCTGGCGATGATGGTCCATGCCACCTCTGGGTTGTCGCGGAAGAGCAGCGGTCCGGGGATCAGGCCGTTGATGGTGAACGCACTGGCCATGATGGCTACCGTGGCCGAGGTCGGGATGCCGAGTGTGAACAGTGGAATCATCGAAGACAGCGCGAGTGCGTTGTTGGCCGATTCCGGTCCGGCCACACCCTCGACGGCGCCCTTGCCGAATTGCCCCGGCCGCTTGGTGAGCTTCTTCTCCATGGCGTAGGAGGCCAGTGACGTTGCAGCACCGGGTGATCCGGGCAGCAGGCCCATGAAGAAGCCGATCACCGAGCCGCGCATCGTGGGGCCGGCCGACCGGGTGAGGTCGGTCTTGGTGGGCAGCAGCTTTCCGACGGCGAGTGGTCGACGGCCCGCGCCGCCGGCCGAGCGAGCCTGGATGAGGATCTCGGTCAGACCGAAGCAGCCCATGACCACCGCAACCAGTGCGACGCCGTCGAACAGTTCCGGCATGCCGAATGTGAATCGCTGTATGCCTTGGCCGGAGTCGATACCCACCGACGCGATGGCGAGGCCGAGGCCGACGCTGATGAGGGCCTTCGCAGGGTTGTTGCCCGAGAAGCTGGTGATGAGCGCCATGCCGAGCAGTGCGACGAGAAACAGTTCGGGGGCACCGAATTCGAGGGCGAAGCGGCTGAACGGGGCGACGACGACAAAGCCGATGACACCGACCAGTCCGCCGACGAACGATGCCAATGCGGCGACGACGAGGGCGGGCCCACCGCGTCCGCTCTTGGCCATCTCGTAGCCGTCGAGTGTGGTGGCGATCGACGACGCCTCACCCGGAATGCGAAGCAGCACTGCGGTGACGGTACCGCCGAATGCGGCTCCGTACAGAATGGCGGCGAGCATGATCAGTGCGGTGGTGGCGTCGAGCCCGAAGGTGATGGGGATGAGCAGCGACACCGCGGCGGCGGGGCCGAAGCCGGGGAGAACTCCGACGAGCATGCCCAGGACGCAGCCGAGGAGGGCGAACAGTAGGTGCGTTGGAGTGAGGACGTTGACGAAGCCCGCGATCAGATCGGGAAAGCCCATGGCTCACAACCCCCAATCGGCGAGAAACGGAATGGACGAGGCAGGCAGGGCCGTGCCGAGCCAGACGTCGAACACCAGCCGGGTGGCCAGCGTGGTCGCCACTGCGACGCCGATAGCGACCAGTGGAGTTCGCTTGCCCACGAACGTCAGGACGACGGCGAGCATCAGGGCCATGGACAGGGTGTAGCCGAGAGTGGGCAGAACCAGCGCCGCACCGGCGATCGCCGCCACCACCACGCCGATCCTGATCCAACCCGAGCGGTCGGGAAGCTCGGCCTCGTCGGCATCCTCTTCGTTGTCGCTGGACAGGAAGGCCACTGCTGCCGATGTCGCGGGTTCGAGCTCGGTTTCCGGCTCGGCGATCGTGGCGCTCGGGGTGCGGACGAGCTGGATCGCCCACATCATGCCGCCGAGGATCATGCCGAGTCCGCCGACCATGGGCAGGAACCCCGCGCCGACGCCCGGGTCGGCGGCGATGCCGTAGCCGGTGGCCATGGTGACCGTCGCCAAGCCGACGACCAGTGTCGCGCCGAGCACGATCCATTCGATCGTGTGTTGTGTGCCGAGCTGTACCTTCACGGCCGGCCGCCTTTCTGACGATAGGTTCTGATGTGGCCTGTACGGTCGGCCGGATTGCTGTGTTGTGAGTCACTTGCAATCTTGCACAGGTTTACAGGATTGTGGTTGAGTGTGTCAACAGACACAGGGGAAAGTGGAGGGTATGAGCTTCCGAACAGTGGTTGCGAGCAGCGGGAAGTCGCTCAGTGCGTCCGAAAAACGAGTCATCGCAGTGCTTCTCGGAGAGCCTGAGCCGTCGAGCTTGCGCGCGGCCCCCGTGGCGGCCCGCGCACAGACTCACGAGTCGACGGTAGTGCGCCTGGCCCAGAAGCTCGGCTACAGCGGCTTCCCCGATTTGCGCGCCGATCTCGAGCGCGACAACCCCGAGCCGGCCACGGCCTCCGCCCTGATGCGCAGCGATACCGGCCACGAATTGGCCGTGTTCGCTCGTGACGAGGCGCGCGCGCTGGAACGACTGTCGAGCTTCATCCCGCAGGATCAGTTGGTGGAGGTGGCGTCCTCCATTCACCGCTCGCGGGTGGTCTATCTGTTCTCCAAGGCCGACGAGCGTCCTGCGCTCGACATGCTGGCGCGTCGGCTGCGCAGGCTCGGGCTCGTGGTCGTCGAGCTGGGTCTCGGTGGCAAGGACCTGTCGGAGCGGTTCGTCAGCTTCACGGAGGACTCGATCCTCATTGCCTTCGCGCTCCGGGAGGCTCCGATTCAGCTGCCCGCGTTGGTTCGCGAAGCAGAACGACGCGGCGGCACGTCGATTCTCATCAGCGATGCGCCGGGATACCATTTCCGGCCTGCGCCGACGCATCTGCTCGTGGCGCAGCGCGGCGACGATTCGGAGTACAACACTCTGATCATCCCCATCGCCATTGCGTATGCGTTGCAGTTGGCGATCTTCCATCTCGATCCGGTTCGATACGGGGCCGTGCGCGACGACATCAACGACGTGTCGAGACTCGTCGGCGGAACCGACGAGATTCCCTTGCGCTGATGGTGTCTCGTGAGTCGATCGCTCTGACGGTTCAGGCGACGACGGCGCAGGCCGGGTGGGTGGGGGTCCGGCTGATGATCGGCTATCGGGCCATCGCTGAGGGGGCCGACACCCGAACGTTGGCGGTGATCGCTGCGCTGTTCGCTGCACCCGCAGTTCTGGCGGCCCTGCCGATCGGGAGGATCGCCGATCGGTTCGGTGGGCCGGTGGTGATCGTGTCGGGAATTGTGTTGTGCTCGATCGCGACCGCTGTACTCGTTACCTTTTCGGCCATGTGGGCTCTGCTAATGTGCACTGCAGCGTTCGGTCTGGGAAATTTGCTCATCATGATCGGCCAGCAGGCGTTCGTCGCGCACGTCCACGTCGACGGCAAGAACGAAAGTGCGTTCGGTGCCCTGACGGCCGCAGCCTCGATGGGACAGCTGGTCGGGCCGCTCGCCGTCACGGCCATCGCGTCGAGGCTCGGCGGAGCCAGTGTCGAGAGTCCCAACACCACCGCAGGAATCCTCACTGCCGGTGCCTTCACCGCCGTCGCATTGCCGACGGCATTGTTTCTGACGTTCGGCCGCAATCACATTCGTGCCCAGAAGCCCGCAGAGGGTGAGGCGTCGGGACTGAGATTGCTGAAGCTGCCGGGTATGTGGCAGTCGTTGACGGTCAGCGGCGCGGTGTTGGTGACGGTCGATCTGCTCTACGCCTTCGTCCCGGCGTGGGCCGTCGAACGTGGGGTGTCGGTGACGACGGTGGGGTGGCTGTTGGCACTGCGTGCCGGGGTGTCGGTGGTCAGCAGAGTCGGCCTCGGCAGACTCGACGCGAAATTCGGCCGCACTGTGCTGCTCAATGTTTCGCTGGCAGCGGGAGCAATAGCCCTCGCCGTGCTGCCGTTCGTGCAGGCAGTCGGAGCTGTCGGCGTCATGATCGCCCTCGGTATCGCACTCGGAATTCCGCAGCCATTGACCATGTCGTGGGTGGTCTCGATCGTGCCGAGATCCACGCAGGGCGAGGCGTTGGGATTGCGCATGTCGGCCAACAGATCTGCGCAGATTCTCATCCCGCTGACGGTCGGCGCGATTGCCGGGCCCTTCGGGGTGACGGGCATTTTGCTCGGTAATGCACTGGTGCTCGGGGGATCGATCGTCGCGGCCTCGCACCCGCGGAGTCGGCCCTGAGCACGTTTTGCTCCACTCGACGGGTGCTCGACGGGGATCCCGCGGATGGATCTCGGGATTGGAGCAGGCATTCCTTCCGCCTAATTTGGGCGATGTTAGGCGCAAATTAGGCGATGGCTTGTTCCTCTGCCAGAAGGAGTTGCACGGCCCGGATTCATCGAGCCTCGCACCGCACACTGGCGAGTCAGAGCAACCCTTCCAACTCCCTGGCCCCCTGCACGAGGAAGTCGATCAAGTCGGAATTGGTAGGCGCAACTCTGCCCGCGACTCCTTGCAGGCACAGAGCGCCGACGACGTCGGAGCCGCGGGTTCGTACCGGTACGGCCAAAGCGGCGCGGCCGATACGTGATTCCTCGTTCTCGAACGACATTCCCGTGGCGAGGATGTGGGTCAGATCGTCGTGCAGCGAACGCCCGTCGACGAGGGTGTGCGCGGTGACCGCACGTAGTTCGAGGTCGTCGACTGCTCGCGGGGTGTACGCGAGCATGAGTTTGCCGACGGCGTGTGCGTGGGGATTCCGCATCACGGTGGGTGCGGAGACGACCTCGTGATCGGGATCCACATCGACCATGCGCACGGTGCCGCCGCGGATGGTGGCGACGTAGAGGCCGTGACGTGTCTGCTCGCGCATGGCATCGAGGACGTTCTTGACCGTGCGGACGGGTTCCGATCCCGTTGCTGCGTAGGCCAGTTCGGATGTGCGCCGCCCGAGTGCGAACCCCGACAGATCCGGCACCCGCACCAGAAAGCCGTCGGCCACCAAGAAGTTGAGCATGCGGTAGGCGGTGGCTGGTGGTACGTGCGTATGCGCCGCAATCTGTTTCGCAGTCGCGCCGGCACCCAGGTACGCCACCGCTTCCAGCATGGCCAGAGCCTTCTGTACGGCCTTGGGCTGTTGTCCCCCGAACCCCGTTCCCGATCCACCCCCGCGCGCATCGTGTCGTTCGGTCACCACGGCTATCTCCCGTGACGGGAACGAGTCAGAACCGGTTTGCCTGCCGCACTCATCTGCAGGTCGGCCGACCCCGGCAACAGATCGGCGGTTTCGACACTGTCGAACACTCCGATCGCGTCGAGGCTTTCGGGGCGACATCGCTTCAGGAGCCAGTACCAGATCGTGCCGGACGCGCCGAGCGCGACGAACCACGCGATGTAACCCCAGGCTCCCGACCTGCCCGTGTCGAGTACGGCGAAGACCAACAGGCCAGAACCGGCGGCAGCGGCACACAATCCGCACGCTCGCGTCCACGCGGTGTGCTCGGATATTCGGCCGAGAAATCGCAATGCGGCAATCGAGACCATCGTGTAGCCGAGGACGAGTGCTATTTCGACGACGACGTCGTAGTTGTCCGGCGCGTGATCGGGGTCGTGCCACATCGAACCGAGTAGGGACACACCGACGAAGAGCACGACTCCCGCCCATGGCGTCCGGAAACGGGGGTGCACCCGATCGAGAAAGCTCGGCACGATCTTCTCGATGCTCATCGAGAACAGCAATCGCGAACCGGCCTGTGCGAAACCCAGAGTCGAAGCGATCCAGGACGAGCAGACGCCGATGTTCACCGCAATAACGAGAACGAGGCTCGCGCCCGAATCGACGCCCCCGAAATAGGCGTTGAGGAGTGTTCCTGCGTGACCGGTCATTCCGGCCCACCCGGCGAACACATAGAGCGCGCCGACCAGAAGCGGAGACACCAGCACCGTCCGTGACACCGATCGCAGAGGCGTACGGGCCTCCGGGCCGAAGAACGCGGCACTCTCGAAACCGGCCAAGCTGAGCACGGTCTGCATCGCAAGAAAGAGAACGAAACCGATCGGCGCATCGGTAGAGGTGTTCTCCACATTCACCTCGACCGGTGCGGACATCAGCAGCGTCGTGATGAGGCACAGAGTGCAGATTTCGATGACGAGGATCGTCCGGCTCGCAAAGCGCACGCCCCGAACAGCGATGGATACGACGACGATCGCGACGGCGACGCCGGCGAGGATCGTGGACTCGCCACCGAGGTGCAGCCCCGATACGTCGGCGACCTTGACGAGATTCGCGCCGGCATTCGAGAGCACCGAAATGGACACGCCCATATAGCCGACGAGCAGTACAGCGGCGGCGGTCAAGGTGGCGCGTTTGCCGAGTCCGTGCGCCACGAAGCTGTAGAGCGAACCCGATGCCGCGAGGCGGAGCGTGAACTGACGTACGCAGAAGGCGACGAGTGTCATGACGACAGTGGCACCGACGATGGCAAGCAGCCCAGCACCGCCGACAGTGAACGTTGCCATCCACAGAGCGATGAACACCATGCACGTCGCCGGTGCCATCGTCGACATCGATTGGCCGAGTAGATCGATGGGTGCCAACTGTCTGCGTCCGAGCGCGCTCAACGGCGAGTACACAGGATTGACGGGCCGCTCGGTCAATGCGGCTTGTTCGAGTGCGGCACGCAGTGCGCTGGTGTTCATCATTGTCCTGAGAGCGGTGTCCTGGCTCGGAATGGAGAAGGTCGAGAACACAAGGTACGACTCGGTGATTTCTTCCGTGTTTCAACCATTTCAACGGTTGGTACTTCAAGTGAGAATCGGCCACCCAAAGTTGAGCCGAAAGCTCTGGTGTGAGTGGTCTGTGACACAACTTCGATCATTCCGAGCCGCTGACCTGCGCCGATCGCGCATTCGACGCACCACATGACGTCGTCGCGTATGTAACTCGGCAGAAGTGTCCGCGACGCAACCACCTCTCATGATTCGTAGCAGCCGACCGAGCCACGGACGGCGTGAAGCGAACGAGGTGAGGGAGTTGGCGATGCTCTGGGCAGCCCTATCGTGCGTTGTCGGCGCAGTGCTGTTGGTGGCGGGCATTCCGAAAGTCACGGACAGCCAGAGAATGGTCCGTGCCGTGCGCGGGTACCGACTGCTTCCGGATGGAGTGTCCGTGGTCGTCGGAAGGACGCTTCCCTGGGTGGAAATCGCCCTTGGAACCGGCCTGATTCTCGGTGTCGCGCCGGTGGTGACAGGCACGGTGGCGTCGGCGATGTTCGTCGCCTTCTTCGCCGGCTTGACGATCAATCTGTTGCGCGGACGCCGCGACCTCGACTGCGGATGCTTCGCGTTCTCGGCGGGTGGTGAGGAAATTGCGCACATCGGGTGGTGGCACTCCGCACGCGCAGCGTCGTTCGCGATCCTCGCCGCAGTAGTGACCCTGACCCCCGACATCGGCGTGTTCGATCGCATCGTCGGTACCGGGGTCGGGCTCTTCGTCGTTGCGATCGTGTGCGTCGGGGTCTACGCCCGCTCGGTGATGTCGTTCGGTCGCCGTCCGATCGACGACTACCTCACCAACGCTGCAATCGAGCTCCGTGCGATCTCGTCCATCAGCCGCTACTGATTCCTCTCACCCCGAAAGGCAACTCGATGACAGTATTTCTCGTGACCATGGTTCTCGTCCTCACCGTGGCCGTAGCAGGCCTTCTGCTCATGATTCTCGGCCTCGCCCGCGAAATCGGCCGAGTGCAAGTACGTTTGGGACCGCTCGGCGCGCGCATGATGGACACCGGTCCGAAGATCGAGCAGGCAGGACCCAGCTTCCACGGTCTGACCGACCACGTCGGGCGCACCGTCAGCGTCGGCGGCCATCGTGAGCGGCCGCAGTTGCTGCTCTTCACCGCCCCGGGCTGCTCGACGTGCAAATCGCTTCTGCCGGGGATGAAGTCGATGGCCAAGGGCGAGGCCGGTCTCGACATCGTCATGATTTCCGACGGCACTCCGGCCGAGCACGCCGAATTCCTCGAGGGCGCAGGCCTCGGTTCCGAGCTGAGCTACGTCGACGGCCGTGACGTGGGTATCGCGTACCAGATCGGCACAACTCCGTTCGGGGTCATTCTCGACGAACACGGCAAGATCAAGGCGAAGGGTCTGTGCAATCACATGGCTCAGGTCGAAAGTCTGCTCAACGCACTCGAATCCGGCACACCCTCTCTGCAACATCTGCACACCCAGGCCGCCAGGAATCACGCAGGCGCTGCCTAGCCCCATCCGGACCCCTTCTCACATCGGAGCGCACATGGACAATCACGAACATCCCCACGAACCCCACGCGGGTGGCACCGAGCAGCGGTATCCAGTGGACGAGAACACGGTGGCCGAGCAGGCCGAGTGGATGGCGGGGCGCGGAGGCAGCTTCGCGAGCAGGTCGGGACGTAAACTGTCCGAACGGGTTTCACGCCGCTCCATGATCTCGAAAATCGGCCGATGGACCCTCGGGGCCTCGGGAGTCGCCGTCGTCAGTGCACTTCCCGTGTCCCGGGCGTATGCGCAGGAGACGCCCGCCGCGACGGCACCCGAACCGCAGGTCCCGGAATACGACGGCAGCAATCCCGCCGAATGCGACTACTGGCGGTGGTGCAGCATGGACGGAACCTCCTGCGCCGCATGCGAAGGCGGTGGATTGACCACCTGTGCGCCGGGGTCCAAGCCCGGAGCCGAATTCTGGGTCGGGTGCTGCACCAACCCCGCCGACGGCAAGACCTACCTCATCGCCTACTACGACTGCTGCGGTGCGCCGAGCTGTTCCAATGCATTCTGCGGCGAACCGGACATGCAGGCTTCGATGTACAACCCGGTCAGCGGCAGCTACGACCAGGAGATCATCTGGTGCGTCTCCGACGAGTCGCAGGCCTACACCTGCACCATGGCTCCGATCGTCGGCGCGGATTGCCAGGCCCGTCCCGCAGCGCGCCCGAAGGTGGGTGCGGGCTCGTGAGTCGTCTGCGTCGCGCTACAGCCCTCACCGCCGCACCACTGGCGGCGCTGCTGGCCATCACCTCGTGCAGCTCGTCGAGCGAGGACACCGAGGACTCGGCCTCCTCGACCGAGGTCACCTATCCGACCGTCGAATTCACCGCGCCCGGTGAAGGGATCGGTCTCGGTGAGGAGGATCAGGAGATCACCGGCCAGATTCCCGAACCGCTGCACGTCGGTGAGATCACCCCCATCGGTGCCAACCAGATCCTGGGCATCGAGGGCGGCTTCGGCAAGCTCGAAATGACCGTCAACGCACTCGATCCCGCGACCGGCAAGGTCACCACCCGAGTGACCGTCGGAGCGGGAATCTGGGATCCGGTGGTGCACGGCTTCGTCGGCGAGACCAGCAGCGACCCGGCCATCATCGCAGCCGAGGTGTGGCGGCCACGCGGATCGCGCGGAGCCGCGGACTTCACAATCAGCACCTATTCGGGCAACCTGCTCGAGCCGAAAGAGGCCGAACTACCCGATGTAGCACGCGTGCACTCGCGCGAAGGGTCGAACGCGGTCACCTCCGACGGCAAGTACTTCGTCAGCTGGGACGACGGCCTCTACGGTATCCGCGTCGTGGACCTCGAAGCAGGCAAGGAATCGGGCGCACTTCGCATCGTCGGTTGCGGGCCGTTCACGTGGATGGTCGGCCACGACCTGTACAGCGTGTGCGAGGACAGCCGGGAGCTGTTGCACGTCAACATAGGTGACGACGGCGTCCCAACCGAAGTGGGCCGCGAGAAGGTTCTCCCAGACGACTTCGTCAGTACCCGCAAGACGACGTTCGCCGAGGACGCGAAGAAGGCACTGCTCGTCAGTGAGAACGGCGACGTGTTCGTCTTCGACTTCTCGAACGGGCTTCCCACCGAGGCAGTGAAGCCGATCGGAAACGCCGGGGACCCGTCCGGGCGTTTCGCGGAGAACGTCATCAACGCCGACGCCACCCGAATGGCCGTCACCTACACCGACAGCATCGTCCATCCGGACTCTGCACGCGGTGGCTCGGTGGCGAAGATAGTACTGTCCGATGCTGCGAATCTTGCCCCCGTTCGCTCGTTGACGTTGGCGGACATCGGCATCGAGAGCTTCTCCTCGATGGCGTTCAGTGTGGACGGCAAGACGTTCTACGTGCTGGGTGACGGTGCCGAGGTCGACGGCGAAGCGCCGCAGAAGCTTGTCGGATTCGATGCCGCGACCGGGCAGCAGGTCAGTTCCGTCGACATCGACGGCGCAGTCAACCCGATCACGAATCTGATCACGCCAGAGGAAATCGAGTGACTTCACCGGACACTCGGTCGATGCTGGGCCGACGCCGTTTCCTGTCGCTTGCGACAGCGGGCGTCGGCTTGGCGGGAATCGGGGCGCTCGGAGCCGCCGGATGCAGCACGTCGTCCGATACTGCGTCCGGATCCACCGACAAGCTCGACTACATCAAGCCCACCGACCCCGAGGTCGCTGCGGCCGAGGCTGCACGCGCAGCCTCGGGCAGGACGGCTACCTACGCCCTGGCGGCCGGTCCGGCAGCAGTGGACCTGGGCGGGCGGCTGGTGAACACCTGGACGTACGGAACCGGTGCTGTGGCGCCGGAGTTGCGACTCACCGCAGGCGACACGATGCGCGCATCGGTCACCAACTCCTTGTCGAACGACACGAGTATCCACTGGCACGGCATCCGGATTCGCAACGACATGGACGGCGTGCCACCGGTGACGCAGCAGCCGATAGTGCCGGGCAGCACGTTCGATTACGCCTTCGTCGCGCCTGATCCTGGAACATATTGGTACCACTCGCATTCCGGTCTCCAAGCCGATCGCGGATTGTTCGGGGCGCTTATCGTGGAGGATCCGAACGACGGCACCGGCGCAGACGCCGATGCGGTGCTCGTACTCGACGACTGGGTCGACGGCCTGGGAACCACACCCGAGGCTGTCATGGCCGCGCTGAATCCGGACCTGCACGGCGGCGGGCATGCCGGTCACGGCGGAGCAGCTGCTCCAGCTCCGATCGGTGCCGACGAAGCCACGGTCGCAGCGTCGTTGACCGCGAGTGGGCACGGTGACTCCGAGGTGCTCGGTGGGATGACGCAGCACATCGCCTATCCGCTGCATCTGATCAACGGTCGACCTCCGAACGATCCAGCCGTTGTCGAGGCCGCACCCGGTTCTCGACTGCGACTCCGAATCATCAACGCGGGAGCGGAAACACCGTATCGGTTCGCCGTGGCCGGGCATCGCATGACGATCGTTGCGGTCGACGGCTTCGACGTGGTGCCGGTCGAGACCGATGCGATTCTCATCGGGATGGCGCAGCGGTACGACGTGGTGCTGACCGTGTCCTCCGGTGCATGGCCGATGGTGGCCGCCGTCGAGGGTCGGCCCGGCTACGCTTCGACGGTACTGCGCAGCACGGACGCTGCGCCCTTGACGAATCCCGATGTGGGCGGCTCGATTTCGGAGTTGAAGCGCGAGCTCGTTCTGGAGAGTGAGCTCCGGCCGGCCGAGAAGTCCAAGCTGACCGACAGACGACCCGATCGTGAATTCTCTGTCGATCTCCTGCAGGCGGGCGACCGCTACGTGTGGGCCATGGCAGGAGCAGATGCGGGCAAACTCGTCATGAAGCAGGGTGAGCGGATCCGCATCACGATGAACAACACGTCGTCGATGTGGCATCCGATGCACACGCACGGACACACGTTTTCCGTTCCGGACTACGGCGGGCTGCGCCGAGACACCGTCAACGTCCTGCCGGGATCCTCGTTGGCGATCGAGTTCGATGCAGACAATCCCGGCGAGTGGATGTTCCACTGCCACAATGCCTATCACTTCGAGGCCGGTATGACGGCGAACTTGATGTACATCAGATGAGAGGTAACCCATGAAGAAGATACTTGTTCTGGTCGCGGCACTGGTTGCGCTGCTGGGCCTGACAGCATGCAGCGGCGACTCGGGAAGCGATGCTCCGGCAGCGACCGTCCGTGTCGAGAACATGAGCTACAGCCCGGCATCGGTGACCATCGAGAAGGGCGAGACCGTCGAGTGGATTTTCGACGACAACGGTCTGCCCCACGACGTCGTCGAATCCGGTGACGAGACCTTCAAGAGCGAACTGCTGACAGAAGGCAGCTACTCCTACACCTTCGAGGAGGCAGGCACATTCGACTATCACTGCACACCGCACCCGATGATGCTCGGCACGGTCATCGTCGAGGGGTGAGAGGATCCGTCGCGGTGTCGATCCTGGTGTTGGCCACCGGATGCTCGTCGACACCCGACATCGACGCCAGTGTGCTCATCAGTAACGTCCGGTTCGACCCGCAGGAGGTGAGCATCCCCGTCGGGGGCACCGTCGAGTGGCAGTTCGACGATGGTGGTCTCCTCCACGAAGTTCACGCCGACGGCGTGTTCGACAGTGGTGTCAACGGAGACAGCACGTTTCGGTTCACGTTCGACACGCCGGGTGACGTGGAGTATCACTGCTCGATTCACCCGTACATGTCCGGAACGGTTCACGTCGGCTGATGTGCACCGCCACAGAAATCGAGGAGGTATCCATGACCACGATCATCGATCACACTGCGCTGCAACAGGATATGCCCCAGATCAGGCCGACTCTGCAGAGTTCGGTTCGGCTCGGCGCTCGCACCGTTCTGATTTCCGCCGCCGCTGCGGTCGGAGCAGGCGCAGCGCTCGCGTTCACACCGACGGCCGCGTCCGGTCTGGCCGCCGTCGTCGTCGCAGCGGGAGCCGTCACCGCACTCGCGGCGAACTGGTCGACGTGCGGAATGTCCGTCGCCGGGGTTGTCGTAGCACCCAAGCAACCCGGTCGTAAGGGTTCGTCGACGCCCGTCCGCCGACTCGGCTGGCACGCACTGGGTTCCGTCGTCACCGGCTCCGTGACGGGTGCCGCGATCGGTGCTGTCGGCGGAATCGTCTCGGGTGCTGTTCCGGTTGCCGCGATGCTCGGGGTGTTGGCGGCCCTGGCACTCGCCTACGGGCTGCACGAACTGGGACTGGTCTCGATGCCGACTCCCATGCGGCGCAGGCAGTTGCCGCGGCATCTGCGTCGAAGCATGGAACCGTGGAAGGTGTCGCTGCTCTTCGGTGCCATCGTCGGGCCCGGATTTCTGATCTACATCCGGTCGAGCGCGTACTACCTCATGGCGCTGGGTGTGGCGGCAATCGGCTCGCCCGCACTGGGTGCGGCGTTGTTCGTGACCGTCTCACTCGGCCGCTGCATGCCGAGCGCATTGGCAATCGCGCACACCCGTCGGGGCGGGTCGATGCCCGGTTTCCTGTCGCTCATGTGTGTTCTCGACCGTCGTGTGCAGGCATTCACGGGTGCCGTGCTCGTCGGTGTCGCAGTGTTCGCGGGAGTCGTCCTCGTCTGAGATCGCGTCGTGCAGGGTGGTCCGGGTTCGATATCCGGGCCACCCTGTTGTGCCGACCGAAGACGAAGGTGTGCTGCAGTTCGACGGCCGAGCTGCAGGTATCCCGGACGGTGTTCACCTCACACCGACTGTCATCGAGGTGGGATCAGGAGGTGAACTCTCTCGACCAGGCCGAGCGCGGTGGCGGCATCAACGCCTTCGAATACCGCAGTGTGTATTCCCCGCATGGCACCGGTGAGCAGGTGTGCTGCTGCCAATACATCTGTGTGACTGTCGATTTGCTCTGCTTCTGCGGCAGAGCGGAGCAGTTGGGCGATCGCGTCGACGAAACTGTCGTGCCAGCGTTCTGCCGAACCCTCGGATTTCGGTACTCCGAGATTGCGGAACAGTACGTGAGTGCGCGGGGTGTCGTAGATGCTCGCTGCCGCGATGCTCAGAAATGTCCGCAGCTGCTCGAGTGGGGTGCCGGGCCAAGTGGCGGCTGCCGATTTCTCGTGAATGCGCCCGATCAGGACGGTGGCGGCGTCGTCGACGGCGGCCTGGAATAGTTCACGTTTGGTGGGGAAGTGGTGAAACGCGGTTCTCGGCGCGAGACCGCAGCGGAGAGCGACACTTTCGATCGTGATGTCCGCGTAGTCAGCGTCCCGCAACAGTTCCTGGGTGGCCTCGATCAATCGGGCCGTTGCGGGCCCGGGTTCGTCGGTAGCCGAAGATCCGGCCCATCGATAGAGCGTCGTGGTGTGAATGCCCAGTGAGGTGGCCACGGTCGCCGGGCTCTCGGAACCGCCGAAAGCACGGGCGACCGCGTCCTGCCGATCGGCGAGTGTGAATCTGGAGACCCTGGCCATGTTCGTGACACTACATTCCTCGTCAGGTGCCGAGTCCGGCCCGAACCTAGTGGAGCATCCGGGCGAGGGTGGGCAGTAGAACCCGTGCGGGGACGAGACCCGCCGCGATGGCCTGAACGGTGTTTTGCCGGCCCGAGATCACCTGCGGGCGCGACCGTCTGGCATCGAGTGTGCGCATCGCGGTGGCCACGACGTCGGCGGCGGTCTGGTAGCTGCCGGTCGCGGTTGCCGAATCTCCGATGACGTCGAAGAATTCCGTGCGGGTCGGGCCCGGATTGAGCGCGAACACTCTGACTCCGTGTTGTGCTGCTTCGTACCAGAGGGACTGGCTGAATCTCAGGACGAATGCTTTGGCGGCCGCGTACACCGCGAGCGACGGAACAGGTTGGAACGCAGTCGTGCTGGCGACGTTGACGATGGTGCCGGTCGAGCGATCGATCATATCGGGAAGGAACGCCGAGCAGATATCCACGACAGCGCGAATGTCGACGGCGATGAGGCGCTCGAAGTCGTCGGCATCGCCGTCGGCAAACGGTCCCTGTACGGCGAACCCTGCATTGTTGACCACGAGGTCGATCTGCTCGGGGACGACTTCGCGCAGTCGTCGTCCGCTCGATTCCTCCGACAGGTCCCAGGCCACTGTGCGGCAATGGATTCCGTGACTTCGCTCGAGCTCCTGCGCCAGGGTGGTCAGACGGTCTTGTCGTCGTGCGACCAGTACGAGATCGGAGCCTCGTGCGGCCAGTGCTCGAGCGAACTCGGCACCGATTCCCGAGCTTGCCCCGGTCACCAAGGAGCGTCCAGGTCGGTAGCGAGAACCTCGGAGGTTCATCGGCCCGAGCCGGCGGGCGTGCGCCCGAGCTCGGCGGCCGAGCGGCGTGCGAATTCCTCGTACGACGTCGGTGTGTGACCGAGCAGAGTCGGAAGAACCTTCAGGTCTCCGGCCGGTAGGCCGTGGCCGTCGTAGTGGGTCATCATCGTGCGGTACGCCTCGCGCGCATCGGCCGGCCAATTCTTCATGTCACGAGGGTTCGACGCGGCCTTGGCACCGCGAACGAGGTGGCCGATGGAGTTCAGTTTCGTCGATTGCACTGCATGCCCGACGACCGACGCCAGTGCGGGCAGCACGCTGAGTGAGTTCGTCAACGACGATGGGGGGATTCGAATGGCGGTGACCCGGTGGCCGAGTACGTCGGACCAGATCCACGCCATCTCGTGTCGGGTAAGTTCCACTGTGGACAGGTCGTAGACGCGCCCGGTATGCGGTGATGGGTCGACGAGGATGTTCGCGGCCGCTTCGGCGACGTCGGCGACATCGACCACGCCCATGACGCTGTCCGGTGAGACCGGGTACGGCATCACTCCGGCCTGCAGGAATTCCCACACTTCCAGGTAGTTCTGCATGTAGTGCGACGGTCTGAGTACCGTGGTGGGGATTCCACTCTTCTGCAGTATTCCTTCGGCGATGTCTTTCTGGTGATGGTGCGTCAGCTGATGCAGGTTCGGATGAATCACGGAATGGAAAACTATGTGCTGCAACCCGTTTGCTGGTCCCAGCTCGATCAGGTGATCGATGATGGGCTTCTCGTCGATGATCTGGGTCGGCGCGGCGTGGTAGAGGACATCGGCCCCGGCCAAGGCTGCGCGAAGCGTGTCTTCCAATCTGAGATCACCTACGACGACCTCGACGGCCCCGTCCTTGCGGGTGGTCTGAGCTTGCGTGGCGTTCTTGACCACCGCCCGAACTGGCACGTCTTGCATGGCGAGCTGTCGGACGAGCAAGCGACCGACACCACCCGCGGCACTGGTCACTGTGATCATGGGGCCTCCTCAACGGTGAGCTCGGCGGATGCGGAGCGGTGTTGCAAATATTGCATAGCGAGTGCATATAACGCAAGGGCTCTACGTTCGGTGCGCAGACATGCGCAGGGGGATCCCGCTGGTGGAGCCGGGAGTGGAGAATCTCTCGTGAGCCGTGCGCTACGAGAACGACGCCAGCAGGGCAGCCGAGGCCCGAAGCGGCGTATAGCCGTCCATTTGCTCACGGTAGTCGCTCGGTGTCGCAGCAGAACGTCGCAATCGGGTGCAGCTGACCGCGCTCACCGCGGTCAGCTGCACCCGATTCCGAGCGAAGTCAGCTGGAGTGGACGCCGTACCCCGCGGCATAGCGCACAGCTGCGTCCATTCGTTGCTGCGAAAGACAATTGTTCGCCCGTGTAGATTCGCGCGAATGGCATGTCGAATCAGTGAGCTCGTCCTCGATTGTCGCGATCCGGAGGCATTGGCGACGTTCTGGTGCGAGGTGTTGGACTTCGTAGTGCTGGACAGGGAGGGTGACGGTTCGGTGGAGATCGGCGCGCGCGACGGTTTCGGTGGCACGCAGCCGACCATCATCCTCAGTCCCAGCGAGAACCCCGAGAAGGCGAAGCCCCGGTTGCACATCGACGTGAGTGCAACGGACCGCGATCAGGACGCGGAACTCGAACGACTTCTCGCACTCGGCGCGCGGAAAGTCGATGTCGGTCAGACCGGCCAGGAGTCGTGGGACGTGCTCGCCGATCCGGAGGGCAACGAATTCTGTTTGCTGCGAGCAAGACTCAGCCCTGTGTGAACCGACAGATGCGGCCCGAGATTCGATGCTCAGGCAAGAACGTGGAACGCAGAGGATCGGGTGCAGCTGACCGCGCTCACCGCGGTCAGCTGCACTCGATTGTGCTTACTGGGAGCCCTTCTTGTGGTCGAGTCGAGCGATGACGATCGACGACGCCAGGGCACCGAGAAAGATGCCGACCCCGATGCCTATTGCGACGTTGTCGATCAGCGTGCCGATGATGACGCCGGCCAGTAGACCGGCGACCACTCCGTAGAGCACGTACATTCCGGCGTTGTGCTTCTGCGGGGCTTCGGTCATGGGCGGGTCCGTTCGTCGACTCGGTCCAGTGAGGTTCGGGCAGAGCATAACTGCTGAACAGAGCCCGCACCGTAGGGTGAGAAACCATGACGACCATCTGCCGCGACGGGGCAACTATTGCCTTCACCGACACCGGTGCGCCCAGCGCAGACCCCGCGGCTCCGACCATCGTGTTCGGGCACGGATTGTTGTTCAGCGGCTGGATGTTCGACGCGCAAATCGAGGTGCTTCGTCATCGGTATCGCTGCGTTGCCATCGACTGGCGCGGTCAGGGGCGCTCGCCTGCTGCCCCCAGCGGCTACTCGATGGATGCCCTCTACGGGGATGCCGTGGCAGTCGTCGAACATCTCGGAGTCGGTGCCGTCCACTGGGTCGGCCTGTCGATGGGTGGGTTCGTCGGTATGCGTCTGGCGGCGAGGCGTCCGGACCTGGTGGCGTCGCTGACCCTGCTGAACACCTCGGCGGACGGTGAGGTACTGCGTGCGATGGTTGAGGACGAAGCGCTGGCCATGGTCGTGCGTCTCGCGGGTATTGCGCCGGTCCGTGGCGCAGTGGTCAACACGATGTTCGGGTCCGCGTTCCGCTCGTCCCCGCGCAGTGCGGACCTGATCGAGGACTGGATGACGCAGCTATCGCAGTGTGACAGAGCCGCTTTGGCGTCGGCGATTCACGCGGTGGTGGTGCGTCAGTCCGTTGCCGCCGAGCTCCGTGCAATCACGGCACCAACCCTGGTGGTGTCCGGTGCCGACGACAAGCCGACGCCGCCCAAGCGAGGGCGTGCCATCGCTGCGCAGATCTCGAATGCGCGATTCGTGCTCCTGGACAATTGTGGTCACAGCTCCACACTGGAGCGACCCGAGGCCGTCACCCGCCTGATCGGGGAATTGGTCGCGGCACAATAGCTCCCGCACTTTGCGCTCGACGAGAAGCGGTAGTGGCAACGCCCGCCAACTCCCCGATCCGGTCTTCTATCGAGTCGGCCACTCGCCGCCGTTGACGGCGATGGTTTGGGCGGTGATCTGACGGGCGCGATCCGAGGCCAAGAATTCCACCATCTCGGCTATGTCTCGCGGTGCTCCGGCGCGGCCGGTCATGGCCGGTGAGGCGAGGCCGTCCTTGGCCTCATGTGTCAGCACATCTCTGAAGAATTCGGTGTCTGCGATGTACCCGGGCGCAACGACATTCGCGGTGATGGATCGGGCACCGAGTTGACGCGCCAGGTCGATGTTCCACGACGCGATGGCAGCTTTGGCTGCGCCGTAGGAGCCCGAGCCTTTGTCGGCGGCTATCGAGCCGATGGTGACGACAGCGCCGCCGTCGTTCATGTGCGAAAGCAGGCCGGTGGTCATCAGTACGGCGGTGATCACGTTGGATTCGTAGTTCGCGCGCCATGAATCGGCGACCTCGCCGAGGCTGTTAGGTGCCGTCCGGTCGAAGTCGGTGTTGCCACCGGCGTTGTTGACCAGTACGTCGACGGGTCCGACGCCTGCTGCGAATGCCGTCACGGCGTCTGCGTCCGTTGCGTCGAAGCGTGCCACCTCGACGTTTCCGGTAATTTCTCCGGCTGCGTGTTCGAGCACGGATTGCCGCCGGCCTGTAATGATCACGCGGGCACCGTTTCCTGCGAACCGGGCTGCTATCGCTTGTCCGATACCGGTGCCGCCTCCGGTTACCACTACTGTTCGTGTCATTTCGATCTCCTCGACGTTGTAGTCTTGTTTAGACCTAAACGAGACTACATGCCACGACATCAGGGGAGCGACAGATGCCCAATCTCGACCCGGACGACCCCATCGACGCGATCGCCCTCGCGTGGACGCGTGAGCGCCCCGACACCCCCGTCGATTCGATTCCGATCGTCACTCGAATTACGCACGCCGCCAAGCTGTTCGGTGACGACCGAACTCGTCTTCTGCGGCAGTCCGGTGCCGATTCCGCCATCCTCGACCTGTTGTCGACGCTCCGTCGGAGCGGCCCTCCCTACCGGCTCAGCACCCGGGAACTTGCCGACGCAGCTCTCGTCACGGCCGGCGCGATCACCCAGCGCGTCGATCGCGCGGAACAGCAGGGCTTGGTCGTTCGGCATTCGCGTGCGGATCGAACGCGCCAGGTGGACGTCGAACTCACCGAGTCGGGTCATCGCGCGGTCGAACGTCTCGTGGACGAGGTTCTCGGGCGGGAAGCCGAATTGCTCGAAAACCTCTCTGAACGAGAGAGGGATCAACTGGAATCGTTACTGCGACGGCTTCTCGGGGAACTGCACGACGCACTCGGGAGTGATAGGCGACCGCCGCATGTCGGTGGATGACACGGGCCGGAACGATCAGACGCCTATCGGTCTCGCTGTTCGCGAGGTCGGTCGATGAACAGGGCATACAACGCTGCGCTGACGATGGTGAACACGGTGAGGATGAGGGCCGCGGCCCAGCCGTAGATGATCAGGAGTACTGCGGCCAGCGGAAGTCCGGAAGAAACGACGTATCCCCACCGCCCGTGAGTCAACCAACGCACGACATTCCCCTTCTGCTCGAATAGAACAAGACCGAGTGGCCTCGTTCTGGCAGAATCGACGGAGATGCGCTGGGTCTCGGCCACAACCGGAGGACGACGAACACATGATGTCACCGTGAACAAACTCTCGACGGTGGCACTGCTGATCCTGCTGGGTGCAGCCGGGACGTTCAACGGACTGTCGTTGACCTCCGATCCCACGGGGCGGTCCTTGGGCTTGAATGTCGGAATGCTCCCTGCGTGGCATACGTGGGACTACCGCATCTCCGGGTTGTTCGTGCTGATTTTCCTCGGTCTCGGACCATTGATCTGCGTGGCTGCCGTGCTGGTCGACGCCTCCGAAGCTGCGGTGTATGTCGCGTGCGTGGGGTTGGTGACCATCGGGTGGGTGGTGTGGCAGATTCTCTTACTCGATATCCACGCGCTCCGCGCCCAAGTCCCTCTCACCGTTTTGGGGGTTGCGCTGATCGTCCTCGCAATCGGCCAATTCCGTACGCGTGCCCGCGATCGCAGCCGGCAGTAGAGTCAGAGGCCGACAGCGCCGAGCAGGGCTTCTCCCGGATCGATCACCGCCACGATGGCGGCAACCAACATCAGCGTCATCACAATTGTCATCACCGTGCCGAGCGACCCGAGCACGACGAACATGCGACGGTGCGAGCGGTTGGCGCTGTTGGTCGATGTGTAGCGACGGAATGCGAGAGCGGTTGCGCCACCGACGACTGCGATCACCACGACAGTCGAGACGAGCATCGACCAGTTGTAGTGCTCGACCTGTTCGAGCAACGTGATCAGCGGCGGCCCGTCCTCCCCGTTCCGCACACCATTCTCGATCATCGACTGCGCTGTCTGTCCGTCCGCATTGTCATCCGAAAGCATCGGTAGGAGGGCAACGACGGGTGCGGCAGTCGACTGCGTGTTGAGCACCGCCAGAAACACCGAAAACAGTGACAGCACAGTGGTACTGGCCGCTGCGATGACATATCCCGTACCGGCCGTCAGGGATCGCCTCCACAGGGCGGCCGCGAGCAAACCCAGAACTACCGTCAGCAACACCGAGATGACGATCTTGATGGCGTGCCACTCGAACCAGTAGTCCACCATCTCCGCCAAGCCAGGAGGAAAGGTGCGGACTCCGCTGGCCCAGTACTCGACCAAGCCGCGGCCGAGTAGGTCGCTCATGGTCGATTGATCCTGGAACTGTGGATAGCGTCCGCGCAGCAGCGCGGCTGGCCCGAGAACGAATGCGGCCACCAATGCCGCTCCTGCACAGGCCAACACAACGATCGAGCTGCGACTTCGGTTGATGGACCCACTCATTGGACTGCTCCCTTCCGGGTGAGAGTCAATCATCGAGTGCACGGCAGCGCATCCATCTGGAGGACTACATTGTCGGCGACGAGCCGCGCTGGCCGCGCCGGACCCTGGCGATCGTGACCGCAGCGAGGACCAACCCCGCAACCGTGATGAAGTCCGACTCGGTCACGCCTGTGTCGGCGTCGACCACATACAACACTGCGCCTTCGATGGGGGTGTTGAAGAACAGCCACAAAATCGAGGCAACACTCAGCGACGTGGCGGCGGGCCACGAGGGCCTGGCCAGACACCATGCTGCAGAGGCGAATACTGCGTTCATCAGTACGAGGGCGTGGAACGGATCGGTAGTCGGCACCGGTCCATCATGACCGAGTGCGGACGGTCAGGTCCTAGTCTGGCCACGTGCACAATAAAGATCGGGGCGAAACCAACCGTGAACTTCTGGAGTTGCTCCTGACGGTGGTCGCCCTTGTCGTCGGCGGTGCTCTGGGTGTTGTGGGTGCCGTGTGGGCACTGAGAGTGGCACCGGATCTTCCGTCGATCTCCTCCGTGCCGGTCAGGGATCGGGGCGCGAGCGCGCCTGACGTACCTCTTACGTATTGGCTGACCTGGTTGCTTCCGCCGATCGCCGTGTACGGCTGCTACGGACTGATCGTGTGGGCTGCACGCCCGTCGATTTGGGTGAGCGTGTGTGCCGTCGGATCTTTCACCGCGGTCTACGGGTTAGTGGGCCTCTTGTGGATCTCCATGGATGTGGGCGGTTTTTCGCCGAGTTGAACCAGGAAGGTGAAGTCATGGCAGAAGGCACCACCCGGGTGACGCGGCGTCGGCCGGGGATCGGCACCGCCTCGGCGACGGTTGTATTTCTCGCACTTCTCGCAGGGAATCGATTCGAGTGGTGGGACTATCGCCCACCGTGGAATCTGTTCCTCGACTTGGTGATCGTGTGGCTGGCGGTTGCAGGCCTCATCGTTGTCGGCGTGGTGTGGGCTTATCGTCTTCACCGCTATCTCACGTCGAATCGGCATTGGCCGTGGCCGAGTGTGATTGCGCCGCTGTTGATCGTGGCCGCTGCTGTGGCATTCGTTGCAATCGACAGGCCGGTAGACCAAGACTTCGATCGCGCCAGAACTCACATGGAAAGCCTCGCGGAATCCATGCTAAACAGGCACATACAGCGCATCGGCTCGATCCGAATCAGCGACGTTTCTTTGTCTCCTGTACGCGTCGAATCTGACAACTGCGTGTCTTTCACAGACAGCAAACGCAGCAACACGTTGTCGCGATCCGGCTGGCTCTACACCGCTCGGTGCACACCGGACCCTCGCCACTACGGCCCATTGGTTCAGGTAGCGCCCGGTTGGATGACCTACTCGCAGCGGGGAACGTGACCCGCCGTGTCCTGGGCGCGCATAGGTGGGAGGCAACGTGCGTCTGTCGCACGCCTGACGAAGTGGGCAGTACCAGCGTGCGAAGCCCTCCTAAGCTGAGGAGACCGTGCGGAACGACGCGCCAGTAGTGTCGACGTTCGTGACGATCAACCCTGGACTCGGTGGTGCGTCGGCGTCAGGTCGTCTACGAGACCTTCCGTCGGTGGTCAAGCTTGTCCTGGCATCGATGGTGTTGTTCAATGTCGGTTTCTATCTGGTGGTTCCGTTTCTCGCGGTGCATCTGTCCGAGGAGCTCGGCTTCGCGAGTTGGATCGTCGGGCTCGTGTTGGGTCTGCGTACGTTCAGTCAACAAGGCATGTTCTTTCTCGGCGGCAGCATCGCCGATCGATTCGGCAGACGCCCGGTCATTCTGTGGGGCATAGCAATACGAATCCTCGGGTTCGTTGTGCTGGCGGTTGCGAGCAGTCTCGCCGCGGTCATCTTCGGAATTCTGCTCATCGGTTTCGCCGCAGCACTGTTCGCACCGGCGGTGGAGTCGGCCAACGCCGATATGGGACGACAGCTCGAAGACGCGGGCGTCATCAGGCGAACCGAATTGTTCGGTTACGAGCAGATGAGCAGTCGACTCGGAACCGTCCTGGGGCCCGCATTGGGAGCGGTACTCCTGGTATTTCCGTTCTCGGCATCTGCCGCAGTGGCCGCGATTCTGTTCGCCGGAATGTGGATCGGCTTCTACTTCCTGTTCCCCAAGCCAGTCGAAACCGACAGCGTCGTCGGCACGTCCATCAACCGGGTCTGGCGTGTGGTGTTGAGCAACCGACGCTACGTCGTCCTGGCCACCCTGTGCAGTGCGCAGTTCGTTGCGCTCGCTCAGTTGTATTTGATGTTGCCCGAGCAACTTTCGCTGCGCATCGGCTCGCAGGATCTGCTGGGATGGTTCTACGTGGGTGCAGCGGTCTTGGTGATCGTCGGTCAACGGCCGATGGTGGCGGTTGCTACGCAAATAGGATCGCGGGCTGCAACGACCGTCGGATTGGCCGTGATGGCAGCGTCATTCGTTGTTCCAGCCCTCGGGTCGGGGCAGGTCACCGATTCGGTATGGCCGTATGTGCAGATTGCAGGGTGGATCGCGCTACTGCATCTGGGGCAGATGTTGATGGTGCCATCGATGCGAGACACCCTGGCCCGGATTGCCGGGGAGCGCTATCTCGGTGCGCATTTCGGGCTGCTCAACACGATCGGCGGATGCCTGTCGCTGATCGGCACCATCGGCGTCGGATATCTCTACGATCGCCTGGACGACGGTAGCGTTGCAGCGGCGACCCCTTGGTTGGTGGTCGCCGGCTGCATCGCCGCGCCTGCGCTTGTGCTCGGGGTGTGGTCTTCCGTCTCGGACGCTATCTGGCCGCGTCGACTGCCTTGATGTCGTCGATGAACGCCGACAACACGAACGGGATGGTCAACGGGTTGGGCATCGAAACTGCATCGGAGACAATCGGATCCAGTGCAATCAATCCACCGCTACGCACGACCGAAAGATTGGTGAAAGTCTCCTGCGACTCCATCGACTCGCGAGCCAGTTCGTAATTGTCGAAGAAGAGGTAATCACATTCGAGAAGGCTGTAGGTCTCGGCAGACAGTTCGGTGTTGAGCTTGCCTTCGAACCGGGAGGCCAACGCGGCAGGAGGCTCGAAGCCGAGGGCAGTCAACAGTTGCGCCCGCGCCGAGTCCGGACTGAAAGCGCGTAACTTACCGTCGCTCCACCTGATCACCAGCGCCGCCGTCTTGCCGACGAACTGTGGATTGTCGGTGCGAGCCTGCGTTACAAGGGCTTCGACGCGATCGACCTCGGCCTCAGCGGCGCTCGGCAAGCCCACCGCGCGCCCGATTCTGGTGGTCACTTCTTGCCACGGCAGCACCCAGTCGGTCTGACCCGCAGCGTGCAGCACCGTCGGCGCAATCGCACTGAGCTGCGCATAGACGTCCTCGTCGATCGCATTGTTGACGGCGATGATCAGGTCGGGTGCGGCGGCGGCGATCGTCTCGACGTCGAACTCGGTCGTGGCGTTCGCCAGTGCTACCGGTTCGTCGCCCTGCACGGTCGGCTCGGCCCAGATACCGATGCCGTCGTCGGTCGAGCCCTTCCATACCGGCACCAGCACGGGCGTCAAACCCAACGAGAGCAGCACGTCGGAGTCGCCGATGCCCACGGCGGCGATACGGGTGGGAGCGGTCTGGATGGTCGTCGAACCGAGCTTGTGCTCGATCGTCACGGGGAACGCGCCGTTCTCCGCATGTGAACCGGAGCCCGAATTCTCCACGCTCTCCGTCGAGCCGTTGGTGCAGCCGGCAACGACGAGACCGGCGACCGACACGAACGTCATCGACAACGCGGTTCGCCGATTCACCACTGGATTCATCGAGCCTCCTCGAGCTGAGTTTGGATGCCCTAATCTAAACCACTCTCACCCGATTGTGTTGCTCTACGTTGTGCACTTGACCGTGAGCTCGGTCCGGCGCAGACCATCTGAACAGCACATTCGGCCATAGGCCCTGGGCGGCAGCGGGGCCCGGGTGTACGGTCCAGTGGTGCAGGACGAAGCAGGTATCGATTTGTACGGCTGTTTGCTCGAAGACTTCGAGCCGTGCCCGTGGTGACGTCGCGGCAAGACGACGTCGAAAGGCGCGTCGCTGACGCCACTCTGGCGATCACCGGCCAGAGCCTGTCGTCGATGTCGGACATCCTCAAGGGCCTGGGCGACGAGCTCGCCAACACGAGACCGGAACTGCCGGGGGCCAACAGTCCGTACGCAATCGTGTTCCACTGCGTCGCCGTGATCGAGCACTGGGGAGGCTCGGTGATCGCCGGCCTGAGAATCCCGCGGGACCGCGCCGCCGAGTTCACGGCCGAAGGTCGGGTCGATGATCTGATCACACGGGTCGACGATGTCAGTGCGCGTCTACCCGAGTGGGTGGATGTCGCACTACGCGAAGGGATTCGCGATCGGACCGTCATGGGTTCCACACGCCCGGAGCTCGCAACAGCCACCCCGGAGTGGGTGTTGACACACCTGGTGCGCGAGCTGGCCCAGCATCTCGGCCAGCTCGAGCTCACACGCGACGTCCTTCTTCGGGTGTGACCGCCACCGACTTTCGACGTGGCCCCGTCGTGGCACCGAGGTCGGTGACGGCGACCTGGGCATCGGTGACCGCCGCCGTCACCGGTCCGCAACGGGCCGTCGCCAACTATCGACAGCGTAGGAATGCACTCGGCGACAAGTGATCACGCCGCGTTGGTGACGCCGGTGATCAGGTCGATCAATCCGAACGGGGATCGTTCCCCGAGGCATCGGTCGAGCGTTTCGTGTGCCTGGACGGCCATCTCTTCACTTCGCGTGAACATGGCCTGCTCGTAGATGGGCAGGGCTGCGTCGATGTTGCCGCGGTGATCGGAGATGGCGCGACCGAGTTCGGCACCGTCGAACATCGCCAGATTTGCGCCGTCTCCGGATGGAGGCATCAGGTGTGCGGCGTCGCCCAAGAGTGTTACTCCCGGGGTGTGATCCCAACGGTGGTCGTTGGGCAGCGTGAATATTCTGCGGGGGACCAGTGCGGTGTCCCCGTCGGTGATCAACGCCGTCAAATCCGTTGCCCACCCATCGAACTCGGCTGCGACGGTTGTTTTGGCCGAGGCGGCGTCGGTGAAGTCGATCGCGTCGATCCAGTCGGCGCTGCGGTTGAGCTGAACGTACGTGTGCAGGATATTGCCTGCCTCGCGATGCGCAGAGATGCCTTTACCCGGTGTCAGGGCGTACATCGCGCCACCACCGACTGCACGGGCCGCGGCGGGGTGACGTGCGTCGACGTCGTGGAGGTAGGTCTCGATGAAGACGGTGCCCACGTACTCGGGTGTTGCGGCGGAGAGCAGGGATCGGACTCGTGACCACGCGCCGTCGGCACCGACGAGCAGATCGCTGACCGTGGTGGTTCCGTTCTCGAACTCGATCTCGTGTTGTCCATTGCCCAGTGGGCGCAGGGAGGTGAGCTTGTGCCCCCACTGCACTGTGTCGGCCGGCAGTGAGTCGAGCAGAATGCGTCGCAGGTCGCCCCGCAGTACTTCTGGTCGACCACCGGTGCCGTCGTCGGGTTCGTCGAGTAGAGCCTCGCCGTTGGGGCGTAGGACGCGACTCGCTTCGCCGCCCTCGTGAATGATGGCGCGGAACTGCGCGGTGAGTCCGGCTGCGGCGAGGGCGACTTGCCCGTCGTTCTCGTGGATATCGAGCTGCCCTCCTTGGGTGCGGGCGTCGGCCGTGGCGTCGGCCTCGTACACCGTGGCGGCAATTCCGTGAACATGCAGTACGCGTGCGAGCACAAGGCCGCCGAGTCCTGCACCGATGATGGTGATGGATGAATTCATGGATGTCTCCTGCCGTTGTTTGGAACGCTGTTCCATACAAGAATGGAACAGCGTTCCAATACTGTCAAGCGGGGCAGGGAATGTAAGGGGCGATACGGCCGGTTCAATCGCGGTCGATGCCGGCCAGGATGATGTCGACACCGGCCTTGAACTGCTCTCGGTCGTCGTGGCCTGTGAATTGCGGCGCGATTCGGGCCAGGAACGGATAGTCGCCGGTGTCCGTCACCGCCGTGCGCGTGGATTCGAGAAATGCGACCCGATCCGTCACCGTGGCGGCCAGTTCCATCCCGGCATCGCGCTGACTCGCGACCCCGATAGCGTGGTACAGCAGCACGGACGCGGCGTCGAACTGCGCATTCAGCGGAACTCCGCGTGCGTCGAGTTCGGTTCCGATGCGGTCGAACAGCTGCAAGACGGCCGGCTGCCACGGAGCGGCGGCGAGTTGCGTCGCCACCCATGGTCGTGTGGTGATCACGTCGAACACTCGCATCATCAAGCCGCGAACACCCGATTCTGCGTTTTCGGGCGAGGGCTCGAAGACCGATGCCGTGACAGCTTCCGCCGCTGCCGCGAGCAGATCGTCCCTGTTGCCGACATGGTGATACAGCGCTCCTGGTCCGGTCGACAGGTGTGCGGCGAGGGTGCGAAAAGTCAAAGCCTCGGTACCACCCTCGTCGAGCATCTCGATCGCTGCCTGCACGATGCGCTCTTTCGAGAGTGCATCGGAACGTCGAGCAGATGCCGGCTTCGTCTTGGTCACGCGCAGATCCTCCCACAACTGGAACGACGTTCCATGTCTGCATCCGGCCCGCGAGAAACGATCGTTCGATGCGACCGCGGGTCCGCTGTCCGATCGAACGAACGGCATGCCCTTCAGTCTGCCTCGGAAAACCCAGTGCGGCTGAGGGATTGATCGACGAAGTCGATCATCCAGTCGAAGCTGTTGTCCAGGTCGGTGCCGAGTTGAAAGCTGCCTGCAGTTTCGAGGGTGGCGAAACCGTGCAGCAGGCTGCGCAGCATGCGCATGGCGTGAGTTTGCTGGCCGGGATCGATTCGGTATCCGTGCAGCATCGCCGACCAGGAGTCCATGACGCGGTTGGCTGCTGCGATGATCGGGTCGTCGGGTCCGGTGATCTGGGCGGCATTGCCTGCGGCGTAGCGGCCGGGGTGGGTTTTGGCGTAGTTGCGCATGGCGTGGGTTCCGGCGACGAGGGCGTCGCGGCCGGAGCGGCCCTGGGTGGCGTCGCGGATGGCGTCGGCGAGTTCGTTCATGGCCAACACCGCAACTCGATGCACCAGATCGGCCAGATTGTCGACGTGCTTGTAGAGCGAGGGCGTCTTGACGCCGAGTCGTTCGGCAAGCAATCCCATCGACATCTGGGCATAACCGACCTCGTCGGCCAGTTCGGCACCGGCTTCGGTGACCGACGCGGGAGCGAGTCCGGCCCTAGGCATGGTTCAGTGCCCTTTCGAGGAATGGAAGCGTAACGGCGAGAAGCTCATTGGGTGCCTGGGCGTGCGGGTAGTGGCCGACGCCGTCGAGGACGACCAGTTCGCCGACACCGGCGGGGAGGTCGGCGATAATTCGGTCGCCTTCGGCGCGGGGGTCGGCGAAATCGGGATCGGCGCTGCCCTCGATGATGAGCACCGGGCAGTGGACGTTGCCCAGTTGCGCACCGGCATCGGTGGGCGCGGACTTGCACATGGCCTGAACAACTTTCATCCGGCTGGGCTCACGAAGAGCGGTGTCGATGCGGGCCAGCTCGCCGTCCCAGTCGACGGGCTTGGTCGGGTACGCGAGGTCCAGGTACTTCTCCCAGGCAGTGAGGCTGCCGGTCAGTATGGTCCGGCCGAGCAGCATGGTGGCGCTGCGGTATCGCTTGTTCGTCAGCAGTGCACCGAAGGAATAGGTGACGGCGCGAGTGAACGGTGCGAGCTCGACGACGCCGGCGATGACGTCGGGGGCGGTCGCCGCGGCAATGGTTGCGGCACCACCGCTGATCGACTGGCCGATGATCACGGCCGGTCCGCCCAGGTGGCGGACGAGGGCAACGAGGTCACCGGCGATGTCTGTCCGGCTGTAGCCCTCCCAGCCGAGGCTGGACTCGCCGCAACCACGAATGTCGACATTCGCAACCCGGTAGCCGGCCTCGGCCAGTGCCGGCGCAAGGAACCGGTACGAGTGTCGACTGTCTGCGATGCCGTGGGCGAGGACGACGAGTGGGCCCTCGCCGATCAGGTCGTAAGCGAGGGTGTGGTCGCCGATGGCGAATATTTCGGTCATGATGGGCTCCGGGATCGATGTGGCTAACTGATGTAGCTAAAAGCTAATCGGATTAGCCAACCGTGTCAAGTCATGACCAGATTGCTCGGTCGCACGTGAGGCAGGGTCTCGGTGGTCGGCCACGCGCGCATGGGCCGAACTGTGCTCACGCCGTAAGGAAGTGCGAACGGTCGGTGGATCGAGGAACGTCTAGCCGGGTCTTGTCAGGGCCGTCAGGGTTGTCAGCACGTCGGCTGGAATTTCGCGGTAGTGACCGAAACCCTCTGCACGCTGGCAACCGTCCAGCTCGAACGACACGAAGGATCGGCCCGAGCCGTCCGGGCGGCGCAGTTCGGTGGAAGCAATGCGGGTACTGCGCTGACTGCACGCGCGTGCGATAGGTGCGTTCGCCACCGATCTGACGAGTGAGGCGCTGTCCGCTCGGTTCATGGTCGTCAGGGACCCGGAAACAGAGACGCCGGCGTCCGGCGGCGGTTCCGCGGCCGCTGTGGAGACTGTGCACAATTGCAAGCGGTCCACATCGTCTATCGGCATCACCAAGGACGGAACCGCCGTGCTGTCGAGAGGATGCCTGCGTTCCTCGTCGGCGGCCACCTCCTCCGGTGTTGTGTTCTCGAATCCGCCTACGTAAGGACTGGATTCGCACATCGTGATGTAGCGACCGTCGTAGCCTGTCGAGTGAGACGACCGGGAAACCTCGGTGAGGTCGGCAAGTGCATCGATCGGCGCGTTCTGGAGTCCGCACGGGCTTGCCGGCCAAGCCGGTCGGAACGCCTCACCGTCCTCGTCGACGAACCACAGGCCAACTGGTGGGTCCATTGCATACACGCACGATGCCACCACATTGTCGGGGAAGCGCTCCGAATCCGCCGAGAACGCAGCGTCCACGGCGTCGATGTTGCCTTCGAGTCGTACCGAATCCACCGTCGTTGCCCCGGACTCGTCGACACCTCGCTCGCATCGCAGCACCGCAACCGGCTGGAAATTCGCCGGCGGATACCCCGGATCGGGGGCATCGGCCGTCAACGCCGGATCCCACGGCCCCGAGCCCGTCAATGCTGTGTAGATGTTCTGGGCCAGACAATCAGGGGAGGAGACAACCTTCGCTGTCTCGGGCCGATAGGAGACGCTGTCGGCAAACGGGTTCAGATTGGTACACGCCCATGTGGTCGCGACAACGACACTCATCAGAAGCAGACACGATCCGACGCGGCGCATGTCGAAAGAGTAGCCGCACAGAACGCTCCACTCGACGCCTCAGCCGGCGGGCTACCGCGACGCAAGCCCAGAGTGGAGTAGAAATTGCAGAGCTTACGATCCCCGCACCACGTCGAATGCCGGCTTGGCGCTGAAGTCCGAACGCAGTAGTCCGTAGTTCTGTTCGGTGTCAGCGAGATTGGTTCCCGCGTCACGCAGGGAGTGCACGAAAACCGGACCCACGTACGGGAGCGACGACGCCTTGGCCAGGCTCGAGCCGATGATGGAGGCTTGCAGATCCTCGGGTACGGCACCCGGACCGTTTCCGGTGGGTGCGCCGAGCTCGGTGATCCAGATCTTCTTGCCGCCGTCGCCGTTGGCCGCCATCGTGCCGTAGGCCTGATCCACCTGTGCCCATTGGCCGTTGGGATCGTTCTCGGCGGTGAAGGGGAAGGTATATGGATGCAGGGCGACAGCGTCCATGAACCCGCCTGCTCCGGCTGCGTACATCTGCTGGAGGAAGGTCACCGGCGCGATGGTCCAGGCTCCGGCGTTGATGGTGGTCGCCAGGCCGGCGCTCAGAACGGTTGCCCCGGCGTCGGCGTTGTGGATCGCGGGGTAGGCCGCTCGCAGCATGCTCGTGTAGCGGGCAGCGTCCACGGGTGCGAAGAAGGTGGGGATGTTGGGCTCGTTCCACACCTCGTAGCTGTCGACGCGATTGCCCAAGTGGGCGGCCGCTGCGCCGGCGAATGCGCCGAAGGCATTGGGATCCAATGGAACTGCGCCGGGTAGTGGTGAAGCGATGCCGCCTTGAGCCCAGCCGGGGGTGCCGCCCAGTACGGCCAGTACCGAATAGCCCTGCGCCGTCGCGGCGTTGATCACGCGGTCGGTGTTGCCCCAGTCGAACACTCCCGGTGCCGTTTCGATGGCCGCCCAGTTCACGACCACCCGTACCCACGAGGCACCGATATCGCGTCCGGCACCGAGTTCGTTGTTCAGCGTGGCGTCGTCGAGCGTCAGGAACGGCGCTCCGCCGGTGAACCCCAGTCCCGCAGGCGGAGCCGCGTGTGCGACAGGTGCCGAGAGGCCGACGGCGATCGCGGCGGCTGCGGCAACGGTGAGCAGACGTGAGCGGAGGGTCATGGCGATCATCCTAGGGTCCTCGTCAGTGGTGCGCTGATCAGTGCTTCGACGGTGGAATGGGGCACGCGGTCGTTCCATCGTGCGGTGTTCAACTCGTAGATGCGCTCACCTGCCTTGACGGCGGCGGTGCGGTCGAGCAGGTAACGACGGCATTCCGCCACGAACTGCTCGGTGTCGTCGAACGTGGGAAGCTCGAAGATCGAGTCGAGCGATCCGACGGCTGCCGAGGTCCCGACGACGGGGAGTCCCTTGCTGGCGGCGTCGAGGATCTTCACGCGTACACCGCCGCCGGTGGCGACGGGCGCAATCAGTGCGCGGCAGGTGCCGAGGAACTCCTGCAGATCGTCGACGAACCCGAGATCGCGAACCCCGGCAGGGTAGACGGGATCTTTGGCACCCGGGGCCTTTGCGCCGATGATGCACAGTTCGGCCCCGTCGATGCCCGCGGAAATCGCCGGCCAGTACTCGAGCGCGATCTTGAAGGCTTCCTGGTTGGGCGGCCAGTCGCGAGTTCCCATGAACACCAGACGTTTCGTGGTTTCTGACAGATCCAACTGCGGCGCGGGTTCGAGCGTGAGGTCGATCCACCGAGCGTCGCGCACGCCCTTGTTGCGGTACATCTGGGCCTCGTCGGCATCGTAGGTCCCGACGGCGTCCGCGGCCCGGGCAACGCGAATCTCGTCACGTAGGATGCGCGGTGCCTCGATGCGGCCGACCAACCCACGAGTGACTTTCCATACCTGGGACTCGGTGTTGACGGTGTTGATCGCGAACGGCGACCCGAGCTTGGCCGAGCGGAGGAACGACTCGGCCATGTAACTGTGTTCTGCCACATACACATCGGACTGTGACGCATCGATGGCGTCGCGGAAAGCGTCGACGTCGTAGCGTCCGTGTACCACCGAGCGCGTCGGCCTAACCGACTTCAGCAGTAGCCCTACGTCGACGGTCGGCTTGGGGACGCGCACCACGTCGGGGACGACGTCGGTCTCCTTGGACAGGCAGATCGAGCGCACCTCGAACGCCTCGCGGGCGAGCTGCATCATCAAACGGGACAGCGCGATATCGCCGCCGTGCTCGGTGACGGGGTCTTTGGACAGCAGGAATGTCGCGCGTCTCATTGCGGCACCTTTCCTTTCACCACATCTTGTGTTGGCGCAGCGCGGTACAGGGCGCGCATGAACCAGACGAGCAGTACGGCGTCGGTGACCACCGAGGCCACGGCCGCACCGACGGCTCCGAAGGGGAACAGGCACAGGACGAGAACCATTTTCAGCGGTGCCAGCGTGGCCGCCGCCAGCACTCGGGTCCGGTCGCGGTGCTGCAGATACAGCACGGTGGTGAACACGTGATTCATCACCCGCATCACCACGAACAGCGACATCACCACGAGTGCACCCGCGATCTGCGGGGAGGCGGGCGTGAAGAAGAGGACGAGACCCGCTGCCAGTAGCAGAGATCCAGCGGCACCGCCGAGTATCGCGGTGTGCTTCAAGGCCGGGCCTGCGCTGACCAGTCCGTCTGCTGCACGCAGCTTTTCGTGGAAGGTGTTGCCGAAGGCCTGGCCGATGAAGGCCACTGCCCAGGCCGTCACCGCGGCGACGGAGTAATAGCCCGCGATGGTGGAGTCGGTGAGGAAGCCGAGCAACAGGACGTCACCCTGGATGTAGACGGCATTGGCGAGGTTCTCCGAGAACAACATCGACATCTCGCGCCACGAACCGGGCAGCAGTGGTGCAGCCACGCGGGTTCGCAGTGCGGCCAGCACGGCAATGACGAAATACGGTGCGGCATAGAGCAGGCTGGCCGTCGTCAGCGTTGCGTCGGGCACCGCGAAGAGGTACGCCGTCGCGAGTGCGATGGACGTGGCCTGTCGTGTGGTGTCCAGTCGCTGGGTGAGATCAGGACGGCCGTCGCGCAGTGCCCTGCTCTTGTATGCGTTGAAGACCAGCTCGCCGCCACCGATGACGAGGGCGAACCACGCGATGTAGTTGACTTGAATCAGGCACAGTCCGCCGGTTATAAGGGCAGCACCGGCAAGCACGCGAGTTGTCCGCTCGCCCAGAAACTCTCGTTCACCGACTCGAATCGAACGCACCGTGAACGGGTGATCCAGCGGAGCGGCGATGATCGCGGCGAGGGCGAAGGCCATTGCGTACTGGCCGTAGTCGGCGATCCCCAATTGGGCGATCAGCGCGATGGTCCACAGCAGGCCGATACCGCGACCACCGTAGGTCCACAGGGCAGCAATTCCTGCCTTCACCAGGTTGCCGTTCACTGCTCGGCCCATACCGTGACAAAGTCCTCGACGACGAGATCTGCGGTGTGGGAGATACGGAGCGCTTCGACCTCGCGTCGAAGTTTGCCCAGCGCAATGGGATCGGCGATGAAGTCTGCGGTGGCGTCCGCCAACTCGTCGACACCCCCGTCGACCACCAGCGCTCCGCTGTCGGACTCGGCGAGAGCGCCGACCTTCAGGCAGACCACCGGGGTCTGATAGGCAATTGCTCGGGTCACGACGGACGACGCAGGGAATGCATCTCCGTACACACTCCTCTTGCCGTAAGGCAAGACGAGTGCGCGGATGGATGCGAAGAAGGCGTCCTCGTCCGGTCCGTTGACCTCGCCGAGGATGTCGACGCCGTCGACGGGGTCGAGCAGTTCGGTTCCACGGCCGGCGATGCGGATCGCAATGTCGCGGGGTAGGCGGTCTCTGAGCTGCTGAATCTGGTCGAAGCCCTTGCCTCGATAGACCAATCCGAAGAGACCGACCGCACGCGGGCGTTCCTCGGCGGGGGTGATGTCGGGGCGCGCGGGAACGAACAGCGCGCTGGCTTCGGCTGTCACAGCAGGATATTCGCGAGCGAGTGAATCGGCCCCGGAGCGGGTGAGCGCAAACAGCGTTCGGCTACCGGCTACTCGGCGTTCGAGTGCACGCCACCCCGCTCGAAACGGGTAGTGCAGGCCGTGATTGAGCACCTTCTTGCCGGCGAGGAACTTGGTGCGGGCGGGCCACCAGACCAGACCGGGCGGGTCGTGCACCGTCGCGGTCACCATCGGGTTGCCGGTGAGCCGAGCAGTTGCCCAGAACGGCATCACCGAGCCACCGCTGAGTTCGCAGTGCACGATCACTCGGCCCGGATCTGCGTCGACCAGCTCTTGAATTGCTCTGCGGTGTCGCAGGATATCGCGCACCGAGTGAGATCCGGGCCCGTCGTGGCGATACTCGATCACCTCGCCGAAATGTGGCCGCACGGCGTCGGCGAAGTCGTCGGCGTAGTCGCCCACGCCGCCCACCCCGGATCGGGGGGCGACGTAGACGAGTCGGCAGTCACGCAGGATCATCAGTAGAACAACGGCCGATACTTGGGGCGGTAGGCGAGTGCCTTCGGGTCACGCATCGCGCGCACTTTCGCGGGCACGCCGGCAACCACTTCGAGTTCGCCGACGTCTTGGCGCACCATCGAGCAACCACCGACGACGGCGCCGCGGCCGAGGGTGACGCCACTGAGAAGGGTGCTGCGGCTGGCGATCCACACGTAGTCGCCGATCACGCAGGGTTCGAGAATCGGTGTGAACTCCGGGGAGTTGTGATCGTGGTAGCCGCCGATGATGTGAGTGTCGCTGGCGATGACGACATTGCTGCCGATGGTGATTCCGCCGCGGGCGTCGAGCATGCACCGGAACCCGATGGAGCACGCGTCGCCGATGGTCAGCCCCTCTGGATCGAGGATCGTGGTGCCGCGGAAGATCGAGACGTCCTTGCCGATCGTCGCACCGAATGCACGCAGGAAGTTCTGCCGAATCCAGTGTGAGGGAATGTGTGTGACGAACATGTTGAAGCCGAGCGTGCCGATGCGGTTGCGGAGCTTCCGCTTGAACGTGATGTCCTGCATCTTGTAGTTCGACACGTCGTAGATCTCGTTCTCGGGCTTTTCGACCGCTGTCATGCTGCCATCTCCTCCGTCATGTCGAACTCGATCATTGCTTGGACGACCTGATCGAAGGTCTTCGTCGGTTCCCAGCCCAGCAAGGTGCGGGCCTTGGAGGCGTCGCCGACCATTCTTGCCGAATCGGTGGGCCTGAGCATCTCGGAGTCGCTGCGCACGTAGTCACGCCAATTGTCGATGCCCACTGCCTCGAAGGCGGTGGACACGAAGTCTGCGACGCTGTGGGCCTGGCCGGTGGCGACGACGAAGTCGTCACCCTTGCCGTATTCGGCCATCGCCGCCATCGCGTTCACGTAGTCGGGAGCCCAACCCCAATCGCGCACCGAGCTCAGATTGCCGAGTTCGAGTGTCGTCTGGTGTCCACGCGAGATGGCGACGGCGGCCTTGCTGATCTTGCGTGTGACAAAGGATTCCGGGCGTCGCGGTGACTCGTGGTTGTAGAGAATGGCATTGGTCGCCTCGAGTCCCCGTGCTCGGTAGACGTCGACCATGTGGTGACTGAGCGCCTTCGATGCCCCGTAGGGGGATGTGGGTGCGATCCGGGTCGCCTCGCTCTGCAGCGAGACGCCGGATCCGGCGAAGATCTCGGCACTTGACGCGTTGATCATCACGATCCGCTTTCCCGACGCCTCCTGATGGCTGAAGCAGGCGTCGAGCAACGCGGCGGCGGAGACCCCGTTGACTCGGGTGGTGAGTACCGGGTCGTTCCACGACCGCCACACAGACGAGATGCCGGCGAGGTGGAATACGTAATCGGGATCGGTCTCGGCGATCAACGTCGTTGTGGCCCTGTGGTCGCTCAGCTCGACGTGGTGCTGTTCGACGAGTGGATCGACCGTGCGATGGGTACCGCCGGGCCTGGCGACGCCGTGCACTGCCCAGCCGCGGTCGAGCAGAAGTTCGGCGAGGTAGCTGCCGTCCTGGCCCGCCACTCCGGTGATCAGAGCGGTCGGGTGGGCCCCGGTGCTCACGCGATCTTGACGGTGTCGGGGGATTGTTCGGCGAGGTCGTTGCGCACCATCATGGTCACCAGTTCGGGGAAGGCCACCTTGGGCTTCCAGCCAAGGGTGGCTTGCGCTTTCGAGGAATCGCCGACCAGTAGGTCGACCTCGGCGGGCCGGAAGTAGCGCGGATCGATCTTGACGTAGGGCTCCCAGTCGTCGATGTCGACGGCAGCGAAGGCATGGTCGAGGAGCTCGCGGATCGAGTGGGTCTCGCCGGTGGAGATGACGTAGTCGTCGGCCTGGTCCTGCTGCAGCATCAGGTACATGGCCTCGACGTAGTCGCCTGCGAAACCCCAGTCTCGCTTGGCGTCGAGGTTGCCCAGCGAAAGTTCGGTCTGCAGTCCGAGTGCGATTCGTGCGACGGCCTGCGAGACCTTACGTGTCACGAATTCGGGTCCACGACGGGGGGATTCGTGGTTGAACAAGATTCCGGAGCTGGCGTGCATGTCGTAGGACTCGCGGTAGTTGATCGTCATGTAGTGGCCGTAGACCTTGGCGACACCGTACGGCGAGCGTGGCCAGAGCAGAGTGTCCTCACGCTGCGGCACTTGCTGGACCTTGCCGAACATCTCCGAGCTCGATGCTTGGTAGAAGCGCACCTGCTTGCCCGCGACCTGCTCGTAGAGCCGCGTGGACTCGAGCATGTTCAGCACTCCGCCGCCGGTGACGTCGGTGGTCAGTCGCGCGTTCTCCCAGGAGTACGCCACGAACGAGACGGCTCCGAGGTTGTACACCTCGTCGGGATCGGCCACGGCGAACGCTCGCATCAGAGCCGAGAGATCGAGGAGATCGCCGTGCAGAATCTCGACCTGGGGTAGCACTCGCTCCAGCATCGGTGCCTTCGGATTGTTCTGTCCGCGAAGCAGACCGAACACTTTGTAGCCCTTGCTCAGCAGCAGCTCTGCGAGATAGAGGCCGTCCTGCCCGGTGATGCCGGTGATCAATGCGCGCTTGCTCATCGCGACGCCGTCCTCTCGATTTGTTCTGCACGAATGTCGGATACTGCGGAAATGAGTTCGGCGGCGAAGCGTTCTTCGCTGAACTGCTCCATGTGTGCCTGGATCTTCAGTGGTTCCCAGGTCGTCCGTTCGAGAGCGGTGACCGCCTCACGAATCGAATCCGGTTGTGGTCGATCGAAGTACACCCCCGAGATGCCTTCCTCGACGGTGTCCAAGAATCCGCCCCAGCGGAGCACTGCACTGGGCTTGCCGTGGTAACCCGCTTCGATGGGGGTCAATCCGTAGTCTTCATAGCTCGCGGCGATCAAACCGTTACAGCCCTGGTAGAGCCAGGTCATCTGGCCCGAGGTCAGGTCGCTGAGCATGAGTACGTTGTCGGACTTGAGCTTTCGCAAACGATCGGCTTCCGGCCCGCGACCGACGACGATCAGCCTACGTTCGGTTCCGGCAAATGCGGCCATCACCTTGTCGACGTTCTTGTACGGCAACAACCGCGAGATGCACAGGTAGTAGCCGGCACCGTCGAGCCAGGCGGTGGCCTCGGGTATCGCTTCCGCGGGGGCGGTTTCGACGGTGAACGGCGCGGGCACCACCGTCGAGGGGATGCCGTACGCGTCGGTGATGCGCTGCTGCACCACAGTGGAAATGGCGAGGTAGCGGTCTGCCGACAGAGCGGCCTGGCGATCCCAACGACGCAGCGGCCACGAAAGTCCCTCGAGGGCAACACGCTTGAGAGGACTCGGAAATTCGCCCAGGTACATCTGGGATTCGTACAGCCATCGCGCCGGTGAGTAGCAGTACACCAGTTTGCGCCCGGAGGTATGGAAGCCGTGTGCCCAGCCGCTGGTGCTGGTGAGCACCACGTCGGCATCGATCTCGATGGACGAGGATGCGAAGGGGAGCAGAGGGAGTGCTGCGCGGTGGTTCTTGCGCAGAAACCCGATCCGGTTCAACTTCGAGGGTCGTACGTCGAGTTCGGAGAACTCGGGGAAGGTCGTCGACGGCTCGAACAGTGTGGTGTAGATGGGTGCGTCGGGGAAGGCACGCGCCATCGCGAGCACGACCTTCTCGGCTCCGCCCCGTTGGGTGAGGTAGTCGTGAGCGATCGCGACGCGGATGCTGTCCGTCATGCTTCGACCCGGCAGGGGTGGGGCGGAACTAGCTGTGACACAGCGATATTCGTCATGTGAGCAACCCGTCGTGTCTATCCGTACTCGTATGGATCCAGGGCATCTCGCACACCACGTAGAGCCCTCGCGTGCTTCGGTGCACAGCGAGCGCTGAAGTAACTGGTGTCCCCCGACGAGACCTACGAACGAATCGACAAATTCCTGCCACGAAGAGTCATTCGTTCGCGGTATATGAATATCCGTTTCGAGCAGAAATAGATAGCGTTAAGTGAGGTGGTTCACAAAGCGAAATAGATCATTGCCGCGAAGAAACCGCACCTTCGCGAAGATTTAACGCGGGCGCAATGATACCGCCGATAAAGGGCACAGTTCGGCCGCCATAAAGGGGCATGCGGTTTGTGAATGTTCAACCTCAGGCCGAAGAATTCACCGGGTGACAGTCGCTCCCACATACGGTGTCCAGGTGATGGCGCCGTACTGGAAGGTCACCCGCACGCCGCCGCCGTACTGCGGCATCTCGTCGCTCGTTGCAGGCCCGAGGGTGGGATCCCAGGCGGTGTAGATACCGCCACCGATGTTGTGGGTACCACCGATGGCGGTGGAGAACACACGGAGGCCGAAGGGGCTGTCGAAGTCCTGGTAGGTGCCGTTGAACGGCGTGGTGGGGAGAAATCCGGTGGCCCGGATCGACTCGGCCACCGCGCGAGGAACGGCGACGAAACCGTTCGACATCTCGTAGAGGACCGCGTCCTGGCGGTACTGCGCCCATGTGTCGCGAACGGGGAACACCGGGCTCAGGACCGCACCGGAGTTGTTGGGAGCGGCAGCAAACCGGTTGTACTCGGCAGTGCGTGGGATGTTGTTCTGCAGCAGGCCCATCAGTCCCCACAGGGCAGGTTTGGCTCCCCAGTTGCTTTCGAGGAGGCCGAACGTGTCCTCCGGGTCGTTGCTCCCGGTTGCCTTGTCACGCATCGTGTACAGGAAGATCGGCCCGGTGTAAGGGAGCTCTCGCCATTTCTGGACGAAGTCGGTGATCATCGCATTCTGTTGATCTCCCGACACAACCGAGGTGGGAACGCCGTATTCGGTGGCCCAGATCTTCTTGCTGCCGTCGCCGTTGGCGACCATGGCCGCGCGCATGTCCATGAGCTGCCGGGCCGGTGAATGGTCGACGTAGGGACCCTCGGAGAACTTGAGTGAGTACTGGTACGGATGGTAGGAGAGTGCGTCGAAGGAGCCTGCGGCACCTGCCGCATACATCTGATTGGTGAAGTCGACGGGATTGACGATGCCCCAACCCTGTTCGGCTGCGCCGAGTACGCCGCCGACGACGGTCGCAGCGGAGTCGGCGGCCTTGATCTTGGGGTATGCAGCCTTGAGCAGGGCGGTGTAGCCGGCAGCGTCGGGCTGCGGCCCGTAGAACATCGACCCGTTGGGTTCGTTCCAGATTTCGTAATCGGCAACCTTGCCCTTGTAGCGGGCGGCGACCTTGCCTGCGAAGTCTCCGAACGCCGCCGGTGATGCCGGACGCGTGTTCAGGGGCTGATTGACGGGTGAGGTCGCCCAGGGCGGGGTGTACGCGATGATGCCGAGCATCGAGATGTTCGCTGCGCGGAGCTTGTTCACGACGCGATCGACGGGCGCCCAGTCCAGCTGATTCTGGGTGTATTCGACGTTCGACCACGGAATTGCGATGCGCATCGACTTGACGCCCATTCCCGTCATGAATTGCACGGTGGTGTCCAACTCTGCGTCGGACGCCCAGAGAAGTCCACCGCCGTCGGAAATGCCGACGCCGGGTGGGTTGGGGGCCGCCTCGGCGCGTGATGCACCGACGAGGTGGTCGGGTGAAGTGAGGACGGACGAGACTCCGAAAGCGAGCCCCGCAGCGACGATCAAAACGGTTGTCGCTGACATTACTGTGCGAAAGCCACCGCGAAAGTGAACCATCTTCAATTCTCTCCACCAGGGGGTCCATACCGACATTCGACGGACCGATGCGGTGAATCATTGCACCCCAGGAGCGTTTTTGTACAAATCACAAAAAGCCGACCGATAATTATGAAACTGCTGGTCGAGTACCCTCGACCGAAAGCAAGTTTTTCGTTTTTCTACCCTCGGCGTTGTCGCCGTCGAGATTGGTTTCGGTCGCCTTTTCCCACGCGTAGACGACGAATGCGAGCATCACAGAAAATGCTGTGGTGGTGGCAGGCGTGCTGACGACAGGAAAGTCGAGCTGTAGGGCGACCACGGAGAAACCGATGAATGTACCGCCGTAGAAGCCCAGTTCCCAATGGCCCGATCGCAACATTCGGTAGCCCACGACGGCACCGGCCACGAGGATTGCGGTGAAGGCGAGACCGGTGAAGATGCCGCCGCGGTAGACGGTGAGCAGTGGCGAGTTGGCGACGAAATTCACCTCGAACGCGGTCGCGGGATCGACGAATTCGGGTCGGCCCCAACCCAGGCCGAACAACCAGTGTCCCTGCAGGTGGCCGGGGAACTCGGCGAGAGCATCACCGCGGGCGCTCGAGCCTGCGTCCTCGTTTCCGAAGGACGAGAAGACTCGGCTCCGCACACTGGGCACGGCGAGGGCTCCGACGAAGGCCGCCGCGAACGCGCCGACGATGGCGAGACGCTCCCTGGTCCGCAGTTGTTGGAACGCGAACATCAGCAGTACCCCGACCACGACGGAGAACAGGGCCGCACGCGAGAGTGTGAGCACGATCGACAAGAACAACAGAGATGCGAGGGCTGTGCGCAGGTACCCGCGCAGAAGCAGGATGCACAGCATGAGTGCGAGGACGAAGCCGATTCCGGCTGCGTTGGGGTCGATGTACGTCCCGGCCAGGCGAACCGAGGTTGCTCCAGTGGGGCTGTAGACGAATCGGGTGCTCTCCGCTTCGGTGCCGTACCCGAGGATCGACAGATAGCGAATGAGTTTGCCCGCGGGATCGCCGACGAAGATCAGCACTGCGAAAGCTGCTGCGGCCGAGGCGGCGTAGACGTAGATCTTGCCGAATGTCGCCATTTCGTCGCGCGGCATACGCAGTAGGCACACCACCACGAGTGTCGAGATCAGCCATTTACCGAATTCGAAGAAATCACCGAGGCCGGTGGCGGTGACGACGACCGACAGTGCGGACAGAACGATCAGTGCAACGACGGTCGTTTCGGGCCATGTGATGCGGCTCACCGCTGTGCGGTGAATCACAGTGGCGAGAATTGTCGCGACACTCAACGTGAAGATCAACGGAACGGGTGTGCCCGGTACGTAGCCGAAGGGGAGTGCGCCCAATGAAAAAGCAAGAGCGCGAGTCAAATACAGCGGGTGACGTAGGCCGATGTACGCTCCCACGGTCAGTGCAACGAGGGCGAACGCCCCCAGTTTTGCTGGTGTTCCGCCGACGATCATGGCGAATGTAACGAGAACGGGGATTGCCACGATGGCGACCCATCCGACCCGCTGCGTGATGCTCATGGGTTCTGATGTTGTCACGCTTTCACCCGCTCGCAACATGTACGCCGTGCCGAATCCTTCGCTGCGCTTTATTCTTTCCCCTTGACCGACGGTTCATCCGATAGGAGCATTCGTGGAGATTCGAGAGTATTGGCGGATCCTTCGCGCGGGGTGGTGGATCGTTGCGCTCGCGACGGTCATCGGCGTCGCCGGGGGTTACGCCTACACGTTCTTCACGACGCCGCAGTACCAAGCGTGTGCCCGGTTGTTCGTCACCACCGAAGGCGGCAGCTCGGTCGGTGAGGCGTACCAGAACAATCTGTTCTCGCAGGAGCGCGTTTCCTCGTACGCAGGATTGGCGACCAGCACTCAGGTTGCACAGCGAGCCGTGAATCAGTTGCAGCTGGAGATGTCCGCGGCAGATCTGCGTTCCCGGATCACCGCGACGCCGATCGAGAAGACGGTGTTGCTCGATCTGTGCGCCACCGATGCCGATCCCGAAGTGGCTCAGGCATTGACCAACGCGGTTGCCGGACAGCTGACGCAGGTGGTGCAGGAACTCGAAACGTCTCAGCGTGGCGGCAACCCTGCGGCCGGTGCCACCATCGTCGATCAGGGTGACGTCCCTTCGGCACCGATCGGCACGGGTCTGTACGTCATGCTCGGGCTCGGCGGCGTTGTCGGCTTGGTGATCGGTCTCGCACTCGCGCTGCTGCGTGGTCTCGTGGATCGCTCGATTCGCGATCGCTCGCGCGCCGAGGATGTCTCGGGCCGCGTCGTGCTCGGTGGCCTTCCGGTCGATGCGACGCGTCCCACCGTGGCGGTGGCGTCGATGACGAAGAAGATGGGCGAGCCGCTGCGTGCGCTGCGCACCAATATTCGGTTCCTCGGTGGTGGCTCGCCGCCGCGTGTCATCACCATCACGAGTGCGGCCACGGGCGAAGGACGTACCACCACGGCCATCGATCTCGCTGCAGTTCTGGCCGAGGCAGGACACGAGGTGTTGCTGGTCGGCGGCGACTTGCGCAGCGCAACTTTGGGCTCCCGCTTGGGCATCGAGCAGAACAGCGGTCTGTCGACGGTGCTCTCCGGTGAGCACAGCGTCCAGGACGCCATCCAGAAGGATGTGTTCGACGGTGTGTCGGTGCTGCCCTCGGGTCCGGTGCCGCCGAATCCGAGCGAGTTGTTGGGATCGGACCGCGCGCAGGACCTGCTCGAGACGCTGCGCGGCGATTACCGCTACGTCGTCGTCGACACCCCGCCGCTGCTCGAGGTCACCGACGGAGCCATTCTCACCGCATTGGCCGACGGCACAGTGGTTCTCGCGCGTACCGGCCGCACGACGCGTGAGAAGTTGCGACGTGCGATCAAGGTGCTCGACGGTGTCGGCGGAACCGTGTTGGGCGTCGTGACCACCTTCGAACCCTCGGCCCGACGCCTCCTCGGTGGCAACTCCGATGTTTCCGGAAGGTCCGGCGAAACGCCCTCGGCCGCAGGGGAGTCCGCCGGTCCTTCCACGGCGGCTCCGTTTGCACCTGCTCCTTCGACGGCAGTGCGTCCGACGCCGGCGACCAATGACACTGCGACCAATGGCACCGCAACCCCCTCGGCGAGCAGAGGATAGCCTCGATGCCAGGTAGGTTCGCGATCCGAGTCGGCGTTCTGTTGACCGCAGCCGCGGTGTCGATCTCGTGCTCGCAGGAAGCTCGGATCGTCCTGCCGCCCGGAGTCCAGACGGCTCCCGTCACGGCCGCACCGTTGACGGCCGAGCCGCCACCACCGGCGAATTTCGGTGGAACAGCGCCGGGTTCGTTGATCTCGGCCGAGCCGATCCGGGACATCGCAGTGGACATCACCGAGTTGGGTGCCACTGCCACTCGCGTGGTCTATCGATCGACGTCGGGAGTCACCGGTGAGCCGACGGAGGTCTCGGGCACCGTTGTCGTCCCCGGTGGCGCTGCGCCCGAGGGTGGTTGGCCGGTGGTGTCCTACGGGCACGGCACGACGGGTGTCCTCGAGGCGTGTGGGCCGTCCAAGTACGCCAACCTGCTCGGAAGCGCGCCCATCGTGGCGGCGCTCGTCCTCAACGGCTTCGCTGTCGCAATGACCGACTACCAGGGGTTGGGGCTCGGCGGTTCGTATCATCCCTACTTGGACTCGAAGACGTTCGGCTACAACATGATCGACGCCGTCCGCGCGGCCAGGAACTTCATGCCCACACTCAGCACCCGTTGGGGTGCCTATGGTGTCTCGCTCGGCGGCATGGCGGCCTGGGCAGCGAGCGACCGCAATGCCGAGTACGGGGGCGGGTTGGAGCTGGTGGGTACTGCGGCCATGGTTCCGGTGTCGGACATGGCCGGGCTGGCCGATGCCGCCGCGAATCAGACTCTGACTCGGGCCCAGTACCCCCTGCTGATGTACGCGCTGAACAGTTTGGCGATCAGTCATCCCGAGATGAATCTCGACGACTACCGGTCCGGGTTGGCTCGGGAACGGTGGGACGACTTCATGGAGTGCGTGCCACCGAAGTCCGACGCCGTGCCTGGGCTCTTGGCGGGCCTGCAAGCAGCAGACCTGAAGCCGGTCAGCGTCGAAGCGACGGATCGTCTTCGCGGCTACCTGTCGGACATGGCTCTGCCGCAGCAGCGTTCGTCGACTCCCCTGTTGGTCATGTACGGCAGTGAGGACGATTTGATCCTTGCGCCGTGGACCGAGAAGGCGCTCGAGCGCGCATGTGATTCCGGAGACGTCGTCGAGTACGAGTTGCACGAGGGCGAAGGCCACGGCGATCTGGACAGCAGTCGGTCGTTGCCGTGGGTCAAGGGTATGTTCGCCGGCCAGCGACCGGTCAACACGTGCGAGCTGAACAAGTGATTGCTCCGACCGGTGTTCCGACTCTCAAGGACTACGGCCGTATCCTGTTGTCCGCCTGGGCGTCGATCCTGGCCGCCGCCGTACTGTCGGCGGGTGTCGCGTGGTTGGCGACGCAGTTCGTCGAGCCGTCGTACACCGCGGCATCCCGCGTCTTCGTCACCGCTCCTGGGCCCACGTCGCCCAAGAACTCGCTCGACGGCAATCGTGGGTCGTTGGTTCGCGTCGAGACGTACGTTCAGCTGGCCACCGGGGAGCAGGTGCTGCGACGCGTCATCGCCTCGGAGGATCTGCCGGTCGAACCGGAGGTACTGAAGAAGGACATCACGGTGGTGCCGACACCGGGCTCGGCGTTGATCGAGATCTCGGTGGTGAACTCCGATGCCGAGCAGGCACGCGATATTGCCAATGCCGTTGCAGTGCAGCTCATCAAGCTCGTCGGCGAGATCGACCTGGGTGCCGACGGAGCGGTGTCGGAGGTGACGCTCGTCGATGCGGCCACCACTCCGGATGCAGCCACCGGGCCGAAGCTCACGAGCAATCTGATTCTGGGGGGAGTGATGGGAGCGATCATGAGCAGTGTGCTGGTACTGGCATTCGGAATTGCACGCGACTCGATCGACCATCGCGATCAAGTCGAGAACATCGTGAAGCAGGCGACCGCACCGCGGTGGTCGCCCGCCGCAGAGGGGGTCCGATGACAACATCGCGAACGCAGCGAGTAAGCCGAGCGAGCGGTGCCTGTGCACTGGCCTTGATCCTGGTGACGTCGGGGTGTTCCTCCGACGAACCGTCCGTAGAATCGCGATCGGACTCGCAGTCCGCAGCGTTCGGCGCGAGCCTCGATGCAGATTACGGCGAAGGCGGCCCCGGCTCGCTCGAAAGTGCGCAGCAACTGCTGACCATCGATCGCCGAGTCAGTGGTGTCTCGTCGGTCGCGGCGCGGGTGGTCTACTCGTCCACCTCCGGGGTCGACGGTTCGCCACAGCGCGTCTCGGGCACGATCTTCGCGCCGGAAGGCACTCCGCCCGAGGGCGGTTGGCCGATCATCGCGTACGGGCACGGCACCACCGGTGTGCTCGAGGACTGTGCACCGTCGACCGATCCCGAGTTGCTCGGCAGCTCGCAGATCGTCGCGGCACTGGTGCGGTCCGGGCATGTGGTCACGGTGTCGGACTATCAGGGACTGGGCCTGGAGGGTACCTATCATCCGTATCTCGACTCTCGGACCGTCGGCAACAACCTGATCGACTCGGTGCGTGCTGCGCGCAAGCTCATACCCGAGGCGTCCACGAAGTGGGCTGCGTTCGGCGGCTCCCAAGGCGGTCAGGCGGCCTGGGCTGCAAACGAACTGGCGGGCACCTACGGCGCGGGACTCGAGATGGTCGGTTCGGTCAGCCTGGTTCCCGCGGCAGACATCACAGGACTTGCGGCCGCGGCTGCAAGCGGCACGCTCACCGACGATCAGAAGCCGCTGCTGCAGTGGGTTCTGGTGGGCCTGGCCAAGTCTCATCCGGAGTTGAACCTGGACGATTACCGCAGGGGCATCGTTGCCGACAAGTGGGACGAGCTCTCGGCCTGTGGCGGCGTTCTCGCTGCAGACCGTACGTCCTTGGCGGCGCAGATCAGCGACGACGACCTTCGTCCGGCCACCCCCGAGGCGACGGCGAAGCTGGCGGGATACCTGCAGGAGATGAGTTTGCCGAAGTCTGCGGCGGCCGCACCGATGTTGGTTGTCTACGGCGGCAAGGACACGTTGATCTCGCAGCCGTGGACCGATGCCGCCATCGCGGCAGGTTGTGCCAACGGAGACACGATTCAATCTGTGCTCCAACCGAATTCCGGTCACGCAGACATCGACGGTGCTGCTGCGTTCGGATGGCTCACCGACCGGTTCGCCGGCACCGAGGCCATCAGCTTCTGCCCGATTCTTGTGCCATGACCTCCAGAAGGTACCCATGACCGCCACACCCGACAGCACCGCGACCGCAGCAACCGCGGTCGCCGATACCGGAATCAAGCGTCCTGCCCGCATCGTCGGCCTCGATGGTCCCCGCGGGTTTGCGTGCCTGTGCGTACTCGCCGTACACGTCGGTGGCCACTACTCGCCGCAGACGGTGCTGAGCTACAAACTCGGAGTGCTGGGGCAGGGGTTGATCTTCTTCTTCGCCCTGTCCGGCTTTCTGATCTTCCTGCCGATGGTACGAAAGCTGTTCGCAGGCAAACCGATGCCGAACAATGTCAGCTACGCGATGCATCGGTTGCTGCGGGTGTTTCCGGCATACCTGTTCATCTTCTTGTTCGCGAATTTCGTGATGCGCGCGGTGTTCGTCGAGAACGCCGCTGTGGCCGAACAACATTTCACCGACAACGGCCTGGGCATCCTCACCGATCCGTTGACGCTGCTGGCCAATCTGACTCTGGTGCATACCTACATTCCGAGCATGATCCAGACCGGTATCAACCCGTCCTGGTCGCTGTCGTTGGAGTTCGCGTTCTACATCGCACTGCCAATGCTGACGGGTATCGCGTTCTTCCTGCGCAAGCGCACGTCAATCTCGGCACCGGTGCTTGCGTTGATCCCAGTGGTGATCATGTTCGTCATCGGAATCACCGGAAAGTTGTACACCGCCTCGCGCGTGGAGTCGTCGGGCATCACCGATCCGAAGCTGCTGGAGTGGGGTCCCAACGAGATCGCGGTGTTGAGCCGTAGCTTCTGGTCGCTGGCAGACAATTTCACGTACGGGATGCTCGCAGCCGTGGTGTTCGTCGCCATCGACAACGGAATCCTGAAGGGTGCGTTCGTCACCAGAATGCGGTGGTGGACGGGGATCGCGATGATTCCCACTGCGGCAATCTCACTGAAGCTGATCGACGACAACTCGCGCTGGCAGACGTCCACCGTGTCTTTCGGTTCGGCACTGCTGATTCTGTTCATCATCGTGCCGCTCGCACGCGGTGAGCGGTCGGTGTTCGCCGAACGGGCCGATTGGGCACCACTCCGTTACGTGGGCATGATTTCGCTCAGCGTGTACCTGTGGCACTTTCCCATCCTGATCATGCTGGGCCGCTTCGGGTGGATGGCGGGTGACAGCCCGCTGGGGCTTCTGCGGAACTTCGCGGTGGTGAGTGCGGTGAGCATCGCGTTCGGAGCGGTGACGTACCGATTCATCGAGAAGCCGTCGTTGACGTATGCGCGCAGATTCAAGGCGAGCAAATAGATCGATGCGCAACGTCCGTAGGCTCATCGCGCCGCTGGTGCTCCTTCCTCTGCTCGCGGGATGCGCTGTGGTGGTGCCGATCGGTGCGCAGGTACAGGGGGCAGTGGCATCGGTGGTGCGTGGTGGCGACCCGGAGCCGTTGGTCGTTGCCGATCCCGGTACCGGCAGCGGTTCCATCGTGAGTGCCGAGACGATGCCCAATCTGTCGCTCTCGGTGCGGATGTCGGGTGTCGATGCCGCGAAGGTGGTGTATCGCTCGGTGCAACCGGGCGTCGGGGAGCGCGAGGTATCCGGCACGGTGTTCACCCCGTCCGGCGATGCACCGGACGGCGGGTGGCCCGTGATCGCCTTCGCCCACGGCACGACCGGCATCGAGCAGGCATGCGCGCCGTCGAGGTCTGCGTCGCTTCTGGGCGCGTCGGCCCTGGTGCAGGGTTTCACCACAGCCGGATTCGCGGTTGCGATCACCGATTACGAGGGTCTCGGCCATGAGGGCAACCATGCTTACCTGGACAACATCACCGCCGGGTACGACGTCATCGATGCCGTGCGGGCACTGCGCACCGTCTTTCCCGACGTGGGCACCGAGTGGGCTGCATTCGGTGGTTCACAGGGAGGCGGGGCGGCCTGGGCTGCAAACGAACTCGCAGCTTCGTACGCGCCGGAATTGGATCTGGTCGGTGCGGTGGCGCTTGCTCCGGCGGCGAACATGGTCGGGTTGGTGGACAAGGCCATCGTGGGGACGTTGACCGTCGATCAAGGCCCGCTACTGCAGTGGGTTCTCGAGTCGTTGGCGCGACGCGATCCGGCTCTGAATCTCGACGACTACCGCAGTGGTAACGCCGCGCAGGACTGGGATGACCTCACCGGATGCACGCCGGACAAGGCCGGTGCGCGTGATGATGCGGTGAAACGGCTGGGAGAGAGAGACTTTGCGCCGAAGTCCGATGCTGCCGCAGAAGCACTACGAGAAGCTCTGACGGCGATGGCTGTGCCGAAGGGACCGGCCTCGGCACCGATGTTGGTGGCCTACGGCGATGCCGACACCTTCATCGATGCCTCGTGGACCGACGCGGCACTCGAGCAGGCCTGTGCGTTGGGGGACGTTATCACCATCGATCGGCAGGCCGGGCGAGGGCACGGCGATGTGAACGGCGACGCCGTCAATCAGTGGATAGGGGATCGTTTCGCCGGGGCACCTGCGCAGAACGATTGCAATTGAGGGGGAGCTTCATGGGGGTTCGACAGGATCTGACTGTGCGCGCCAAGGATGTCGTGAAAAGACGTCTGGGACGCGGCATTCCGGTGGATGCGATCGACGAGCCGTATCTGGTGGTTGCGGTGCTGGGGCAGTCGAATGCGCACGGTGGGGGCCGTGGTCTGGATCGATTGGGGCTCGATGCTCCGCATCCACGGGTACATCAGTGGGCGGCGTCGGGTCGGTCGAAGAACACGATCGTGGCGGGAGGCAATCCACTGTTCCATGAAGTACCCTCCAAAGCAGTCGGATTCGGCCCCACCTTTGCGGCGCACCTCGCCGATACGACGGGCAGGCCGGTGTTGCTCGTTCCGTATGCGCGAGGTGACTCGGCGTTCGCGCGGGTCAACGGCATCTCCTGGGACCCGGCCGACACCGGGGCCCGAGTCAACCTGTTCTGGAATGCGATGCAGCGCATCCGAACCGGGCTGGCGACCAAGCCTGGTAACGAGCTCGCGGCGGTGCTGTGGCATCAGGGTGAGAGTGATGTGCCGTTGACGCCGGGGCCGGTGTATGCCGAGAAGCTCGACTCGGTGATCGACACCGTGCGTACCGAGTTCGGCGACGTGCCGTTCGTCATCGGGCAGATGGTGCCCGAGGAGATCGAATCGGGGGATCCGAACTACGTCGTCATCGACGCGGTTCATGCCGATACGCCCCGGCGCCGGAAAGGTGTCGTCTTCGTACCGGGCCCGGAGGGCATGTACAACAGCGAGACCGAGAAGATCCACTACAACGCGGCAGGGCAACGGGAATTGGGTCGACGTATGTGGGAGGCGTTTGCAAGCATGTCACCGCCACCCGAGTAGTAGAGGCTACTGCCACGGAATGCGGTACGGCGTGTCGTCCTCGGGCGGCGGTTGGCGCGCGTGCGGGAACCAGATCAGCGTCGGGTCGCGCTTCATTTCGGCTACCTCCGGCGGGACCGGCCGGGACAGCGCCTCTACCTCGTCCCATCGGCACTCACCGGCTCCGACGCGCAAGGCGTAGGCCTGTAGTTCAGGTGACGCCCCGGGGAGGGATGCCATGTCGTACAACAGCGAACTGTCGACGACGCGCGGTTGGTCGAACGAGGGCAGTGGGGTGCGCTGCACCTGGGCGCGGTGCTCGGCCATCCGATCGAAGATATCGGTCATCTTCCGAAGTGCCTGCCGCAGAACGGGATCGTCGGGTTCCATCACGCATCTGCCCAGGGTTGCTTGTCGGTGCCCAACGAATACGGGTCCTGCGGGGCGTCGTACATCGGGCTCGCATCGGCGGTGGTGTAGATGTCCACCGCGAGGTCCTTCCGATCGAGCCATTTCGTAACCGGCTCGAGCTTCTGCTTGAACTGCTCGTTCATGTAGCCACTCGGGCTGGCAACCAGTGCGAGAAACTCCTTCAGAGCTTCGACGCCCATCCGGATCGACTCGTAGAGTTTCATGCCCAATTCGTATCCGGTGCGGAGAATCTCGTAGACGCGGTAGAGCTGATACGTGATCCCGGCGATTCCAGCTTTCTTCACCAAGAATTCTCCGACCTTCTCGCCGGAGGACAGATCCAGTTCTTTCTCGACCATCTTTCGTAGTGTCGTCACCAGTCCGTGAGCCGACTCTCTGATCTCCTTGGACGCGCGCTCTGCGACGGCTTCGAGTACGCGCCCGCAGGCACCCTCCCACTTCATCGCTTCGACCTGCTTCGCGGCGTAATCCTTGTAGGCGACGGCGGCCAGTCCGTCCCATTTTGGATCCACTCGTGAGGTTCCACTGGCCAGCGCGTCGCCGCCGTGTTCCATTGCCTCGCCGGCGATGCGGTAGGCACCACCCAGTCGTCGGAGGTCGTTCCAGTTTCCGCCCATTGGTTTGACCAATTCTTGGAATGGGCTGTGCCCGATCAGTTGCTGGATGGCGTCGTCGATATCGCCGAGCCATCCGGCGGCATCGGCGATGACGGCCGCCAAATCGTCGGGGAAGGTGTCGGGGGCCGGGTAGTCGATTCCTTCAGGCCGGCCGTAATCCACGACGTCGGAGTAGTTGTCCACGCTGCCGGTTGCGGCGCGATTCGCGTCCCCGGCATCGAATCCGGGCATACCGACGGGAAGACCGTGGGTGTGCGCGTTCAGCGCCTCGTAGTTCTCACGCTCTTGGTCCGAGTACAGCCATGCTGCCGTGTTCAGCTTGTCGCCGAGCCTTGCGCAGTTTGCTGCGAGGTGAACGTGCCTGCCGAGCCAGATGTCCTTCATGCCCTCCAGGGGCGCAACGAGCGTCCCGAAGAGTGCTCCCGCATCGGCGGCGTCGGGAACGGCATTCTCATTGAAGTACCGATACGAACTCATCGTTTGACTGCCGATGTCGGACACCAGACGTCCGAGGCCAGAAACATGTCTCGGATCGGCAAGGAAGACTTCACCCATGTAATTCCCCGATCGTCAGTTCTGTCGGCGGAGGGTCGACACGATCTGGTCGACCTCGGTATGCGGAAGTGCGCCCTCGATTTGTTGATCGGTCTTCACCATGAAGACAGCGATGGTGGCGTTCGAGTACCCCTGGGTCGCAACGACGTCGAAGGTTCCTTCGGTTGGATCGCAGTCGAATTTCTTGGTTAGATTGCTCGCGCGTACCGAGTAGCGCACAGCCTCGGCACCGCCGATCTGAAATTGGGTGGGTTCCGAGTACTGGATCTGCACATCGTCGTTCGGTTGATCCCGAAAGATGATTTCGGCCTGGCGGCTCGCCTCAAATGCCGCTGTGGCGACGTCGATGCCATTGCGGCCGGTCATCCCGGTGATGGCCTTACGTGCCCCGTCGCGATCCTCCGGGCAGTAGTCGTAGCCGTACATAGCAATGGCACCGTAGGTCACCGATCCCATGTCGCCCTCCCAGCCAGCGATGGCTCCGGACGAGTTCTGCCAGTCGCCGGGCACCGTGTAGCTGATCTTGTATTTGGTGTCGATCGGGATCGGGTCACCGGCGGTCACTTGGTTCTCGGGTGGCGGGAATTCCATGGAGGGGAAGCCCGGCGGCGGTCCCACGCGCGTGGACGTCGGTGCGGTCGATCCCGTCGGCTGTAGCGCGGTGGCGGTCGTGGTGGGTCTCGCGACTCCTTGGTACGAGTCCGGAGCTTGCGGCCCTAGCTTGGGCAGCAGAAAACCCACCGCCAGGAACAACCCCAGTAGTGCCGCGACACGTACGAGTCGCATTTTCAGGCTCATATCGTTTCCCCCGGAAGTCAGCAGACGCTAACACACCGTCCAGACGTTTCCTGACGCCGTGCGCTCCGATCCTCAGGGTGACTTGCGAAGACTCGAAACTATGCCGTCGATCGTGTCTCGTGAGAGCGCTCCGTCGGTCTCTTTCTCCGCGAGGACCATGAACACGGCGACGGTCGCATTCGAATATCCCTGCATCGCAACGATATCGATGGACGCAGCCGGCGGATCGCAATCGTATTTCCGCGGAAGGTTGGATGCGGTGACGGTGTACCGGACTGCAGGTATGCCCTCGACCTGCAAGTCCGTCGGCTCCGAAAAGTCGATAACAACTTCGTCATCGGGAGTGTCACGGAAGATCAACTCGGCTTCGCGGCTGACGGCGAACGCGGCGGACGGTATGTCGACTCCGTGGCGACCTGTTATCCCCGTTCTTGCTTTGGTTGCTCCGTCATGAAACTCGGGACAGTAGTCGTATCCGTAGTCTGCGATGTCACCGAACCGCAACGACTGGTCACCGCTGCTCCACCCCGTGACGCCTCCGCGCTGGAACCGCCAGTCTCCCGGCACGGTGTAGCGGATGCCGTATTTGGTGTCGATGGGGATCGGGTCGCCCTCGGGCACTTGGTTCTCGGGTGGCGGGAATTCCATGGAGGGGAAGCCCGGCGGCGGTCCCACGCGCGTGGACGTCGGTGCGGTCGATCCCCTCGGCAGTAGCGCGGTGGTTGTTGTCGTGACGGGTCTCGCGACGCCCTGGTACGAGTCCGGTGCTTGTGGGCCGAGTTCGGGCAGCAGGTAGCCCACCGCCATGAACAATCCCAGCAACGCCGCAACACGCAGCAACCGCAATCTCAGACTCACAACACTCCCCCCGAAGACGCCGAACGTTAACACGTCGGTATCGGTCCAACGTTCGACCGACAGTGCTTGACACACGACGCGGTTCTGGCACTAATAGGTGGTCGAGAGTCACCGAATAGGGTGCTCCCGGAGGCATCGGCAATGCTGCGGACGCGTGCGGTTAATGCTTTAGAAACATGTAACGACCTGCGGGTTCTTATCGATCAACATACTGTTACCAAGTGACACAATAACCAGAACGAGATAATCTGCACGACGGGTGGCACGGTGCAGTGTCGATCACGCAGAGGTTCGGCAACGCGTACGTACCGAGGGGAAAATCAGTGTCAGTCAGCGATCTGGAAACACAGAAATCGGTTGTGTCGCGGCGTGATGCACGACGGTTGCGCGCGGCGACGTCTCGTCGCGAATGGGAGTCGCATTACACCGAGGGGCTTCGTGTCACCGATACGTTGGTCGTTCTCGGTGCAGTGACGGTTGCTCAGGTAATCCGCTTCGGGCAGATCGACTTTCGTGAACCGTGGTCGGTGGCGAGCTACATCGGGTTCTCTGGTGTCCTCTTTGTGCTGTGGTTGACGTTCCTCGCCATCTTCCGCACTCGATCGCCACGCGTGATCGGTAACGGTTCGGAGGAATACCGTCGTATCGTCTCGGCCACGTTCCGACTCTTCGGAACCATTGCGATCCTCTCCCTGTTGTTCCGCTTGGACATCGCCCGTCTCTATCTCGCCATCGCACTGCCTGTCGGCCTGCTCGGTTTGCTCTTGAGTCGGTGGGTCTGGCGAAAAGTCGTGTCGCGCAGACGTGCTCGTGGCGGCTATCAGACTGCGGTGCTCATCGTCGGTAGTCGTAGTTCGGCTCTGGCGATGGCCAAGTCCTTCGAGCGTTCCCCCGAGGCCGGCTACAGCGTGGTCGGCATCTGCTTGCCCAACTACGAGCCCGGCAACGACGCATCGTTCAACATCGACGGCGTCGAGATTCCTGTCCTCGGAGACGAGCACAGCGTCGTGGAGGCCATCGAGACCTCCGGCGCAGATACTGTCGCGGTGACGGCCACCGAGCACATCGGCCATCGTGGACTGCGAAAGATGGTGTGGGACTTGGAGAAGAAAAAGGTGGATCTCGTCGTCTCGCCCGGTGTGGTGGACGTTGCAGGTCCGCGTCTGGTGATGCGCCCGGTGGCGAACTTTCCACTCATCCACGTCGAGAAGCCGCAGTACAACGGCGCGAAGCGATTCGGCAAGACTGCCTTCGATTTCCTCTTCGCAGCGTCGGTTCTGCTGATGATCTCCCCGGTCCTGATCACCCTCGCCGCCATCATCAAGCTCACCAGTAAGGGCTCGATCTTCTACAAGTCCGAGCGAATGGGCATCGACGGCAAGCCTTTCCAAATGATCAAGTTCCGCAGCATGGTTCAGGACGCAGACAAGCGCGTCCAGGAACTGGCCGCCCTCAACGAAGGTGCGGGCGGCGTGCTGTTCAAGATGCGCGACGACCCACGGGTGACCCGGGTGGGCAAAGTGATGCGCAAGTTCAGCCTCGACGAGCTGCCGCAGTTCGTCAACGTACTCAAGCGTGAGATGAGCGTGGTGGGCCCGCGTCCACCGCTGCGTAGTGAAGTGGAGACGTACGACGGTGAAGTGCGTCGCCGTTTACTCGTCAAGCCAGGAATCACCGGGCTCTGGCAAGTGAGTGGCCGATCGGATCTGTCGTGGGAGGAAAGCGTGCGGCTCGATCTTTCGTACGTCGAAAACTGGTCCATGACAGGTGATCTGCTCATCATCGCCAAGACTGCTGTAGCCGTGCTCAAGAGCGAGGGCGCGTACTAGCGGTGTGTGCGTTCACCGTGCGGTCGGTCGGTATTGTTCGTATCATTGCGTGATGACAACTGTCTCCGAGAGTGGACGTGACGCAACCATGGCGCAGAAGACATTTCACGACTTCTTGGCGGATCGCATCGATCAGATCGCGCGCGTTCATCTGAACAGGTCTACTTCCTTGCACGGTGTCATATCCGACAGCGTCGATGCCTACACGTCGGCGTTCGCGGAGTATCACGGCACCGAGGCGCCCTTGGATCTACTCGCCCCCGAGGTTCGTGCTGAGCTGAGCGATTTCATCCACCGATGCGCCGAGGCCGTCGAGGAACCCGAGAATCCGCAGTTTCCCGTTCGCCGCTGAGAATTTTCCGCAGCGATACCCTCCGTTCACTGTGCAGCGACCGCTGTCCCTCGGGTATCGAAGATGTCTGGACTGCGTTTACTATTCGCAGACGCGGGCGTAACCGACATGGAGAGCCCTGCAATTGTCGGGCACTGTCTCGACCGAACACACGGCACAGCAGCCCAACCGACGGGGAACGGACAGCATGCGAATCACAGTTTTCGGTACCGGCTATCTCGGTGCCACTCATGCGGCGTGCATGGCCGAGCTCGGCCACGAGGTTCTCGGCGTCGATGTGGACCCGGCCAAGCTCGCCAAGCTCGAAGCCGGCGAGGTTCCGTTCTGGGAGCCCGGTCTCGAAGAGGTGCTGCAACGCAACATCGCTGCCGGACGACTGCGCTTCACCGCGTCCTACCAGGAAGCCGCGGACTTCGCAGAGGTGCACTTCCTCGGCGTAGGAACTCCCCAGAAGAAGGGGGAGTTCGCGGCCGACATGAAGTACGTCGATTCCGTGATCGAGACACTGGCACCCCTGCTGACCAAGCCGGCCGTGATTTTCGGTAAGTCGACCGTCCCGGTGGGTACGGCCGAGCGACTCGGCCGCATCGCCCGCGAACTCGCCCCCGCAGGCGACGGTGTCGAGGTCGCCTGGAACCCCGAGTTCCTGCGCGAAGGCTTCGCCGTCAAAGACACCCTGCACCCCGACCGCCTCGTGTTGGGTGTCGATCGTGCCCGTCCGGGTCGCGCCGAGGAGCTGGCCCGCCAGGTCTATGCACAGCTGCTCGACGAGAAGATCCCGTTCTTGGTCACCGATCTGGCCACAGCCGAGTTGGTCAAGGCATCCGCCAATGCATTTCTCGCCACCAAGATCTCGTTCATCAACGCCATCGCGGAGGTGTGTGAGGCGGCGGGAGCGGACGTCACCGTGCTTGCAGACGCCATCGGCCACGACGAGCGCATCGGCCGCAAGTTCCTCAATGCCGGCATCGGCTTCGGTGGTGGCTGCCTGCCCAAGGACATCCGGGCGTTCATGGCCAGGGCCGGTGAACTGGGCGCTGACCAGGCACTGACGTTCCTGCGCGAGGTCGACAACATCAACATGCGACGCCGTACTCGCATGGTGGAACTGGCGCGTGAGGCCTGCGGATCTCTCCTCGGTGCTCGGGTTGCAGTGTTGGGCGCGGCCTTCAAGCCCGATTCGGACGACGTCCGTGATTCACCGGCCCTTAACGTGGCAGGACAGATCCAGCTTCAGGGTGCCGCGGTCAATGTGTACGACCCCAAGGCCATGGAGAACTCACGCGCGCTGTTCCCCACCCTCACGTACAACAACTCTGCGTTGGAGGCGTGCGAGGGCGCTGACGTGGTGTTGGTGCTGACGGAGTGGAAAGAGTTCAAGGCCCTCGTTCCTTCGGACCTGAACGACGTCGTACGCAGCAAGAAGCTCATCGACGGCCGCAACTGCCTGGACCCGGAGCAATGGCGTTCCGCAGGATGGAACTACCGCGGTTTGGGACGTCCCTGATCGGGCTGATAAATCGCGCTCTGGGTTCATTCGATTGAATGAATTCTGAATTCCGTGTGTCATTAGCTGCTTGTATCAGGGTTTGCCGCAGATTCTGGCGCGGTTGTCGGTACCATCCTCGCTTTGTAGTCCTGATCAGCGCTGAAGTTCGGTTTCTCGGTCGGCCGTCCAGCTCTGCATTCGTTCTTCCCCAAAAACAGCACATGGGATTGTGAAGAGTTGCAAAGCCGAGTCGATTGTACTCGTGCATAACATATTTGGGCGAAATGAAGGTATGCGCCGATTCGATCCTGCGCCTCGGATCGCCTCGTTAGCTTCTGTGTGGTAAACAACTTGAACACTGTTATTGGTTTGTGATCTGCGCCGCTCGCGTGGTGGACCGGTAAACGACGTGGGACTATTTCAATTCGAGACCGGTTGAAATTCGGATTGGTTCGGATCGGATTCACGCGCTTCCCCTGTGGCGGGAGCTCGAGTGCAGAGGAGGGGAGCACGTGGCATCTGTCGGGGCTGCACAACGCTCTCTGTGGGGATCTCCGCGTCCATCGGGTGCCATGCCGACGCGCAAGCTCACCTCGCGGCACGTGTGGGAGGGCCAGTACATCGCGCGCCTCCGGGTGACCGATGTCGTGGTTGTGACTTTGTCGGTCGCGCTGGCTCAGATCGTGCGATTCGGGGCAGTCGAGACCACTGGCCTGCTTTCGGCAGTGACATACACCGGGGTCTCCCTAGTCCTGGTCGGCCTCTGGCTCACGTTCCTCGCGATTTTTCGAACCCGTTCCGCACGGGTGATCGGCAACGGTGCCGAGGAGTACCGGCGCATCGTGTCGGCGACGTTCCGGCTGTTCGGAGTCATCGCTATCGCGTCCCTGTTGTTCCGTGTCGACATTGCTCGTCTCTACCTGGCGATCGCGCTGCCGGTCGGGTTGCTTGCCTTGCTGTTCAGTCGGTGGATTTGGCGCAAGATGGTCACGAAGCTTCGCGACAAGGGTGAGTACAAGACTTCGGTGCTGATCGTGGGTAGCCGCGCAGCCGCGGTGTCCATGGCGCAGTCCTTCGAGAAGTCCCCTGCATCGGGTTATGCGGTGGTCGGAATCTGCATGCCTGGATACGAGGTTCCTCGCGATGGTCTGGTCCACGTCGAAGGTGCTGAGATACCAGTGCTGGGGGATGAGCACGATGTACTCGACGCGATCGAGGAGTGCGGTGCCGACACTGTCGCGGTGACCGCGACCGAGCATCTCGGCCACAAAGGCATCCGGAAGATGATCTGGGATCTGGAGAAGAAGGACGTCGATCTTGTCGTCGCGCCAGGCGTTGTCGATGTTGCAGGCCCGCGACTGGTGATGCGGCCCGTCGCCGGTTTCCCTCTGATCCACGTCGAGAAGCCCCAATACAACGGCGCGACGCGCTTCAGTAAGACGGCATTCGATCTGACGTTCGCGGCGTTTGTCCTGGTGTTGATCTCACCCATTCTGGTGGCAGTCGCCATCGCAGTGAAGGCCACGAGCCGCGGCCCGGTGTTCTACAAGTCAGAGCGGATGGGCATCGACGGCAAGCCGTTCTCGATGATCAAGTTCCGCAGCATGACCGTCGATGCTGACAAGCAAGTCGCGAATCTCCTGAACCAGAACGAGGGCGCAGGCGGGGTTCTGTTCAAGATGCGTGACGATCCGCGGGTGACGCCCGTCGGCAAGGTCCTGCGGCGCTTCAGTCTCGATGAGCTGCCACAGTTCGTGAACGTGCTCAAGCGCGAGATGAGTGTGGTGGGGCCGAGGCCTCCGCTGCGTCGCGAGGTCGAGACCTACAACGGCGAGGTTCGTCGGCGACTATTGGTGAAGCCAGGAGTCACGGGTCTGTGGCAGGTCAGCGGAAGATCCGACCTGTCGTGGGAAGAGACTGTGCGGCTGGACCTCTCGTATGTGGAGAACTGGTCGATGGTGGGGGATCTGCTGATCATTGCCAAGACCTTGAAGGCCGTAGCTGGAAGCGACGGGGCGTATTAGATGCGCACATCAGCGCGCGAACCAAGTTTCGGGGAGGCCGGTACTGCTCCCGTTAGTCCAAATACCGATTAGACCCGATACGGCCAATTGAACGCCAGCCGCATCAGTGCTGGTTCTCGAGGGAGTGGAAACTATGAAGCGTGCTTTGATCACCGGAATTACCGGGCAGGACGGGTCCTATCTGGCCGAACTTCTGTTGAGCAAGGGGTACGAGGTGCACGGCCTCATTCGACGGTCGTCCACTTTCAACACATCGCGCATCGATCACCTGTACCAGGATCCGCACGAGAAGGACGCCAAGCTGTTTCTGCACTACGGCGACCTCAGTGACGGCGCACGACTCGTAACCCTGCTTACCGAGATCCAGCCGGACGAGGTCTACAACCTCGGTGCACAATCGCATGTGCGCGTGAGCTTCGACGAGCCCGAGCACACCGGAAACACCACCGGCGTCGGGTCGATTCGACTGCTCGAGGCGGTTCGACTGGCAGGCCTCCAGTGCCGTTTCTACCAGGCCTCAAGCTCCGAGATGTTCGGCGCGACGCCGCCCCCGCAGAACGAGGACACTCCGTTCTACCCGCGCTCGCCGTACGGCGCGGCAAAGGTCTACGCGTACTGGGTTACCAAGAATTACCGCGAGGCGTACGGCATCTTCGCCGTCAACGGGATTCTGTTCAACCATGAATCTCCGCGCCGTGGCGAAACTTTCGTCACCCGCAAGATCACCCGTGCGGTCGCACGCATCAAGGCCGGCCTGGAACAGAACGTGTACATGGGCAACTTGGACGCCATCCGCGACTGGGGCTACGCGCCGGAGTATGTCGAGGGCATGTGGCGGATGCTGCAGGCCGACGAGCCGGATGACTTCGTATTGGCTACCGGCGGGAACTTCTCGGTGAAGGACTTTCTCGTCGTGGCATTCGAGCGGGCCGGGTTGGATTGGGAGAAGCACGTCAAATTCGACGAGCGCTACCTGCGCCCCACCGAGGTCGATGCTCTCATCGGTGATGCCAGCAAGGCCGAAGCAAAGCTCGGGTGGAAGGCGACGGTGCACACGCCGGAACTCGCGAAGATCATGGTCGACGCCGACATCGCGGCTCTCGAGCACGAGGGTCGTCCGTGGATCGACCGGCCGTCACTGCCGGATTGGGCATGAGCACCGTGGCGACGAATGGGTCGCCTGCATCCGACTACACGCCAGGTCCGCTCGATCGTGACGCGCCGTTCTACGTGGCAGGGCATCGCGGTTTGGTCGGATCCGCCATCTGGCGGCAGCTCGAGGCATCGGGATTCAGTGATTTGATCGGCCGCTCGTCAGCCGAGCTGGATCTCAAGGACCGTGACGCCGTGTTCGCGTTCTTCGAGGAGACCAAGCCGGCCACCGTGGTGTTGGCGGCGGCCAAGGTCGGTGGCATTCTCGCCAACAGCACGTACCCGGTCGATTTCCTCTCGGACAACCTGCGCATCCAGGTCAACGTGCTGGATGCGGCGTTGGCCCAGAACGTGCAGCGCGTGTTGTTCCTCGGGTCGTCGTGCATCTACCCGAAGCTGGCTCCTCAGCCGATCAAGGAGGAGTACCTCCTCACCGGCCACCTCGAGCCGACCAACGATGCTTACGCCATCGCGAAGATCGCTGGGATTTTGCAGATTCAGTCGGTACGTAAGCAGTACGGACTGCCGTGGATATCGGCGATGCCGACCAATCTGTACGGCCCGGGTGACAATTTCTCACCGAAGGGTTCGCACGTCTTGCCAGCGCTGATTCGTCGTTACGACGAGGCTCGCCGCGACGGTATCGACACGGTGACCAATTGGGGTAGCGGTTCTCCCCGACGTGAGTTCTTGCACGTCGACGACATGGCAGCTGCGTGCATTCACTTGCTCGAGAACTACGACGGACCTGATCAGGTGAACGTGGGCACCGGCGAGGACGCGACGATCAAGGAGATCGCCGGTATCGTGGCATCCGCAGTCGGGTTCGAGGGTAAGACCGAGTGGGACACCACTAAGCCAGACGGCACACCTCAGAAGCTGCTCGACGTGAACAAACTGAGGGAAGCGGGATGGAAGCCGAAAATTGACTTGCAAGCGGGGATTGCTTCGACGGTAGCGTGGTACCGCCAGCATGCGCACTCCTTGCGGACATAGGGTCAACCGATGAGTCAACTCATTTCCGGACCCCTGTCACGAGTTGTAGGGGAAGGACCTCTTGCTATGTCCCTAACAAGTACAAGGACTCCAAAGAACTCGCCCCAAAAGGCCGACAGTAGCCCATCCAAGAAATCACCTAAAAATGTCCTAAGCAATCCCGTGAAACGCGCTGTCGAAGTCGTCGATCTAAATAGAGCAGGGTCAACACCCGAGTTACTTGCATATGAATGGTTTTGCAAATGAAGGCTGTGAAATATGAAAATCGCCATCGTTCATAGCATGTACCGAAGCGACCAGCCGAGCGGCGAAAACATTGCCGTTCAGGCGCAGGTGGCTCAACTCCGAGTGGCCGGGCATCAGGTTCTTGAGGTATACGCGGACAGCGACAACATACTTAATCCCGTGTTAGCAGCGGTGAAGGTGTCTGTTGGCGCAGGAATCGATCCTACGAGCAGGATCGAAAAATTTGACCCCGATCTGGTGCACGTTCACAATACGTTTCCGAACTTTTCATCGAGGTGGCCGCTCGAATTGCAACCACCTGTGGTGGCTACGCTGCACAACTTCAGGTATACGTGCGCATCGGGAACTTTATTCAGAGATGGCAAGCCTTGCGCCCTGTGCATTGACCATCGCAAGATTAACTCTGTAATACATGGATGTTATAGGAATTCCCGCATTGCTACTATTCCTATGTACACAGGTGTGAGTAAGGGGCCTGAGGGCAGCCCCCTAATTTTGGCCAGCCGAAAGATTGTGGCGCTATCCGCGCGAGCCGAAGAAATCCATGTTCGTGCAGGGGTTAACAAGCAAAAGATTTGTCTGGTACCGAACTTTGTGAAGCCATCGCTTGAGAGGGCCGATCCGCAAAGCTCCCGCTGGGCGTACGTCGGTCGGCTGAGCCCCGAGAAAGGGATACAGCACCTGTTGAAGGTCTGGCCGAAAGGCAGAAAACTTGACATCTATGGAGATGGCCCCCTAAGGAGTACCCTTGAAGGGATGGCTGGTTCTTCCGTGAAGTTCCATGGAGTTATTCCCAGCGAGCATGTCCAATCGAGGCTGGCGAAAGCCAGGGGATTGGTTTTCCCGAGCATTTGGCCAGAGTCGGCATACCCGATGAGCTATTTGGATGCCCTATCAGTCGCGCTCCCGGTGGTCGCCCTACAAGGTAATGGGGCAGCAGACGACGTCGTCGCTCATGACACTGGATCCGTCTTCGCGGAATGGACTGATCTGCAATCCGCTATGGATAGAGTTGACGCAGAATGGGACCATTTTTCAGAACGTGCGCTACACCGCTTCGAATCAGAATTCAGCGCCCAAAAGTGGACCGACAAGATGCAGGGTGTTTACAACTCTGCGATTTGCGAAAAATAGCACAGATGACAACCGCCGACGAAATGAACGAGATTCGGGGTAAATGGCTATGGTAAAGATCGCTATCGTTCAGGAATACGTACCGATGTACAGGCAGCCATTCTTCGAACAGCTAATTCAACTACTCGATCTTCATGGTATCGAATGCCGGGTGTTCGCGGGAAACCCGAACAAAGTCCAGGCCAAACGCAACGACGGGTTCGAGTCGACCTTCATTCGAAAGGTGAATCAACGCGAATATCGGGTGTTCGGTAAGCGCGTAGTAGTTAGTGATGTTTTAGACGAGTTGGCCGAATTCGACATGGTCATCTTCGAGCAAGCAAGGCGAAACCTGGCTTTGTATCGAATATTGGCAAGGCGGGGTCTAATTCGCAGATCAAATTCTCGGCCGCGCCAAGTCTTAGGTCTTTGGGGACACGGGCGCGACTATGCAACAAAAAGCGGCACAGTAACGAGATTGCTAATGGCGCAAATTACCAATCAGGTGGATTGGTTTTTTGGATATACACAGGATTCTGTCGAGCACGTGGTAAGCCAGGGGTTTGAAAGAAGCAGGACAACGACCGTAGAAAACTCAATCGACACCAAGAACCTACTGGCGGATTTGCAGCGAGCACCGCATCGTTCATCTCAGGACACGGTCACTACAAATCTCTGCTACATCGGCGCGCTCGATTCGTCAAAGAATATCCCCATGGTACTCAGTTGCGCGGAACTAGTTCACCGCGGAAATCCGCAAGTTCGCCTGACGATCCTCGGAGACGGAGAAGCAAGCGGCGACGTCGAAGAGTACTGCTCCGTTCGAGAGTGGGCCAGCTATAGGGGCCATTCGACGGGCAAGGAAAAAGCCGAAGTCCTGGCGAAATCGCAATTGATTCTGAACCCCGGGAGAATCGGGCTGATCGCCTTGGACTCTCTTACTGCAGGTGTCCCGATTGCTACAACTGACTATGGATTACATGCACCTGAATATGCTTATCTCGACCCCGGGCTCACATGTGCTGTTTTCTCCGGCGATGACGAAAGTTACGCTCGGGGCGTGACCGAACTACTTTCCGACCGTGAATTATTATCGAGAATGCAACAGAACTGCATTGATAAGCGAGGGAACTATTCAATTGAAAACATGGCCAAGAACTTCGCTGATGGTATTCGAGCAGCGCTGAAGATGAATCTGTCAAGTGCCTAAAGCAATGTTCCAGAAGGAGACGGTGCCGCTTATGTTCCGGACCTGGGATATCCAAATGTTCCGGACCTGGGATATCCAAATTCGATTTGATCTATGCTACTTGCGGAGTAGCATGCTAAGTGAAGCGCTGACGGAGGTTGGAACTCCACTGTGACTACTTCAGTGCGGGACAGCCTGTTGCGGTCGGCCGGTGCGCGGGCAATCACACTTCCGGTATCGGCGGTGTTCTCACTACTTACGTCTGCACTAATCCTCAGAAACTTCGGCACCGACAGTTTCTCGCAGTACACGTTGGTGATTTCGATCGCGGCCGTATTGCCTTTTGCGGATCTCGGTGTTGGTGCTGCTACGGTAAATGCCGTCTCAAAGTCGTCTTCGTTTAGGGAGGAAAGCGTTGTTAGCGTCACGGTGGCTTCTCTCAGAATATTGATCTTTTCAGCCACGGTACTCTCAATTGTGGCAGTGGCAATCACGATGATTTCCGGCTGGAAGGTCATTTTGGGCGACTCATTCGAGGAGTCCGCCGGGCTCTACGCATTGATTGGTGTGCTATTTTTCGCGGCGTCAATGCCGCTTGGACTCGGGCAACGCATTGCGATCGGCGCTGGGAAGAACGAACGACAGGTCCTTATCCAGGGGTTGCAGCCCGCTCTCGTATTTTTAGCAGTACTTGTTGCTACCGCCGTCTTCAACGACGGCAAAACTGCAATTTTGTGCTTCTTCGGTGCCTATCTGCTGACAACCTTCCTCATTGCCTTTGATGCAAACAGACTTACTGACGGACTTCTGGTGCGCGCAACTCGACTGATCTTTCGGTTCGACAAGGCGCGCAACATCGGCATATTTCAGACCGCGCTACCGATGTTGGCGGTGATGATTGGAATGCCTTTAGTACTTCAGACCCACCGAATGGTGCTAAGTCATTTGTCCGATGCGGAGGCTATCGCACAGTACAGCTTGGCGGCCCAGATGTTCTTACCGGTGGCAGCAGTAGTCGGTGCAGCATCGGTAAGTCTATGGCCTCAATTCGCCAAGGACCGTGCACGCGACACTGGCAGCCGTGCGCCGCATCCGCTAAAGCTCTCGGCGATCTTCGCTGGAGCCTCTCTAATTCTCTGCTCCGTCGGCGTACTCCTCGCGCCGATGATTGCGCCGCTAATCTCTGGTAACAAAGTTGACATTAGCCCAGGGCTGGGACTGGCGTTCACCTTCTTCGTGGTCTGCCAGTCGCTGCAATCGCCTTTAGGTATTTACTTAACCGATATCTCCGGATTGCGTTACCAATCTGTGTGCGTGGTTGCTGTTGTCTTGTCGGCCTTCGTACTATGCCTGCTGCTCACGCCTTCGCTTGGCGCGGCGGGGCCGCTGGTCGCGACTGGAGTATCGATCTTTGTGTTCCAAGTCATTCCTTACTCGACAAGGATTGTACTTCGTCGGAGGGCAATGGAGTGCAAATAATCGATCGTATTCTCACTGCAGGATTCTCGATTTTAAAATTCATCCAAGATCGAGAGAGGGGTCCACATAATGTGCGCTGAAAATCGCCCGGCCTTGACTATAATCACAATAAATTTCAATAATTCAGCTGGACTAGCTGTAACACTGAACAGTTTCGTAAGTCAGCAACCTAGCCCTATCGGGATCGAGTTGCTGATCATCGACGGCGGATCCACCGACGAATCCGCTGCTGTTGCCCGACAGTATGACGAATACGACGGCATAAAGTGGTTCAGTGAGCCGGACAACGGAGTTTACGATGCAATGAATAAGGGGATTGCTCGAGGTAATGGAGATTTCTATCTATTCCTCAACTCCGGTGACTCTTTCGCTGTGCCGACGGCACTAAAGGTGGTCCATTCCGGGTTAGCAAGCAATCCGGTCTGGATGATCGTTGGAGCCAGGAACTTGGGCGGCGGACGTAGGGCACCGTCGATCATACGAAACATCCCGCACAATTGGATAAAACACGCCTACGGACTTCAACCACATTGCCACCAAGCTTGTCTCTTTCGAAGAGACTTAGTCAGTAGTCTCGGTGGTTACTCTGAACAGTTTCAGTTTGTGGGCGATTTCGACTTCATCTTGCGGGCCGGTGCGGTCGCTGCCCCATTGGAAATCGACGAGCTGCTCATAAATTATGAGGGTGGTGGATTGAGCGAGAATCTGAGCGACCAAATACCAGCGCTGCTCCACGATGTTCGGGCATCTTGTTTTGATCTCGCAGGCGGAGTTGAGGCAGCCGATAGGGTTTGGGCTCGCGCGCAGCAGGTTCGACGACGGTTGTCCCGGCGCAAGAACGCTGTAGTTGAACGCATCGGATCCAGAGGCCAGATTGAGCACTTATGACGTGACGGCGACGAGTGAGGTCCTGGCTGACCGAAGTTTTTCGTTGTAATAGCGACGGGCCTCTGTTTCGGCGGGCACGCAATCTAGAGGACCTGTACAGTACAACTATCTATGGAATGGCGGTAGTGGATGGTTACGCTAAGGGTGCTGGCAGGTGACAGTCAGCAGACTGACGGGTTCGGGAGCGGGCCAACATCTCTTTCTCGTGCGGTCGCTATCGTTCTTGTCTTCCTGTTGCCGATCAAGACGATCAGCCCGCTTGGGTCGGCGAGTCTGAATCTCGCGGTACTGGGCGGGTTGTTATTTATTCTGCTGGGAATTATCCGCGTTCCAGGAGAAAAGTGGGCGAAGCGGGTACTGATTTTGCTCACGATTGCTCTTGTCACTTCGCCGCTACTAACGGCCCTTAGCCTCGGAGATAGCAGTCGTAGGCCCGAATCGATAAATCGAATTGGCGTCACGCTTCTGCTGGTGGGCGGAATCGTAAGCATCATGGCGCTTTGCTGGTGTGCCAGGCTCGCTGGACCAACCATCATGCTGACCTCATTCAGTTTGGGACTACTTGCGCAGGCATTGATTGCGAGTCCGAGTAGTGGGCTAGTTTGGAAGGGCTATCTCGGCTGGTCGATCACCGTCATTCTACTGATCGCGCTGAGCCGTTTCCGTTCGGTTCCCGTTGTTATGCTCGGAATCCTTATGCTTGCAGGCGTCTCGTTCGTGCTGGATTCGAGGGCATTCGGGTTGTTCTGCGTTGTTGCCCTTCTCATGTATGGCTGGTGCAGCGCGGTGCGAGCCAAGGCCGTGCCATCAAGCCGTGTTGTGTCGTTTGGCGTGGTGTCTACGATCGCGGTGGTCGGGCTGGTGGTTGGTCCGTCAATCGCGGCAGACGGCGCGCTCGGAGAGCGCGTCAGGGAGCGGACCGTTGTACAACTCGCGAATCCCGGAACCTTCGGGCTACTTACTTCGGCTCGGCCCGAGTCAAGCGCCGCTTGGAATTTGTTTAAGGCGAATCCGCTAGGTTACGGGCCAGGGGTTACTTTGTCGTCAGCGGAACGCGCGAGTACGAAACTTGCAATGTCGCGTGTGGACGCCAATTTGAATGTGGAGGGCGGCTATGTTGACCGATACGTACTGAACGTTCGGACTCGGTTGCATTCCGTCACGGCCGACCTTTGGTTTAACTTCGGACCGTTCGGGCTCGCTGCGGCGGTTGTGATGATCGGTTATTTGATTCGGCAGGCGTTCCGATTTATGTACTTCGGAACAGGTAATCCTGTTAGCCATTTTTTGATCTTTGCGGCTCTGTGGGATCTTGTATTTTCACCAATAGACTCAAATCTCCCGCTAGTTGTGGTTGCTTTCTTGTATACGATGATGATTGGTGACAAAGAGGATGCAGATGCTGTCACGAACCCTGGACGTTGAGCGCATAGCGTTGTGGGATCCAAACGGCGTAAATCCATACGGGTCTGAACTCGCAGATCTTCTTACAGGAGCTGGAAAGAGTGTGTCACTTTGGCTACCAGCCAAGTCGAAGTTGGTATCTAGAGAACGTGCTCGCGGGTACCGATTGCTCGCAGACTCGGTTTCTACTGATGGACCTGTCCAGCACATAATACGGCGTCTCGCAATACCGCTGATTTTTGTGTTGATCGCAGCTATTCGTCGGGAGGCAGTGGTGCTGGTGTGGATTCGCGGATCATACGAAGCAGGTGTGTTCGCGGCTGCGAGGCGAATACGGATAATCAAGTCGCTAGTGTTCTTGGACCACAATCCGATTGCCGGCAGAAACTCTGGCTCGAATAGTAAATCTGTTATGGCATTTCTAAGAGCATCGACCACTGTCAATGTGGTTCACGGTCGGTCACTGGTAACCGATGTACATTCACCCAGTGCGGAATCTCGGACCGCAGTGATCCCGCACTTGCGGTATGGGGGCTGGGTCGAGATGCTCGACGTTCGGGGAAGGCGAGCGCGGGCCCAGTTGGGTTCGGCTGAAGAGAACACATGCAGAGTCCTGTTTGTCGGGGCGCTACGCCCAGACAAGGGTTGGAAAGAGATGGCGCGGTTGATCGCTGAGCTCGACCCTGCGCATTGTGTTGTAGCGATTGCGGGCACGGGCAGTCTTCCCAAAGACGTCGATCAACTTCTGTCAAGACGTGGTTTTCGCACGGAACTGCAGGTTTCCGATAAGTCGTTGAGCGATTTGGAGATTGCGTCGGCTCTAGTGAAAGCAGACGTTGTGCTGGCCCCCTACCCGCTCGCAACGGCCAGTGGCACCGTCATGTTGGCGGTCTCAGCCGGCGTTCCAGTCCTCGGGTTTGATTCACCTGGAATTTCGGACGTTCTTACTGACAGTTCAACTGTTCCAGTTGGATCCTTCGAAGAGTTGGGGCATCTCGTTGAGACGTGGAGGTTGGCACCTTTCGACACTCATAGGCTGGCAGCACGGGAGTATGATCAGATCGTTAGCCGAGGATGGCTCGAAGCGCTGCGGCAGACTGAGCCCAAGGCTGGTGTGGTGAAATGACTCTCCTTCTACGCTTGTTTGGATGGATCGGCGGACAATTCCGGCTTATTCTTAGAGATTTAGTCTTCAACGCGATTGCGTCTTCGGTTATGTTGCCTAAAAAGCTGCGTCCCTATTTTATCAATCTGTTTGGTCACCGTATAGCGCGCACGGCGTCAATTGCTCCCAATTGCTTCATTGGATCTTGGAGCGGGATGTCAGTCGGAGATAATTCGTACATAAACTACGGGTGTTTCTTCGACCTAGGCGCGGAAACGATCATTGGGCGAAACGTTTTCGTGGGATACGAAGTTATGTTCTGTACCTGTAGTCATGCGATCGGCAGTGAGTCGCAGCGTGCAGGGCCTCCGACGGTGCAGAGCATTGTAGTCGGTGATGGCGCGTGGGTTGGTGCTCGTAGTATTTTAATGCCCGGGTCGGTTATCGGCTCCGGAACCATTGTTGCAGCAGGCAGTGTCGTGACGGGGGTGTGCACGGCAAACTCCCTTTATGCAGGTGTTCCGGCGCGGTGGGTCCGAGACCTATGATTTGTCCAGTATGTGAGCCATGACTAGGTGGGGGCATCTTAAAGAAACCACGCGGGCTTGGCGTCTTGCAAGGGCCATGAGTATGTCAATAGGCGATTTCGACTAGCGATTCTCTTGGCCGGTATTCCTGCCACCACGTCAAATGGTTCGACATCCTTTGTGACAATCGATCCAGCAGCTACGACAGCACCTTCACCTATTTTGACTCCAGGAAGAATTGTCGCCCGAAAGCTAATCCACGCACGATCCCCAATATCGACCGCGCCACCTTTGGTGGCAAAAGTGGGGCTGTCAAAGTCATGTTGCAATGTCCATATAGCAACTTCGCTCGACAGATTCACATTTTTACCGATATTTAATCCGCCACGCGCATCGAGGAGTGCGTCCGAGCCGATTATCGAGCCACGTCCGATTCGTAATCCTCCTGGGTTCCTGACTTCCTTCCACCTGTATATGCAAACGCCGGCATCGATGTTTGCGCCGAATGCTGACACTAACAGCTTTGTGCGTAGCTTGCGAGATGGTATACGGCCGATGTATTGAAGCACAATCGACTTGCCACCGTTTCTCGCTGCGCCCACTATCGATTTTGTTCTCTGCAATGCACTGTTCATGTCAGCTCGCATTTCTGTGGGTCGTGGCTGCAAAATCTGTCAATGACTTTCGACGTTCCACCATTCGTCCAAAAGGGATGGCATCCGAGATGCACTCCACCGACTAGTTGGTGTCCAGTCTGGGTGTTGGGCAACTTCAATGGCGGCCTGAGCGAACCTGCCAGCTAGCACGTCGGGATTTTCCACTTCACCGATCGACGTTCCCATTTTGCCGGATAGTTCGACAACAGTTCCGGCACCACTTATGTCACTGACTAAAGATGGAACACCCATAGCTGCAGCTTCGCCGACGACCCATGGTGCACCTTCCCGACTCGATGGCAGTAGAAGTAGTGTTGACGTAGCTACTGATTCAAGTGCGTCGTCTCGAGTCAATCTACCCTCGAAGGTCACCTGTGCGTCGAGTCGTTCTTGGCGCACGTATGATTGCAGGGCGCTTCGGAGTGGACCGTCTCCGACGAAGTGTAGGCGGTAGCTTCTCAGGAGTGGATTCTGAATTACTTTCAAGCACACCCAAGGCCGCTTGCGTTCAATAAGGTGACCACTGAACGTAATCTTCTGGTCGTGAGGCTGCCGTTTCTCTCGCGGTTCGACCACGATGTTGGGCTCAATTACATTCGGTACTTCCTGTTTGTCGAGAAACCTACCTGTGTGAGAGTTCTGCGCGACGATTAGTGCGTGTTTATTTGTAGTTCTTTTCGATATTTGACTGGTTGCGACAATTCCCAGGCGCTCTTTAAGTCCTGCTGATCCATCGGAGCGCAGTGAGGGATGTTGTGCAATAGCGAGCGGCCCCCATACCGTCCGCGTCGGTAGGCTGCGAATAGTTGACGGCATAGAAGCCGTAGCGAACGTGAATTGGTGTGCGGCCGCATAAAAGTTTTTGTCGAATAACTGTTGAGCAGTTTTGCGTGCCGCAGGTAACCATGCTAGGTAGCTTCCACGGCTCCGCGAGTCTCCGTACTTATTTTGCGCCAATGTGGGGAGGCGTATTGGAAAGAGATTGATTGTTGCAGCGAGCTCATCTTCTGCTACTGCATTCTGGACAACTGGGAGGTCACGCGCGTCGATCAAGGCATCAACTTTTCCGCCCCGAGCGGCGGTGTATTGTGCAGCTGCCTTTAACATTGCCCAGCCTACTCCACCCTCGCTACCGGAACCTGGCCTCGTTACGAACGATACCGCTAGTATTCTCAATGCGCCCTCTGTCCCGTACGCTTGATGTTGATGGTCAACCGGAGGTTGGATTTCTGTTATTTTCTAAGTAATTGGTGGCGGGCTATGCTACGCACGAACTGGACGTTTCCTATTGTGTATCGAGACCAGAGACGTCTCGGCTCGGTTGCGAATCTATAGATCCACTCAAGACCGTTTCTTTGCATCCAGGGCGGCGCTTCTCTTGCTGTGCCAGCCATGAAGTCGAACGCTGCTCCAACGCCGATACACGGCCGGCCCACGGCTTTCGCCAACTGTACAGATGCAAAGTCTTGCTTGGGGGACCCCAACGCAATCCAGACGATGTCCGTCTTCGACGACTCGATGATGATCGCCGCCTCGGTCACGAACTTGTCGTCCACGGGCCCGAATTCAGGTGCGTGTCTACCTGCAATCACTGTTCCAGGGTATCGAGCCTGTATCTTTGACTCCAGTAGGTTCAGCGTTTCTGCCGTTGTTCCAAGGAGGAAGTGACGGCTGGTGGATGCGCGTCCGATATCGATAACTTCTTCAAACAAGGATGGTCCACGCACGCGCTCGGGCTTAGGGCCGTTGGCTGATTGAATCCGCATTGCCCAAACAACCGGTGTTCCGTCGGGAAAATTTATACCGGGGCCGTTCAGCAGTCGGTCGTACTCCGCGTCCTCCGCCGCCCTGGCTACACAAAATGCGTTAGCGAGGCGGATCGACACGCCGCGTTTTTGCATGCCGTTCTCGATGACGAGTTGGGACGCTCTTCGTAGGGTGGTTACCTCAAAGGGGACGCTGCCCACAAAGATTGTGTTTACCCGGCTGGGGTCAGTCGGACCGATACTTCCGGCCGCGTCATCATCGGCCGGGTGTCCCTGCGCAGTCATGAGTGCATCATGCCGCATGCTGGCGCTGGGTGCGCTGTTCACATGTCAACTCGGCCCCCTAACGTGCATTGGTCGGTTGACGGTGGTCGGGGCCCGAGTGTCGGGCGTGCAGCTCGACGGTTCTCCACAGACCGCACGCGACCATAGTGGTCGCCCGCGGGTCCTGAGCATGTTCAGTTGAAGTGACCGCAGTTTCTCCGTTCCTTCAGAGGCACCTAGGGAGGGATCCTTGGCTCTCTGTTCGATAAGTCCGCGGCAGGTGAGGTTCGGTCGAGCTATCTCGTCTGTTCGACAGGCGCACAGCTATCAAAGCGCGGAAGCTCAAGGGCTCTGATGACCTCGCGAAGTTTCATAGCAAGCTTAGCGTGGCCTTCGGTGTTAGGATGCGCTCCGTCACTCGCATAGTCGTTTAGAGCAAGCCAACCGTTGACGGTCGGGTCGACGAAGGTGATGCCGGTGTCCCTCGCCGCTTTTTCAATGTCAGCTCGGACTGCCCGAAGGTCTGACTCAGACGCTTGGGGGGGCTGCGCCGGCCCCACCACTATAATTTTCGCGGATGGTGCGGCAGTCTGAATTGCCCGGTATACAGCCTGCGCGGAGTTGTAGAGCGTGGGTGATGGCTTATCATTCGTCCCGCCTTGAATAATGATTAGTCGCGGCTGGGTGTTTGTAATTGATTCGATCCGCTTTGGGTTGATGAATGACATTGAATCGTCCGGTCCTCCATTTTCGTAGCCGGTGTCCGAGACCGCGTCAATGTTCTTCTCCCAGCACTGGCGCCTGCTCAGAACGGATGCATACCCAAGTTCTTCTGTAAGCGCGCCAACCCCGACTGTGTAGTCATCACCGAGAAACGAAACATGTTCGTAATCAAAAACAGGGGCAGGTGGGGGCACGTAGCTGGATTCGTATTCGTCAACCTCGTGGCGATTGAGGGAAAGGATTACAACGAAGATGGCCAGGGCCAACACTAGGCTAACGGCTAGAAGATGGCCAGGCCTAGGCCGGTTCCTGGCCTCTGGGCCGCTTACCCTCGCTTTTTTCACCATGGTAGAAGTATGCCTCACATAGCGGCCTGTCTTGGACAGCAGGGCTTTGCTTGTCAGTGGATATCTGAGACGCGGTGCCGGCCTCTGCGTCATCAGTCTGTTGCGCCGGTGTCAGCTGGTGCTCTGCGTTTGGAGATGGTGGGCGATTGGTCTTCTTGAGGATTGCTTCGATTTTTGGTTTGCTACGAACTGTTGACCGCGATGGTTCCACGCGTTGACGAAATTGGGACCTTCGCTCCCGAAGGCTGCGAATGTTGGCGAAGGTGGCTTGGTGTTTCGCTTGTCATTCGACGATGCCAAATCTTGCCTCCACAATGATCGTTTGGGACGCAGATGTGGGGCGAAATCGACAGTGCCTGGGTGGTTTTTGGCGAATCAGTCTAGTAATGTTTCAGTGGGGTCACGTTAGTTCGTTTAGAAGTGCTGAGCCGGTCGGCTGTTTATTCATCTGAACGTCATTCGATAAAGTTGCGTGTGCTTCTATCCATGCTCCGAGCGATGTCCGCCGCCTCGTCGCGCGGGTGGTGTACGCGGGGCGGTGTTTGATCTGCGCAACGCCTGTTGAGACGTAGCGGAGGTCGAACGCGGGTTTCTTGGTGCAGTGTGCGGATGGGGGCCCGGCCCAGTATGTTGGCGGCATGTCATTAGTTGGGCGGCTCGTGCAGCTGCGGCGGTTCAAGCTGGCTCGTCAAGTTCTTTGCGCAACTTACAACTTGGAGATACCGGCGAGCGTCGTCATCGGAGACGACTTTCAGCTACCGCACTCGGCCATGGGGACCGTTATCGGCGGCAACACGACAATAGGTGATCGTGTTCAGGTCTTCCAGCAAGTGACAATTGGCCGTGCGGACCCTTGGCAACCCGCTGGTCGAGGGTTCGTGGGTGCAGTAATTGAGGATGACGTGATTTTGTGTCCGGGCGCGAAAGTCGTGTATCACAACAGCATTCGAGTTGCCACTGGAACAGTCGTGGGAGCTAATGCTGTCCTGACGCGGTCTACGGGGGAGTGGGAAATTTGGGCAGGTGCACCTGCGAAGAAAGTTGGAGTGAGGGCACGGCTGTAAACAGCGGCCATACCGATTAGTGCTGAACTGCGGGAGCATGGGGTTGTCGACGCTCGCCAGTTTCCAACGATTCTCAATGATCGCTTACTTTAGGCTCGCGCGTTGTCGTTCCTTCTCGCGCGCTGCGGCCGAAGTAATGGGCGGGTTCGTCTGGTTGGAGTACTCTTTCGTGCAGCGTTATTTGTGGCCGATTCCGGCTACTACGCCCAACTTATGCACAGATATCGACCTATGTGGTTTGTTGCAGCGGCCGACCGCCTATGTGGAACACGGCGACCGAGGTGCCTGCAAGTCAGACCCCCGTGGCGACAAGAATTTCTTTAAGCGGCGCTGAAACCCGTGCCCCATATTCGATGGTCATGTGCGCCGAATCGGATTTTATGGGAGTGGTTCCGACGAAGCTGGGGCAGTAGTTGTCTGGGGTGCAGAACAGGCTTCGTGTGTCGACGTAGGTCCCGCCCACCCGGTAGGCGAGGTTTCGATCCGCCCGTGATCGCGCCTTCCACGTATCCGTCACTCTGCTGAGGCAGTCTGCAGGCTTGCTGTTCCGGGTGTAACAGTCGGCCGGCTTTTTGTCGTTCGGGGGAGCGGAGAGAAACAGGATCTTCCCGGCGTTCGCCGCGAACTGGTCTGTCAGCCGTTTCACCCCGGGGATCCACAGCTCAGCTGCAATGTCGGTATGCAGATTGGTGATGACCACAACGTCCGGCCTCACCTCGTTCACTGCTGCGATGGCGGCTGCCTTACGTTCCGGGCAGGCCGCGGACGTGTCTGCATCTTGCGTGCTCACGTCCATGTCGACGAATGTGCATCCGAACATCGCCTCCGAGCGTGCCTTCCACTGCCCATCGCTCGACTCGGCGAAATTCTTGATCGGTTGAACAAAGCTCATCGCCATCGAATCGCCGAGAATCATGATGGTTTTGGGTGCGTCGGCGGCACCCCATGTGCATTTCGATGCGTCGGGGCGATCGACCAGCCCGCACTCGGCAATGCCTGACGGAGCCTGAGCCCCGGTGATCGCTTCGTCCATGGTGGGACTCAGCACGGGCCACTCGGCGGCGTTCACCGCGGCGTCGATCTCGACAGCGAGGGCGGTTTGTGCGGGGCCGAGGGGTGCCGCGGCCTCGTCCGGCGCAGTGGCCGTGTCGGCCGCAGTTCTGGCCGGCGGCGTTGTCGGCGGATCGAGTGGTTCGAGCGAGAAGGCAGCCACAGCCACGGTGACCAGTGTCAAAGCTCCGACCCCGGCGTATCGCATAGCGGGCGGGTAAGCCCTCTTGCTCAGTTGATTCTTCCGCTTCCTCTTCGCCTCGGCTCGAGCAGCTCTCGGCGCGAGGAAGTTCGATCGACGAACCGGATCCTCCACGAAGTGATACGAGGCAACGGACAAACCGAAGGTCGCGAACACCACGGTGACGTAGTAGTACCCGTTCATGTCCATGATCGATCCGAGAATCACGATGATGGGCCAGTGCCACAGGTACAACGAATACGAGATGTCGCCGATGTACACGCTCACCTTATTGGTCAGGGGAGCGATGAAGGGACTGGTACCTCCGATGCCGGCCGCGATCACCAGTGCTGCACCCAGTACCGGAAGTGCCGCGGAAGGCGCAGGGAACGAGCCGGACTCGCTGATGACGACGGCCCCGACTGCGATGCTTGCGAGCCCCATCCAGGCCAACGGTGCGCGAGCGGCACGCGGCAACTGCGAAACCCAACCCGCCCCGATGGCCAGCAGCGCCCCCGCGCCCAGTTCCCACACCCGCGTGAACGTGGAGAAGTACGCCCAGGACTGATCGGTAGCGGTTTGATGCATTGCCCACGCGAACGATGCCGCGACGATCACGCTCATCACCGCTGCCGAGATGATGCGCTTGACGTTGCTGTGCCAGGAACGTCGCGTAACCAGTGCCCCGATCGCGAGCATCAAAGCGGGCCATTCGAAGTAGAACTGCTCTTCGACGGACAGCGACCAATAGTGCTGCAACGGGGAGATCGCCGCGTCCGCGTTGAAGTAGTCGGTTCCCTCGATCGCGAACCGCCAATTCGAGGCGAAGAAGAACGCCCACACGGCATCGATGCCTATCGACGCCGCACGAGACGACGCATATACCAAGGCCCCTGCGGCAGAGGTCGACACGAGTACCAACGTCGCGATCGGCACGATGCGTCGGACGCGTCGACGGTAGAACCCCGCGAACGAAATCGTGCCCGTCTTGTCGTACTCCCGCAACAGCAGACCGGTGATCAAGAATCCGGATACGACGAAGAACACGTCGACACCGATGAAACCACCTCTGGGCCAACCGAAGAGATGGTCGACGATCACCAGCAGAACCGCCACCATCCGAAGCCCCTGGATGTCCGAGCGTGTGATGGGCGCAGCGTTCCGTCGCCTGCGTCGGCGAGGGGGTGTCGACGGCTGGGTCGTGGTCATCCACGGTTCCTAACGGGGGCTGTTACGAAACGAACAGAGAGGTCGGTTATTCGGCGCATCGTAACCTGCTCCGTCCTATTGCGTTGGCGCATCTCGATAGTCACCACCCGGGGTTAGTCTGTCGCGATGAAACTGCAGCGAGAGATTCTGCTGGGTGAACTCGACCAAGTGGTTCGAGACGTCGTCCTCAACCGCTTCGTGGCGAGTGGTGCGGTACCGCGTAAATTCCGAAACGGTCTGTTGCGCAGGTCCGGACACGACATTCATTCGACAGCGTTGATCAACGCGGGTGTGTTTCTCGGCGCATGGCATGGATTGACTGTGCTGGAGAGGGCATTCATCAACTACGGCTGTTTCTTCGACCTGGGGTCGGATGTGACGATCGGAAAGGACACGCGGATCGGGTACGAGTCGATGTTCGTTACTTGTGGACACGAAATCGGGGACGAATTCGACCGCGCGGGCGGGTCGATCAATTCGCCGATAGTGATCGGTGCGGGGTGTTGGATCGGCGCGCGCGTAACTGTTCTCCCCGGTGTCACCATCGGTGATGGATGCGTCATCGCTTCGGGAAGTGTTGTGACCAAGGACTGCGAAGCCAACGGTTTCTACGCGGGAGTACCGGCCGAGCACAAACGCTGCCTCCCAACCGAATTGGGCCCTCAGCCTCGCTGAAACAATATGCAGGTAGCTTTCCGGGCGGACGTCACTGTCAACCGGCCGGTTTTGTCCGATTTTCGGAATTCGATCGAAAGTCATGGGCGATGAAAGCGGGAATCGATTGTGAATGAATATCGGGCGTCCTCGCCTTCTCTTCGCGATGCGCTGCGCTGGATCAAAACTCGCGCTAGGCTGCCGAAATACTGCTCATAGTGCACTTCGGGGGAATGAATGGGGTGTGTGCCGTTGAGCGTGATTCACCACGCAAGTCGTACCAGTCCTTCGTATTCGCCAGCGCATCCCGAGGCCGAGCCCTCGAGGAACGAGACCGTGCCGAAATACGTTGCACGCGTTGTACCTGTGCGTCTTCGCCACACTTCCCGAACCGTTCAGGCCGCAGAGCGCGACCGTAAGATCCTCAGACTCCCCGAGCGTGTCTGGCTGTTCATGCTGGGCGGAACGTCTGCGCTGCCGTTGATGAATTTCACGGTCACCGGCTTCTCCGTCGTGTGCGTCGCGATCGGACTGGCGTACATGCTGCCGGGTCCGCGGCGTCGAACAGCTCTTCCTCTGGTGTTGGCAGCCGTCGGTACTGCGGCGTATCTGACTTCGGCGTGGGTCAACGGAACCAGCTATCTCTCTCCGGACGTGTTCGCCTTCGCCTCGTTCGCGCTGTACTTCTGCGGAATCACGGTGCTGGCCCACGATATCGAGCGAATCGCCACAGTGCTCCTGGGCATCGCATTCGGTTCGGTGTTCTTCTACGCGATGATCGGAACCTTCCTCACATCTGCAGGCAGCGTCGTCGACCTCTGGAAATACGGTGTGGCACCCTCGGCAACGATCGCAGTGCTCTACGTCCTGGCCGTACGCCGAGTGCACACGCCTGCCGTCGTCGCAGCACTGATGGCCCTCGGCGCATTGAGCCTCGTCCTGAACTTCAGATCACATGCCGTCATCTGTTGTGCGGTGGTCCTGCTGCTTCTGCTGTCCAAATACCGCCGCGGCGCCCTGTCTCTCGGTACCCGTGTGGTGACACTCGGCGTCTTTGCGGTGGCATTCACCTGGATGCTCGAGTACTCGGCGCGAGCGGGTCTGCTGGGTGGGTCTCTCCGCGAGAAAGTGCTGATGCAATCGGACGGTTCGATACCCATGCTGCTCGCAGGCCGCACCGAACCGCCGCTGTCCCTCACCGCCATCGCGCAACAACCGTTGCTGGGGTGGGGTGAAGCGGACAACATTTCCCACGATGCATACGTCCAAGCCCAGCACGTCGCGATGGCGCTCGGTTTCGACAGATCGTTCCCCTTCGAGTACGCATGGAAGCTCAGCGATGGGTCGATCTCTCTGCATTCGATCCTGCTCGGGTCGTGGGCCGAGGCCGGGGTACTGGCTGTCCTCTTGCCGTTGTGGCTGCTGTGGGCCTGCTACCGCCTGATATTCGTCGCCGACTCTGCGGGTGCGTGGACACCCCTGATGATGTATCTCGGAATGCAGGCCATCTGGGACATTTTGTACTCACCGTGGTCCTACAACCTGCCGGCGGTCTTCGCATGTCTTGCATGTTGTTGCGTCGCACTGAGTTCGGATGGGCGGCATCATGACGACGCCGCGGACACGCACCTACTGATGCGTCTGCTTCGAGACAACCGCACATCACGACGTCGCCACACATCGGAGGGGAAGCGATGACGCTCGGTCCCAGCATCAGCGTAGTGATTCCCACGATCGGCAGGGCCAGCCTTGCCGGTGCTGTACACAGCGCATTGACCCAATCGATCGGCGTTCTCGAGATCGTCGTCGTGGCCGATACCACCGAACCGTTGGACCTCCCCGAAGACGCGAGAATCCGCGTCGTGCGAACCGGGCCCGGATCGGGTGGCGCCAACGCGCGCCAACTGGGAATCACCCAGGCGACAGGTGACGTCATCGCGCTCCTCGACGACGACGACCTGTGGCATCCGTACAAACTCGAACGCCAACTCGCGGAAGTATCCGACGTGGAGGGTGATGCCTGGGTCGTGACGTGCAAATGCGCCGTCCGGGAGCCTGGACACCGCGAAAAGATCTGGCCCAGAACACTGATCGGTGAGCAGCAATCCGTCGCCGACTACTTGTTCACCCTCCACCGCTTCACCCTGGGCGACGCGATGCTGCAGAGCAGTACGTTGTGTTTCCCTCGGTCGCTCGCTTTCGAGGTGCCGCTCAACTACGCGCCCGATTCCATTCACGACGAACCAGGTTGGCTGATCGAGTTACAGCAGAGAGTGCCCGGTCTGGTCATTCGTCATGTGCCGCAGTGCTATTCCATCTACAACGTCAGCGAGAACTCGGTGTCTCGCCGATCTGTCGACGTGTCGGACAAATACATCGAATGGGGGCGTGAACACCTCGGCGACGCGCCGGCCCGCGTACGTGGTGACTACTTCTTGTTCAGTGCCGTGACCGCGGCAGCGTCCGCACAGTCGCTGCGCGGTATCCGGCGGTCGGTCGCCAGCGGGTTTTCCGAAGGTAGGCCCGGAGTGCCGGCGATGGTGTACGCCGCTGCCAAGTACGGCAGAACGGCCCTAAGGCAGGTGACTTCCCATGCCCAGTGACGCCACATTGAGCGTCGTCACCATCAGTTTCGAGGACCCCGCCGGGCTGACGCGCACGCTACGAAGCGTCGCCGAACAGACCTACGGGCCCATCGAGCACATCGTGATCGACGGCGGATCGGGCCCGGACGTCGAGACGCTACTCCACCAGGCCGATCCGTCGTACTGGCAGTCTCGACCGGACGGTGGACGCTACGACGCCATGAATCAGGGCATCGACCGCGCCACCGGAGATGTCGTGTGGCTGATGCACTCCGGTGATTGCTTCGCCGGATCCGGCTCTGCAACGGTGGCAATGTCCGCATTGAACGCCGCCGGATCCGTGCGAGAGCGATGGGGTTACGGTCGAGTCCGCATTGTCGGCGACCCGACACGCGAAGGTCTGGAATGGGGGTACAACCCCTTCGAGATGCGCAACTTCGCCCTCGGAATCCGTCCGATCCCACATCAGGCGGCGTTGTTCGGAATGGACCTGGTCCGGCGCGTCGGACCCTACGACGTGAACTTCGGACTCGCTGCAGATCACCTGTACATGCTGAAGGCAGCGCAACTGGAACTTCCCGTCGTCATCGACGCGGTGCTGTGCGACTTCGATGCCGGGGGAGCCGGAAGCATCCGCCCACAGCACGAACACTTCGCCGACATCAGGCGCTCCTGGGACCTGGCCGGCTACTACCCCTGGGGGCGTCGAGACATCACCGCGGTGGCATCGCGCGTGGTCGAGTACTCGGCACGATCCAAACAGATCGCGCGCTCGGTGCTCTCACGCCGAGCTCGGGTAGGTGATCGATGATGCCCGGACGCCACCGGATGCCGGACGACGTCACCGACAACGCCGTCTACTCGGGTGACTCGGCTGACGAATTCGTCTCGCGCACAGGGTTGGACACGGTCGAACGCAAGGCCGTAATCCTCAGCACGCTGTTTCGCATCGTCGGTACACCCATCGTCGCCGTTGCCGGGCTCGTCAGCGCCGGCCTCGTCATTCGGGCCACCGGCCCCTCGGCTTACGGTGTCGTTGCTCTGGTTGCCACCGTCGGACTGCTGCTCCCCTTCGCCGATCTCGGTATCGGAGCCGTGGTGACGAGCGCTACCGCGAGGTCCCGAGACCCCATCAACGACGCCTATGCCCTGGCGGTGATTCGCCGCGCCTACCGAATCCTGGCGCGAGTGTCCTGCGTCGTCGCGGGGGTCGCGGTGGTGGTGATGATGTTCGACTGGTGGGGTGCGTTGATCGGCACCACCACCGGCCCGGACGACCGACTCGTCATTACTCTTGCCGTTGCGTTGTTCGGGGTGACCATTCCGGCCGGACTGGGGTTGCGGATCCTCATCGGAGTCGACCGCGCACAACTGATCGTCGTTGTGATGGTGAGTAATTCGCTGTTCGCCCTGCTCGTCACCGCGGGAATGTACGTCGGTGGTGTTCGCGGAATCTGGTACGTGTTGCCGCCACTGATCGGAGCTCTGCTCGGCAATCTGATGGGAACCGCTCTGGCTCTGCGGGTTTCAGGGCTCGGTACTTCCGTGTTCAAGCGTGCGGCCGTGGCACTGCCCACCAAAGGGTTGCTGGCCGGCTCGCTGTGGCTGTTCGTCGTCAGCGTCGGGATCCCCTTCGGTCTGCAAGCCCAACGGATCGTCCTCTCGCACCTGTCCACTCCACTCGAACTCAGCCGATACGCATTGATGGCCCAGCTCTACGGGTTGTGTTGGTCGGTGTTCTCCACGGCGGCGCTCGCGTTCTGGCCGATATTCGTCAAGCGCCGTGCAGCTCCTGAGCAGACCGTCAGCCTGTGGTTGATCTCGACGACGGTGTTCGGGGTGATTGCGATGGCTGCGGCGATCCCCCTGGTGCTGCTCAGTCCGTGGCTTGCAGGCGTGCTGTCGGGCAACACCATCCAGATCTCGTCGGCACTTGCGGGTGCGTTCGCCATTCTGCTTGTCGCCCAATGCGTTCACTTGCCCTCGGGGATGTTGCTCACCACGCCGACCGAGGCGCGTTGGCAAGCTGGATGCCTTGCTGCCATGGCGGTGGTCACCACGGTTGCTGCCGTTGCGGTTGCACCGACAACCGGCTCGGCAGGCGTCGTGCTCGTCACCGCCGGTGCCGTGGTGCTGTGCCAGTTCGTCCCGGACATCGTCTGGGTCCCGCGCCTGGTACGCCGACGTGATTCGGACGCGGCCGACGCTCTCGTACCGCCCGTGCTCGGCAACCCATCGAGGATCTCATGATCGACGTGTCGAAGTTCCTGCCGCTGCTGCGCACACTCAACCGGATCGATCAGAACGCGTACATGAGTGTGGTGGTGAAACTTCTACGACGCTCGGGTGTGACCGTCGTGGGGCGGCCGCTGTGGATTTCGTCCTCGGTATTTCTCGACAACTCCGGCCCGGGCTCCATCACTTTCGGGGACCGCTGTGTGGTGTCGGATGCCGTCAAAATACTCACGCACGACTTCTCGCTCGACAGAGTGGCAGAAGCGCGGGGAGAACTTCCTCCCGACGAAGAGTTGTATCGCCGAGCGCCGGTCTCCATCGGCGCGCGTGCATTCGTCGGGTTGGGAACGGTCATCATGCCCGGGGTGGTGGTCGGCGACGACGCCGTCATCGGAGCCGGGTCCGTGGTGACGCAGTCGATCGCACCGGGAGATGTGGTGGCAGGCAATCCTGCTCGCCGGATCTGTACGACCGACGAGTTGTGGGACAAAAGGCGGTCGGGATTCGAAGTACGGAAACGGAGGCGCTGATGCGCATCACCCTGATCGGCCTCAACTACAAACCAGAAGTGACCGGAATCGCCCCCTACACAGCCGATGTGGCGGAGGGCCTCGCGATGCGGGGGTACGACATTCACGTCGTGACCGGCTTTCCGCACTATCCCCAGTGGGCTCCCGATCCGCGATACGCAGGCCCGACCATCGAAGAGACGGTGGACGGAGTGCACGTCACCCGGCATCGTCATTACGTTCCTGGCAGCATGACCGTCACGCAGCGAGCGCACCTGGAGCTGTCGTTCGGCAGCCGGGTGGCCCGCAGTCGAATCCCGGCTTCTGACGTGGTGGTGTGCGTATCGCCTGCGCTGGTGTCCACAGGTCTGGTGTTCACAAGACTCAAAGCGCAGCGGCATCGGCCGGCCCTGGGAGTGTGGGTGCAAGATCTCTACAGTCGTGGCGTGATCGAGACAGGCACCTTGCACGGGCCGAGTGCCGGTGCGACAACCAATCTCGAATCCGGGATCCTCCGCGCGGCAGACGGTGTCGCGGTGATTCACCAACGCTTCGCAGACCACGCGGTGACCGGTCTGCACATGGCGGCGAGCAAGGTGACCGTCATCCCGAACTGGACGCACATGCCACATCAGGCACCGATGAGTCGTGAGCATGCGCGTGATCTGCTGGGGTGGTCGCGTGACTCGGTGATCGCTCTGCATTCCGGCAACATGGGACTCAAACAAGGTCTGGAGAACGTGGTGGAAGCAGCGCGAGAGTCGGACCGCCGCGGCGGTCCTGTGCACTTCGTGCTGATGGGAGACGGCAATCAGCGTCAGATGCTCGAGGAACTGGGCGCGGGCATCAGCAGCCTGTCTTTCGTTCGCTCGTTGCCGGAGAAAGAGTTTCGGGCAGCACTCGACGCAGCGAACGTCCTGTTGGTCAACGAGCGGCCGGAGGTTGCCGAAATGGCCGTCCCCAGCAAGCTGACAGCGTACTTCGGCAGCGGCAGCCCCGTCGTTGCCGCCACCACTGAGGGCAGCGTGACCCACCAGGAGATTCGATCCGCCGGTGCCGGCGTTCGGGTGGACCCGGCCAATCCGTCCGCGCTGGTGGATTCGATTGTCGGACTCGCAGCAAACCCTGCGAAGTCCGCGCAATTCGTCGAGTCGGCGAACGGGTACCTGCGGCACAACATGTCTCGTGAGGTTGCCTTGGACAGGTTCGAGAAGTGGGTGCGCTCGCTGGCGAACGCTCATCCGATCAGGTCTCGAACCGCGTCTAGCGCGAGTTTGGGGGTGTAGTCGGATCGCACCAGACCGTAGTTGTAATCCGGCACGGGGCTGCCGGTCATGGAGTCACGGAAGTCGAAGACGAAAACCGGACCCGCGAACGGCATCCGAGTCAGTGCAGTGATCCCGTCGACCAGTATCTCCGCCTGCCGTCGCTCGTCCACACCTGCGTCGGATTCGTTTGTGGGAGCACCGAATTCGGTGAACCAGATCCGTTTGTCGGAGTCACCGTGGCGTGCCATGACTGCGTGGACTGCGGCGATCTCGTTGGCCGAGGAGTACGGCTCGGTGGGTTCGCTCAGGAGTTGGGGGCTGCTGTACGGGTGCATCGCGACGGCATCGAATGCGCCTGCGCCTGCGCATCGGTAAAGGGCTTCGACGAACGTCGCGGGGGACAGATCGTTGGCGGAATCGAGGGCGGGAGAGGTCGGTCCGGTGACAACCAGTGCACCCGGTGCCGCGGCCCGAATTGCCCTTGCACTGTTCGACAGGACCTCGCAGTACCGAACCGGGTTCACGCTCGGGCCGTAGCTGGCCGCGATATTCGGCTCGTTCCACACTTCCCACGCCGTCACCCTGTCTCGAAAACGAGCCGCTGCGGCAGAGGCGAATTGGGCGAACCGCTCGGCAGATGCCGGCGCCGGATGGGGGACGAGCGCGTACTCCGTGGGCACGGCCCACGTCGGTGCCCACGTCAGTACTCCAAGGACCGCGAGGTTGCGTTCGGTGGCCCATCGAACTTCCGAATCGATGCGACTCCAGTCGAAAGTGCCCTCGGCAGTTTCGATGTCGGACCACTTGACCAGCAACCTGATGCCTGCGAAGCCTGCCTCGGCGACGGAGTCGATATCTCGCTCGACGTCGGAACCGGGCATGCCGATGCTGGCGGCGTTACTGGCAACCCGTATCGAATCCCACACCGAAACAGGAGCGCCGCTCGGTTCCGGACTCTGTTCGTGCTCAACGCTTGTCGAGCAGGACGCAGTAGCGATCAGCACAAGTGCCAGAGAGGCCAATCTGCGTTGCGGGATCACAGGATGAAGTATGACGGGTGGACACCACAGCTGCGCGACCATAGATTGCACCCATGCCGCCGTACACCGCGAAGAAGTCCGTTCTGATTCGCCTGGCTCGCATCTGGGCGAAGCCATTGTGGTGGGGCGTCACCACCTCGGGAAACACGGATCTGATGCGAGCCGATGTGGCGCGGTGGATCGAGTGCATCGGTAACGACGCCCTAGTGCCACTGGACGAGTACTCGCGGTTCGCCTACCTGGCCGGTGCTCTGCGCGAATTCCGAAACGTGGTCCACTTTCGCCTGCGCCAGAGTCCGCTTCCTGTTCGCGTGATCATGAAGATGCTCTACCGGCCGGACCAGACCATACTTCTCGAGTCGGACTCCATCGGTCCGGGAATCTTTCTTCACCACGGTAACGGAATCATGGTTTCGGCCACGTCGATCGGCCGAAATTTCTGGGTCAACCAGCACGCGTCAGTCGGTTATTCACCGAAGGGGCGGCCCACGATCGGCGACGATGTGATGGTGGCGGCGGGTGCGGTTGTCGCTGGACCCATCGTGCTCGGAGACGGAGTCACCATAGGGGCGAATGCAGTTGTGGTGAAGGACGTTCCGCCGGGCACGGTCATGGCTGCGCCGCTCGCGCAACCACTCAGGAAACGGACGTGACCGGCCGATCGCTTGCAGGTTTCACGGGAGCGGGATACAGCAAGGGCAGAGCCTTCCCGATCCAGGTGATGTGGATGCTCGCGTCGAGCCTGTTGGTCTCGCAATGGTGGTGCCCAAACGCCATTCGACTGCGCGTCCTCCGAATGTTCGGCGCGAAGATCGGCGTCGGAGTGTTGATTCGGCATCGTGTGCGCATCCACTGGCCCTGGAAGCTCACAGTTGGCGACAATACGTGGATCGGTGAGGACGCCTGGATTCTGAACTTGGAACCGGTGACGATCGGAACCGACACCTGCATCTCCCAGGCCGTGCTTCTGTGCACCGGAAGCCATGACAGGCGTTCTGCGACATTCGAGTTCGACAACGCCCCCATAGTCGTCGGCGACCGTGCCTGGATTGCGGCACAAGCAACGATTCTGCGGGGAGTGACCATCGGCGACGACGCCACGATCGGCGCGACAGCACTCGTCACCACGGATGTCGGCGACGGTGCGACGGTACTCGCACCGGCCGCGCGTCCGAAGGACTGATCGATGCGCATACTGCAAGTGGTGACGCTGATCTCCACGGATGGTGCCTACGGAGGCCCGACGCGAGTGGCGCTGAATCAATCCGCCGCGCTCGCAGGCATGGGGCACGAGGTAACGGTTCTAGCGGCTGGAATCGGGCCGGTGCCGGCAGTCGAAGGGTTCGACATCGAACTGTTCCGCCCGCGGACGCTGATTCCCCGCAGCGGGTTCGCCGGGCTGTCTGCCCCCGGCATGCTGCGGTGGATCATCAACAATCGCAACCGATTCGATGTAGTCCACGTACACCTCGCGCGAGACCTGGTGACGCTTCCCGCGGCCCGACTGTGCCGATTGCTGGGAATCGCGTCGGTGGTCCAGACACACGGGATGATCGACCCGAGCGACAAGCTTCTCGCGGCTCCGCTCGATGCCCTGGTGACGCGTTCGGTGCTCCGCAGTGCAGCAGCGGTGTGCTACCTCACCGAGCGCGAACGATCCGATCTGATAGACGTCGCGGGTCCGACGTTGCGATTGTCGAAGGTGATCAACGGTGTTCCCGCACTGCCGGAGAAAGCTCCGAACACGACTCTCGAAGTGCTCTTTCTTGCTCGCCTGGCTCCGCGCAAACGCGCCGATCTCTTCGTGGACATGGCCGAAATCCTGGTACTGGAGGATCACTCGACGACTTTCGCTCTGGTGGGACCGGACGGAGGAACCGCAGCCGGTATCGCGCAGCGGGTCCGGGCTCGAATTCGTTGGGAAGGACCGTGCGCACCGGACGAGACAGCGGAGCGCATGAGTGCGGCCGCGATCTACGTGCTGCCTGCAGTCGACGAGCCGTACCCGATGTCGGTACTCGAAGCCATGGCGGTTGGGCTGCCTGTGGTCGTCACCGACAGTTGTGGTCTGGCCCCTGACATCCTGCGTATCGGCTGCGGATTTGTGGTGCCGGCCGGTGAACTGCAACCGCTCGTCGACGCAGTGCGCTCGCTTCTGCTGGACGTCGACGCGCGCACCGAGATGGGCAGGCGTGGGCGAACAGCGGCGCGCGAGGAGTTCGGCACGGATGCCGTCGCACGCACACTCGATGAGCGATACGCAAAGGCGGCACAGCATGTTTCGAGGTAGGAGACTGCTGCTGTTGCTGGTGGCAATCATCGTGGCTCTGGGTGCTGTCGGCGTGGGCCTACGCTACGACGCGAGCCGCGTCGAGCGAGCAGCTCCAGTGGCTGCGCCTTCGGTTCCGATCACCAACGGTGGGCCGCTCGCGGTATTTTTCGGGGACTCCTATGTGTCCGGTGCAGGCGCAAGCGATCTCGACAAGCGGTGGACGTCGTTGGTGGCGGCCGACAAGTTCTGGACCGAGGAGAACATCGGAATCGGTTCCACCGGATATGCCCTCGCCGCGCCGGGATGCGGAGCCGAGCGATGCGGCAGCTTCGAGGAGATGGCAGGGTACGTGGTCACACTCGGCCCGCCGATCGTGGTCGTCGGCGGCGGCTCCAACGACTTCGCGGAGTTCGTTCGGGACCCAACGGGCGTCGTCAATTCGATCTACAACACCATGGGCACGCTGCGTACAGGTCTTCCCACTGCTCGCATCATCGCGGTCGGCCCCTCGTCAGCAGGCGATGTGCCGCCGTTCGCCACTGCGTACGAGGGGGTGATTCGTGACGCGGTGAATGCGGTCCGAGGCGAATTCGTGTCTCTCACCGACCCGGACGTCATCGACGAGAACATGCTCGTCCCGGACGGAGTTCACGTCGGCGACAGCGGTCACGCCGCCATAGCGCGTGCGGTGGAGCAGGCGTTGAAAGAGGGGTAGTTCGAAGTGCGGCCCTGGGAGTGGGTACGCAAACATCGAAAACGTAACGAATGAAAGCAGTACAAGGGCTATTACAACCTTCTCACTTCGTCGCTGATTCGCGACGGTCGGTCGAACCCTGTACCCAGAGGAAACGTGGTAATTCTGCACGAAAGCGCACCTCGGTGACGGAGTGTCGAGAATCACCCTGGGTTTCGTAGCCGCCCTGTTGGTGCCTATCGTCGCTGCACCGAAGGGTGGGGAGTGGGGTTGGTAGTGGCCAGCAGTGGCGGGCGTCCGTATTCTCCGCGGGCGGAAATCGGGCTGCGTCATGCCAGTGATTAGTCACAACGGGACATTTACTTGATAGGGCTCGTGAATCAAACGAATGAATTGTCGAAAACGTGGCGGCATCTCATCCGGTGCACAGAAACCAATTACCTATGTAACGATTGAGCCACGCAGTGACACGTTGCGAGCAGCACGAACGGACGAGGAGCTCGAAGCATGGAGATACAGGATTATTTGAAAATCCTGAAGGCGCGGTGGATCATCATCGCCGTCACCGTGGTGGTAGCGGTCCTGGGGGCCTTGGGTGCGTCTCTTCTGACGACGCCGTTGTACGAGTCGAGCGCCAGAATGTTCGTCTCCACCTCCGGTGGAACGTCGGTGAGCGAGACGTATCAGGGCAACTTGTTCTCCCAGCAGCGCGTGGCCTCGTACTCCGAGTTGGTGACCAGCGAGGCGCTCGCCGCCCGTGTTCTCGATGTTCTGCCGCTCGGTCTGACGCCGTCGCAACTGGCTGCCAAGGTCAAGGCGTCGTCGACTCCCGACACCGTCCTGTTCGACATCACCGTCACCGACCCCTCCCCGGCGCGGGCTCGCGATATCGCCAACGCCATGGCGTCGGAGCTGACGACGCAGGTACGCGATCTGGAAACTCCCGAGGACGGAGGCACTCCGTCGGCCGGCGTGAAGACTTTCCAACAGGCCGATGCGTCGTCGACGCCGGTCAGCCCTAACACCAAACGCAACCTCGCCCTCGGTGCGGCCGTCGGCCTTTTGCTCGGTATCGCACTCGCGGTACTGCGTGATCGTCTGGACAACACGCTCAAGGGCCGCCGCGAAATCGAGGCGATCTCCGGCAAGCCGCTGGTCGGCACCATTCCGTTCGACAAGGAACGCAAAACACATCCGGCCGTCGACTTCCAGGACCTTTCGCAGTCGTCCAGCGCCGAAGCCTTCCGTGAGCTCCGTACCAACTTGCAGTTCCTCGAAGTCGATCATCCACCACGCGTCATCGTCGTCACCAGTGCCATTCCGAGTGAGGGCAAGACGACCACTGCCGTGAACCTGGCTATCTCGCTTGCCGAAGCCGGCCACCACGTCGTTCTCGTCGAGGGTGATCTGCGTCGTCCCCGCATCTCGAAGTACATGGGCCTCATCGGTTCCGTCGGTCTGAGCACCGTCCTCGCGGGGCAGGCCAACGTGGACGAAGTACTGCAGCCGACCAAGTACGAGGGCCTGCAGGCGTTGGCCTCCGGTCCGCTGCCGCCGAACCCGTCCGAACTGTTGGGGTCCGAGGCATCTCGTGCACTCATGGTCGAGCTTCGCTCCAAGTTCGATTACGTCATCGTCGACGGTGCCCCGCTGCTGCCCGTCACCGACTCGGCCGTCCTCACCACCCACAGCGACGGCGCTCTCATGGTGACCCGGTACGGACACACCAAGACCAACGAATTGTCCAGAGCCATCGGCAATCTCGAAACCATCGGGGCGAACGTCCTGGGTGTGGTGCTGGCATTGACGCCGTCCAAGAAGGGCGACATGTACAGCTACTCGTACAACTACTCGGCCGATACCAGTCTGCCGCGGCAAACGGCACCGCCGGTTCCCGCGCCGCAGACGCCGGTCGCACCGCCGGCTCCGGCAGCTCCGCCGACCCCTGCCGCGGCACCTGCGCCGCCGCAGCCTGCGTCGGTCCACCCCGGCTCGGTCCAGACTGCATCAGCGGCACCCACCGCAACCGCACGCGCCGCGGCTCCCAGCGCAGTGCCCTACGCACGAGCACGCCGTCCCGAAGTGTCCACCGACCTGCCCAGAAACGGTAACGAAAACCCCGGTTTGCGAAAGTAAGCGCACAACCGAAGAGAGGGTGCACGGCCCCTCGTCGGCTGTCTCGAAGAACAGGACCGATCCGTCCCGCGGGTAACAGGTCCTCGAGAATCGGGTGGGTCGACGGCGGTGTGACTCTTGCTGAACGACTTGTGCGAGAAGGGAAGCGCAGCTGTCGGGCAGTCACTGTTGAGGAGGGTGTGGCAGGTGTCGTCACGGATCGCTGGGCCGACCGACGAGGATGGTCGCTTCCCGCTTTCCGCTGCGCAGATGAATATCTACCTCGCCCAGCAGCTTGCACCCGACGTACCGTTCACCATCGCCCAATACGTCGAGATTCGGGGCGACATCGATCCATCGATGTTGATTCGGGCCACGGACATCGCGTGCCGACAGCTCGAATCTCCGGCGGTGCGGATCGGGTCGGACGACGGCCATCCTTACCAGTGGGTGGACCTCCGCGTGCCGTACGCGATGATCTATCGCGACTACAGAGACCGCGAACTTCCCGTCGAGGATGCTCAGCGCTACATGGACGAGCAGTACCGTCGACCCGTCGATCTGGTGCGCGACCAACTGATCGCCTCCGAAATCATCCAAGTCGGCGACAGTCACTACTACTGGTACAGCCGCGCCCACCACATCGTCATGGACGGACTCGGCGCAATCTCCGTCCAGGAACGCACAGCGGCGGTGTACACCGCGCTGATCACCGGTACCGAGATCCCGAAGACCCGCGCCATCGGCGTGCGGGAGATCTACGACTACGAGGCCGCGTACCCCAACTCCTCCCGCTACGACACCGATCGCCAGTACTGGCTCGGACGTCTCGACGGCCACCTCGAAGCACCGAGGCTGGCCGGCGCCCCGAGCGCGCGAGCTGCACCCAGCGGAGTGACGGTGAGCGTAGGTGCCGTCCTGGATGCAGACCTCACCGCCGCCGTGGCAGCAGTAGCGCACCGGTACAACTCCTCCGACGTCCCCGTCGTCCTCGCCACATTTGCGCTCTATCTCGCGCGGATGACCGACACCGAAGACGCCATGCTCAGCCTCCCGGTATCTGGCCGAGCGACAACCAAACTGCGCGACTCGTCCGGCATGATGTCCAACATCGTGCCCCTGCGCATCGGCGTCGAACAGGGAGTGACCGTCGAGGAACTCCTGCGACGGATTCAGGTGGAACTCACCGGAGCGCTGCGCCACCAGCGATTCCGCGTCGAGGACATGCAGCGGGAAACCGGCGAAGGCACTCACAGTGCCGCCGCAGGACGCGGAGTGTTCGGCCCCACGGTCAACATCATGATGTACAACAGCACAATTCGGCTCGGCGACGTCATCGGCGAATACCGCGTGCTCTCCAGCGGGCCCATCGACGACATGATGGTCAACGTCTACCCCGGAGTCGCCGGAACCAGTACCCGCGTCGACTTCCTCGGTAACCCGGCCCTCTACACCGCCGACGAGCTCGCAGCCCACCACCGCCGTTTCCTGGTGCTACTGCGCGCCCTGGTGGATGCACCCGACGGGCTCACCGTATCCGAGCTCGATGTGCTCGACGCCGACGAGACGGCAGCGCTGCTCGGCGCTCCACCGGCGGCCACCGCAACACCCGCGCCGCTGGTCTCGATGCTGACGAGCGGTGCCGTGGTGCGTGCGGCGGGTGTCGATCGATCCAGCGCAGAGTTCGTCAACGCAGCGGAACATATTGCTGCGCAGCTGATCTCGATCGGCGCAGGCACAGAGCGGCGCGTTGCGGTGGCACTGGAACGCTCCTACGAATCCGTACTGGCTTCGTGGTCCGTCTCGACTGCGGGCGCATCGTTCGTTCCACTCGACCCCACCGAGCCCACCGAGCGGCTGGCCGCAGTACTCGCCGACGCACGCCTCGATATCGGCATCACCACTCGCGCTGTGCTGCAACGGCTCCCGACCACGGTCCGATGGCTCGCCATCGAGGACCTGCTCGACGCGGACGCACTACCGTTCACGCCGCCGAACGTGCACATCGACAACGAGGCGTACGTCATCCACACCTCGGGGTCCACCGGAAAACCCAAGGCCGTCAGCATCAGTCACCGTGGACTCGCCCAATTGGCAGCCAATGTAGTCGACCGATACGGCGTCACCAGCATCGCGCGTGTACTGCATCTCGCGTCCCCGGTGTTCGACGCCTCCATCCAGGAACTTCTGGCCGCATTCGCTGCGGGTGCAACGTTGGTGATCGCCCCATCCGATGTCTACGCAGGACCGGCCTTGGCCGAGCTGCTGAGCAGCGAGAAGATCACGCATCTGATCACCTCGCCGACCGTCCTGGCCACCCTCGACCCCGAGGATCTACGCGACATCGACGTGTTCGACGTCGGCGGCGAAGAATGCCCGCCGGCGCTACGCGACAGATTCGCCACGCCGGAGCGGGTCATGCTCAACGCCTACGGACCAACCGAGACAACGGTATTGGCGACGCTGTCATCACCGATGGTGACCGGTGAACGCGTCACCATCGGGGCTCCGCTCCCGGGAGTCCGCGCGCTGGTACTCGACGCCCACCTGCGGCCCACGCCGTACGGGGGCGTCGGCGAGCTGTATCTCGGTGGCGACGGACTCGCCCGCGGGTACAGCGGGCAGGCCGGCGTCACATCGACGCGATTCGTCGCAGACCCGGGCATCACCGGAGCGCGGCTGTATCGCACGGGCGACATCGTCCGCTGGTCGTTCGACGGCACCTCGCTCGAGTATCTCGGCCGGGGTGATCAGCAGATCCAACTGCGAGGGCGTCGTCTCGAACTCGGGGAAATCGAAACCATCGCAACAACGTTCGTGGGAGTGACTGCCGCAGCGGCCGTCGTTCGCGACAACAGGCTGGCCCTCTATGTCACCGGAACCTCGGAGGGACTGGAGAGCCATCTTCGGAACCGCCTGCCCGCGTGGATGGTTCCCAGCCACATCGTGGTCCTGGACGCACTGCCGATGACGGCGGGCGGCAAGGTCGACCGCCGTGCACTACCGGCCCCCACCGCGCCGATACACACCGACTACGTGCCGCCGCAGACCGACACGGAACGTACGGTGGCCGGAGTGTTCGCCGATGTACTCGGTGTTGCGCAGGTTGGCCGCGAACACTCCTTCTTCGAGCTCGGCGGCGATTCGCTCAGCGCCACCAGGGTTCTGGCCCGACTCGGCTCGGGGATTGCGCTCCCCGTACTGTTCGCCACCCCCACCGTGCGAGCGGTAGCTGCCGCCCTCGACTCCGCACCCGCGCACAACACTACGCTCGAACTGCTCGATACTGTTTTGCCCCAACGGATTCCGCTCTCGTACGCGCAACAGAGAATGTGGTTTCTCAACCAATTCGATACCGGCTCCACGGCGTACATCATGCCGGTTGCGCTTCGACTGCCGCGGGAGACCGATCCCTCGTTGACGATGACCGCCCTACGCGACGTGCTCGAGCGACACGAATCGCTGCGCACCTACTTCCCCGACGACGGCGAAGGGCCACATCAGGTAATCCGGCCCACCGGTCAGGTTCTCCCCGAGGTTCCGACGCGCACGGTCGCCGAACTTCATTCCGCCATAGCGGAACTCGCATCCATCGGTTTCGACGTGGCGACCGAGGTACCCATCCGCGCGGCGCTACTCACCACCGGGGAGTCCGGCGAGACCGTGGTGGTGATCGTGCTGCACCACATTGCGATCGACGGTTGGTCGATCGACCCCCTCGTACGCGATTTCGCTGTCGCACACGCCGCCCGCAGCGCAGGCCATGCACCCACCTGGCCGCGACTGCCCGCCCAGTACAGCCAGTACGCCGTGTGGAACCGAGCGGTGGTGGATTCGACGGAAGCCGAACAACTCGAGTACTGGACGTCCGTTCTACGAGACACCGGCACCGAGTTGGCCGGTATACCACGCGACTTCCCCAGGCCTGCCGTGCAATCCATGGTCACCGCGGACGTTCCCATCGAGATCGATCCCAGTCTGCACTCGGCCGTGCGGCGGTTTGCCCGCGCCACCAACTCGACCACGTTCATGGTCGTACATGCAGCCGTGGCTGCCGCGCTGAGCCGATTCGGCGAGTCGAACCGAACCGTCGTCGGGTCCCCGTCGGCAGGCAGAGGCCACGAGGCCCTCGACGAGATGGTCGGAATGTTCGTCGGTACCGTGCCGCTTGCAGTGACGGTGAATCCCTCGGACAGCTTCGAGAACCTGCTCGACGCAGTGCGCACCACCGATCTCGCTGCGTTTGCGCATTCCGAGCTGCCGTTCGAGCGCATCGTCGACGCCTTGGCGACGGATCGATCCCTCGACCGCCACCCGATCTTCAAGGTGATGCTGGCCTTCGACAACGCACCGCACCGCTCGGTGGAGGATCTGCCGATCTCCGTACTGCCGGTACCCACCCACACCTCGGAGTTCGACCTCAATCTGGTTCTCACCGAAACCGTCACGGCCGACGGCACATCGGGGAACCTCGAGTCGGGCGGAATCGAAGGACAGATCGAATACGCGGTGGACCTGTACCGCCGAGACACCGTCGAACAGTTCGCGGCCGTGGTGCTGAAGATTCTGCGAGCCGCGGTGACGGACCCGTCGTTCGTCGTCGGCGACCTTGCTCTTGCCGCCGCGTCACAGCGGCCGGCGGTGAGTACAGGCGGAACGCTTCTCGATGTACTGCAGGGTGCGGCAACGGCTATCGGCGATGCTGTCGCCATCGACGGCGACGTTCGGATCACGTACGGAGAACTCGATCGACGCTCGAACAGGATCGCTCGGCTACTGATCGCCCGAGGCGTCGGCCCGGAATCGCTCGTGGCACTCTCTCTCGAACGCTCGGCCGAGTACATTTTGGCGCTGTGGGCTGTGGTCAAGTCCGGTGGCGCGTTCGTGCCCGTGGATCCGCACTACCCCGCTGTGCGACGCCGTCAGATGCTGCAGGACGTTGCCATCGGCTTCGGTGGACCCGATGCAGGCATCGACCGCGAGGCCGGAGTCGAGTGGATTGCCGAATCCGATGCGCAGACGTTCAGCGACCGGCCGGTCACCGACGACGACCGTCGCGGCGCGCTGACACCCACACACCCGGCATACGTCATCCACACCTCGGGTTCCACCGGAACACCCAAACCCGTCGTGGTGACTCATCACGGTGTGCACGCCCTCGCTCAGCAGGTGGTCCCGCGGTACGGCGTCTCGTCCAGTTCACGCGTGCTGCACGGCTATTCGGTCGGTTTCGACGCTGCTGTCCTCGAACTGGTGCTGGCCTTCGGGGCCGGGGCGACCATGGTGATCGCGCCCCAGGATCTTCTCGACGGTGACGAGGTCGCGCAATTCCTCACCACGCACCGCGTCACGCACTACCTGTCCACGCCCGCCGTACTCGCCACGGTTCCGCCGACGCCCGGGATCGAGACGATCGCCGTCGGCGGTGACGTTCTGGGCACCGACGTCGTGAACAGCTGGTCGCCCGGTCGGCTGATGCTCAACGCGTACGGTCCCACCGAGGCGACGGTGGTGGCCACCCTCACCGACGCGCTCCATGCCGGCGGCCCGGTCACCATCGGGCGTCCGCTGGAACACGTTGCCGCACATGTCCTCGACGCCCGACTGCATCCGGTGCCGCCGGGGGGCGTCGGAGAGCTGTATCTCGGAGGTGCTGGCTTGGCGCGCGGATACCGCTCGCAGCCAGCGGCTACCGCCGAACGATTTGTTGCAAGCCCTGACGGCACCCGGCTGTACCGAACCGGCGATCTGGTGCGGCGAGAAGTATCGGGTCTGCTGGACTACCGGGGTCGACGCGACTCACAGGTGCAGATCCGCGGTGTTCGTATCGAATTGGGAGACATCGAGTCTGCGCTCCTCGCCCATCCCGACGTGCGCGGGGCAGCGGCGGCAGTACGCGAGAACCGGATACTCGCGTGGGTGGTCGGTATCGACGAGCCCGAGGCCGCTCAGTGGTTACTGGCTCACCTTCCGCTGTCGATGATGCCGTCGGCCATCGCTCGCATCGACCGAATTCCGTTGACCGCCAACGGCAAGGTCGATACATCGGCGTTGGACGCGCCCGACCACATCGTCGGCGACCCTGCGGCCGTACGTACGTTGGCGCAGGAGGTCATCCTCGGGATCTTCGCAGACACGTTGGGAATCGAGAATCCTGCCGTCGACGACAATTTTTTCGTCCTCGGCGGTGACTCGCTGATCGCGACTCGGGCGGCCACCCGAATCGGTGCGGCACTCGGCACCCGCGTCCCGGTGCGGACCCTTTTCGAGTCGCCCACCGCACAGTTGCTCGATGCGGCGATCGAAACGATGTCCGAGAAATACGTTCCGCTGCCTGCCCTGGTGCACCGGGGGGACGCGAGCTCGTACCGGGGACTGGCCCCGGCCGAGCGTCGAATCTGGTTGCAGAACAGGTACGACCCGGCGTCGGCCGCCTACAACATCGCCTTCGAGGTGCCGCTTCCGGCAGGCCTCGAACTCGTCGTCCTGCACGCCGCGATCGCAGACGTGGTGCAGCGGCACACACCGCTGCGCACGGTGTACCCGTCGACGGCCGACGGCCCGGTCACCTCGGTTCTCGCTACACAGACCGTGGTGTCGATGCTCGACGACGACCGCGTCGGCATGTCGGCGTTGGACGGTTTCGATCTGACCATCGAACCGCCGATTCGACTGACGTTGGCGACGAGGGGCGAGGAGCGCGTGCTGACCGTCGTCGCCCACCACATTGCACTCGACGGTCTCTCGCTGCGTCCGTTGGCCCGCGACATCGAGACCGCCCTCACGGCGAGGATTGCCGGAACCGAGCCCGGATTCACCTCGCTTGCAGTCGATTACGCCGACTACCGCCGATGGCAGCAGGATGTGCTGGGCGCTGTCGCGGCCGAACAGCTCGACTTCTGGCGCGTCACCCTCACTGGATTGCCCGACTTCCTCGAGCTGCCGACCGGAACCCCCGATGCTGCACTCGACGCGAGCCCGGTGTCGTTCACGGTCGATGCGGACACGCTCGCAGAACTCCGGTCGCTTGCGCACCGTCTGGGTGCAACGCTCTTCGTTCTCGTCCATGCTGCCCTGGCTGCAGTGCTCGCCGAGGCGAGCGGCACCCAGGACATCGCCGTCGGCACGCCGGTTGCCGGACGGCCGGATCCAGCGCTCGACGACCTCGTCGGCATGTTCGTCGGCACCGTCGTCCTCAGGACGGAGGTTGCACCGTCGAAGACGTTCGCGGAGTTCGTGACCGAGGTACGCGACCGCGATCTCGATGCGTTCGCCAACTCGGATGTGCCGTTCGAGTGGGTGGTCGACGCAGTGCAACCGGCTCGCGCCGTCGATACCCATCCACTGTTCCAGGTTCTGCTCGCATTCGGTGACAGTGCAACGCCGACAATCGAACTGGGCGGCAGCACAGCCACCCCGCGGCGTATCGACATCGCGTCGACGCAGTTCGATCTGGAAGTCGTTGTCGCAGAATCCGAGGCAGGCCTGATCGGGCACCTCGGCTACTCCGCCACCCGGTTCTCTCGGGCCGTGATCGATGGATTCGCCGAGCGGTTGACGTCGATCCTGGCACTGGTAGCAGCGCAGCCCGGCATTCGACTGGGGAGCAGCGAATTCCGGCAGGTCGATTCTGCCGTCCTCGCTCATCGGGACAGTCCGGTCGAACGCTGCTCGCTCGGTGCCGTGTTCCAGCGGGCCGCGCGGCAGTGGCCGGAGAACATCGCGGTGATCGACGGTCCTCGCACATCGACCTATCTCGAGGTCGATCGACAGTCGAACGCGCTGGCGGACAGGCTTGTTCGATCCGGCGTTCGTCCGGGAGATCTGGTCGCGGTAGCCCTGCCCCGATCGGCGGCGTTCGTCACCGCGGTGTGGGCCGTGGCCAAGGCCGGCGCGGGCTACCTACCGATCGACCCGACGCAACCGTCGGCGCGCGTGCACGAGATCCTGGACCATGCAGCGCCGGTCATCGGTATCGCGTCGCCCGGCTTCGAACCGGCCGGAAGCGACTGGCTGACAGTGGGAGACGAACAGCTCGACCACTTCGACGCTCCGCCGGTGCACCTCGACGACGTCGCCTACGTCGTCCACACCTCCGGATCGACCGGGATGCCCAAGGGAGTGCGGGTGACCCACCGCGGCATCGCGGACCTGGTGCAGAGCCAGCACGACCTCTTCGGGGTGACACCGGATTCGCGGGTGCTCCAGTTCGCCTCGCCCAGTTTCGATGCCTCGATCTTCGAGCTGCTCCTGGCGTTCGGTGCCGGAGCGGGAGCAGTGATCGTGCCCGCCGAGGTGTATGCGGGACGAGAACTCGAAGCCCTCGTCGACCGGCACGCGGTGACCCACGCCTGCCTCACACCGACCGTCCTGCAGGTGACCGACCCCGAGGCGACCCCATCCCTGCGGGTGCTGGTCATGGCCGGAGAAGCCGTCAATTCTGCTCTGCTGCAACGATGGTCGCGCGGCCGATCGGTATTCAACGCCTACGGACCCACCGAGGGCACGATCATGAGCACCTGCACCATCGATCAGCGGGACTGGAATTTGCGGGCCGACGCGGCAGCGCCGGTGACGATCGGCGGACCGGTCCGCGGTGTCGACGCCGTCGTTCTCGACGCACGCCTACGCCCGGTGGCCGACAACGTGATGGGGGAGTTGTATCTGGGCGGCGGCAGTGTGGCCGAGGGGTATCTGGGCAGACGGAGCCTGACGGCATGCAGCTTCGTGGCAGATCCGTTCGGTGACGGTCGGCTCTACCGCACCGGCGATCTCGTCCGCTGGGTCGTGCGCAACGGTGAGCGGGAACTCGAATATCTGGGACGGGTGGATTCGCAGGTCAAGATTCGCGGTCACCGCGTCGAGCTGTCCGAGGTGGAGGCATCGATGCTGCGCCACCCGGATGTCCGGCAGGCGAGCGTGATCGGGCGGTCGGGTTCCCTGGCGGCCTACGCGGTGGGGCCCATCGAACCGAGGGAGGTGCGGGAATTCCTCGGCCGAACAGTGCCCGCCTTCATGGTGCCCAAAACGGTGACAGTGGTCGACACTCTGCCGATGACCTTGTCCGGCAAAGTAGATGTGAGCAGATTGCCGGTTCCGTCGCCGATGGCAAGCCAGCGGCGCGCTCCGTCGTCCCCGCTCGAAATTCTCGTACACGCCGCGTTCTCCGAGGTGCTGCACATCCCGGCCGAACACATCGGTATCGACGACAACTTCTTCGATCTCGGCGGGCACTCGCTGTCGGTGGTGCAGATGATGGACGCGCTCGGAGGCCGACTCGACCGCCGGATACCGGTGAGTCTGCTGCTCCTGCACCCGACGGTCGCGACCCTGGCCGCCTATCTCGAGACCGGTGATGTTCTGTCCGGCAACGAGTTCGATGTGCTGCTTCCGCTGCGAGCCGGGGGCGTCGGTGCTCCGCTGTTCTGCGTGCATCCCGCCATCGGAATTGCATGGAGCTACCTGTCGCTGCTCGGCGAGACCGACCGCCCGCTGTACGGACTACAGGTTCCGGGTATCGCGAACGGTGAAGCAACACCGTCGTCCATCGAGGAGTTCGCCGCGCGATACGTGCGTGAGATCAGAACCGTTCAGGCCCACGGGCCCTATCACCTGGTGGGGTGGTCCCTCGGCGGAGTGATCGCGCACGCCGTGGCCGCGCAGTTGCAGTCGGAAGGCGAGGACGTGGCGCTGCTCGCGCTCGTCGACGCGCAGCGTTCCGCACCGGAGGGTGCCGCGGAGTTCGGCATCGGCGATCTTGCTCGTCAGCTCGGCGTCGAGGGCACCTCGTTCGAGACCATCGTGGACCGATTGCACGCGGCGAGAAGCGAATTGGGATTTCTCACAGTCGATCATCTACGCCGAATGTATCGGCCCGTTGCGCTCGCCCCCAGCTGGGTGGCGTCGTACGATCCGGCCGTGTTCAAGGGCGCGGTGCACTATTTCGCCGCCAGGGGCTCGCACGGCGCGGAGCAATGGACAGACTTCGTCGACGGCCGGATCTCGGTTCACCGGGTCGATGTGGAACACGAAGACATGCTGGGCGAGCACGGCGCCCGTGCACTGGGCCGAGTGATCGGCATCGATTCTGTAGCGAAGGGTGTGGCGTGATGGACAACCAACTGGAGCCGTTCGTCGATGACGTACGGGCACATTACGACTTGTCGGACGATTTCTTCGCGCTGTTCCTCGACCCGAGCATGACGTACAGCTGCGCGTACTTCGAGCGCGAGGACATGACGCTCGAGGAAGCGCAGACCGCCAAGATCGACCTGGCGCTCGGCAAGCTCGACCTGCAGCCGGGGATGACGTTGCTCGATATCGGTTGCGGGTGGGGAGCTCTCGCAAAGCGAGCCGTCGAGAAATACGACGTCAACGTGATCGGTTTGACGTTGAGCCGAAATCAGTACGAGCACGGCCGCACGCTCGCTGCCGCTCTGCCCGGCGACCGCGTCGTCGACATCCGGTTGCAGGGGTGGGAGGAATTCGACGAGCCCGTCGACAGAATCGTCAGTATCGGTGCGTTCGAGCATTTTCGGCGTCAGCGCTACTCCGCATTCTTCGACAAGTGCCGCTCGGTGTTGGCGGACGACGGCCGAATGTTGTTGCACACCATCGTCATCACACCGCCCGATCCGACCTCCGCTGCGGGCGGCCTGACGCGTGAGGACGCGCACTTCTCACGCTTCATCCTGCGAGACATCTTCCCCGGCGGACAGTTGACCCTGGTGAAGGTGATCAAGTCGAAATCGGCCGAGGCCGGATTCGAGTTGCTCCGCGAGCACGCACTGGGGCCGCATTACGCACGGACGCTCGACGAATGGGCCGGTAAGCTCGTCGCGGCCCGCGAGAAAGCCATCGAGTTGTCTTCGCAGGCGACCTACGACAAGTACGTGCAGTACCTCACCGGTAGCTCCGACCGATTCAGGAGCTCACGCATCGACGTCGTGCAGTTCACGCTGGCACCCACAACCGATCGAAGGAATTGACCATGCACGGATCGAAAGCGCTCGCCGTTGTCGGTGTGGTGGCTGCAGTCAACGTTGCACTACTGGCCGCTCCGGCGAGCGCGGCACCGACAGCGGTCGTCGGGCCGGGCACGGGATACGTGACAACCGGGGGAGTCGACGACCTCACCGCCTGTTCCTTCGCGGCAGTGGGATACGACGCTGCGGGTCGGCTCGTCGGCCTCACCGCAGGACACTGCGTACTGGCACCCGGTCTGCCGGTCACCCTGATCGGGAACCCACAGGCGGGACCCGTCGGAACCACCGCGCTGGGGCATTGGGGTCCTGACTACGGCGTCGTCGTGTTGGACGCCGCCAAGGTGATTCCGGTGTCCTCGGCCGGCGGTGTCACTGTCACCGACATCGGCACTGCCGCACCGGGACAGCGAGTGTGCAAGAGCGGGGCAGCGTCGGGCATCACGTGCGGGACAGTGCTGGACGTACGCGCCGACGGCGATATCGTCACCGACACGGCCACGGTGTGGGCCGACTCGGGCGGTGCATTGGTCAGCGGCACCACGCTGGTCGGAATCGCCAGTCACGCAGACTCGGTACCCGTGATCGGCCCCACCGTGTACGCCTCGGCGACGGCATCGAAAAATATCCTCGATGCCGCCGGCGGGCCTGGAGCCGGTTTCCGGCCGATCTAGATCTTCTGGGGATTCAGCACTGGGGAACGTCGACGGTGATGGTCGGCTGATCCACCAGGGGCTGAACCGGAACCGTGGCAGCTCCCGGGCTCGACGGCTCCTGCAGCTCCCACGTGACGGTCTTGGATTTCCCGGGCGGAATCGTGACGTACGCGGCCTTGACCGGACGGCCGAGTTCGGTACCACTCTGGATCGGAAAGCCTGTCACGCCATCGACTTTCATTGCGGTGATGGTCGCGCCCTGCGTTCCGTAGAGGTAGACGATCGCCTCGTTGGTGCCGTACGGCACGTTGGGTTGGAAGGTGCTCGCCACGTAGGGCGTCAGACCGTTCGGGTCGACGGTGTTGGTGAGCGTGGCCGTCACCGTCGACGTCCGAGTTCCGTCGGTGCACGACGTCGCGGTGTACGAAATGTCGCGCGTCAGGTAGTAATCGAGCTTGTTGCCGCCGGCGTTGTTGACGACCACATCGGCGTACGGAGCAGGGCTGTCGGGCAGCGTGTGGCCGACCTTCGTCCCGGCGAGAACGGCCTGCTCGGCCGGATCTGCGCTCCAGATAGAGATACGACCCTCGCTGCCGGCGCGGCCTACTGCGTCGAGCAGCTTGCTACTGGGCGCGGTGCCGTTCACCATTTTCTGGACCACTGCTGCCGAGATCTGCTGCAGATACGCCTTTCGCGCAGCCTGATCGTCACCGAACCTGGAATACGCTGTGCTGAGCGTGATTTCGACGACGTTGTCGGCGGTGATCTGCTCACCGTCGGCCAGAGTGACGGGCCCGGTGGCACCGAGGATGTAGCTGAGCGCGATGGGGTCGGTGGCAATGGTGCCGTTCAGTACCTCACCGGTTTGTTCGGTCCACATCGACGACCAGATCTGGCCCGCATACGGAAAGTGCGGGCTGGCGTTCGAGTTTCGGAAATCGGTCGTCGTATTACGCGGACCCCACAGGGCGTTGTACTCGGGGCCGAGGTCGATCGGGCGCTCGGCGAATTCGAGTTCGTTGTTGCTGCCGAGCGTGTCGACCCTGGCAGTCCCGTTCTCGGCCCGAATGATTCCGTAACCGCCGAGCAGTCCGCCGGTGCCGCGGGACTCTGCGTTGGTCTGGAAGGCGAGGAAGTACGCACGCGGTCCGTTGTCGCCGAGCATCGACGGCAGCAACTGGCTCGCGATATTCGTGTTGGTGAGAAGCCCTGCCAGATCATGTGTTTGATCGATCAGTGACGTCCTGGCCTCGGCGACAGCACCGAGAAAAGCCGGCTCGTCGACGGCCTCGGCGCGCACGCGCAGTTCCTCCGCAGCGGCGGAGGTCCGCTGCAACACCGGTTGTGCATCTCGCAGCGCAGCGGTGTCGACGCGCCCGCCACCTTCGACCAGGCTGCTGGGATTGAGCGACGGGCCGGCGGCGGTGACCGGCGTCAACACATCGACGGCCAGGCCGTGAACGATGTCGGTGATCTGAGAGACCGTCTCGAGCGGGCTGCCCAGATAGGGAACGGCAGCAGCGATGGAGAAGGGAATGGAGCTGGTGGAGGATTTCGCATCGTCCGCGGACTTCGAGGCACTGGCCGCTGCGGCCTCGGCACCGGCGACATCGCCGTCGAGTAGTGCGTCCTTGGCCTGTGTTGCCGAATCTCGCGTCGCGGTCAGGCTCTTCTGCGCCGAATAGGCCTCGTACCCGAGCCACGCGAGGAAGGCGATGAGCACGACGAGCAGCACTCCCACCGCAATGAGGACCGGCCGCCTCTTCTTCGTCCGTTGCGGGCGAACGTCGGTCGGGCTATGCGCCATGTGCTGAACCTTCCACCTGAGTAAATAGGCCTTCGTCAGGCTTCGGTCGACACGACGCCCCGGCCCGTGTGCAGTTTAGTGGGCTGAGGACTCCGAATGTGGGACAGGCGAGTTGCTGCACTTACCAGGGCGCCCGCGTTCCATCCCAAGACCACAGGGCTCCCGTGGGGCCGTCGTCGGCCAGCAGGGCGAGACGGACCACTCCCGTGGCCGCCTCGGCCGGGTCTCCGCCCGCCGACATGCCAGCGATGAGGTTGGTGCGGCGCAGACCTGGTGCCAGGGCGTTGACCTTGAACTTCTCGTCGAGGGCCTGAGCTGTCAGCAGTGTGACGGCGTTGACGGCTGTCTTCGAGCTTCGGTAGGCCACGCCGCCGCCCTGCACTCGTTCCCAGTCGAACTGTGGGTTGGGGCTGCTGTTCCACGTGAGTGACCCGGTTCCGCTGGATACGTTGACGATGCGTGGATGCGGCGACCTGTGCAACGCGGGGAGGAATCCCTGCGTGACGGAGATGAGGCCGAAAACGTTGGTCTCGTACGCCATACGCAACTGCTCGAGCGTGGTGCCGTCGATGGCGTCGTTACCCGGATTCACTCCGGCGTTGTTCACGAGTATGTCCAGTTCGCCGACCTGTTGCACGGCCGCGGCGACCGAAGGTGGATCCGTGACATCGAGTTGCACGACGCGCGCGGCCGAGCCGAGTTCCACGGCTGCGCGTCGCCCCTTGTCGAGATCCCGCGCTCCGATCCATACCTCTACGCCGAGATCGAGCAGTTGTTTCGCCGTCTCGAGACCGATGCCACTGTTTCCGCCGGTCACGAGCGCCACCGAGCCCGGCGCGGGTCGACGAATCTCTACGGGAAGGAACGCGATGTCTTTCATGATTTTCTCCAACTCCAACGATGTGGTTGGAATATTAGTCCGAGTTCCTGCGATCTCCAACTCGGACGTTGGTAATCTCGGCGGATGGCCTGGGACACGGACGGGACACGGCGTCGACTTCGTGATGCCGCACTGGTGGAATTCGCAGCTCGCGGGTTCGAGGGCACGACCGTCGCGGCCATCGCAACTCGATCAGGCGTCAACAAGGAGAGGCTCTACAGCTACTTCGGCGACAAGAAGGCCCTCTGGGGCCTGGTACTGGCAACCGAGTTGGAGCGCCTTGCCACCGGCGTCGAACTCGCGGGGGTCGATTTGGACGACATCGGCGAATTTGCCGGCGCGACCTACGACTATCACGCGTCCCACCCCGAACTGGGCCGCCTGCTGCAGTGGGAGGGGTTACAGCCGGGCCTGCCGGCTCACGCCGAGGTGCGCACGACGCACTACCGCGAGAAAGTGGCGCGCTTCGCCGAGGCCCAGCGACACGGCCTCCTCGATTCCGAAATCGATCCCGCGCACTTGGTCTTCGCACTGATCGCGTTGGCGGCCTGGTGGCAGACCGTGCCGCAGCTCGCCGAAATGATCACCGGCGCCGGACCCCACGACCAGCAAGAACGGGCAGCGCGTCGCCGATTTGTCGTCGAGTCAGCGAGGCGAATCGCCTCACCGCCCGGGTCGTGAGTGGAATACGTGGCCGATTATTTCGACGGGCACCGGAATTCGAGTGCCCAATAATTTCATAACGGACCGATCGTGCGGTTAATTGAATTGGCGCTCACTACTCCGATGAGCGCAAAGTGAACTACCGTCAGACCTGTGGATTTAGGAAAAACCGGATTCGGAGATCGAATCAACAGGCTTTTGACGCAAAATGCGGACAAGGCCGGCGAGTCTCTCAATACCTACGCGCGTCGGGCAATTATCACCCGGCTCGTTTCGGAGCTCGAACGAGAGTCTTCGCCGGAAGTGGCTGCCGTGCTCGCGGACGCCCGTAGCTTCGAGGCCGAGAACATCGAGTTGACCGATCCCGACACGTATTTGCCCGGACAGTCGAGCGGGCCGACGCACCTGCTGATCGATGATGTGGACCGGGTCGCCGCCGCGCGAGCTACGGGCATGCTCGGCAGTCCTCGTGATGAGCAATTCGACAAACTGGCTCGAATGACGTTGCGCGCGATGGGAGCTCAAGGAGCGTCGATCTCGTTCGTCGACGATCGAACGCAATTCGTCAAAGCCAGCGTCGGAACCACGGGAACAGCAGCGCAGCCGCAGACTGTAGCGGTGGAACGGTCGGCGTGTCGTTTGGTGGTGGAAACCGGAGAAACGTTGGTGGCCCCTGATATCAGGGACTCTGCCCTACTGAGGGATCACGCGGATGCCACTACCTCCGATCTGATTGCCTACATGGGAGCTCCGATCAAGACCGAAGCAGGTTTCACGGTCGGGGTATTGGACGTATGGGATTATCGTCCGCGTAAATGGACCGCTGGACATGTAAAAACTCTCGAAGACATCGCCTGGCTTGTTCGCGAGCGAATTCGTCGATAGAAAGCCGGTTTCCAGGACTCGTTCGAGATATTCTGTGGCGACCCTCGAACCGACGATCCTGCCGTTGCGCGTCGAAGTATCGAAAAGGGTGATATTTGTTTGGTGTTCGAAAAGTCGAATGCCGAACGACCTGTCCGCTCTGAGGGCATGAAATCGGAAGGCCTGTATCGTGTCGAACGCCCGCGGATCAACGATGACGAGATCGGCAACTGCGCAGTCTCTAGGAGCGCGGTTCGGAAGAAACCTATCCGATCGAGTTCGTAACGACCCTTATCTGACGATCATCACCGTCGCTGTCGACGTGATCGCCGCCGCCATCGGCGTAGCCGGAGGTGTGCAGTGGCTGTCCGGGAGCCTCACAGCGTTGGGTTGGCACCCGTGGTTGTTCGTGCCCACACTCCTTGTGCTTCTGGCTTCGAGAAAACTCTACCGACGTGGTCTTCGACGAAATTTCATCGATGAAATCGGCCCGGTTCAATCCGCTGTTGCCTTCGCAACTCTGATCACGCTTGCCTTGCTTCTGGCCATCGAGACTCCCTCTCGTCCAGGCACGGTCATGATTCGCGTGTGGCTGTGCGCAGCATGTGCACTCACGATCACCTGCCTGGTCCGTGTGTTGATGCAGCGCTGGTTTCGGGCGAAACGCCATTCGAGTGCTCCGACCCTCATCGTCGGAAGCGGACCCGTATCGGATCAACTGGCGCACAGAATGAAGCAGTTCTCCGAGTACGGGATGAATCCCGTCGGGACGGTCGACTCCGTAACCGTCGTCGATCCTGCTGGGCACCAAGAACTCTCGAATCTGGGACCACTCACCGACCTGCCTCGAATCATTCGAGTGCATCGGGTGGAAGAAGTTGTGATTGCGTTTGCGTCAGCTCCGCACGAACAAGTAGTAACAGCGATTCGTGCAGCACAACAGGCCGGTACTCGCGTCTGGCTCGTGCCTCGCATGTTCGATACCGTCGGAATACACGCGCACATAGAGCATCTCGGTGGATTGCCCTTGATGGTGCTTCGGCACGTCGACCCCAGGGGGTGGCAGTTCATCCTCAAGGGTGCACTGGACAGGATTGCCGCGGGATTGGGTCTGCTCGTTCTGTCGCCGATCTTCCTTCTGCTCATGGTGCTCGTGCGGTCCAGCTCGCCCGGCCCCATTTTCTTCGCACAGCAACGAATCGGCCGTGACGGAGTCCCGTTCGACTGCCTGAAATTTCGATCGATGCGCCCACCGCGCGATTCCGACGCAGAGTTCGTTCGGGTCGAGGGGGATGCGCCCGGTGGTGTGGAAGGCGTGGACCGGCGCACCACGATCGGCAAGATCATGCGGCAGACCTCGCTCGACGAACTTCCACAGCTCATCAACGTCCTCCGCGGAGACATGAGCCTGGTCGGACCACGGCCCGAGCGACCGGAATACGTCGACCTGTTCGCCGCGCAGATCCGACGCTACGGAGAACGACACCGCGTCAAAGCAGGGGTCACCGGTTGGGCTCAGGTACACGGTTTGCGGGGTCAGACACCCATCGCGGATCGCGCGGAATGGGACAACTACTACATCGAGAACTGGTCCCTCTGGCTCGATATCAAGATTCTGTTTCTGACATGCATCGCGGTCCTCGAGCGACCGGAGGACTGACCGGCGCTTCCGTCGCCGCAACACACTCAATCGAATTCGAAGACGAGCGAATACTCGTACCAGGGACCGCCGAGACCGGTGAACGAAAGCTCATCGCCGGGTTCCTGCTGTGGTGGGTGGTCCGGCGAATAGATCCATCCCGCGACGTAGGTGAAGAAAACGGTGTCGTCGTCCACGAAATAGACGGCGGTGTCGTCGAGGTATCGGTGTATGTGGAAGTCGAACGAGTCGATCGACTGATTGTTCATGCTCACCGGGCCGGTAGCAGGCAAGCTCGCAACGAAGGCGTCGAATTTCGGTTGTGATCGCTCGAACGATGGTTGCGGAAGTGCCAGTGCCAGAACGAATCCGACTACCACCGTGGCTGGTGGCACTGCGATCATCCAGGACCACGGTTGCGAAGACCGCAGAAACGTCACCGTCTTGTACCACCAAGCAACGCCCACCACGAGAAGAGCAAAGGCAGCTACTACGCAGACCAGGAAATTGAGCATGAGGTGGATCCGCCCCAACCCGGGCCACAGGTTCATCCACCCGCACACGGCGACTGCGCACAACATGAGAGTGACACCGGCCAGCACCTTGCCGGGCGGCCGCTTGCGCTTCACCTCACTGGGCGCAGATATGTCCATGTGCCCATCCTGCATGCCGCATCGCGCTGACGAAAGGACCGGACGAGTGCCCTGGATTCCAGTCGATCATGATCGACCCGAGCCCCGTTTCGATCGTCCACTCGTGCTGATGACAACTCCGGCAAGGGTCATCGACGCGATCATGACCGGCGTCGTGACATTCGGGAACTGGGCGGCAATCGCAACCGCGAATAGTGTCTGAATCACAGCCGTCACCTTGTCGCTGATGCTGGGTTCGATCGGCTTCTTCTTGCTCATGCCTGGCTCCTGACCTGTGAACTATTGGGTTACCAGGCCGAAGCTACACCTCCGAATTCTGCGAAAAAAGCTGAGTAACAGCATATTTGGAGCGTTATGTGCCGCTCGAAAGAGTGACTCGACAAACGTAATGCGCCGCATTCTGCAACAAGTCTCGTAGAGGTCGCCCCTGCGAACGTGAGACCCGTTCGGGAGGCCAAGAGGCTGGTACTTTGACCGCGTGGTCGACACTGTGGGGAAGGCGCTGAGGGCGGGCTGGGCCGTCGTTGTCGCGTCCATTGCTCTGTCGATGGCAACGTCCTTCGGGATTACGTTGCTGCAGACGCCGGTGTACGAATCTCGCGCTCAGATGTTTCTCTCCACCTCCAGTCCGGCTTACGGCAGTGAGGTGTACGAAGGCAACTTGGTTTCGGATCAAGCCCTGCCCTCGTATGCGGAACTGGTGAACAATGAGGTGCTTACGTCGAGGGTCGTTTCCGATCTCGCGCTCGATCTCACGCCGGCGGAGTTGGCCGAGAAGGTGACCATGTCGTTCTCACCGGAGACCGTCTTGTTCGACATCGTTGCCACCGATAGCTCTCCCGAACTCGCGCGAGATATCGCGAACGCTACGGCGGAAGAGTTGGTCGCTCTCGTGTTGGAGCTGGAGGCCCCCCAGGACGGCGGCATTCCCGTGGTGTCGGTCAAGACCTACCGCCAGGCCGAGGTGTCTGATGCGCCGATCAGTCCGAACACTTCGATGTATCTGGCGTGCGGTGCCGCGGTGGGGTTGTTCGTCGGTGTTGCGTTGGTACTGGTGCGCTCGCGTGGGAGCAGCCGCCAGTAATGGATCCTCAGCCGATTCCCCGAACATTCGCCTCTGTTCGAGCGTCCGCCTCCGCGTATTCGCGGGCCGAGGCCTGCAATTTTCGAGCCAGGTCCTTAATCTCTGCGGACAATGCCGCGTCGGCCGCTTCCCATGCCGTCAGCAAGGCCGAATATGCGTCGCCCGCTGATCCTGGCCAGCAGGCCTTGCCGGCCGACAGATCGCGTGTCACCACGGCGAGATCGTCGGACGCCATGTCGATTGCGAGGTCGGTTCTGCTCGCTGCATCGAGCAGCACCGGCACACTGACTTCCAGACGTTTCCCCATCGCATTCCTCCCCCGAGGCTGTCGGTGCCTGTCACCACGGTGAACGTAACACCCGTTCGCGAGGCCAGGGGACTGGTAGCTTGGCCGCGTGGTTGACATCGGGGGAATCAACGACTGGGACGCGGCGGGGCTCGAGCGGCTCAGTGGCTCACTGGCCAGCAGGACCAACACATTGATCGATCTGGGTGATCGGCTCGATCGCATGAAACTCATCGACGGTTGGGTAGGGGAGACCAGCGAGGAAGCCCGGCGCGCGTTCGATGCCGTCGTAGATCATCTGACGAACTCCGCGGCGCAGGTCGGCGCCGTCAAGAGGCTCACCGACGACACCGAAGAAGCCGTCATTGCGCTGAAGCGGGCGCTCGCCGACCTCTCGTCGCTGGCTTTCGAGAACGATTTCGCAGTGCTCGACGACAACACGCTGTGGGACAGATGGGCTTTCGAGCGGCCGCCGAGTCAGACCGACGCCCAGGCCGCCGACCGCCAGCGGATGAAGACCGAACTCCTCGAACGCATTGCCGAAATCGTCCGTCGCGGAACCGAAATAGCAGACAATGCGGCCAGGGTCATGACAGCCGCCGCGCAGAACGCAATCACCGATCGCGGCAGCACCGACGTACGCGAGGCAGCCGGGATCGGTGGTGACGAGGGGGCAACGAAGGCTCCGATGCCGCCCGAAGACGGCAAGCCGACCCGGAACAACGAATGGTGGAATTCGCTCACCGACCAACAACGCGAGTACGTCCGCACGGAGCGCCCCTACTGGATCGGCTCCCTCGACGGCATCCCCGCCGCCGAGCGGTCGTCGGCGAATCTTGCCTTGCTCGAGATCGATCGCAGCACCATCGACGGGCAGATCAACGAGGCGCAGGCTCGCGTCGAGCAGACCGGCAGCGCAATGGACGAGAAAAGACTGGAACTCGCACTCGACAAACGTGCGTCGCTCGATGCCGTCGAACATGTGATGTTCCAGGTGGACGAGAACGGGGATTTCCTGCTGGGATCGGACGGTCGGCGCGTCACGGTTCCGGATCGGCAATTGCTGTCCTTCGATGCCTCGCCGGATCGCACTCTGGCCACCGCAGTGGTCGCGGTGGGAGACGTCGATACCGCCGATCACGTATCCGTCCACACCCCGGGCTTCACCAGCACCGTCCACGGCGGGCTCGGCAACCTCGTGGATGACGCCGCAGGCATCCGTCAACTCGCGCAATGGCAACTCGATCACCACAGCCCCGATTCCGCCGGACAGAGTGTGGCATCGGTTGCCTTCATGGGATACGAGGCACCACAGAACGTCGGCGTGTTGTCCGATAACATGGCTCGGACCGGGGGCGACAGGCTCGCGTCGTTCCTCGACGGCATTGATGCATCCAGGGCCGATGACCCGCACCTGACGGCCGTCGGACACTCCTATGGTTCTCTCGCAACAGGATTCGCGTTGCAGAACGGTACCGGTGTGGACGACGCGGTATTCATGGGATCGCCTGGGGTCGGCACCGACAGCCTCGGAGCACTACACATCAGCGGTGACGCATACACCCTCGCGTCCGGCGGAGATGGAGTCGCGGCGCTGGCCGCATTCGACGGTGACCCACGCGAGATCGCCGGAGTGCACGATCTGTCGACGCGGGCCGCCGACATCGTGATGCCCGACGGCACCGACGTCGCGCTCATGTCCACCGATCGATTCACCGGTCCCATCGTCGACCGGATGGGGAGCCACAGTGACTACTACGAATTCGACACCACGAGCCAGTTCAACCAAGCTGCCGTGATCGCGGGCATTCCCGATGTGGCGTTAGCCCGATGATTCGACGCGGAACGGCCTGTGGCGCAATGGCATTGCTCGTACTTTTGGGAGGATGCATGAACAACACGCCGGAGCCGACCGAGGGGGAACATCGCCCACGTGGGAAGGCCGACTCGGAAATCGTTGCCGAGCAGACCGCCGCGCTGTTCGAGGAATTGAAGCAGCGGGAAGGCAGGCAGAGCACGGTGGAGCCGAAGTTCGAGCGGATGCAGGAAGACATCAAGGCGGCGATCTCGACGCTGGTGCCGGGCCTGGAATGGTCGACCACCCGCTCGCGCAGCGAGTCGCCCTGCAGCGAACCGTATTCCAACACCCCGGGCCTCAACGTGACGCTGGTGCCCTTCAGCTCCGACACTCCGATTCCGGCCGACCGGTGGCCGGCTGTTCTCGAGGCCGTCAATTCCATCGCCGTGGCCAACGGATTCGACGGAGTGGATCTCGATCACCAAGATGCACAACGGAGCTCGGTGAGTCTCCGTGACCCCGACGGCGGACAGATTCTGCTCGGTGCGGGCGGACGCACCGCGCTGATGATCACCACGGGCTGCTACTTACGATGATCCGTTGGGTCGGAACTACACCCGATTCATTCCTGCCGTGTGGGTTGGATCGATGAGAAACAGGCTGCTGCCGTCCAATCCGTCTCTGCGGTGGATGTTTCCGCGTAAGCCGGCCTCGACCAGCCGCACTGCGATGTCGTAGATTTCCTCGAGTCGTGCGTCAGTGAGGTCCGGCCGAATCGCGAGGTGAATTTCGTCGCCGATGTGACGCAGCACCGCTTGGAAGTTCGGGCTCACCGCGCTGTAGAGGTCCTCGCACTGGACCGCCAGCTCGTCGGACATCACGTAGTCGTCTTCCGCGCCGAGCAGTGGCGTCACACCGAAATCCTCCAGCAGGTCGATCAGCTGCACGGCACTGCGGCCGACCGCCGTCGATCGATCCGCCTGCACGCCCGATTCCAGTTCTTTCGTCGTGAAGATCAGTGTCGCTTCGGCGCTGGGATCGAGCAGACCGAGATCCGCACGCATCGCCTTGAGCAGCAACGAGTGCATCCTGGTGATGTACGCATGCTCGCTCTGCAGACGCTCGTGAGCAGGACCGGGGATTCCGGATTCGGGTGCCAGCGGGGTGAACACCCGACGATCGATGCCCGTCGACAACTCCAAAGCCAACGGGTGAACGCGCCTCCGAGCGACAACCAGCGCGGCGGTGAGCGCTAGGTTCAACTGGTCGTAGGCCTTGTTCAATGCCCGCGTTGCAGCCTTCAGATCGCCGACCGGCGTCGACACAACGGCTTCCGAAATCCCCTCGGCCACAACCCGATCGACGTTGGACAGTGCGAAGAGCAACTCCTGATATCTCGCGGTCACCTGATCGCGATTCCACGAATCGTTGTCGCTGGACTGCCGCACCTGCCGATCGACCGAGGTGTGCAGTGCCGCCAACTCCCGCGACATCACATCCTCGTTCGCGCCGACACGCCGCACACTCACCGCCGCCCAGGCAGCACCGAGCGCGGCAACGACGACGACGATCAAGGTCCACACCGAAATCGCAGACACACCCGACTCGGAAGCAGCAAAGACGCTGGTAGTCATGGGCTACATGATGCACGAATGTGTTACATGTTGTCCTTCTTTCGTGCTCTGAGGCCAGGTGCGACATGCGGAAGTTCTCGTGCCGCGATGCGGCGCGGGTCGTTCTCCAGCAGCGAGTCGATGAGGATTCGGCGTGGATGCGACGCTGCACCGGTAATCACGTACTTCTGACCGGGCCGCACTCGGTCGGCCTCGGCGACAACCTCGTCCGGCCATACGGTCCTGTGGACGACGTCGGTCTCGCGTAATGCGTCGGTGACGATTCGTCGCGGGTCGTACTGGCGCAGGTCCAACGTTTCCCATTCACTGCGTCGTAATGGAACGCCCATCTCTTCCTCCGCTGCGGTGCGGGTGCTGTCGACAAAGCTGCGCAGGGTGCGCACGGCCTGCCCGAGTCGATGGGCGTACCCGGGCAGGCGCGACGGCCCGAGCACGAACCCGGCGATGATCGCTACCAGGAACAGTTTTTCGAAGGTCAAGCCGAACATGATGTGAGCTCCGGTTTCGGTTGTGTCAGGGAGCGTCGAGCCGCTCGTCTGTCGTGTATCTCGGTGATCGCGAGAGCCGCGCCGAACAGCGTTGCCATCGGAACCGCGACCAAGAACATGGACAGGACGTCGGCGGCGGGGGTGACGAGCGCACTGAACAGGGCGATCGTGACGACGCTGAGCCTCCAGCTGCTACGCAGCCGACGCGCCGAGAGGATGCCGAGGCAGTTGAACATCACCAACAGCGCCGGTAGGACGAAGGCAACACCGGTCGCCAACACGATCTTCATGACGAAGTCCACGTAGTACGACGCGTTGAGGATGGTGCTGTCCTCGTCCGAAGAGAACCCGGCGAGCACGCTGACCATGCGGGGGAAGATGGCGAACCCGAACACACACCCGGCCACGAAGAGCGGGGCCGCGGCGGCGGAGAATCCGTACACGTACTTCTTCTCGCGACGCGTCAAACCGGGGGTGAGGTAGGCGAACAGCTCGCGCAACCAGACGGGACTCGACACGATCACGCCAGTGAACAACGCAATTTTCAGCTCGAGATCGAAAGCGCCGGTGACGGTTTCGAAGTTGAGGCTGGCCTGCCTGGTGAGGGCGAGTTCTTCGACGGGCGCACGCAGTATGTCGAGTATCTGATCGGAGAGAGCGAATCCGATCGCAATTCCGACGAGCAACGACACCGCCGCGCGTACTGCGCGGCGGCGTGCCTCGCGCGCATGCCCGGAAAGGGGCATCACGCCCCGCGACTCGGTAGCCGCTGTCGGTGCGTCTCGTGTGGCGGTGGCCGTGGTCACGACGCGTGTCGGTACGGGACCGGGGTCGACGCAGTATCGGCGAAGGTCGGTGCCGTCGTGTCGCCCGCATCGTCATGCGCGGTCGCTGTCTTGTCATCGCGCACTTCGTCTTTCAGGATGCGCATCGACTGGCCGACGCCCTTGGCGAGTGAGGGCAGCTTGGTGGAGCCGAACACGAGCAGGAGAATGGCGAGGACGATCAGGGCGTGCCATCCAGTGAGGTTGTGCAACATGGTAATTCCTTCGGTGGTGTTAGGTATGGGTGATCAGTTGATGGGTGTGGAGCCTGCGCCGGGTGGGCCACCGGCCGGGGGAGTGCCGCCGCCCATCGGGGACTGCCCGCCGCCGGATGGAGCTGCGCCGGCCGTCGGTTCGGTGGTGGTGTCGATGGCCACGGCGAGCGAGCCGACATATCCGGCGGTGGGGTCGCCCGAGAACGTCCCCATCTGCAGGTCGTAGCCGTCGCCGAACACATTGTCGTTGTCGAGACTGCCGAGTTGCGCGAGGTTCTGCGCCGATCCGGGATAGGTGTCGAGCTGGTAGATCGCGTCGAGCATGTTCTGTGGGAATGCGATCTGCGAGGTGGCGATGGCATTGTCTGCGGTGGTCGCCGAGGCCGCATCGGGGTAGACCTCGAAGTGGATATGAGTCCCGCGGCCGCTGTAGCAACCGGGAACGATGGTGTCGAAGGTGACGGTGCCGTTCGCGTCGGCGACCTGGATGCCGCGCAGGTACGTCTCGTCCTCGACACCCTCCGAGTACATCGAATACAGGCCTGCCGCATCGCATTGCCAGATGTACACGGCGGCGTTCTCGAACGGGCGATTGTCGTTCGCCATGTCGGTGAGCGTGAGACCGATCGAGAGAGGAACTCCGCTGACAGTGGTGCCGCCGTCCAGGCTCGAGGTGATGTCGCGTCGGACGATGCCCGACTCCTCGAGCACGTTGACACCGTTCGATCCGTCGGCCGGGTAGGGTCCGTTGGTTTCGTCAGGGATTTCACTTGTCGCGGCGGTGGTGGCAGTGCTAGATGCGGTTGCCGTTGTGGCGGTAGCGCTTCCGGAGCTCGACGTGCTCGAGCAGGCAGCCAGGGCCAATGCGCCGGCTCCCGCGCCGACGATACTCAGCACACGGCGACGGGTGACGAGAGTGGTGAGATCGAACCCTGCACCTTGGTCCACTACCTCCTCGGTGGGACGATCGAGCAGTCGGCCCTCGTATGCGGGTCCGTCGGGCGTGGCGGTGGGCTCTGGGACACGGGTCATCTTCGTAGGACTCCTTCGTAGTGGCACTGAATGATTCGGTAGTGCCAATACTCTGGGTGGATGCAGTGAAGACCCTGAACCTGTGCTCCGAGGTTCCTGTGAACGACCCGGTGGGCCGCGACCCTACCGACGCGTGAGGCGAACCACCGCGTCGCGCAATGTCTTCGAGTGCTCTCCCGGCCTGCCGACCGTTCGTGAACGCTCGGTTGCGGTGTCGATGCGCCACGAGGAAGCGTCGAACAGGTCGGTGATGTCTGTTGTGGTGACGGTTGCCTCGTGGGGCGGCTCATCGCTGCCGTGGTGTGAATGATGCTGCGCCCCATCGTGTAGATGTCCGATGATCAACAGCGACCCGCCCGGCGCAACCCAGTATGCAATGCGTCGATAGAACTCCAGCTGCGGAATCGATGGATGCGCGTAGAGGGTCACCACCAGATCCCATCTCTTGCCCGGATCCCATGTCGTCAGGCCAGCAGGCATCTTTGCTGTTTCGGCAAATTGGGACGAATGTACGACTTCCGGGAACTTACTGCCGTTTCCCTTCGTCTGACGGTGGGGTCAATCGGTCGACGATGGGGGAATTTCAATCATGGCGAAGTGGCGAGAAACGACGAGTGCCGAGTGCCAACAGGATTTCGACGACCTGTTCGACGTGTGCGTCGAGATCGCGGCCGAGCGCATCATCGAGAACTGGGGCCTCGATCCGGTCGCCGTCGTCAACGCGACCTCCGGCGGACAACGGGTCCTAGTGGCCCCTCGATCGGAGACCGACCGGAACTCGTCGTCCCGCAGTCCGATCCGCGACTGGCTCGTCGCCGATCTGCGAGCCACGTCCGATGACGTCCGGTCGTACGGCATCGTTTCGAACGTGACCGTCGAGGGGGCGTCGGACACACGTCTCGAGATCTTGCTCGAACACCGCGAGTACGCGATGCAAATTCTGGTTCCTTACACGATGCCCGATACGAGAACATTCGATCTGGGTCCGACGAAAGCGGCGTTGGGACAACGACTCGTGTGGGGCTGACCGGCCTCGATGCGTGTGCGACGTGCGTCACCTGCGTAACGCTTACACGGTGTGAAAGCGATGGACGGTCTGTGATCCCCGGGCGAGAACGGCATGCGATGCCGAGCGCGGTCTCGTTGGTGATCGACGGTCGTCGCCGAGTTCTTGCTTCGTTGCTCGCTGCGTTGGTGCTGTTCTACCTCGTAGCGATCGGTGTATCGCGGTTCGATACGAACGGTGCGGGTGCAGTCGGTGAAATGTGGGCCGCGGCAGTGGCTCTGACCGGCCTGCTGGCGCTGGCAACGCGGCGACCCAACCCGATACGGCAGGGAATTGCCATCACGTGTGCGGCGGTGGCACCGGCCCTGACGATGGTGTTCCACGAATACGTCGAAGGCCAGGTGTGGGCGCTGATACCGGCGATGTTTCTTGCGCTCTACCTTCGGGCGACATACCGCGTCGTGCCTGCACGCGTGTTGTGTCTGGCATTGGCTGCGCTCTCGTCGACGGCGCTGTTGCTCTCTCCCGCCCCGGTGCCGATGCTGTGGGCTGTCCTCTATGTGGTGTGCATCCTCGGAGCTGCAGAGGTGTTCGGCGCGCTCGGTGCAGACCTGATCGCCGGCGCTCTGCGTGACCCGCTGACCGCTACGTGGAACCGTGCCGGTATCGCCTACGCGGCAGAGAATCTCGCTGCCGGCGCGGCCCGTCGATGGGAGAACATCGCCGTGATCGTATTCGACGTCGACCACTTCAAAGCCGTCAACGACAGGCAGGGCCACGCCGCAGGCGACCGCGTACTCACCGAGGTTGCCGACCTGCTGACAGCCAATGCCCCCGCCGGAAGTGTGGTGGCCAGGCTCGGCGGCGACGAATTCGCCGTCCTCGTATCAGCACACGACGAGGAGCAGGTCGACGCTCTCGCCCGAAAGCTGATCGAAGGACACCCGGTGGGAGTCACTTACGGAACGGCTGTCGGCGATCCGAACACCGACGTGCTCGAATCGCTGCTCCCCCTCGCCGACGCCGACATGTACCGGCGAAAGGCATTGCGCCGCAGGGGTTGAGGTGGTCGGCCTGGATTTTCTGCAAACGCGCGCGCGTTCGCCAGGTGCGCGCGAACTATGCCCGGATCGGTGGCGAATCCGGGCGCGTTCGGCAAGTGCGCGCGCGTTTGCGAAACCGGGGATCGGCGCGCCCATCGGCCTAGTCCAGGGGATTGGCACTCTCGACTGTCGAGTGCCAAAATGGAGTCACATTCTTGCTTGAAAGGAGTCAACAGTGACGGTCACCTCTCCCAACTTCGATGCACGTGAGTTGGACGACGACATGCCGCCCAAGTGGTGGAATCGGCGCATTCGTACCCGCGCTCAGGTGACCGAATACGCCGTGATGTTCGGTGCCTTGTCGATCGTCTCGTTCTGGGCTGTCGGCCTCGGCATCGCGGCAGGTCTGATCGCCGTCGCCTCCGCGTTGTGGGCCGATCGCAGCCCCGACCTCTCGGGTCCGCGCGCCGAACGTAGCGACGCTGCGCTGGCCATCGGCACCGGCATCGTCGGAATCATCGTGGGGTTGGGCTTCGTTGCGATGGTGATGTAGAGCGGCTTCGCCGCATGTGAATGGAACTTCGTAGCCTGCTACGAACTTTCGGTCACGACCACAGCGCCGAGCAAGGGCCGGTCGATCGCACAGCGGTCGGCCGGTTTCGTCGTTTCGAAGGATGGTGTCAATGTATCTGCGACGTACCGTTGCACTAACCAAAGTTATATGTGACGCTGTGTAGCGTAAACATTGTTCGGGACGCAGGCGGAAGGACCACCATGACTGCAGTCGACGACGCACGAACGCTCTACCGAGACAATCTGCATGCCCTGTCGACAGCATCGGTGCATCAGCACTTCGACGCCTTCCTCGACATTCCCTGGGACGAGCCCGAATACGCGGTAGTCCCCGATGACCCCCGCTGGGTACTCCCCGACGAGGACCCGCTCGGTCACACCGACTGGTACAAATCGCTTCCCCTGGACCGGCAGATTCACATCGGCATGTATCGCCAGGCCAGCATGGTCAAGGTGGGGCTGCAGTTCGAGCAGATCCTCATCAGCGGCCTGATGCACTACGCCCTCACACTGCCGAACGATTCACCCGAATTCCGGTACTCGACGCACGAGGCCACCGAAGAGTGCCACCACACGCAGATGTTCCAGGAGTTGGTGAACCGCATCGGCATCGACGTGCCGGGCGGACCCGCGTGGTTCCGCAAGATCGTGCCCGTTCTGGCACTGTTCGCTAGCCGATCCGCGCCGTTCGGATTCTTCGTCGGCGTGCTCGCGGGTGAGGAGCCGATCGACCATATGCAGAAGGGCATTCTGCGCAGCGGAGCGGTCGGCCATCCGTTGGTGATGCGCGTGATGCAGATTCACATCGCCGAGGAAGCGCGCCACATCGGCTTCGCGCACCAGTATCTGCGGTACAAGGCTCCTCGTCTCGGGCCCTTCGAGAAGGCGTCCATCTCGGTCCTCATGCCTGTCATCATGCGACTGCTGTGCGACGTCATCATGAAACCGAGCAAGCAGATGCGACGCGACCTCGACATCCCGGACGAGGTGGTCGACGCCGTGTGGTGGAACAGCGACCCGTCACGAAAGGCATTGCGCGACACGTTCGGTGACGTGCGAATGCTGGCCGGCGAACTGGGACTGATGAACCGCGTGTCCCGACGCGTATGGCGCGCACTCGGTATAGACGGACGACCGTCGCGTTACCGCAGTGAGCCGTCGTTCGGCTGAGTCTCGTCGAGGACGTTTTCGAGTGGCACCTGCGGGATCGCTATCCCGCGGGACGCCCCGAGTCCCTTGACCTGTAGCCAGATGGTGTCGGCGAGGAACGTGGCGAAATGATCCAGCCCAGTACGTGATTCGGTTTGCCCACTCCAACTGCGCACGGCGCCCATGCAACCCGAGACGAGGCCCGCCACCCACGGTCGCACCAGTGACCAGTCGTCTGTGGTCAGGTCCGCGTGCACGAGGGAGAGGAACGCGGCGACGCTCACCTCCAGCTGCTCGGCCAGCAGCGCATTGGTTTCTTCGAGCGGGGTCGGCGACTCCGCGCTCACGTCCTGTTCGACGAATCGCGTCCACGCGGGATGCTCGGCGACCCAGCGCACATAGGTGCTGACCACCCGATGCACCACGTCGCGGGGAGTACCGGTCAACGCGAACGACGTGACCAAGGTGGCCGTCAGCTTCGCGCAGATGGCCCGCTGGATGGCGGTGTCCAGGTCGGTGCGATCACGGAAATGACGGTAGAGCCCGGTGCGATGAACGCCCGCTTCGGCGGAGATCTGCGCGGTGGTGAGCCGTTCGCCTGGGGTGATATCACGGGCCAGAACTGTCATGGCGGCGTCGATGATGTGGCGTCGACGATCGGTGTTGTGCTGTTCCCAACGCCGCTTGCGGCCATCGGACTTCGGGCCTGCACCACCGTCACTCATGCTGCATGGTCTCACGTCGCCAGTGGTGCGGACCTCGGTTCAGGCGCCTACTCGTGTGGGGGTTCACCGGTGACCTTGTGGTCGGCGAAGTTCAGGCCTTCACGCACCAGCCGAGCGAGGTGGCCGTCGGCGAGGTTGTAGATGACGTTGCGCCCGTCGCGACGGGTTTCGACGAGTCCGGTGAACCGAAGCTTGGCCAGATGCTGACTGACGGCGGTGCGTGACGTGCCGGTCGCCGTGGTCAGTGCGCTGACGTCCGCCGGGCCGCGGTCGAGCAGCCAGAGGATGTGGAGTCGAGTGGGATCGGAGAGCATCCGAAATGTGTCGCTGGCCGTGGCCAGGCGTGCGGAGTCCGGTTCGACGGCATGGTCGAGACTGATGCGCGGTTCCTTCTTCGGTGGCATCGAACGTCTTCTCCCTACGCGGAGACGGCGACCGACAGACGGGAGCGACTCCACAGGCGTGCTGCGGACAGTGCCGCAAGTGTAGCCAAGCCTGTGAGCACCGTCGCCGCGGTGAACTGTCCGAACTGTGCCCCGACCCATCCCGCGACCGGATAGGTGAGCAGAAACGCCGCGTGCGACAGCGAAAACTGCGCCGTGAAGATCGACGTTCGGGTGCTCTCGTCGGATTCGCGACGCAGAATTCTCGCCGACGGCGTGCTGATCATCGACGTCCCGACGCCCAGGATCGTCCACGTTGTTGCGAGGGCGATCCAGGCGGTCGATCCGCCGTTCAGAGTCGATACGAATGTTGCTGCGGCGGTTCCTGTCACGGCTGTTGCCGCTCCGGCAAGCATGAGGGTGTGGTCCTCGATAGCTCCGAGGGCTCGCGGGATGAAAAGCGCTGCGAGCATCGACCCGGCACCGTAGAAGCCGAGGGCGACGGCCAGTTGGCTGCTTGATCCTCCGAAGAGGTCGCGGACGTAGACCACGGTGTTCACCACCACCAGAGCTGTTGCCGCAGCGACCACCGTGTTCAAGGCGAGCAGGCCCTGCAGCTCGGGATTCCTGATGAACGTCGAGATGCATGTAGTCGGCCGTTCAGATTTGGCCGCAACGTGTTTCGGCAATGTGGTGTTGATGACCATCGCCGCGGACACGACGAATCCCAGAGCCGTACCGACGAAGAGGGTGTGAAAGCCGATGACCGTCAACAGAGCGGCGGCGATCAGTGGGCTGATCAGTGATTCGAGGTCGTAGGCGAGCCGAGAGAGCGTCAGCGCGCGGGTGTACTGCTGGGCGTCGGGCACCACGGACGGAATGACGGCCTGAAAGGTGGGAGTGAAGGTGGCCGACGCTGCCTGCAGAACGAAGATCAAGACGTAGACCTGCCACACCTGATCGACGAAGGGCAATGCCAATGCGGTGAGCGCTCTCACGACGTCTGCGCTGACGAGCACGAGCTTGCGGGGAAGCGCGTTCGTCAGAGACGAAACTACCGGAGCGACAAACACATACGCAATCATCTTGATCGCGAGCGCGGTGCCGAGCACGGCCCCGGCGGAACTGCCGGCGATGTCGTAGGCCAACAGCCCGAGAGCGACCGTCAGCAAACCCGTGCCCAGCAATGCGACGACCTGCGCGATGAACAGGCGTCGAAAAGTGGGAATGGCAAGCAACATGGCTTCAATGTACACATATGTGCGCAAGTGCGCACTCACGCTGCGATCCCGAATTCGGGAGTTGGGTCAGCGCAGCATGGTCGCAATTCGAGGCGCGGCGTCGTCGACCGTTTCGGCGATGATGTCGTAGTGGGTAGCGCCCGGAATGGGCCGGTACGTGACATCCTGTGCGCCGCCCGCGAGCAATTGCGCGGCCAGGGCGGTGGCACCCACCGGCGGTACCACCGTGTCGGCCAGGCCCTCTTCGATGACGACAGGTTCGGTGTAGCCGGTAGTCGGTACGGCCATGTACTCGCGTAGTGCCGCGGCCATCGCGGGGTCGGACAGCGGTCGGCTCAGCAGTTGCTGCGGAGCGACACCGTCAACGGCCTCACGGAGATCGACGATGCAGCGGTCTTCGGCCGATGCCACGTACTCACGTCCGAGATCGCTCAGGTAGCTGTCGACGTCGAGATCCGGTCGAGAGTCTTTGAGCCCGAACAGAATATAGATCAGTGTTGCAGTGACACCGTCGAGTTGAGGGATACGCGGCAGTGCAGGACCGAGAAGGGGAAGCACGTCCTCGATGTTCGATGCCGGTGCGAACGCCACTACTCCGCGGAAGTCGGACGGTGCGCCGTACGAGTTCGCGGTTGCTGCCGCGGTCAGTGCCGCCGCGCCGCCTTGAGAGTGTCCGGCCGCCACCCAGGTGCGCGACAGCGCGGGGAGCGCATCGGCTGCTGCGCCGACGATATCGATGACGGCGCGTGCTTCCGATGTGGCATTGAGGTAGTGATGGGCATCGGGGGTACCGAGTCCGATGTAGTCCGACGACACGACAGCTGATCCGCTCCTGAGCAATTGGGACAGCAGAGGCTTGGAAAGCTCGACGGCCATCGGATCTTCGGTGCCGGCGTCGAGTGTTGAGTTCATCGCGCAGGCGTCGCCGACGCCCACGGTGCCCTTGGCCCACGACACGACCGGCCAACCGCCCTCTGGCGCGGTGCCTGCGGGAAGGTAGATCTGCCCCTTCGCGACCGTCGGGCGACCGTGCTCGTCGACAGTCGAATAGGAGACCGCGAAGCCGGTGCCTGCGCCCTCGATCAGTCTCGGCAGTGGAGTGAGGGACTCGGCTGGGGTCGCGCCGGCAAGGGGTGACGTCAGTGTCGCCACGACCACGACCGCCAACAACGTGGATGTGAACCGAACCGACATGTGCCCCCCCCTGCATCGAGCGGCCGTCACCGACTTGCGCTCAAATCCGCCGCGAGGCAAATGCCCCGCGTCGAGCAGAAACATACATCGACCTGAGGTTCTACGTCCGCGGATGTTCGACCCTGTAGGCGCTGTAGAGGTACAGAAATCCGGTGACGGTACCGCCGAGGCATCCTGCTGCGAGGTCGAGTGTGGTGGAACCCGAGTTCGTCAGGAAATGCACTATCGCGAAGCCGACCCCGACTGCGGGGACAAGCGCGAGCGCGTTGATGTAGTCGGCCCTGGTTGCGCCGCACTTCTTGCTGAGGGCTCCGGTCATGACCCACTCACGAAAAGGCTTCTGCACCTTGGTCTCCTCATGCAGTCCGAGTTGCCCGGTTCCGTCACGGTACCGGATAGTCGGTTTTGTTAGGGTTCGGGCATGCGCGCTCTTGTTTTCCTTGCTGTGCTCGCGATCGTGTACAACTGGCCGCTGTTCGGGGACAGTCCCGGTCAGTGGTCAGCTCTGTCGCAAGGCATCATGGTCGGTGCGATCGTCAGCACGGCAGTGACACCCGCGGGATGGAAGGCGATTCGACGGATGCGTGGTCGGGTGCGGTCTTAGATCCGCCTCGAATCGGGTGCAGGCAACCGCGCTCAGCGCGGCTGCCTGCACCCGATTCCGTCGATGGTGGCGACGATTTCGGCGATGACCCGATCCATGTGTTCGGTCAAGTCAGTCCACGTGTAGCGAAGTATCGTCCAGCTCTGGGCGATGCTGTTCTGCCTCGTCCGGTCCCGTTGGAATGCTTCTTGATCGGAATGGAACGCCCAACCGTCGATTTCGATCGCGACCATCTCCACCAGGAACGCGATGTCGAGTTCGTATCCGCCCCAGCGATAGTTGACCACCCAGCCGCTGATCTTGCGGACCTCGAATTCGCGAAGCAGGAGGCGCTCACCCTCCGAGCGAGCACCACCCGCTGCGGCTTTGAGCAGCCGCTCTGCCTTCGGTGCGCCGGTGCGGCCCGGGTTCCGCGCATGTGCCCGCCGTAGAAGTTCCAAGCTCGTGTGTCTTTGAAGTGCCCGATCCATGATGTGCGTCTTACCGATCGACGCTTCGAGGACAGTCAGGTCGAGTGAAGTGACCCGGAGCTCGCGGCGCACGACAATATCTTTGCTGTGTATGTCCCGGCGGCGAAGTCGGCATCCCTCGGCGCGGCTTCGCCCTTTCCGCGGGACAGTCACCTCGATGATGCTCGGCACCTCGGAAACTATTCGGTGCCAGTACGCCGCGGCTTCCCCGCTGAGCGCAGCTTCTGTTCCCGCGCCCCATACCGCGCACCGAATGCGAGCGTCGGAGGTGAACGGGCGGTCCGCGACGAAGAACACCCCGCGGTGAATCGCCATCCACGTCCCCGCGCGCACCAACCGATCGACTGCATCACCGCTGATGCCGCAGGACTCGGCCTGAGCGCGGGTGATCACGCCGTCGTGCTTCGCCAACCATCGATCGAGCATGTCCACTTGGACGTTCACTGCGCCAATGCGGTTCCACTGAGCGAATCGGGTGCAATGGACCGCGCTCAGCGCGGCTGGCTGCACCCGATTCGAACGACAACGCCCTGTGTGTTTGAGTGAATCGCATGGATTGGGTTGCCAAGGAGCTATGTCTGGCAGCGGCGAGCGGTGCGTGTGCGGCTGCTGTGCTTATCTGGCCGACTGTCGACGGTAGGTGGTGGGACCTGACCCTCCCTGGCATCATCGGCGGAGTGGTCGGGCTGATCGTCGGCGTAGTCGCGGTCGCCGGTGGACACTACGCAGTGCGAACTGCGGCCTTTTGGCCGCCGCGCACCGACAGTCGGTGGAGACATCGATTTGCGCTGTGTACCGCAGCAGCCGTGATTTTGTCGGTGGGAGGCCTGCTCGCGTGGGCCGAGGCCGCCTCTTTAAATCCCTCTTTGTATCCCGAGTCGTTGATAGTGCTCGCGGGTCTCGCATCTGTGAGCTACGCGTTCGCTTGCGCTCTTGCGCCTGCTCGTAGGACGCGCGGTACATGACCCTCGAAGCGCAGCCATGGAACATCAACATCCATTACGACGGGTTGCTCGATTCTCTGGTGCCGGCCGACGCGTGCGATGTTCTCGACGTCGGATGCGGTGACGGGTTCCTGGCCGCTCGCCTGGCCGAACGCATCACGCGGGTAATTGCGCTGGACGTCGATGCGCCGGTGCTGCGACGCGCAGCAGCGCGATTTCCGGCTGCACCGGTTCAGTGGATGAACGGGGACGTAGCGGTAGTCGATCTTCCCGAAGGTGGATTCGATGCGGTGGTTTCGAACGCCACCCTTCACCACCTGGGAGACACTCGCGCCGCGCTCCGCCGACTGTCGGCCTTGGTACGGCCGGGTGGGACACTGGCTCTAGTCACTTTCGTGAAACCCTCTGCGCGCGAGGCCCCTTACTGGGCACTCACGTGGGTGGCGACTGCTGTGATCAAGCGAGTGCGAGGCAATTGGAAACACACTGCGCCCGTCAGCTGGCCGCCACCGGAAACTCTCCGACAGCTCCGCGACAACACTCGCGCCGCCCTCCCCGATGCTCGAGTACGACGACTCCTCTACAACCGCATCCTGATCACCTGGCATGCGGCGGAGTGATCGACGGACGGCTTTCCGCGATCACGGGAGACAACTTGTCCTGACGCCCAGCTCGGTGATACTCGCTGGCCCCCAGCTCTGAAGGTCTGTCAGTGCGTCACGAAACAAGTTCGCCTCGAAATTAATTGGTTCCCTTCGGACGCAGACCGGCTGAACGGGCTCACGCGCATGCGTCGTGTCCGTCGAGCACCCCGATCATTCCGCAAGCGAACGCGCGGGAGACCTTCCACTCGTTGTCGAAGCGCACGAAGGGGATGGGGCCGACTGTATAGGGGGCGAGACTGCCGAGAGATCCCTGGCCGCTGGCATGGACAGTGTCGGGGCCAACCAATTCGAGTGTCGTAAATTCGATGTGTTGCGGATTCGGCTGCGCGCCCCATGCACGCGCAAGCGATACATTGCGTTCGCTGGGGCCGTCGAACAGTCGAGCCCGGTCCTCCTCCCGTACCGAGTAGTTCAGGCTGGCGTCCAGCAGCGTGGTCAACTGTTCGGCGGTGGGAACGGCATCGATGACCGGCGGCGGGGGAGCAGCGAACTGCGTCGATCGAACCGATGCAGTCGGTAGTCGGGGTTCGTCGACTTCATTGGACCCACAACCACACACCAACACCATCAGTGCGACAACGCCAAATCCGGTTCTCCTCACCGGCACAGTATGAACCGATGCTTGTGGCGACCGCCAGCAGTTCGAAGCATGGCGTCCGAGCCGACCAAAACCAGTGGAAGCCCGACGGCTCAGGTTGTTATCGTCGCAGCATGCATTTGATCTTCGAGTGACGGGTCACCCCGGCCGAGTTGAACGTCGGTAAGCACCGCGTTCGGCGGTGCCGACAATTCCGGACCTTTCTGGTCCGTCCGTCATTCATGCGCAGTTGTGTTGCTGCGCTTACACTTTGGAGATCGAATGCCGAACAATGCAGCCATCCCTGCGCGCGCAGGCGCGCAACTCCTCGCCTCCGACATCGCGGTCGCCTTCGGTGGTTCACCCGTTCTGACTGGTGTCGACATCACGGTGACACCCACATCTCGCTGGGCAATTGTGGGCGAGAACGGGCGAGGGAAGTCCACCCTACTGCACGTCCTGACGGGACGATTGATGCCAAATACGGGAACCGTGTCACGTGTTGGGACTGTCGGTGTTGCCGAGCAGGAAATGCTCACCACTGGCGAACGCACCGTAAGAGAGGTGCTTCGAGAATCCATCGCCGACTCAGTGTCTGCGTTGGCATGCCTCGACTCGGCGTCCATCGAATTAACCTCTGGCACAGCAGGAGCCGAACAGCGGTATATCGCTGCCTTGGAGCGTGTCGAGGCTCTCGATGCGTGGGACGCCGAGCGGCGGCTGGACGTTGCGCTCGACGGGTTGGGTGCAGTGACCGACAGATCTCGACTCCTGTCGAAACTGTCTGTTGGACAGCGCTACCGGGTTCGGCTCGCCTGTTTGCTCGGCGGGGATCACGACTTCCTGCTACTCGACGAACCGACCAATCATCTCGACCGAGCCGGCCTGAACTACCTGACCGGACGGCTTCGAGATCGGGTTGGAGGCGTCGTGGTAGTCAGCCATGACCGCGCTCTGATTTCCGATGTAGCGCACCAGATACTGGATCTCGACCCGACCGCGGACCGGCGTCCACGCGTCTACGGTGACGGCTATGGCAGCTATCGGGCCGGTCGTGCTGCCGAGCGGATCAAGTGGGAGCAGGAATACGAACAGCAGCTGGCCGTGACCGTTAAGCTGCGCGAGGATCTGAGCAAGGCACAGAACCGGCTCGTCAGCAGTTGGAGACCAGACAAAGGCACGGACAAGCATCAACGTGCCACGCGTGCGGGTGGACTCGTGCGGAACGTGCACCGCAGGCAGGAGGAGTTGGAATCGCAGCTGCTACCTGTTCCCGAACCACCTCAGCGCCTTCGGTTTCCGGAGTTGGTTGCCAAGTCCGGAGCCATTCTGTTGGTTGCCGATCGTGTCACGGTGAGGGGGCGACTGAACAGGCCTGTGTCGCTGAATCTGTCGGCAGGGATGAAGCAGGTGATAACCGGGCCCAACGGATCTGGGAAATCCACGCTTCTGTCCGTGCTCGCTGGTCGGGAGACCCCGACGACGGGGCAGGTGCACACAGCGCACCATGCGCGTGTCGTTCTGCTGCAGCAGGAATCGACATTGCCGGCTGACTGCAGAGCGGGAGAGTACTTTCGATCGAAGACCGATGCGACGGTCTCGTTGTCTGCCCTCGGTCTGCTGCGGCCTCGAGAGACGAACAAGCGGATCGGCGACCTGTCGATGGGCCAACAACGCCGTCTCGACCTCGCACTGGCCCTTGCCCGCCGGCCAAGCGTTCTGTTGCTCGACGAGCCGACGAATCACCTATCCATCGCGCTGGTCGACGAATTGACACAGGCACTCGACTCGACCGACGCGGCAGTAGTCGTCTCCACACACGATCGGCAGATGCTGCGCGACACAAGCTCCTGGAATGTCCTTGACCTCGAGCGCACTTGATGTTGTGGAGTGTCGACATGAACGAATTGATCGCACCTGCTCACTCGTCGGACGAACTCGTAGCCCGTGTCGCTGAACTCGAGCGGACCCAGCGGGCCGAAGATGTAGAGGGATTCCTCGCGTTGTTCGACGCCGATGCAGTGTGGGTGAGTGCGGCAGGAGTCCGTCTGATCGGGTGGCAACAGATCTCGGATTTCACGAGCAAGGTTCTGCCCGGAGCGTTCGCAGACGGATCCGTTCGATACGACGTCGAGCACATCCGGTTCATCACCGATGACGTTGCCCTGACAGGGGTCAACCAGGAGTATCTGGATGGCGTCGGGCAGCCGATGTCTCCGCCGGTCAAGGGATGCCCAACGTACATCTGGCACAGGAAGCAGGGGCAATGGTCCATAGTCAGTGGTCAGAACACGCCAGTTCCGGCCGAATGAGATGGCTTGCGTGCGGGGCGGTTTTGCTCGGTTCTGCGGATCGACGATTGGTCTACGGTCGCTCGGCCTCAACCAGCAGGATGCGACCCGTCGGGGTGGTAGCCAGTTCCGTTGATCGTCGCAATCGGGTGCAGTAGACCGCGCTGAGCGCGGCTGGCTGCACCCGATTCGAACGTCGGTCGGGTTCGTAGCGCGGTGTCATCATTCCCAACGTAAAGCGCCGTCGATGAGGGTGGGATGCCGGCCGTCGAAGGCAGTGCCCGTATGCAGGCTGTCGGCCAGGTCGGTCAACATCGCGCTCAGCGACAGCCACTTCGGACCAGCGTCGTCGGCATCGACCTTCTCGAATTCGGTGACACAACCGTGCAGCGGGCCGTTTCGGGCGTCGACGAACAGCAGATATCCGTCCGCACCGGCGAATGGAATGAAGTGAGGCAAATAGGTTCCGACGCAATCTCCGGCGGACGTCCCGGTCTGGGCTTCGGCACCCATCTCGGCGTCGATCTCACCCCACACGTCGAGTTCCAGTTTGTGCTCGTGGACAACACGTTCCAGATCGAACAGCTCATGCATGGGGAAGAGCGCCAACCACTTGTCGGGTGGAAAGCCGTTGACGAGCCCGAAGAACGAAGTCAATTCCTCGGGCCACAGGCCGCCGGTTGCGCGCATTGCGTCCTGAATCTGTTCGTCTGTGGCACCGGCAATCGAGACGGACGAGAGGTTGTCGGCGAGCCACTGGGCAATTCGGCCCCACTGTTCGACAACCGACCCCGGCGGCGTCGAGTACATCATTTACAACCAACCTTCTGGCTGATGCACGGGCGAACTGGCGATTGCTTCATTTGGATCTCTCTCCTTCGAGGGGCACAGTCAGGCTTCTGGGATTGCTCATCATCCGGAATTCATCAGGCGTCTGTTGTGGGCCGAGGTGATCGCGACTACTGGAAGTGCAACTGCAGCAATGAGAGTCATCGCTCCGGCGACCATCGAGGGAGTGGCCGCTCGGTAGTCCCACATCGACGACAAGACTGTCCACGCGCCGATCGCGGAGACGGCTTGGGCCCAGACCCGCCGCCGTGTCACGTCCCTCGGTGACGCGACAACAAACCTGCCCCACGTCATCGGCAGGCGATGCCCTTCGTTGACTCGTGCGAGTCGCAACGTGGCGTCGGTCATCATCGCCGCTCCGAGCGCCGCGACCACAAGACCCAGAAACAACATGCTCAGTACGGTACGCATTGATCGGGCTCTAGGCTGCCAGGATGACAAAGGCAGGCGATCGGCAGCGACGCAGAATTCCGCCCTGGCTTCGCGAGATGGCCGTTCTCGTTGTCGTTGCGCTGGTGCTGAGCGTCTCGTTGCAGGCGTTCGTCGGCCGCGTTTACTTCATTCCCTCCCAGTCGATGGAACCGACGCTGCACGGGTGCGCGGGATGTACGGGCGATCGAATCATCGTGGACAAGATAACGTTTCGCTTCAGTGACCCGCGACCCGGTGATGTGGTGGTGTTTCGCGCGCCGACCTCGTCGTGGAACGTCGGCTACAGCTCGACACGGTCGACCAACCCGATCGCAAAGGCGTTGCAAGACGCGGGATCATGGGCAGGGTTGGTCGCACCGGACGAGAACGACCTCGTCAAACGCGTCATCGCCACCGGCGGACAGACCGTGCAGTGTTGCGATGCGCAGGGTCGCGTCCTGGTCGATGGGCAACCACTCGACGAGCCGTACGTCGTCATGGACTTCCCGTTCAGCGAGAACACGCTCACCTGCGAGACCATGCCTCGATCCGGTCGCTGCTTCGGGCCGGTGACAGTTCCGGCAGGAAATCTCTGGATGATGGGCGACAACCGAAGCGGCTCAGCCGATTCCAGAGCCCACGCCCGAGACGAACTGGGCGGCACCGTCCCCGTCGGCGATATCATCGGCAAAGCACGCCTGATCGTGCTGCCGCCCTCGCGATGGGGCACCATCGAATCACCGACGATTCAGCAACACTGATCAGAGTCCGAGATCCCGCTTACGACGTTCGCGTTCGATGCGTCGTTGCTCTTCCGCCCGTTCCCGGCACTGGCGCAAGAATTCGGCATCCGCTTCAGGGTTCATCGCAGCTTGACGACCGGGCCGCGTCTCGTACTCCGGAAATTCGGAATTGCTCGCTCGACGGTAGTTCGATCCGCCGCCCGAACCACCCCAGAGCCCGCCACCTATCGGACGTCCTGCGAACAGCCAGGCCAGCGAGCCGGCGAACGGAAGGAATACCACCAGCAGCAGCCAGACGATCTTCGGGAGGTATCGCACCCCACCGTCGTCGGCCGTGATCACGTCGATCAGACAGAACACCCACAGCAACATCACCAGCAAGCCGAGATACGGCATCCGCTTCCTCCATGTTCGAGACCGGCCGGTCTGATGTATCGAGCATCGTAGCGGGGTAATGGCGATTTCAACAGTCGTGGCGACCTCGTCGTATATCCGCTGGCAGAGATGACCGACGACTGATAGCTTCTGTGGGCCGTACACAAACGAGGAGGTGGTACCCGTGAACGCAGTATCGACATGGGCGCTCCCTTGGTGGGATACGGTCGGACGATAGGTCGTCCGGGAGCGCCGCTGAGCAGCACTCCCGAAAGGTACGACCATGCATTTCACTTCCGAACGACGCCTCGACGATCACGTCGTCGAACGTAGATTCACCCTCGGTGACATCCCCGGAATTCTCTGGACACCCGCATCCTCGACTGCGCCGACGCCGCTGATCTTCATGGGTCACCCAGGCGGCCTGGACATGATGTACTCGCGACTGTCCGCCCGGGCCCGCAGCTCGGTTGCCGCAGGCTATTGCGCCGCCACCGTCGAACTACCGGGCAGCGGTGAGCGCCCACGATTTGCCGATGTAGAGGCCGCCCGGGCCGATCTGCGTCACGCGATCACGGCAGGCGAGCCGGTGTCCGACGACGTTGTCGATCGACTGGTTCTGCCCTTGGTCGAGAAGTCGGTGCCGGAATGTCAGGCCACTCTCGATGCGCTCCTGATGCTTCCCGGCATCTGCGGACCCGTCGGGTATTCGGGTGGAGTGATCTCGATCGGAATTCGGCTGGCGTTGGTCGAACCACGCATCGCGGCAGCGCTCCTGTTCGCGGGGAGCTTCGTACCGCGCAGCATGTTCGACGACGCCAGGCAGGTCACCATTCCGCTGCAGGTTCTTCTTCAGTGGGACGACGAAGGAAACGACCGACAAATGGCGTTGGATCTGTACGACGCCTTCGGATCTACCGAAAAAACGTTGCACGCCAACATGGGTGGGCATACCGGTGTTCCGGCATACGAGGGCGACGCGGGGAACCGGTTTTTCGATCGGCATTTGAAGTAGCCGAGCCCGGCAATGGCCAGCGCAGTAGTGGGGGATACGACGGGTTGGCGGCAGATAGTGCCGCTCCGTCACCCCACTCTGTCTGTGCCGGCCGAGCTCAGAACTGTCAGTGATGTCGAAAGCTATGCATGGCAGCGCATCCGGCACATCGACCTCATAGGTCAATCGTGGGCACCGGTCCTGTGTCGAATCCACACATTCGGCTCGGTGTACACGGCGGTTCCGCGATTCACGTCGCAGATGACGGGCACGAGGCCGCCCGGAACGTGGACGGGTCCGGACCGGTCGAATGGCATCCCCGTCCACTCCCGCCACTCGTCCACGGTCCCCGGTACGACCATCGAACGTGGGGCGACGCTGTCGATCCGGCCGCCGGCGCGCACGTGAACCCGCAGCCACGGGTCTACGGGCAGACCGTCCGGCCGAGTTCGACGGATGTACGTATCGAACGGTTCGTCGAGATCGGTTCTGCCGTTGGGGCGAAGAGGTGCGAGTAGTTCACTGAAACCCAGTCGTCGAGCGTTGTCTCGAAGGGCGACGAGCAATGCTGTCGACAGGCCTTGTCCGCGAGCGTCCGCAGTGAACGAAATCTCCAGCGCAGACACCGCATTGGCGACCTGTCCGCCGAGTCGTGTGGAGATACCTCGACGAATTGCACCGTCCCAGCCATCGGCGGGAAGGGCTGTGGCGTCGGGCAGATGGAACGGAATCGAATGCGCCTTCCCGACAACGGCACCGGTGTCGTCTTGGTAGACGAGAACGTGATCGGCGAAGATTTCGAGAATGTTCGGGTCGAAGTACATCGATCCGATCGGGTCCTTGGTCATGAATGTCGGCCAGGACGACGTCATGTTCCAGAGAGGTTCCGCGAGATCAGGACGATCGGCGAGAACGGAGATGGTGACAGTCACCTGCCCATCGTGCCTGAGGGGGAGGCGACTGTGATCACCGTCCGTCACGCAGTAGTCGGACGACGCCTGGGTGTGGAGGTGATCAGAACCACGGCCAGCGTCCCCAGAAAGACTGCGGGATAGGTGAATTGGACTCCGGCCTCGAAGGTGCGTGATCCCTCGAACATGAAGATTCCGATTGCCTTGATGCCGCGGTAGTCCGTGAAGTACCAGGCAATCATGGGCGCGGTGACCGCCAATGGTGCCAACCAGCTCCACCAGGTGCGGTGGCGATTCGCGTGGTCGAGGGCGACGACGGCCAACGGTATGCACCACACCCAGTGGTGGCCCCAGGCGAAGGGGGAGACCATCGGGGTCGCAAGTCCGCAGATGACCAAGGCCAGCAGCGTTTTACCCTCTGCATGCGCGCGCGAAGCTGCCCACAGAGCAAGCGCGGCAACGGCGGCGGCGAGCAGAAGCCACACCAGGAACGGTGGGGTGTGGCCCGGCCACAGGCGCGCGAGTGCGCCGTGGATCGACTGATTCGCCGGTGAGGCAAGTGCCCCGATGCGTTCGGAGTCTGTCATCGCCGAGGTCCAGAACTTCCAAGAATCGGAGGGAATGATCAAGAGTCCGAATGCAACGGTGACCGCGAAGGTGGCACTTGCGACCAGCGCTGCACGCCACTGCCTCAGCGCCAGTAAGTAGAGGACGAAGAAGGCGGGAGTCAGCTTCAGCCCCGCGGCAACTCCGACACCGACACCGCGCAGGCGACTGCCCTCGCCTCGGGTGAGATCGAACAGAACCAGAACGAGCAACAGGAGATTGATCTGACCGAGCCAGATGGTCATACGAACCGGTTCGAGCCAGGTGAACGCGACCGCGAGCCCAATGCTGACCAGATACATTCCGCCACTTCGATATCCAAGCGCGCGCCAGCTCGCGACCACCGCTGCGTAGACCAACATCAGATTGATCACCTGCACCAGCGTCACAGCACTCACCACGGCGATCAGCGCCAGCGGTGCGAAGACGAACGCCGCGAACGGAGGGTAGGTGAAAGGCAATCCGATGTCGAACAATGCGAACTCGTACAGCGGCTGCCCGTGCAGAACGACATCGCCACCGTGCCGGTAGACGATGGTGTCGATTCCGTTGCCGAACAGACCGAAAGGACCCGTCCATCCCAAGAAGTACGCGTGCGCGGCAATCGCGACGCATGCTGCGATCGCAGCCGCGATGAACCACCGCCAACCGAGCCGAAGATGGCGTCCGACGCCGGCAGCTCGAACGTCCGGCTGTGTCGTTCGCGGTGAAGACCTGGGGTCATTCTCTTCGGGCACGTCCGAGCCGGAACTCGCAAAGAGCGGCCGGAAGCTGGACGTCGTCATGGCTACACGATAGTTCGTTGTACCTGCTACAACGAGCTCGACACGGACGGATCGGTATGTTTTGTCAGCGAGGTGCGCGACTCGACGACTACCGGGGAATCAGCGTCGGGAGGGCCACTGTCCGGCTATGGAACCGAGGAGTGCGATCCCGAATCCCGCGCATTGCACCCCTGTCATGTTCTGGCCCAATGCGATCCATCCGAGCGCGGCCGCAGTCAATGGACTGAGAATGCCGAGAAGCGAGATGTTGGTGGCGGGCAATGAGCGAGCGCCGCGGAACCAGAGCGCATAGGCCACAGCGCCGCCGATCACGGAGAGCCAGACGTATCCGAGAGCGGCCTGCGCATCGATGGCCCACGGACCGTCGTCGACGATAGGAATCAGCGGAGCGATGACGATACCGCCGAAAAGCAATTGCCACGCAGTGGAATTGAGTGGACTGGTGTTCGGCGGCACACCCCAGCGTTTGGTGAGGACGATGCCGGTCGCCATGCTGACGGTTCCGATGGCGGCGGCGAGCAGGCCGATGGCATCGAGTCGAACGGTGCTCGACATCGTCGTCAGCGCGACCCCGATGACGGCGACGAACGCCCATCCGACCTGTAGGGAACGCGTGCGTCCCCAACCGAATGCTGTGGACATCGCGATGATGACCAGCGGTTGCGCGGCACCGACGACGGCGGCGGTGCCTCCCGGCAGTCGGTAGGCCGCGACGAACAACATCGGAAAGAACAGGCCGATGTTCAGCACGCCGAGGAACGCGGTCTTCAGCCGCCAACCGCGTTTGGGAATGCCCGGCGCGAGAAGGAGAAGAAGTAGGCCCGCTGGAACAGCACGAAGGACGCTGGCCGTCATGGGTCGGTCCGGGGGAAGGAACTCGGTGGTCACCAAATATGTTGTCCCCCAGACGATGGGAGCCAGCGCAGCTGCCGCAGTCAGTCCGAGAGTCGACGACGCGGCCTGGGGCGCGAGGAGGCGTCGAGCATGGGTTGGGTGTGCGCTTGTGCGCGATTCCGACATCTTGTCTCCTGGGTTCTAGAACATCTTAACGTTGAACTATTCAGTATTGAACCGTAGGTGTACGCTTGCCGGAAGTCAACGGATCGGTGGTGAGGGGCTTGTCGGTGTCGGACGAGGTGCAAGATGCAGTGGATCGAATCGTGCAGCAGTGGAAGGTCGAGCGGCCCGATGTCGATGTCAGCCCCATGGCGGTCATCGGTCGAATCGGTCGCGCTGCGTCAGTTCTGGACAAGCGGATCCAGGCAGTGTTGGCCGAATTCAGTTTGCAGCCAGGTGAATTCGATCTGATTGCGACGCTTCGACGCACCGGATCACCACATCGCCTCACCGTCGGGCAGTTGCTCGACAACTCGATGGTCACGTCCGGGGCTGTCACGCACAGACTGAACCGGCTGACCGAAAAAGGATTGATCGAACGCGAGGTCGACCCGGCGAACCGTCGAGTCGTCATCGTGCAGTTGACGCCGGAAGGTGTTGCGGCGGTGGATGCCGCGCTACCCGCGCACGTGGCGAACGAAGAAGCGCTCCTGACATCACTGACTCGTGACGAGCGACGCCAACTCGCCACGTTGCTGAAGCGATTGTTGCTGGATATTCAACAGTAAGAACCTCGCCGTATCCTTGGGTGCATGGGCGCATCACAGATCGACCTCCGTAGGCCCGCTCTGGTGGTCGTCGATGTACAGGTCGGATTCGACGACACCGACTTCTGGGGTCCGCGGGACAACCCGTCGTGTGAAAGCAATATCGCTGCGCTCCTACGGTTGTGGCGGTCGAGGGCATGGCCGATGGTGTTCGTTCGGCACGACTCGGACAATCCACTGTCTCCGTTGTCGCCGACCGGATCGGGGCACGCGTTCAAAGACGTCATCGAAGGAACTCCGGATCTGCTGATCGGCAAACGAGTCAATTCGAGCTTCTACGGCACGCCGGACCTCGACGCCTGGCTACGCGGCGAGGGCATCGATCAGGTAGTCGTGTGCGGAATCACGACCAATCATTGCTGCGAGACGACGGCTCGCATGGCCGGAAACCTCGGCTACGACACGTACTTCGTCATCGACGCCACGCACACCTTCGATCGCGTCGGGCCAGACGGAACAACCGTGCCCGCTGCGACCTTGTCAGCTATCACCGCGACAAACCTGCATGGAGAATTCGCAACGGTCGTCACGACAGATGATCTGCTCTCGAGCTGAAGAAGGTACGCAATGGATGTCACAGGCCACCTGTCACCCGATGAGTTCTGGCGTCACATCGACCGGTCCGTTGATCGAGTACGGCTGGGCGCTGACGGTATTCGACTGTTCGGACTGAAGGGGTGGAAGGGTGCGACCATGATCGGCGACTGGGAATGGGCGGACGATCGACTGTCATGCGCTGGTCTCATGCACGGAACTCCTTCCGACGACGTCTCGATCCAGATCAACTCGGTCGTCGGAGATCCTTTCGATGAGATGGCGAGAGCCGTGGGTCGCGCTGTCGGCTTCGCTCCGTCGGAGTCCGACTACGGAAACCGATACAGGGAGATCCGGGATGCCGTACCGATTCTTGCCGACGATGTGCGTACCGACTTCACATCATGGGGCGGACATAACCGATGGTGGGCCGCAGGCGAGGTCGATGGCGTCTCGCTCGTCATCGAGAGTCGGAACTTCCCGGTCGAAGACATCGATCTGATCGAAATCGAGGACGTCGATCCTTATCTTGCGGGATGGCAGGATCACCTGCGAACCGTTCGGGGCGGGATGTAGTCGACTGCGCATTGTCGTCGACTGTGCACCAATGCAAGTCGAACCGTTCGTGTCTTGCTGGAACAGATCGAACGGAGAGGCAGTATGAGCAGATTCGCGACACCCTTCATCGCCGCGATCGCTGTCGTTTCGTTTGTCGGCTGGATCGCGTCGTTCGGAGCTCTTGCGCGGTGGGGACTGATGGGCGGTATCGAGAAACTATGTATGCGGATCCCCGGCGCGCTCTACGAGGCGCACTGGGCATGGTTGCCCGTGCCGGTGGCAAACTGCGTGAATTATGTCGACAGCGACGTCGCCGTGGGAACGACTATCGGGAGCTGGGAGAACACGGGATCGGGAGGCGCATGTGCCGTCGTATTCGTGGTGAGTATGTGGATTGTTCTACGACGGATGCGATCACGCTGAACGGAAGTTGCAGCCACGCTGTTGTCACTTGCCGACATCGAGTCGTTTGATACCGTCCGGTATGGCAAATCGGAGGACGAGTGTGGGGCTGGCGGGACCCATCGTGCTGCTCTACCTGGGATACCTCGCGTCGGCGCCGATGATCGCGGCATTCATCCATGGGCTGTTCGAGCCACAGCTGAATTGGGGTGAGATCGGTTGGGGCGGGACCATTGTGTTCGCGTTCATGGCCGTTGCAGGACTGGTTGCATGCGTTGCGGCAATCCGAATGCTCGTAGACCCTCCGCGGTTCCCCGGAATTGTGGCCACTCCCGATTCGACTCTCGCCCGAAAGATCGACTCGATCGGAGCGACTCTGATCGGCTTTGCACTGCTGCTGTTTTCGCTGACCAGCGAGGTCTTCGCACTTGGCTTCTCCACCCCCATCGTTGCGGGATGGTCGTGCGTCAACGCTATTCGGATCTATCGGTCGCTGATCGTGCCTGGTCGAGCCACTGCGGCTCGGTGATCCGTGAACGTTGCCCTTGCTCTCCTGCTGATCTTGGGGTTCGTCGCGTTCGTTTACGGTGCGGCAGTCGGTTTCCGAGGAAAGGCGCTCCACCTCGACTACTACGGCTGCGAGGTGTCGGACCGGGTGAAGACCACTCCTCAACTGCGAAAGAGAGCGAACAGGTCGTTCGTGTACTGGTGCGTCGCCGCTGCGATCTTGCTTCTGGTTCCCTTGGTCTGGATTGTCGGCGACTTCCAACGCAGCAGAACAACTTTGGAGCTGCTCGGCCTGGCGGCCTATGTCTTCGTCGTCGTTGTCATCGGTAGCTACCCATTCGCGAAGATCGAGAGTATGTGACGCATCGGCCTTCGATTGGCGGACTGAGAAAGAACGCAAGATCGGGCCGGTGGGCGACAAAAACAGCTGCTGATCGTGTAATCGATCGTCGCCGCCCTGCCTCATGGTTCGAGTAGTCAGATACGGTTCGCGAGACTTCGAGCCTCGGATGATCGATCCGTCGTATCGATTGTTCTCCGATTACGAAAACAGCGAGGTTCCTGTCCGTGTGTGTGACGTCGATGGCATCGTCCGAGCTGTGAGCCGTCGTGCGCCGGTACCTTGTTGTCCGAGAATGTCGTTCGGGTTCGAGTAGGGGCACGATGTCAGAGACAAGCACCCACATCCGATGCAGTCCGAGAAGTTGTCTCGCAGCGCGGTCAGCTCTTCGATACGTGCTGTGAGGTCGTCGCGCCACTGCCGTGAGATTCGAGCCCAATCGCGCTTTCCCGGTATCTCCTGCTCCGGGAGCTGGTCGAGTGCCTCCTTGATTTTGTCCAAGGTCACCCCGAGACGTTGAGCTGTTCTGATGAACGCAATTACCCGCAGCACGTCCCGCCGGTACTCTCGGCGATTTCCGCTCGTGCGCCGACTGGAAATCAATCCAACCTGTTCGTAGTAGTGCAGGGCAGACACGGCGACTCCGGCGCGTTCGGCAACCTGACCCGGTTTCAGCCATACGGCATCGGTGTCCAGCTGTGTCATGACCTTTGCCTCCGGGTTTGCTCGTCGCCTTGACGTCAAGTCCACTTGATGAAGTGCACTGTACATCGCAGCCAACAGCGATGACAGGAGAGGTAATTGACGACGACTATCACGATCTGGGCGGACATTCGGTGCCCGTGGTGCTGGATCGGACATCGACAACTGGGTCGGGGGCTCGGCCGCATCGGGCCCGGCGCGCGGGTCGAGCACAAGAGCTTCCTGCTCGAACCGGCCGGTCCCGCTCGCTCCGGCATCACAGTTCGGGAGGCGGCACTGTCCTCGTGGGGCCTCGACGAGGGACAATGGGCAACCCGCAGTGGGAAGATCGTGGCGGGCGGTAGCGCCGCCAATCTCACCGTCAACATAGATACCGCGTTGATCGCCGACTCGCGCAGTGCTCACCGCCTGCTGAAGCTGGTCTCCGATCGGCAGTTGAACACGTTCGAGGCTTGGGATACGTTGTACGCGAGGTATTTCGAGTCCAATGACGACATCGCGGACTGGACCGTTCTCCGCTCGATCGGCCTCCGGGCAGGGCTGGCGGACGATGACATCACTATGCTCGAGGAGACCGACGAGTATTCGGCCGCGGTCGACATCGATATCCGCGAAGCGGCCGCTCGCCGCATCAGCTCGGTTCCGGCCGTATTCGTCGATTCAGTAAGAGCCACAGGTGATCTGAGTGAGAGCGTCCCGCGACTCGCGGATCGCCAGGAGGCCGGCAGATGAGCCAATCGATGCGCGCTGTGGCGATCGACCAACACGGGCCTGCGTCTGTTCTGAGGACCAGAACGCTGGCTCGGCCGACTCCGTCCCCCGGAGAGGTACTGGTCAAGATTCGAGTAGCCGGGGTACAAGTGACCGATGCAGCAATCCGGGAAGGGTGGGTACCGCCTGGTGCGAGAATCGAGTTTCCGCAAATTCTCGGAAACGAATTCTCTGGAACCGTCGACGAGCTCGGTGAGGGGGTCGATCGTTTTGCGATCGGCGACGATGTCCTGGGATTTCGTGTTCTCGGCTGCTACGCGGAGTACGCGAGTGTTCCGCTAGAACAGATCGTGGACAAACCAACCGCAGTCTCCTGGCGCACGGCGGGGGCGTTGTCCGCCTCGGGCCAGACCGCCCACACCGCCTTGGAACGGTTGGGTGCGCGTTCAGGTGAAACGTTGCTCGTACACGGGGCAGCTGGTGGCGTGGGATCGATGGCGGTTCAGCTGGCGCGTCATCGGGGTTTGCGAGTGGTCGGCACGGCAAGCCATGGCAACCACCCGTACCTCGAGCAAATGGGCGCTTTGGCAGTAACTTACGGGGATGGCCAGCTCGAACGGATAAAAGAAGCGGCACCGCAAGGAGTCGATCTTGTGCTGGACGCGGCTGGACACGAGAACCTACGGACTGCAGTCGATCTGGTGTCGGACCGTTCCCGCATCGGAACGATCGTCGATATCTCGCTGGCAAGAGACTTGAATTGTCAGTGGATTACAAGCGATCGTTCTGCCGCGCGTCTGCGTGATTTGACCGACCTCTGCGCGGCCGGGCATCTACGAGTCACAGTCAGGGCCGCGTACTCGCTCGACGAGTCCGTCGATGCGCATCGTGATGTCGAGACCGGGCACGGGCACGGAAAGGTGGTCCTGCTCGTCGATGAAGAAAGTCGATGAGCAACAGGGCTGATCGATCTCCGGGCCTGCTGTCAGGCGAGCATCGGCCGTTGCTTCTCGGCCTGTTGGGAATGATGACATTCATTGCCTTCGAATCTTTCGCGATCACCACTGCCCTCCCCGTGATCGCCGACGACCTCGATGCCGAACGCTGGTACTCGTTTGCCTATGCCTCGACGCTGACCGCAGCTCTGGTTGGTATGACCATCGGAGGAAATTGGGCCGACCGACGCGGTGTCGCGGTACCGCTGGCGGTGGGTGGCTCCACGTTCCTCATCGGCATTGCGCTGTGCGTGATGGCACCCACGATGGAGCTGTTCGTGATCGGTCGTCTCCTGCAGGGGATCGGTGGCGGGATCGACTCCGTCGTGGTGTACGTCGTCATCGCGCAGTTTCTTCCCGCCGAACTGCATTCGCGAACGTTCGGGCTGCTGACAGCTGCGTGGCTTCTGCCCGGCATTGCTGGCCCGCTGTTGACCGGGATCATTGTCGATGTCATAGGTTGGCGAACAGTATTCGCGCTGGTTCTTGTCGGGGCCGGGGCATCACTGATGTTCTTGCTGAGCACGGTTCATCGTTCGGTCCATCTGCGTACCGGCACAGCAATATTCGGAGTTCGTGGCCTCTGGGCCTCGGCCGCGGCAGTCGGTGTGCTCGCGCTGCACTACGCCGGTCAACAACGTGGACTCTTCCTGGTTGCCGGAACCCTTTGTGCTGCAGCCCTGGTGGGACTTTCGGCAACGCATCTTGTTCCCCGAGGCACGTTCAGGCTTCGGGAGGGTGTACCTCGGTTGACCGCGCTGCGTGGGCTGCTCGGGGCGACAGTTGCGGCGACGGACATCTATTTGCCTCTCTACCTGCAGGATCGACTTCAGTACAGCCCGACACGATCTGGAATTGTCGTCGCGCTCGGAGCCGTCGGGTGGATTGCTGGGGCCTGGTTGCAAGGTAGGGCTTCCGCTCGTGGCGTCGGGCCCGTTTCGCTGACACGAGCGGCCGCGTTGGTTTTCGTCGGGCCGGTGAGTGCGCTGCTGTTCGTATCAGGCGCGTTGCCGGTGTCGGCTTTGGCGGGCGGGTGCATCGTCATGGGAATCGGTATGGGGCTGGCGTACCCGAGGATCACGGCCAGGGTCCTGGCCCGTTCTGAGAAGGCCGAACAGGGGACGAACAGCTCTGCATTGCAGGCTTCGGAGTCGATGAGCCAGTCGGCTTTGATCGCGGTGACGGGGGCAGTGCTGTCCCTCATGATTACGCACGGATTCGTGATGGCCTATGCGCTCATCGTGGTTGTGGGCGGAACAGCCGTCCTCGTGGCTCGTCGATCCAGCTCATGCGTGGGGTGATGGCGCTGCTGAAGCGTCGTCGAATATCGCACGAGCATGAGCGATTCGGTGTTGATTGTGTTCCGTCCACTCGACGAGAGCCTGGATTGTTCCCAACAGCGTTCGACCCAATTCCGACAGCCGGTACTCGACACGTGGCGGTATTTCCGGGTACATGCGGCGATCGATCAGCCCGTCGCGCTCGAGGTTGCGCAGAGTCACGGTCAACATACGAGTACTGATTCCGTCGATCTCTCGTCGGAGTTCACCGAATCGGAAGGTCTGCTCCTCCAGCAGTGCGATCACCAGAAGTGACCACTTGTCGGCGACACGATCGAGAATCTGCCTGACGCCGCAGTCCTCGCGCGAATCCCACTGGTACGCGTCACGGCCATCACGGCAGCATGCGTCGGCTACCTGGTTACTTCCCTGTGGGGAACCGACTGACTCCAAAGTGCCTTCTTGTGCCATGCATCCATGATGGCCCAGGCTGAGATCGGTTACAAGAAGTAACCGACTCACGTTTCGTCACCGAGGAGAGTGCTGTGACCGAATCCGAAGCCGCCGTCGAATCCGAGGTGTCGCGGCAGCCGCAAGGTGCCTGGGCCGTTCTGAGCGTGGTGACCGGCGCGCTGTTCCTCGAAGGGATCGACATTGCGATGTTGAACGTGGCTGTGCCCAGTATCGCGGCCGACATCGGCCTCGAGACCGGTTCGGCCCATTGGGTCATCAGCGCCTATGTGCTCGCGTACGCGGGCTTCATGATTCTGGGAGGTCGCGCAGCCGACGTTCTCGGTAGAAGGCGCGTGTTCTTGTCGGCCCTTGCCGTATTTGCGGTGTTCTCGGCTATCGGCGGGTTCGCTCAAGAATCATGGCTGTTGATCCTGGTCCGGTTCATCACCGGCGCGACTGCAGGCTTCATGACACCCGCTGGTTTCAGCCTCCTGACAACGACGTTTCCAGAAGGCGCGCGGCGCAACAAGGCCCTTGCTGTCTACGGAGCCATCGGTGCTTCCGGGTTTCTGCTCGGAGTGGTTGTGGGAGGCCTGTTCACGTCTGTGGACTGGAGGCTGGTCTTCTTCGCCCCGGCGTTGTTGGGGTTCGGGTTTTTGGTCGCCGGGCGGTTTTTCATTGTGCGGGACGGAGCGGATCCGCACGATCAGGCCCGCGTATCGTTCGATCTTGCCGGAGGTGCGACGCTCACTGCGGCAATGGTGAGCCTGATCTACGGGATCGTCACGCTCGGGGAGGACACCTCGAATACGCTGGGGCTGATCGCTTTCGGTGTTGCGATCGCGTTGGCAAGTGCCTTCATCGTGATCGAGAAGCGAGCTGAAGATCCGTTGATCCCCGAAGGAGTGCTGACCACGGGGCTGCTGCCGTGGGCAACCTCGGTTGGTCTTCTGTTCATCGGAGCATTCTTCGCCTGGCAATTCGTCCTGACGCTGTATCTCCAAGACTTGCTCGGGTGGAGGCCGCTGCAGACAGGCATCGCATTCGCGGCCATGGGAATCGAGCTGGTCATCGCACCGTTCCTGACTCCGAGGTTGGCGGCACGATTCGGCAACGTCGTAGTGATGGTTGTCGGACTAGGGGCGGTGACGATCGGCTTCGCACTGACCCTCCGGTTGGATCGCGACTCGGGATTCAGCGACTTGCTGCCGTCACTTCTTCTACTGGGAGTGGCATTTGCATTCATCTACGGCCCGCTGACAGCCGCCGCGGTGGAAGGCGTCAAGGACGAAAAGCACGGTGTAGCAGGTGGAATCGTGTACACCGGATTTCAATTCGGTGCCGCGTTGGGTGTCTCGATGGCGACGGTAGTCCTCGTTGGCGGAGGCAACGGAACCCCGTCGGTAGACGACTACCAACGCGCATTGACGGTACCTGCAGTGGCGGCAGGCCTCGCACTGTTCATCGGACTGCTGCTGGTCGTTCGTCAGCGAATGAACGTGAATCAGGATGCAGGTTGACGGGCCCGGACAGTCGAGGTGGGCAATGATGTCATCGGGTTGGATTGGATCCCCGAATGAACACCGACAGGGAGCTGACGATGACGAAGGACACGCATGCCCTCCTCCACCTTCCTGCGACCGCAGCGTGGCGACACCGCGGATTGAGAGACGGATTCGAGATTGCCCACTTCGCGACCGACGCTTCGAATGGAACCACGCGCATCTGGGGGAACAGCATTGCGGTCGAAGGTGCGGCAGGCTACGCCGTCACCTACAGCGTGAGCGTCGACGAAAGTTGGAGAACACTTGCGGCCAGCATCGAGACACGGACCCGTGACGCGACGTGGAGGACGGACCTTGCTCGCGCAGAGGATGGCACTTGGTGGGTAGACGGACAGGTTCGCCCGGATCTCGCAGAATGCACCGACATCGATCTGGAAGCCTCCGTTGTGACCAATACAATTCCAATACATCGCCTTTCGCCGGCACCAGGTGTACACGAGGTCAGTGCCGTGTACATCCCGCGCCACCGAGCAGCTCGTCGAAGTGCTCGACCAGACGTATTCACTTCCGGTGCTCGACCGGAGTGCCTTCTCGTGCTCCTACACTGCCCAGCGATTCGAGTACGCAGCTGAACTCAACTACGACGCAACGGGGTTGATTCTGGACTATCCGGAGTTGGCCGAACGAGCAGTCGACACTCACGGAGTTCCCCGGTGATCGGGAGCCCGTAAGTAAGTAAGGCGACGGACGAAAGCCGTGGCTTTGTCGAGCCGTAGTCGAATCGAGATGATGTGAGGCAGAAACCTTGTGGAAGATCCACGAATGGGAAGTCGTCGAATTATTTTCTCGTCGGATGGAGTGACCAATTGGTCCGGCCGGTTCTGTGTCATTCGCTCGATGACGTGGAGGGCTATGAGCTGGTGGGTGTCGAGCGCGCTGTGGCCGTTTTCGATGTCGAGCAATATCGAGGCAGGAATGAGCGAGTGAGCGAGCTCGGCGACTGGCCGGGGTGTGCGTAGATCACGAGAACCCGAAATGATGGCCGTTGGCCATCGAAAACCGGGTAGACGCGATCGAATGTCGAACGGCTCACCGGCAAACGGCGGGTACTTCGACGCGACTGAGCTGAATTGGGGTGCAGGGTCGAATGGTCCGCCATCGGGATCCGGCGCGTAGTTCAGTTCGGTGAACGCGATACCCGCCACCGGCCCGAACTCCATCCAGTAAGGCACCGCGACCGCCTCGCCGATTTCTTGGCCTCCGATATTCGAGAGGAATGACAAGGTGCGATCTGCGCACCCGTTTCGCAACTGGGCGAGGAATCGTTGCAGGAGCGCGGATCCGCCGAATTCGTACACAATACGAGCTGCGTCGCTCGTTTCGGCCTGATCGTGGGCACCTTCGTCGATCAACGTGCGAAGCGTCCGGGCCAGGGAGGCCGTGTCGGAATTGTGACCGTCCCAAAGGAGTGAGCGCGCGTGAGAGCGCACCTCGTGGTGGTCCTGGGCGGACAGCATCGTCGAATCAAGAACCATTCCGGCTACCAGATTCGGGTGTTCGATTCCCAGCCCGCAGGCCAGGTAGGTACCGTACGACGAGCCGTACACCACTGCAGCATCGACTTTCTCCTGGTCGAGTACAGCTGCGATATCGTCGATGACGGCCGAAATCGTCACTGCTGTGCGTGGAAGATCCCGTCCGCGAGTGTCGTTACGGGACAGCCCGATTCCTCGATGTTCGATCATGATGGTGTCGACCCCGCGCTTGGCCGCGCGCGCTCGGAAGCGTCGGTAGGGGAGAACCGAGGCCAAGCCTGGTCCTCCGGGGAGAACGACGACGGGCCGGGTCGACGGCGGACCGGTTCGGGTGTACGCGAGATCGAACTCCGGACAGTCGGCCGTCGCCTGGCGGCGGAGCCTACGAAGCCCGGGACTTGTCGATGCAAGCCCGCGCAGCTTTTCCTCTTTGTCTGTCACCGGACCGACTCGGCAAACAAGCCTGCGAAGTGTTGTGTGAGTAGCCTTCTTCCGCGCTCGATGGTCATCGGGGACCCCGGGGTCAACGCTTCGAGGGTCAGGCCGACGGTCAACGCGATTGCTGTCCCGGCTGCATCGTCGATCGTGTCCGGGGCGATGAAGCCTTCGTCCGCGAAGTAACGCAGCCATCGACGCATGTGTTCATGGGACCGACGCGCGGCGGCCGTCAGTAGTTGTTGGCCTGCTAGGGACGGGGTTGGACCCAGTGCAGTGGAATAGCTGGCGAACCACAGTCCGAGAGCGCCGCCGTCGTCGAGGTCCGCGGGAAGAAACTGGTGGACGATGCTGTGGATTCGAGCGTCGATGGTGGCCGATGAGTCGAGGACGGTCGAGTCGTCGATCACAGCGTCGACCCGACGTTCCACGATCGCGTCGAACAGATCTTTCTGGGTCGGGAAGTAGTGCCGCAGAGTGCCGATTCCGACTCCGGCACGGTGTGCGGTAGCGCGGACGGTCACTGCTTCGAGACCCTCAGCGTCTGCGATCGAACACGCCGCGACGATGATGGACTCGCGTCGTGCGGAGTGTGGTGTACCGGGCATAAAGCCAAGCTAGCACAGTGTACTAGAACGCCGTATCGGAGCCGAAATGTGAGGTCGGTTATGTGCCGCCCAGGGCACTTGTTCGCACCACTGCCGTAGGCATTGGGCCGTCGTATCGAGCAATCGGTCGGATGATCTTGCTGTCGTGAGACTGCTCGACGATGTTGGCGCACCACCCGACCATCCGGCTGCATGCGAACGTGGGGGTGAACATCGACCGAGGAATTCCGCACTGTTCCATCACGACGCCGGCGTAGTACTCGACATTGGCGTACAGCTTGCGGTCCGGCTTGAGATCGGCGAGCACAGTAGCAATGACCTTCTCGACCTGCATCGCCTTGTCGATCAGGTCGCCGCCCATCTCCTGCGCCGTGTCGCGAAGCATCACCGACCGAGGATCCTCCGTTCGATACACCGGATGCCCGAAACCCATGATGCGTTCGCCTGCAGTGATTTTCGATCGCGCCCACGCATCGGCGGAGGCGACATCTGCAATCTCGTCCAATCCGTCGAGCGCGCGATCAGGGGCACCGCCGTGCAGCGGACCGGCAAAGGCTCCGATCGCGGCACACACCGCGGACGCGATGTCCGAACCCGTCGACGCCACCACTCGCGCGGTGAACGTCGACGCATTGAAACCGTGATCGATCGTGGCAGTGAGGTAGCGGTCGATGGCTCGAGCGTGGTTGGCGTCGGGCACATTTCCGGTGATCATGAACAACCAGTTCTGAGCCGTCGTCAGATCGTCCCGTGGATCGATGGGCTCCCTGCCGGACCGAAGCCGGTGTACCGCAGCCAGAATGGTGGGCGTCATCGCGCACAGACGCAGTGCCGTCGCGCGCTTGTCGGACTCCGGCGATTCGTACAGGGGCGCAGCGCCGGCCAGTCCCGACAACACCGTCCGCAATGCGAAGAGTGGTTGCTCGGGCCCTGTCAGTGCCACTGCCTTCACGGCCGCTGCGACGTTGTCCGGCAATACTCGCAACGGCGCAACCGTCCGAAGAAAATCAGCCCGCTCCGAATCGCTCGGGAGCCGGCTCTCGACCATCAGGAACCATGCGTCCTCGAAGGTCATGTGTAGCGCAATGTCGATCGCCGAGTACTGGCGGTAGTGATAGAAGCCCTCGTCGCCTCGTACATCTCCGATCGATGTAGTGGTGACGACGACGTTGTGGAGCCCTCGTGGGGCGTCGAGAACGGTCATGGTTGCACTCCTTTGCGCTGGTCAACCCCTACGATCCGCGCTAACGTTGATTGTTGTCAATGTTGATCGAATCAATATGAAGGACGTACATGACGCACGCCGACGGTCGGAACATGCTCACCACCGCCCAGGCCGCTGCACGGCTGGGCGTCAAGCCGGAAACGGTGTACGCCTACGTCAGCCGCGGGCTGTTGACCAGTACTCGACTACCCGGAGTGCGGGGGAGCGTGTTCGACGTCGACGAAGTGGAATCCCTCGCCGGCCGCGATACGGCTCGGCGCACCGATATCGGTGCCGTGGAACGAATTCGGACCCAGACCACCCTGATCGACGACGGGCACCTCTACTACCGGGGGCAGGACGCCGTCGAGCTCAGCTCGCAAACCTTCGAGGCGGTAGCGCACTTCGTGTGGACCGGCGAACTGTTGGACGACGTGTGCTTCGATTCCGATTCCGTTGTCGTACAACGATGCCGAGATGCGATAGCGCTGCTGGCACCGGGTTGCCGTTCGTTCGATCGGATACGCATCGCCGTCGATATCGCGTCCACCTACCGCCCCATGCGATTCGATACCGGGGCCGGTTCGGTTGTTCACGAGGCAGGGTACCTGTTGGCGACGGTGGCGGCGGCACTCGGTAGCGGTTCACCTGAGCTTTCGGTAGCCGAATCAGTCTGGGAGGCAGTGAAGTCCGATGCGTCTGATCCAGGCGGGCTCGTAGTTCTGCAGGCCGCGCTGGTGTTGATGGCCGACCACGGTCTTGCGGCATCGACCCTCGGAGTTCGGGTTGCTGCGAGCACCCGTGCCAATCTGTATTCGATCATCTCAGCGGGGCTCGGCTGCATCGACGGTCCCCTGCACGGCTCTGCCGCCGATCCCGTGTATCGGTTCCTGAAGACAACAATCGACGACCCAATCTCCTCTCTCGCAGCACAATTGAGGTCAGGGGAGCGAGTGCCCGGGTTCGGTCATGTTGTTCACATCGATCGAGACCCGCGTGCCGAGGAGCTGATGCGGCTGCTTCGCGATCCTGCCCACGGTGCAGACTCCAGAGTGATCGCCGCTGCGGATGTCGTGATCGAAGAGGTGAGCAATCGGTTCGATACCTTTCCGAATTCGGACTTCGTTCTCGCTACGTTCGCGTTGGCCTACGGGCTCAGGGCGGACACACCGGAAACGGTGTTCGCACTCGCCCGCATCGTCGGATGGACTGCGCATGCCCTCGAGGAATACGACGAAGCACCTCTGCGCTTTCGGGTGCCTGGGATCTACACAGGCACTCGGCCCGGAACCTACTGAGGCGTCGGGCAATCCAACATCGCGAACGCAGCACGCAGTTGGCCGTGCGCAGCGGTGATCTCGGCTGTGTTCTCGGCGAGGTGATGCAGCAGGGTGCGCTGAAAAATGCCGTCGAGAAGGATGTAGGCGGAGGCCCTGTCGAGTGCAGGCGTAGTACCGCGGAGTTCGCAGTATCGAGCGACCACACGCCAGATCATGTCCTCACGACGCTCCTCGATCTCGAGCACGTCAGTACGGAAAGACCCGTCGAACAGGGCTTGGTTGCGAAGGTCGTACCACAGCCGATGAATGCCGGCGTCTGCTGCCAGAGTGGCGAAGTACTTCTCCTCGAAGTCCGCGTACAGACCGGGGGCGTCGACGGCATTGGCCACCACCTCGTCGTAGCGAGTGACGCAGATGGCCTCGTACTGGCGAACCGCGTGCGTGATGAGGTCGAGCTTGTCGGTGAAGTAGTAATGCAGCACGCCGTGCGAGTACTCGGAATTCTGCGCGATCTCCCGCAGTGACGTGCGCGCATAACCCAATTCGGCGAGCGTGTGCAGCGTCGCCTCGGCCAGTTCGGTTCGCTTGGACTCGAACTTGTTACGGGCGCGCTCCTCGATACGCGCGCGCGGATCAGCTGTCTGGGTCATGGTCCGTGTCCTTTCCGCGCGTACGTGCTGGTCCAGTGTATGCCTGATGCCCACTTGGCAAACCTCGGCAGTTCAATTCCTGGTCAGTTGTCAAGAAAAAGCTTGACGCCTGTACAAATTCTAGCTTAGTGTGATCCGCAGCACACGTCAGAGAGGGCGGATATCTCGCGTCCCCTCCGGTGCTCGAAGTCTCGACCCACCTCGGCCCGCCGTGCGGACGGGCCGTTCACGAGAGGACCTTCCATGCCAACCGACAAGCGAGTCGTCGTCTACGGGGCGTCGGGCTACACCGGCCGACTCATCTGTGAGTACCTGCGCGAGTACAACATTCCGTTCCTGGCCGCCGGACGCGACGAGGGCCGCGTCAAGGGTATCGTCGACCTGGTTCCAGGAATCGAGACCGTCGAGCACGACGTTGTAGAGGTCGAACACGCAGCCGAGGCCCTTGCAGAAGCATTCCGGGGTGCCGAGATCGTGCTCAACACGGTCGGACCGTTCTCACGATTCGGACACGAGGTCGCTCAGGCGTGCATCGAGATCGGTGCACACTACACCGACACCACCGGTGAGCAGGACTGGATCATCGACGCCGATGCGAAGTACGGAGCGGAGTTCGCCGCCCGAAACCTGGTGCTCACACCGGGTTTGGCGCAGATGTACAGCATCGGTGAGATCGCCGCGAACATCTGCCTCGAAACGCCGGGGCTGGACACACTCGACATCGAGGTCTTCTGGAAGGGACATCCGACGGTCGCGTCGACCAACACCATTCTCACGAATGCCGCGTTCTCCAAGGCCTACTACCTCGAGCAGAACGAGTACGTGGAATGGCCTGACGACGGAGTCATGCAGGTTGTGGTGCCCGGCCAACACGACCTGGGTCTGGCTCTTCCCTGGGGTGGGACATCCCATCCGGTGTGGTTCAAGAACGATCCTCGCGTAGCGAACGCTCGGGCGCTCGGCGGGGTGATCAACAAGCCACTGATGCTGGCCGTGCCCCAAATCATCTCTGCCGCACTGGCTCAGATGGAAGGCAAGTCGGACGCCGAGAAGTACCAGATCATCGACACGGTGTCGGCCTCGGTGCGCAGCGAGACACCCCCACGGGAGAACCCGCGCATCAACACCTCACTCGACTCGGTGTACGCGTCGGGCCCGCTCGGCCGCGTGCACACCGTGATTCACGGTAACTGCAACTACAAGCAGACTGCGCTGCTCAATGCGTACGCAGCTGCGCACCTCCTGCAGGGACCGCCGAAGAAGGTCGGATTCGCCTCCAGCTGCCAGGCATTCGGACATCGCGAGTTGCTCGGCGTGCTCCGCGCGTTCGGGCTGGTGCTCGAACCCATCGTCACTGCACGCAGCTGAGGACAGGGCCGATGCGGCTGTCCGACTACCTCGACAAAGGGGTCTCACTGGGTCGAGACGCACCCTGTCTCACCATCGGCGACACCACCCGAAACTACGGCCAGGTGTACGACGACACGGTGACGATCGCCGCTGCATTGCAGCACAACGGAATCGAGGCCGGTGACCGGGTTGCAGTGCTCTCCGCCAACGATCCACTCGCGCTGACCTGCGTGTTCGCGATCTCGCGAGCAGGGGCGGTGTGGTGCCCGATCAACCCCCGCAACGAGGCCGACGAGAACAGGCAACTGTTCGACCTGTTCGGTTGTCGATTCCTGTTCTTCCAGAAAGCCTTCGCGGATCTGGTCGGACGCATTCGTGATCAGCTACCTCGGTTGGAGTGGCTCGTCTGTCTGGACGGCGACGTGCCGGGCGCAGTCTCTTACGACCGTTGGCTCGTCGAACACGGATCCGGTTCGGTGGCCGACAGACGCCCGGACGACGGGTTGTGCATGATCGCCGGCACCGGTGGTACGACAGGAAAACCGAAGGGAGTGAGGCTGACCGAGGAGAACATGATGACCTCCACCGCAACAGCACTCATGAGCTATCCCTTCGGAGATCGGCCTCGGTACCTGGCGCTCGCGCCGCTGACTCATTCGGCGGGAGTGCTGACGTTCCCCATCCTCAGTCTCGGTGGACACGTAGTCGTCATGGCGGCTCCGGATGTTGGAAAGTTCCTGTCTCTCATCGAACAACACAGCATCACGCATGCATTTCTGCCGCCCACGGTGATCTACGGCGTGCTCGATCATCCGGATCTCGACGTCACGGATCTGTCGTCGTTGCGGTGCCTCTGGTACGGGGCCGCGCCGATGTCGCCCACCCGACTCGAAGAGGCATTGACCCGCATCGGGCCTGTTCTCGGACAGCTCTTCGGACAGACCGAGGCACCCAACATGATCGCCACGCTCGCTCCGGCCGATCATTTCCGCAACGACGGTTCGATCGCCGTCGAGCGGCTCGGCTCGGCCGGTAAACCGACGCCTCTGACGACGGTGGCGATCATGGACGACGAAGGTGGACTGGTCGAACGCGGCGAACGCGGCGAGATCGTCGTTCGCGGTCCACTCGTGATGCAGGGGTATCACCAAAATCCAGACGCGACAGCCGAAGTTGGTGCGCACGGATGGCACCACACCGGCGACATCGGGTATCTCGACGACGACGGCTACCTGTACGTCGTCGACCGCGCGAAGGACATGATCATCACAGGTGGGTTCAACGTCTACTCGGCCGAGGTGGAACAGGCCCTGCTGTCGCATCCGTCGGTGAAGGAATGCGCCGTCGTCGGGTTGCCCGACGAGAAGTGGGGTGAACGCGTCACCGCCGCCGTTCTTCTGCGTCCCGGTCGAGATGCATCCGATGCGGATTTGATCGCCCATGTGAAGGCGCGAATCGGAAGCATCAAGACACCCAAACAGATTCAGATCTGGACCGATCTCCCGCGCTCGAAGGTGGGAAAGATCCTCAAGACCGAAGTGCGCAGCACCATGTCTCACTCACTATCGAAGGGAAGCACACCATGACCGAGTTCGAGGGCAAGCGAGTATTCGTCACCGGGTCCGGAGCCGGCATCGGAAAAGCCATCTCTCGGATGTTCATCGAGCGCGGCGCGCGCGTCGTCGTCAGTGACATCGACGAAGGCGCAGCAGCGAAAACCGCCGAAGAACTAGGTGCCGCCGGGATCGCGAACTGCGATGTCTCCGACGAGAGTCAGGTGCAGAGTGCCGTGGCGCAGGCCGTCGACATCCTCGGTGGTCTCGACATCGTCGTCAACAACGCGGGAATCGAAGTGTCGTCACCACTGCTTCAGCAGTCGACGGAGAGCTTCGACAAGATCTACTCCGTGAACGTCAAGGGCACGTTCCTGGTGATGAAGGCCGCGATCGGTGCCCTGGTCGAATCGAAGGGCAACATCGTCAACATCGCATCGCTCGCCGGCGTCGGCGGCACTGCGCTGCTCGGGTCATATTGTGCCACAAAGGCTGCAGTCATTCAGCTCACCCGCGTCGCCGCCATCGAGATGCGAGCCTCCGGCGTTCGAGTGAACGCGGTGTGCCCCGGATTTGCCGACACGGCCATGGTCGACCGACTGGTCCCGGACTTCGAGGCCGCAACCCAAATTCCGTTCGGTGACCTGGTCAAAGCCAAGCAGGGACGACTGGGAACACCCGAAGACATCGCGGAAGTGACGCTGTTCCTCGCCTCCGACCGGGCGTCGTGGATCACCGGAAGTCACTACATCCTGGACGGAGGGCTGTCGGCGTCGCTCGTGTAGCCGTGGTCGAGGTCGGCCGCAGTGCAACGGCACCGGGGTGTTCGCGGGTGACGCTTCAGTCACCCGCGAACAACGGCGACAGGAAGCGGCGTTCGTATCGCCTGATGCACCCCGTGGCGCGCGCGAATCGGATCGCTTCGATGCAGTCCGGGTCTACTGCGGACTCCTGTCGGTAGCGTTCGTAGGCTGCAAGCGAGTCGAACGTGAACAGCGCGAAGGCTTCATCGCTGTCTCCTTCGCTGGGCAGGAAGTAACCGTGATGCGTGCCGCCGAACCGTTCGACCAAGGGGATCCAACGCCGTCCGTATTCGCGGAACTCGTCGAGGCGATCGGGGTCGATCTCGTACCGCAGGTGTATGGAAATCACGGTTCGTCCTTCGATAGTGGGGTCCTGTCTCGTGTACTCCCCATCAGCCCAGGGTGACGGGGAGTAGGCCTCGGGGTGTCTCGGAAGCGATGTCGGCCAGCGCGTCGCCCAGTTTTGGATATCGAAACTCGAATCCACTGTCTCTCAACACATGTGGATCGACCCAGCGGCTTTTCAAGACCAGTTCTGCTTCCGTTCGGATCACCCGTGCGCCGAACTGGAGCAGCCATGCCGGTGTCGGTAGCCCGTGACTGCGGCCGAGCGTATTCCGCACCTGCTGCATCAGTTCTTCGTTGGTCACCGGGAACGGTGTGGCGACGTTGACCGGTCCGGAGATGTCGGGGTGGTCGTAGAGGTGATCGAGGACGCGTGCCACGTCGGCGACATGTACCCAACTGAACTTCTGGCCGCCGTCGCCCATCTTTCCGCCGAGCCCTACTCTGGCCAGGTCGATGATGGGGTTGATGGCCCCGCCGCCCGCGCCCAACACGATCGACATACGAAGCGCCACTTTGCGAATTTTCGCGTCGGCGTCGAACAGCTCACGCTCCCAGGCGCGTGCAACCTCGACGGAGAATCCGGAACCGATGTCGCCGGATCGTTCGTCCATCGGTCGATCACGCGAATCGCGATAGATGGTGCCGGTGCTGGCGTTGATCCACAGGGTAGGAGCTTGGTGGACCTCGGCCAATGCGCGACCGAGCTGGGATGTGGTCTGTACGCGGGAAGTCATGATCTCGTCCGCGTTCGTCTTGTTGTATCGGCAGCTCACCGAGCGGCCTGCGAGATTGACGACCACATCGGAACCGTCGAGCACATCGACGACGCCGCGATGGTCGGACCACGTTGCGTCGCTGGCTGTTCCGCGGCCGATGGTCCTGACGCGGATACCGCGGTCTTCGTAGTACCGACGCAGGTAGCGGCCGATGTAGCCGGAGGAACCGCTCAGGACGACGGTCGACGGTGAATCACTCATTGCTCGAGCCCTTCTGGGGACGTCATTCGTTTCAGCAAGCCGGCCACGTCGGTGACCAACCCGCGCGCCACCGGGAGGCGGGCGAGGCGTACGGCTTTGGCCACCACGGGAACGAGCCCGTCGACCAAGGTGTGGGTGCGCGTCTGGTTGTCCGAGCTGTCGGTCACCCAATGGAGGGTGACGCCCATGTAGATCATCCAGAGCAGTTGTGGCAGTGCATCTTTCAGCGACGCTGGAACCTTCTGCTTCGATGCGGCCAGGGTAATTCTCATGAGGTCGATGGCCATGGACCTGGCGTCGGACGACTCCTCCGAGAACGGACTTGATTTCGTGTTCGTCGGCAACGCCAACTGGAGGAAAGATCCACCGAACGCGTGATACGGCTCCATCACGTCGAGGCCGGAATGCAGGACGGCAGCGAGGTTTTCGGAGAGTGAACCGCCGTCGACGAGAACGGCGAGGGCGCGCTCGCGATGGTCGCGCTGAATCACCATGTACAACTCGTTGACCAGTTCGTCCTTGCCGGCGAAATAGTAGTACGCGTTTCCGAGAGAGACGCCCGCTTCGTCGGCAATCCGACGCATCGTGGTTGCTTGAAACCCTTCGTCTCGAAAGAGACGAAGAGCTACCTCGACCACCTTGTCGCGTGTCTCGGACGTGCGGGCCATCGATTTACCTCATTTCTGAACATGTTCAAAAGAACGGTACGCTTGTTGTTGAACATGTTCAAGAGGCGTCAGTTCGATGTAGTCATCAGAAACGAGACATACGAGTCCAGCCGGTCCTCGACAACACGTGGCGTCAGATCGGTACGTCCAGCTTCGCGCCACGGTTGGACCCACGCCTGCAGCTCTTCCGAACAGGCCAAGGCGTCGCGCACACGCCAGTACCGTCGTGCACGTGCAGTGTCGGCCAGTACGCCGCCGGCCTCCTCGTAAGCCGTCGCGAAACGTGTACCCCACCGAGGGCCGTGCAGCAGAGCAAGATTGGTCGAGCAGTGCGCTACGTCGAGATCCGCCGGACCCCAGGCGGTTCCCGCCCAATCGACGACACCGGTGAGTCGATGAGGCCCGGTGTTCGACACGTCGAACAGAACGTTGCCGGGTTGGAAGTCTCGGTGCACAACGACCCCGTCGTGGGGTGGGACCGGCTCTCGAATCACCTCTATCGCTGCCGACCACAGCTCTGCTTCGGCCCCGGTGGGAACGACAACAGTGTCGGCAGTCGTCAACACCTCGTAATCCTGAGGACGATCGATGGCCTCGATCCTGTGAACGGCCACGAGTTGTTGCGCCAGTTGAGGAACCCGCATGTCCACGCCCTCGTCGGTGAGAACCGGCGAACCCCGCACCTGAGTCATGAGGAGCGATGGATACTCGCAACGGACAGCGGCCTGGTCGACCGACACCAGTTCGGGTACCGACAAGCCCAAGGGTGCAAGGGTCCTCAGCGCCCAGCTCTCCCGATTCAGCCAGTTTCCAGCTTTCTGCATCACCTTTGAATCGACGTAGCACTTCAACACCAGGTGGCGAACGGACCCACCCGGTGCGACGACGGTCAACTTTCGAACCTCCGCGGTGATGCCGCCAGCCATCGACGTGATCCCTGAAATCCGTTCGCCCACATCCAAATGTTCATGAACCCAGGCCAGGGTCCGCGGTGGGACGGTCCAGGAAGCGTCGGGATCGATCACGGTGTCACCTCGTCATGTCCCTCGAAAGCCCGTTCCGAATATTCGCTGCAGCGACCGCATCGTGTCATCAAATCATGGGTGCAGGAGACCACGTGCTCGAGGAATCGTTCGGCACGTTGCAGCTGGGTTTTCTGACGCCTGATACGGGCGAGTTGTGCTGCGATGACGGCATTTCGCTCGAATTCGCCCCTGTGCAGAATCAGACGAATGTCAGCCAAGCTGATTCCCACGTCTTGGCATGCGCGCAACACCCGGAGTCGGCGCAGATGTTCCTCGCTGTAGTCGCGATGGCCTGGCGGTAGGCGGTTGGGTACCACGACACCGATGTCGTCCCAATGCCTGAGGACGTGGGTGGGCACGTCGAGTGCCCGCGCAGCATCACCGATCTTCATCAGGGTGACTATTTCACATTGACTTCAGGTCGACCTGAAGTTCTAAGCTCCGAACAATGATGCCAACGACATTCGCTCTACCGCCGCCCGTGTTCGTATCCGTGGACGGCGTCGAGGTGGCAACCTACGAGCTGATCCCTTCGGTGGCCGTCTCCTCGGCTGATGTCGTGTTCTGCCATGGGACCCCGTGGTCAGCGGAGGTGTGGGCGCGGGCGGCCAGGCATCTCGCCGTCGGGCATCGGGTGTATCTGTGGGATATGCCGGGGTACGGACGGTCCGCACACGGATCCCACGTGTGTACCGACCTGAAAACTCAGATGTATCGGTTCGCATCGTTGCTCGCCCACTGGAAGTTGGAGAGCCCCTTCGTTGTCGCACACGATATCGGCGGGGCGGTCGCGCTGGGAGCCCACCTGATACACGGACGCGACTACGGCAGTTTGTTCTTGTGGGACGTGGTGACCCTGGACCCGTGGGGATCTCCGTTCTTCCGGCTCGTTGCCGACCACAGCGACGTTTTCGCCGCGTTGCCGTCTTCCCTGCACGCAGCACTGGTCTCCGAATACATTGCGGGAGCGGCGAATCAGCAGTTGTCAACGGCCACGATGGCAACCTTGACAACACCATGGACGTCAGGAGGTGGTCAGTCGGCCTTCTACCGACAGATCGCTGGACTGCGCCCCGAACACACGCGGCCCATCGTCGACAGTCTTCATCGAGTCCGCTGCAAAACCTCGATCGGGTGGGGCGAGCAGGACCCCTGGATTCCCATCGAACAGGCCTTTCGGCTTCAACAGTTGCTGCCGGGAGAGCCGGAGGTGACAACAGTCGCCGGAGTCGGTCACCTGGCACCGCTGGAGGCTCCGTCGCTCGTGGAAAAGGCATTGGACGCGTGGCTGGACGCAGCGTGACGCCGACTACGAGTTGGACCGATACTTTCCGTGGATAGCGGCGACGCGGACCGATTCTGTCCGCATTGATCCCTACCGTCGACTTTGCTCCTGGAATGCCAGGTGTTTCGAGACGTCGAGGGGACAACATGAGTATTTCGAGTTCAGAGGTAGTGCTGCGTCAACACCGCACCGACGTGACTCAGGTGCCATCAGGGTTGTTGGAAGTTCGCCAAACCATGCGAGGGCCGCTGGATGAAGGAGACGTACTCGTACAGAACATGTTTCAGCAGATCGTCGCCGTCAATGCCGACCTGCTTTTCGCGGAACCCGGACTACCCCTGCCGGCGTTCGAGATCGACCGACCGCTGTACGGCCCGGCGATCGGCCGTGTCGTGGAGTCTCGCTCGAACATCGCGGTGGGTACCGTCGTACAGCACAACCAAGGGTGGAGGGAGCTGACCGCGGTCGCATCGAGCGACGTATTTCCTGTTCCCGACGGGCTGTTTCCTGGCCCTGAATACATGCTGAACCAAGGCGTCACGGCGTTTCACGGCATAGTCGACGTGGCAGAAGTGGTCGCGGGAGATGTGGTTCTCGTCAGCGGGGCGGCGGGTGGCGTGGGGTCCATGGCCGGTCAGATTGCGAAAGCACGTGGAGCAGAGCTCGTGATCGGAGTCGCGGGAGGGCCTGACAAATGCCGCTACCTCACCGAGGAACTCGGCTTCGATGCCGCGATAGATTACAAGAACGAAGATCTCGACGCGCGACTCGGCGAGCTCGCACCGGAGGGCATCACTGTCTTCTTCGATACCATCGGCGGCACGCAGTTCGAAACAGCCATCCAGCACGCAGCTTTCGGCGCGCGATTCGCGCTCTGCGGAGCACTTGCCGGCCAGATCGGCGGCGGCAACGGCGGGCACCCGAGGTTGGACATCATGACGTCGATCGTCAAAGAGATTCGAATACGGCCGTTCACCACCATGCACACACCCGAGCAAATCCAGGCGTGGATCAGTCACTACGTCGAATGGTTTGTGCAAGGAAAAATCACGTTTTCGCACACCGTTCTCGAGGGTCCCCTGGGCCGAACCATCTCGGCGCTGGACGAACTCTTGACCGGTGTGCACCGAGGAAACGTGATCGTCGAACTGGACAGTCGAGGTCCACACAGGTCGTGATCCAGCGGGTTATCGCCTCGTGCTGGATACTGGATTGCGTGGTGTTGAGACGAATGGGAACGTCCCTGATCGGAGGACGTGGGGCTCAGTGGGTACGCGAGCTGAATGCGCGTCACCCATGGAGCCACAACGACTACTTCCATAGTTGGATCCTGGCGAATCTTCCTCCACAGCGCCGCAGCGCAGTCGACGTCGGTTGTGGACGAGGCGGTCTCGTGCGCGTCCTTGCTTCTCATTTCGATCAGGTCACCGGTGCCGACCGCGATTCGGATATGCGTCGATTCGCACAGCTCGGTTCCGGTGACCTGACCAACGTGTCGATCACCGACCGTCGAATAGACTCGTGGGCAGACGATTCCGTAGACCTCATCACCATGGTCGCTGTGCTGCATCACCTCGATGTCGACGATGCACTCCGCCACGTCGAGCGAATACTCGCCCCGCAGGGACGCTTGCTCGTCGTGGGTCTCGCGCCACCGCGAACCACCCGTGATTTGTTGTGGGATGCAGCGTCCATCGTGACCAACCCGTTGATCGGTTTTCTCCACCACCCGTGGCCGAGCCCAACGAGATCGCAGCCGCCGCCGTTCCCGGTCAAAGATCCGGAACTGAGCTTCGACGAGGTGAAGAAGATAGTCGACGAGGTGCTCCCTGGTGCGGTGATGCGCCATCGCATCGGCTTCCGACACACGATCGAGTGGACGAAGCCCAGCGGCGAGCAAAATGCCGAGTAGCGCGTGGGATCTCAACGGGGCGGGTGTTATTCGCTTACCGTCGGGCAGGGTGGTTCGTGGCCGTGGACTACGTATGCCGACGCCACCAGGCCCGCCGCCGGATTTCGGCGTGTATCTGCAAGGCAAGGAGCCCAGCAAGTTCGAGTGGGACAGCACGTGGGTTCGATGGCCCGATTTCTGGCTGCCGTCGGATCGCCACGTACTGATGGCTGCTCTGCGAGACCTGTTGCTACGCAGTGAAAATGAGCGGGTTGAAATTGCCTGCACCGGTGGATACGGGCGAACGGGAACAGCGTTGGCGTGCCTCGTCGCTCTCGACGGAATGCCCGGCCGGGCCGCCGTCGACTACGTTCGTAACAACTACTCGCATCGAGCCGTCGAAACGCCCTGGCAGAAGCGCTTTGCCACGCACTTCGTCGAGTCCGGGTCTGGGTACTGAGCCCTTGAGGCGGACGAACGCGGGCTGAGAAGCGAGGGACGAACAATACGGTGCTCAGCCGCATGAATGGAGCGCCTTGGGCGAGGATATGCCCGAGAATTCCCGTACCCCGCACGGTGCACGATCTTCGACTCTGTGCCACGTCGCTCATATCCACGGCACGCGGCGCTCCCACCATGGCATCGTTCTGGACCACGAAACTTCGACGGTGGCGTCACGGTATCGATCGTCCAATTCGGCTACGGCGACGCGCAATCGGTGGGCATGACGTCCATCGCGGCGCATCAGGCGCTCGAGTCGATCGCGCGGACCGTCGCCGAAGAAATGCCCGTCGCACGCTGGACAGCCTGTCAAGCCGATCGCCAACGGTATCCGGTTGTCGCGCGCAGCCCGGCTTTTTCCGCTGACCTGCTTCTCAACGGATTCGACTCGCTGACGCCACTGCGCCAGATACTGAATCGCCCAACCGTCGCTCCGCGCGGTTCGCGGCCTGTGGGGGTTCACCGGGCAAGAAGGGGCATAGCCCTCTCGTGACGAGATCTCATTGTGTGCGCCATGTCGGAGGCGGGCCGGTGAGTGGTTCGTGATCGTGTGAATCGACAGTACCGCAGTCACGTCGGTTCGTGAAGCGCTCTGCTCTGAGCAGAACCGGCTGCCCCTCGCTGAATCGAGGCCTAGGCTCCGATCATGGGCGAGGTCATACGAATCGATGAGCGTCGAGCAGCACGCTCAGTGGAACCGCTGTGGCGTGAGGTGATCGGACGGCGATTGCGCGAGCGCAGACATGCCCGCGGGGACACACTCGCCGACACTGCAGCGCGTGCAGGGATTGCACCGCAGTACCTTTCAGAGCTCGAACGCGGCCGCAAGGATCCGTCGAGTGAGATCCTTGCGGCCGTCGTCGGTGCGCTCGGTGCGTCCATGGCGGAGATCTCAGGGCTGGCGCATCACGACCTGTCTCGGGGCGACGCCACATTGATGGCTGCCTGACGGCCCTCGAGAACTCGATCGACGACGCCGTATTCGCGAGCTGCCGGGGCTGTCAGCACCAGATCGCGGTCGGTGTCGTGACGAAGTTTCCCCACGTCGCGTCCAGTGTGTTTCGCGAGAATGGCCTCCATCTCGGCTCGCACCCGAACCACCTCGTCGGCGGCCAGAATGAGATCCGGAATGGTGCCGCGACCCTGCGCTGCGGGTTGATGCAACACCACGCGGCTGTGCGTCAGTGCTGATCGACGCCCCGGCGCTCCCGCCGCCAGCAACACCGCTCCCGCTGCTACTGCTTGCCCCACACATGTTGTGGCGATAGGTGATCCGATGAACTGCATCGTGTCGTAGACAGCGAGCATGGCAGCAGTGTCTCCACCCTCGCAGTTGATGTACATCGATATTTCTTGGTCGGGGGAGTCGGCTTCCAAGTGCAGCAGTTGTGCAATCATCGCGTTCGCAACACCTGCGTCGATACCGGTGCCGAGGTACACGATGCGCTCACTGAGCAAGTGCGAATAGACGTCAACGACGCGTTCGCCGCGTGAATCTCGGGTGATGACGTTGGGAATCGTGTACGTGCTCATCGCGCCATCTCCATTCCGAACGACACCCGTCGGGCAGGCATGACCTGATCGAACGAATCGACGATCGCGTCGACGAACCCGTACTCGCGGGCCGCCTCCGCGGTGAACCAGCGATCGTGCAGCGAGTCGTCGAATATCTGCTCACGTGTTTGCCCGGTGTCGTCGGCAATGAGACCGAGAACTGTATCGCGGGTGTGCCGCAGATCGTTGGCCTGCACCTCCACTTCCACCGCAGAACCACCGATGCCTGCCGAACCCTGGTGCATCAGAATTCGCGAGTGCGGCAGGGCGTATCGCTTGCCGCGAGTGCCTGACGACAGCAGGAATTGACCTGCACTGCATGCCAATCCGAGTGCCAGCGTCGAGACGTCGCAGGGTACGAGTTGCATCACATCGCGGATGGCAAGCATGGCAGGAACCGACCCTCCGGGGGAGTGAATCCACAGGGCGATGTCGGCGGAGGAATTCTCGGCCGCCAACGTCAGCAGGTGAGTGGTGAGGACGGTGCCGTTGTCGTCGTCGAGTGCGCCGTCGAGCACAAGAACCCGATGACGCAGAAGTTGGTTGCGAAGTTCGGACGGGAACATTCGTGGAGATTCGCTCATGGTTCGAGTGTGAAGCCCAATGATGCTGCACGCCATCAGTTCTGCTGTGGGCAGCGACTCTGCTCATAGCTTCGTGGCCGCTGAGGGACAATGGTGAGATGACTGCACTCGAGTTCTCGGAATCCGTCGTCGTCGCCGCATCGGTCGACGACGTGTACGCCGTCGTCTCCGACATCACCCGAACCGGCGAATGGAGTCCGATCTGCCAGAAGTGCTGGTGGAACGAACCCAACGGCGGTGAAATCGGATCGACGTTCACCGGGCGCAACGTCACCCCCGATCGCACCTGGGAGACCGTGTCGACGGTTGCTGCAGCCGAGCCCGGCCGTGAATTCGCATGGGTGGTGGGTGACAACTTCGTCCGCTGGGGCTACACGCTCGATGAGGTGGACGGCGGCACCCGTCTTACCGAGAACTGGACCTTCCTGCCCGACGGTATCGCGCACTTCCACCGCAAGTTCGGTGACTCGGCCCAGCAGGAAATCGACACTCGTAGCCGGGCGGCACTCGACGGTATCCCGAGGACCCTGGCGGCAATCAAGCGAATCGTGGAATCCGAGGACTGACAGGCCGTCGGCTGTGGACAACCCTTCGACCAGCGCCGATACGCCGGAGCCAGGTGCGCTGAGTGTCCACTATTCGACCTCGATGACGAAATTTCGTCTCTCGACGCAAAGTGGGGACACTGAGCGCACCGGTGACGAGCGGAAAAACCCGTCGTCGGCGCAGTGACACCACTAGACCTTGACGTGACACCACTATGGTGTCATTGTTGATTCATGGAACTGGGTCAGTACGTCAACGATCTTCAGCGTCGGCTCGCCGAATCGGCAGCAACCGGCGACGAGAGCACTCGACTGGCCGCCGAGCGCCTCGTCGATGGCCTGGACGCCGCGACCCGTTTGGTGATGCTCGACCTGCTGTCGGCCGCGGTGGGCGACATCAACCGCGACCTTGCGCCGGGATCCGTCGACATCCGTCTCCGTGGACGGGAGATCGATTTCGTCGTCGCGGCGTCCATGCCGGAACCAGGTGATGACGACCAGCGTTCTACGTCAATCGAATTCGATGACACGAGCACATCCCGCACTACCCTTCGGTTACCGGATGCGCTCAAGTCACGGGTGGACGAAGCGGCGGCATCTGAAGGGGTGTCGGTGAACACCTGGTTGGTGCGAGCCGTCGCGTCGGCGCTACAACCCAAACAGCGCCGCGCTACTCAGCGCACGGTGCGCACCGGGGACAACTTCGCAGGCTGGGCGCGCTAAGCGTCCTGATAGCAGCACTTTTCACCAACTCTGCAGCGAGCAGGGTTTCACAACCATGCCCACAGGAAGGCATCGCTATGCCCGAATTCGCCACCCCGAAGCCGATCGACCTAGCAGTCGATCTCCAAGTCGGAAGCATCGAAGTCGTCGCGACAGAACGCGTGGACACAGTCGTTGCGGTCACACCAACCAATGCGTCGAAGGCCGTCGACCGCAAAGGGGCAGACAACACGAAGATCGACTTCGACGGTGAACGGCTCACCATCATCGGCCCGAGGCCGCGAATCAGCCTGTTCGGCCCGACCGAGTCCGTGGAGGTGAAAGTCGAACTGCCGCGGGGTTCTCGTCTGAGCATCGAGGTCGCCGCCGGAAGCCTACGCACAGTCGGCGATTTGGGAGCCGTGCGCGTCAAGAGCTCGACCGGACCGGTCGAGCTGGACACCACCGGCGACCTGTGGATGCGAGCAGGTCACGGCAACGCGACCGTCGACACCGCGCTGGGCAATATCGACATAACGGCTGATCACGGACAAATCAGGGTCGGCACCGTCGTCGGTGATGCGACGCTCAAAGCGTCACACGGATCGATTACGGTGCGAGAGTCCGGCACGGAACTCGATGCCAAGCTCTCGTACGGCGATCTCGAGGTCGGGCGAGCGCTCGGTGGGGTGACCGCGAAGACCGCGTACGGGAGCATCACCCTGCACCAAGTCGATTCTGGGGCAATCGATGTCGAGAGCGGGTACGGCCAGATCACCGTCGGTGTCCGACGCGGCGTGCCCGCGTGGCTCGACCTGTCGTCGAAGGACGGGCACGTTCGTAACGAACTCACTCCCGAAGGTGCGCCTGAGGAGACCGAAGAGAGTGTTGCGGTTCGAGCCCGAACGAAATACGGCGACATTGCTATCCGACATACGAAGCACAGCTGACGGGAAGGCTCATTCATGAAGCAACCTGCGATCCACGCGCACGGACTACGAAAGGCCTACGGCAACAAAACTGTGCTCGACGGCGTCGACCTCAGGGTCGAAGCCGGGACCGTCACTGCTCTGCTCGGATCCAACGGGGCAGGCAAGACCACGACCGTACACATCCTGTCTACTCTTGTTCGGCCCCAGGGTGGTTCGGCAACAGTCGCAGGCTGCGATGTCGTCGATGATCCCGACGGCGTTCGCGCTGCAATCGGCCTGACAGGTCAGTTCTCTGCGGTGGACAACCTCCTGACCGGCGAAGAGAATTTGATGCTGATGGCCAGGCTGCGGCATCTCGGTTCGAAACACTCCAAGCTGCGGGTCACCGAGTTGCTCGAACAGTTCGACCTCGTAGAGGCGGCGCGAAAGCCGCTGTCCACGTACTCGGGTGGTATGCGTCGCCGCCTCGATCTTGCGATGACGCTCGTCGCTACGCCCAGCGTCATCTTTCTCGACGAGCCGACAACCGGACTCGATCCTCGCAGCCGGCGCACCATGTGGGACATCGTGCGCTCGCTGGTTGCCGACGGCACCACAGTGCTGCTCACCACCCAATACCTCGACGAGGCAGACGAACTCGCAGACCGTATTGCTGTGCTGAACGACGGACGGATCGTTGCCGACGGCACCCCGGACGAGTTGAAGAGGCGCATCCCCGGTGGACACATCCGATTGCAGTTCGCTGACTCCGTGGCGCTCGACGACGCAACCCGGGCACTCGACGATGTCGTCGTCGACGCCGACGGTCTGGCGCTGTCGGTGCCGACCGACGGAAGTGTCCGCACGCTGCAGACCGTGTTGGGCCGGCTCGCTGCGGCGGGTGTCGATGCCGACGACCTGAGCATTCATACCCCGGACCTCGACGACGTCTTCATGGCACTGACCGGCAGGACCGGCAACAAGGAGACGTCATGACTACCGCAATGACTTATACGGTCGGCGACTCGATCACCATGCTCCGCCGCAATCTTCTGCACATAGTGCGCTATCCGGGCCTGACGATGTTCGTCATCGGAGCACCGGTGGTGTTCCTGATGTTGTTCGTCTTCGTGTTCGGGGGAACCCTGGGCGCGGGGTTGCCCGGTGTGGACCCAGATGGTGGACGGACTGCATATCTGCCCTACGTGATGCCAGGCATCCTCGCCATGACCATCGCCGGCACCGCAGGAGGGACGGCCACCACGGTGGCAATGGACATGACAGAGGGAATCACTGCTCGCTTCCGCACTATGGCGATTTCGCGGGCAGCGGTTCTTGCCGGCCACGTGCTCGGCAATACCGTGCAGGCCGTCCTCGGCGTTGTCGTCGTGCTGGCGGTCGGGATTGCTGTCGGATTCCGCCCGAATGCAAGCTTGGTGCAATGGATCTCGGCGCTGGCGATAGTTGTTCTCATTGCGTTCGCTATCAGTTGGCTCGCTGTGGCGATGGGAATGGCATCGAAATCGGTGGAGACAGCGAGCAACCTTCCGATGCTGTTGCTGCTGTTGCCGTTCCTCGGCAGCGGGTTCGTGCCTACCGATACGATGCCGGCAGGACTGCGATGGTTCGCCGACTATCAACCGTTCACGCCCTTCGTCGAGACCCTGCGTGCGCTACTGACGGGATCGCCGATGGAATCGAATCTCGCACTCGCCCTGGGGTGGTGCCTCGTCATCACAGTGGCAGGGTATGCCTGGGCAATGGCGATCTACGAAAAGAAGTCCGTTCGCTGAGAACCCCGATCATGCGCCGGCGCTATCGAACGCGCGCGCGTTTGCGGGCACTGTTGGTGTGGGCTCACACCACAGCCGTAGGGTTATCGGCCGCAGCATGGGGCGTCGAGGTGACCCCAGATCTCAGTCCCGCGAGAATTTCGACCGCAGAGGTTATTTGGGCAAGCGAGCGGGTGAAGGGGATGCGTTGATGATCGTCGAAGGCATATCCCGTTCCGAATCGAAGTCCGGGTGCCAGCAGCAGTCCGTGTGACTGAGCGTCGGCGACGAGATCGCTGGATCGAAGGCCGTCGGGTAGGGAGCACCACAACGCCAGACCGCCGTCTGGGACTCGAAAGTGCCAGTCCGGCAGGAGTTCACGCATCAACGCGACGGTGTGGTCGCGGGCAGTTCTCGACGCCTCCGCGCGTACTCGACGCACCTCGTCGTATCGACCCAGTAACTCCGTCGCGGCAAGTTGGTCCAGAATGGATACCGAAAGTTGGCGTCGCGCATAGGTTGCGGCGACTCTGGCCAACAGACCTGCTTCTGCGCGAACCCATCCGACCCGCAACCCTCCCCACACCGTCTTGCTCGTCGAGCCGATCGTGACCGTCGCGACGTCCGGAGTTGCGGCACCGAACGGTTCGATGTCGGGTGAGCCGTCGAGGGACAGATCTGCTGCCACCTCGTCGACGATGGTCAGTACCGCATGGCGGTGCATGGTTGCGGACAACTGTCGGCGGGTGCGGAGGGGGAGTCGCGCACCTGATGGGTTGGAGAAGTCGGGCATGAAATACGCCAGAGTCGGAGCGCTTTGCCGCGCTGCCCTGTCCGCGGCGGTCACGAACTCCTCGACATTGTCGGGATCGATGGGCACCGGAATGCAACGACCCCCGAGAGAGTGAACGAGCTCGACGACACCCGGATACGTCGGGTGCTCCACCAACACGCGGGCACCGGGTTCGGTGAACGTGGCCAATACCGCATGGATGCCGTCGGTGGCACCGGAGGTGACGAGGATGTTGTCGGCTGTGGTCGGAATGCCCCGCGATCGGTAGTACGCGGCAACGGATTCGCGGAGTTCGACAAGGCCCGACGGAGCGTAGCCGCCGGAGGCGAACCGACCCCGAATCTTCTCTGCCGCAACTCCGTACGCATCGGACAGCAGGGGCGAGGCGGAGGGCGCTGCGTTGACGAATTCCAGGTTCGCAGTCTCCCGGTCGCCCGCGAGCGAACCCCACGACGGCATCGATCCCGTCGGGGCCACGTAGGTACCCGAACCTCGCTGAGCACTGATCCACCCACCCTCGCGAAGATGCCGATAGGCAGATGCAACCGTCACCCGACTGACGTCGAGGCTCGTCGACAACGCTCGCTCGGCGGGCAGCCGCGTCTGGGCCGAGACCTCGCCGCTCTCGATCAGCCGTCGAAGCTCGTCTGCGATCTCGAGGTAGAGCGGACCACCGGATCTGTTCCGCAACGACGATGGGTCGATACGCGCGGCCAGATCAGGGGCCGAGATAGCGGTGGCGTCGAACATGTCCATGCATGCCACTCTCGCACACTGGACTGCAGTAATTGGCCGAAAAGCAGTCCATTCTTGGGCAATGATCGCAATTGGAGCTGTATTGGTCTTGTCCATCGTCGGGGCAGCGTCGACTGTGGTCGCACTGCGCGAGGGAGGAAGAAGCGCGCCTTCCGGCCCTCCGCGTAGTCGAGTCCACGCGGACTGAGTCGGCTGTGTCTCGGCAAACGCGCGCGCATTCGTCAAAGGCGTTCGGATTCGCCACCCGTTCGGGGCCTAGTTCGCGCGCATCTGGCAAACGCGCGCGCGTTTGCGGGATTGGGGAGCGGGGGAGCGACCAGCGGCGCGCAGGGGCGGAAGAAGGGTAAGCGGGGGAGCGCGGGCGAATCTTGGACGCTGAGGTCAGTGGCCGTCGGCGATCGACTCGATGAACGGTGTCAGCAGGAGCGCGATGTCTTCTGCGGCAGAAGCGATGTCATCGGGAGGCTCGGGGATGTAGCTCAGGGCCAAGCGCACGATTGCCTTGCTGGCGATGTCGGCGTGTCGTGGACTTGCGCCCACCCACCCGTGTTGGAGTGTCTCTGCGAGACGGTCGCCCGCGCGGTCGATGAGCACGGCACTGTCGGTGGTGATGAGCCGCAGCAGATCCTCCGGCGCGTCGTCTCCGTGCAGCGATCTCACGAGTGGATCCAGCACACTCAATTCGAAGAACGCGGAGAAGCCCTGCTGAAGTGCCGCACGAGCATTGTTCGGATGCTGGTACAACGCGGAACCGCACAGGTCCACGAACATGTCCGTCAGCCTGATTGCGTATCCCTGCGCGACGCCACGCCGCGAGCCGAACTCGTTGTACAGGCTCTGTCTGCTCAGACCCGCGGCCTTGGCGATGTGACTCATGGTGACGGTGCGCCAGGTGCGCGCGTGCAGTAGTTCTCGCAGCGCGTCGAGTGCGGTGTCGCGTGCAAGGGTGGAGGCAGCCGCGCGGTATCGACTTGGTGTCGATGTTCGGTCGGCTGCGGTCATGGCGTCGACTCTATCGAACCGCCGCGGCGGGTCCGTCCAACCAGGCCTCGGTCAATTGATGGTGGTCGACGGCAGTTTCGGTTGCGATGGCGGCTCTGACCTGCCTGATGTCTTTCGGGAATCCGACTCCGATCGCCCCGACGAGCCGACCGTCACGTAGAGCACATGCGGTGAAGCGCCGGTCTTCGATACTGCCGCGGGCGAGAACGTACTCGTCGTCCGGTCCGGTCCACCCCGCGAACTGGAGGTTGACGCCGTGCTGGGTGGACCAACCCCAGGGGACGTCGAGAACTCCCGGGTCGAGGCCAAGCATCGAGCGCGCTGCCCGGGTCGCCTGATCCAGCGCGCCGTTCCAGTGCTCGCTGCGATACGTACCGCCGAGGATGCGATTGGGTACCTCTGCCACGTCGCCCGCTGCGTAGATGTTCGGTGCCGAGGTTCGCATCCCCGCGTCCACCAGAATCCCGGAGCCGATCTCGAGGCCGATGTCCGCAGCGAGCTCGATGTTGGGGACCGAGCCGACGGATACCAGCACGGTGCCGGCCGACCACGAACGACCGTCCGCGGCGGTGACCGACACGGTTCCATCACCGCGCTCGTCGAGATCGGTGACGGCGACGTCGGTGTGGAACTCGATTCCGTTGTCTGCATGCAGGTCGACGTACATCTGCGAGATCGAGGCCGGAGCGATCCTGTTGAGCGGTGCCGATGCTGCTTCGAGGACGGTCACCTCTGCGCCGAGGGACCGCGCAGCCGCGGCCACCTCGCATCCGATCAATCCGCCGCCGATCACCAACAGCGATTCGGTACGCACGATCTCGGCGTGTAGCGGTGCGACGTCGGCGACTCCGCGAAGGCTGAACACGTGGCCTGGTAGATCGAGTTGCCGTGCCCGAGAACCGGTTGCGAGGAGCAGTGCGTCGTACGGTACCGGGTCGCCTTCATCGAGCAGCACGGCCGAATCGGTGACGCCGACGGCAGTGACGCCCGAGCGGACGTCCACGCCGTCGATGGCCGGGCCCAACTGAACTTGCTCGATCGATTTGGTGCCGGTCAGCAACTCCTTGGACACCGTCGGTCGGCGATACGGTGCGGCCTGTTCACTGCCGATCATCGTGATGGACCCGGTGAAACCCTCTGCCCGTAGCACTTTGGCCGCGGTGTACCCGGTGGCGCCCGATCCGATGATCGCGATTGCGCGCGGAGTCGACGTGCTCACCCGCGTGCGACCTCGACCATCTCGAAATCGGCCTTGGCGGCGCCACAATCAGGGCACGACCAGTCGTCGGGGATGTCGTCCCAGCGTGTTCCGGGTTCGATGCCGTCCTCGGGCCAGCCGAGTTCCTCGTCGTACTCGAAACCACACTGAACGCAGCGGTAGAGCTTCATGGCTTACTCCTGAAGTCGATTTTTTCGCGGACACCGCAGTCGGGGCACGGCCAGTCGTCGGGGATCTCGGACCATGCGGTACCGGCCGAAAATCCCTCGCGCGGAGCACCGTTGGTCTCGTCGTAGACGAACTCGCACACCGGGCACTCGAAGGCCGCCATCACTTGGCTCCGTACTCGGCGAGGATCTTCTCCCGCTTGGACGGCACGATGTTGACCTTCGTGATGTCACCGTCGTAGTGGTCGAGAACGCGATGGTCCATCACCTTGCGCCACACCGGTGGGAAATACGCCAGCGAGATCATGCTGGCGTATCCGCTGGGCAGGTTCGGCGCCCCGTCCATACTGCGTAGAGTCTGGTAGCGGCGAGTGGGATTGGCGTGGTGATCACTGTGTCGCTGAAGGTGATACAGAAAGATGTTGGTCACGATGTGATCGGAGTTCCAGCTGTGTTCCGGGGTGCATCGCTCGTAGCGGCCGTTCTCCTTCTTCTGGCGCTGCAGACCGTAGTGCTCGAGGTAGTTGACCGTCTCCAGCAGTGAGAATCCGTAGATTGCCTGAACTACCAAGAACGGCAGCACGATCGGACCGAACACCGCGACGAGCACCACGTAGAGAACGACGGACATCAGCCAGGCGTTGAGTACGTCGTTGTGAATGCTCCACGTGCTCTTGCCCAATCGCTCCATTCGAGTCTTCTCGAGCTCCCAGGACGATCGCAGACTTCCCCATACGCTGCGGGGGAGGAAAGCCCAGAAGCTCTCGCCGAACTTCGAGCTCGCCGGATCCTCGGGAGTGGCGACGCGAACATGGTGGCCGCGATTGTGTTCGATGTAGAAGTGACCGTAGAACGTCTGTGCCAGAGTGATTTTCGACAGCCAGCGCTCCAGCTCGACCTTCTTGTGTCCGAGCTCGTGCGCGGTATTGATGCCGATACCGCCGACGACGCCGATGCTGATTGCCAGACCGACCTTCGAGATGAGACCGAGCCCGCCGTCGATCCCGAGCCACGACAGGTTGTCCGTCGACCAGAGGTAACAGGCGAACACCAAGCTCGCCAGCTGGAACGGGATGTAGACGTATGTGCAGTAGCGGTAGTACTTGTCTTCTTCGAGCGCCTTCATCACCTCGTCGGGTGGATTGTCTCCGTCGGGACCGAAGAAGCGGTCGAGTAGCGGCAGCAATCCATAGACCAACAACGGGCCGATCCACCACCAGACCGGGGCCACTGCGTTCCAGCCGAGCTGGTCGAAAGCCCACACCAAGCCGGTCGCCAGGAACACCGCCACCGGCGGGACCAGGCCCATCAGCCAGAGATATCGCTTGCGGTCGTGCCATTCGTCGACCGGCACCTGCGCCTGGTTGTCGACATTCGATGCGGTCATCGTCACTCCTCGTGTAAGGCCGATCACTATGGATTGGACAATACACGGAATTTGTCAGCTGGATGGACAAATCTTCAAATTTGTACAAACGTCCTCACGGTGTGTGGCAGCGCCCACAGCGCCGCTGATCGGACGCATTCAGCTGCTACCTTGCGATCTGTTGTGGCCGGTCACAAACGGACACGACGCTCGCAGGTCCGTCTGTATCCCGTCGGGGGTACTTCACAACAGGAGTAGCTATGGGCGTCTTCATCGCCAAGATCATTGCCGAGGTCATCATCTCGCTCATCAGCAGCGGAAGCGCCGAGAGCGGCACCACCGCAGTGAGCGCCGTCCTCGGAGCCTGACGTTTCACGGCTGCGCCGGTGTACGACGCCGGCGCAGCTGCCCGAGTTTCGTGTCGCGGTGAAAGAGCGTCGTCCCTCTTTCGGCCGGAGCGGAAAGTCACGCACCCGACGACGAACCGTCACAATCTATTGCGCGAACGATGCCGACGGCTTCATCGTCCGACCCGCCGTGCAGAACCCTGTGCGTGCGAAAGGCCCGACCGTGACTTGCCGGTGCGGGGGTTCGCGCACGCGATCAGAGGCGGCCCTGTTGGATCGCGACGATGACGAGCGCGATCACAGCAATCGTGAGAATTGCTAACAGCGCCAGTTGAATTGGATCGGTGGAACCTGGCGGCCGAACCCCGTTCGGACCCCTCATCTGGAGCATGTCACAGACTGTAGGTCACTTTCTCGGATTGTGCACTGGGTGATGGTACAAACCGGAGTTACCTCCGAAATGGTTCGCACATGTGTTCGATTCGGAGTAGAGTGGAGTTCGGCGGGGCTGGGAGGGAAGCCCGGCTCCGCCGCTCGATATCCGGTTCTGTAGGTGCCCAGTGAAGTGGATGGTGATCCGATGGACGACGTACTGCGCAAAGTCGAAGAATTGAAGGCGTTGGTCGTCGAACTCGAGGCTCTGGACAGACAGCGCGTCGGATTGGGGGATCGATTGGTGGATCTGGAGCACTTCTTCCGAACGGTCGGATGCCCCGAACTGTCTCAGCAGGCCCTCGACGCGTTCATAGTGACCTACGCGGGCCGAGTCTTCGAATTGGCCGATGGTATGCGCGCATAGATGCCGCACCAGCTCGGCGGCGCTGTTATCGATCCGTTATCCGTCGTTATTCAAACGAGATAGTTTGGCACGTATCGACGACATCTCGGTCGTCGAAGATGGGGGAAGCGAAAAGAGTAAGGCGCTCGACAGGTTTGGAAATGGACAAGCCCCCGCACGGCGGGGGTGTTTTTTTCGTGTCAAACTGTGGTGTGACGTTCGCGCTGGCCGAAGCAGGATCTGCAGTCGACACGGACACGGGAGAGTTGACGGTGCATCCGTATTTCGCCCCGGTCTGTCGGCTGGACAATGGCGCGCTTGCAGCAATCGAAGTTCAATTGCGCGGCCCCGAGAACGGTCCTCTGGCCTCGGCCGATGCGCTCAAGCGCGCCGCCAGAGCAATGGACGCCAAGCGCGAACTCGACGCCTTGGCATGGGGAGTGGCCAAACTGAACCAGTCGGTGCGCCTACCGATGCTGGTCTCGATGGATGTCGACTCCCTCGCCGCGATCGATTCCGTCACCGAAGAACAGCTGCGCCGCGACATCGTCGTCGTCACCGAAGCGGCACTCGTCGACAGCCCGGCCCGCACACTCGCCGCAATCGACAAAGCCCGGCGCGACGGCAAAGTTGTGGCCGTCGATGATGTCGGCCGTCGGCCACAGTCGATGACTCTTCTTCCCCTCATCGAGCCCGACGTGATCATCCTCGCCGGAACCATGGTGTCCCGGCGCCCCGATCTGGCGACTGCGCGCACCGCACATGCGGTGTCGGCTCAGGTCGAAAGAACCGGCGCGGTGGTCGTGGCCAGTGGCGTCGACACCGCAATACATCGCAGTCGCGCACTGGGACTCGGCGCCACCTACGGAGTGGGCGAGCTCTACCCGGCTGCGGAATCCACCGAGGAGCTCCCCGCCGACGCGGCCGAGGTGATGCCTCCGTTCCCGACCTGGAGCACACCCACCGTTGCCGCCGAATCGCCGTACGCCATCGCGTCCGCAGGCAAGACGGCCACCCGGAGCACCAAGCGTCTACTGGTAGCGATGAGCACGTCTCTCGAGATGCAGGCCGCGGCCGCGGGCCCGGAAACGTTGATACTCGGCACTTTTCAGCGAGCCGAACACTTCACTCCGACCACCCGCGCACGCTGGGTCTCGATGACCGAGCAGATCTCGTACGCCGGCGTCTACGGCGTAGGAATGGGATACGTACAGGAGGGCGGCATCATGCACGCGCCCCTCGACCCGACGGACCCGTTGGTCGAGGAGTGGAACGTGGTGGTGCTCGGCCCGCACTTCTGCGGAGTACTCGCAGCGATAGATCTACACCGCGGAGAGGTCGACGCCGATCGCGAGTTCGATTACGTGATGTCGTACGATCGCGCGACCGTAGTTCGTTGTGCCCGAGCAATTCTGGCGCGCTTCTAGAAGCCGACCCGATGACTGCGACCGGCGATGTTTCGGGCAGCCACGTCAGGGCATACGGCACTCAAGCGATCGTGTAGTCCGGACTACCTGATCGCCCAGGCCCCGTACGTTGAAAAAACAGCGTGCGGGGTCAAACCTCGTGGCTACCCGGCCGATACCTGCCGGATGTGGTCCAGTGCCACCTCTCGAAGCTTGCGGTTGGAGCGTTGAGACTGCTCGGCAAGCATGTCGAACGCAGCCTCCGGGCCGATGCGATGCTCCGCCATCAAGATCCCTTTGGCCTGTTCGATGGGTGCTCGGTTGTCGAGAGCCTGCTGCACAGCGTCCGGTACGCCGGCACGAAGCACCTGAACTGTATCCATACGCGCAAGTATCGGCCCAGATGGATCGCCGCTGGTCAGACACTTGAGAACACGCCGAAAACGCGTCGAACAGAGTTGCTGCCGTGACCGGATTCGTAGCGTTCCGTTACTGCACCGTTATCAAGCGGCAGGGTTGGACAACGGGCGCCCGATGAGAAGTTCGAGCGTTCGGTAGGCATCCGTGCGACGGCCGTTGCTCGCATTGTCGTGATACGCGGCACCGGCGACAACCACGCCCACCGGAATGCGACCGGACTCGATATCGCGCGCCGTCTGCTCGGCGCAATCCCGCAACACCGGGCAATCGGCACACAAGCGCCAAGCCCGCTCGGCTCGCTTACGTCCGTGGCGAGGAAGCTGCTGCGAGTCGTAGGCATCCATGTCGTCGATGCATGCACCCTTCAGGCGCCAGACCTGGTCATCCGTCATCGTCGTGATCCGTTTCGCGTCGTACCGATCGTTCCACGACCTCTATTCCCCATCGAGAGGTACTCGAAACACAAGCCCGAGTGAAAAATTCACCCGGACATGGTCATCGGTCGGGCGGAGGGGGAACGGCCAGCGCTCACTCGAACGCCTGCCGTCTACCCCTAGGGGGTATGTGTTGCTATCGTCGGTGACATGCAGTCAGTGATCCGACGCAGTCGTCCGGGCAAGGCCTCGGCGACCGGATTGCTGATCGTACTGACGATCTTCGGGGTCCTGCTGATGCACTCTGTGACACCGGCGATGTCGGCAAGCAACGAACACGCAGCCATGGCGTCGACGGCCCACCACGAGGATCTCGTTCAGGTGGCGGTCGGTGAGCACGACTGCCCGTCCACCCATCAGATGATGCATCCCTGTGCGGGAACCACGGTGTCGTGGCTTGCTCTGTCGGTCCCGGCGACGAGCATCGATGTCGGTTCTTCGTACTCGTCCGAGGACGGCATCGGCGGACGCACCGACTCCATTTCGGAGCGGGCGCCCCCGTGGACCCTCTGGGAGTTGGACAGATTGGTGACCTTGCGAGTGTGACAGGGAGTCCGGTCGACACACGTCGACCGGCGGATCGACGTACCCAGATCCCTGTATTTCGCACTCGTTCAAGGAGATTCACATGCGTACAACACTTGTCGCTTCGCTGGCTGCTGCCACCGTGAGCGCATTCCTCGTCGCGGGCTGCAGCAGCGACACGTCCGACTCGTCGATGGACGGCCATTCGATGGGCTCCGCAACATCGTCACCGGCGTCGTCGAACCAGGCCGACGCGTCCGCAGAGTTTAACGATGCGGACGTGATGTTCGCTCGCATGATGTACCCGCACCATGCACAGGCGATCGAGATGGCGGCAATGGTCCAGGGCCGCACCGACAATCCGGACGTCGTGGCTTTGGCGTCGGCGATCCAGGCCGCGCAGCAACCGGAAATGGGTCGGATGACCGCGTGGCTTGCCGAATGGGGTCAGCCCGCACCCTCGTCCGACATGGGTGAGATGAGCGGAATGGACCACAGTTCGGACATGGGCTTGATGACCCAGCAGGACATGGATGCGTTGAGTACGGCTACCGGCCCCGAGTTCGACCGCCAGTGGTCGACGATGATGATCGCGCATCACGAGGGCGCGATCGACATGGCGAACACCGAGATCGCGGACGGCTCGAATCCCGACGCGCAGGACATGGCTCGCACGATCGTGGCCACCCAGCAGCAGGAAATCGACACCATGCGGGCATTGGTCGGCTGAGAGGGTTCGAAAGCCCGAGTGCCGCACCCTCTCATCGGGGTGCGGCACTCGGCCCGAGGTAGGCCTCCTCGAGTAGGCTGCACAATCGGAGAGTCCATCTCCACGGGTCGGTCCGAGGGAGAACGTTCACATGGCACGTCCACGGGTATTGGTCATCGGCGGAGGATTCGGTGGTCTGCACGCGGCCCGTCGCCTACGCGGGGAAGACGTCGACGTCACCGTGCTCGAACGCGGCACCTCCCACGTCTTCCAACCGCTGCTCTATCAATGCGCAACGGGCTTGGTGTCGGAGGGCTCGATCGCGAGTCCGCTTCGACATCTGTTGCGCAAGCAGAAGAACGTGCATGTGGCACTGGGTGAAGCGACGTCGGTGACCCCTCATGTCGACGGCTCGGCGGGCGACGGCGGAGTGGTGACGGCGAGTCGATTCGACGGATCGACGTTCGAGCTGCCCTACGACTACCTCGTCGTTGCCGTCGGAATGCAGCAGGCCTATCACGGCCACGACGAATACGTGCAGTGGGCACCGGGCATGAAGACCCTCGACGATGCCCTCGCGATCAGGCGGAAGCTGATCTCCGCGTTCGAGATGGCCGAATCACTTCCCACCGCCGAGGAGCGCCGACCCTGGCTCACCTTCGCCGTGGCCGGGGGAGGCCCGACCGGAGTCGAATTGGCCGGGCAGATAAGGGAACTCGCCACCAGAGCGCTCGCTCGCGAGTTCGATGCCATTCACCCGTCGGAAGCGCGGGTACTGCTCTTCCACGGCGGCGACCGCGTACTCGAATCGTTTCCCGACTCCCTGACGAAGAAGGCCCAGCGCACCCTCGATGCCGTCGGCGTGGAAACCCATCTGGGAGTTCACGTCACCGACGTCACGGCCACCGACGTGGAGGTGACGGCCAAGGCCGAGCCGAAGACAGTCACCCGCTACGACACCCGAACCGTGCTGTGGACCGCAGGCGTCGAAGCCGTTCCGTTCGTCGCAAAACTCGCCGACGCGATGGGCGTCGAGCAGGACCGATCGGGACGCATCGCCGTGCAACCGGACCTCTCGATCCCCGGACATCGCAGCGTCTTCGTGGTGGGAGACATCATGTCGCTGAACAACCTCGCGGGAGTGGCCGAAGTGGCGATGCAGGGCGGCCGAGCGGCGGGCGCGGCCATCGCAGCGGACCTATCCGGTTCTGCGCGTAGCGATTTCAAGTACCGGGACCTCGGCACCGCGGCCTACATCGCCCGCGGACACGCACTGGTGCAGGCCGGGCCGCTGCGCATGTCGGGCTTTCTCGGCTGGGTCTCGTGGGGCGTCATCCACATCGCGTTCCTGGCCGGCAACCGCAATCGCGTCGGGACGCTGATCAACTGGGCCGCAACCCTTGCCACCGGCACCCGACGCGAACGTGCCATCACCTACGGCGACCCGGAAACGGCGCGCAAGCCGTACAACTGATCTCAGCGCCCATTATTTCCACCCGGACACGGAATTCCGCTCTCGAGGGCGAATAGTGGGCGCTGAGGTCAGTTCGCGTCGTAGTCGACGGGATCAGCCGATGCCGGGGATGAATCCGGGGTAGACGAAGTGCCCGGGACCGCCGCCAGGCAAGAGCTGACCCGTCGAACCCGGGTAGTTCATGTTCAGCGGAATCAGCTTGTGCGGGTTGCCGTTCGAGTCGGCCTGCCAGCACTCGAGCAGCACACCGTGAAATCCGGTGCAGACGATGCGGGTGCTGTTGTCGTACGGCGATGTCAGTCGATTCTTGCTGACGAAGGGATTCCAGTAGTCCGGGTCCTGTGGGGTGAGGAATCCGGTGACATCCTGTGGGGCACTCGGACTCGGGTACGGCGGCGGAGTGGGCCACTCGTCGGCATGGGCGGTACCGACTCCGAGAGCAGCGGCACCCGCGACGACAGCGACCGTGACGGCGATACGACGAAACATTGGCGCACTCCTGACTTTGGGTTCGCGTTCAATAGACCACAGATGGTCGTGGGCAGGGAAGCCCTCTACATTGAACGCGTGAGTGCATCGGATCGCGTGTGGCCCGTAGTTGCCACGGCCGGTGGCGGATTCGTTGCCGGCTACTCGATTCGCGAATCCCTCGGCCAAGATGTGTTCCACATCGAGTCGACGGACAAGTGGTACGCGGCGTTCGTCACCGCGCAGTGGGCAGGGTCCCTCGCTGTCCTGGCCGCGGTGCTCGTGCTCGCCGTGGTCCACCGTCGACGCCCCCGGATGTCGGCTGCCGTGGCGGCCGTTCTCGGCTCGCTGCTGGTGGCACTGCCGTCGTTCGCGCCGATCGCGGCCAACCAAGCTGTGACGACCAATGCCCTCGGCGCCGGCGCTCTGGTCGGCGTATGCGGATTCATCGCCGGTGGACGCAGGCTTCCCGCAGCAGGCATCGCAGTAGGGCTACTGGGCTCGATGATGTTCTACGGCGCGATCTCTGCGCTCCGCGGACCGCGTGAGGGTCGGTGGATGGACACGTTGGGGCCGGAGTACGTGGCGTCCACCGTCCCCGTCGTCGTTCTTCTCGTCCTGACCGCACTGTTGGTGGTGGCCGTTCGGCGTGCACCCGCGGGCCGATTCGAATCCTCCGATGCGGCTGCCGCTCTCGTACTGGGATTCGTCTGCTTGATCGTCTACACGTATCTCGGCAACACGACGTCGACGGCGGCCGCGTGGACGTCCGCCGTCGCGATCGTGGCCTTCCTGACGTACGGAGTCGCGCTCGACCTCGGCGGCCGTGACGGCCGATATGTGATGTCGGGCTTGGCAATAGCGGCGTCAGGCGTCAACACGCTCGGTTGGTCCGACGCGTCGTGGTGGGTGTCGGCCGTTGCTGCCGTACTGTTCGTCGGCGCGGTAGGAGTGGGCTTGCGACGTGATCTCACCACTGTCGGGTGTGCGCTGCTGGCTGTCGCGACGGCAACCGGCCTGCTACCGATCGGCGACGGCTCGGTCAATGTCGTTGGAACCGTTGCGTATTGCACCTTGTATCCCGTCGCCATCGGGTTCATCGTCGGATCCGTGCAATCGACGCGCACGGTGGCGTCGACCATCGCTCCGCTCGTTCCGTTCGCCCTGACGCTGTTCTGGGTGTCGGCCCCGGTGCCGCCGCGAGAGTTCGGTTGGACGGACGGCACGCCCGACGACTATGTGCGGCCCATCGTGGCGTTGTATTCGCCGCTTCCCGTCGGTGTGGTTGTCGCGGTGATCGTCATCGTGGCCTGCATCTTCGCCACCCGCAGCGACACCCGAGTCCATCACGATCGAGTCTCGGATTGGTCCGGTCCGTAACGCTCGGGACGGTTGCTCGAGGTAACGTCACCTCATCTTCGGCCGATGTAGTAACTCGACCGGTGTAACTCGACGAAAAGGTGAAACAGCGTGCCACGATCTCGACGACACGGCTTCCGGCGAATCGGTTCGGCTACGGCCGTCGCCCTCGCAGTGGCGATTCTTCCGACCGCGCTGATGACGCCCGTCGCGTCCGCAGACGAACTGCCTGCAGCGACGACGCAGTCGAGCAACGGATCGCGGATCGAGTCGGTGAACACCCTCGACGGCCGGCAGGTTCAGCTCCAGGTGTTCTCTGCATCGATGAACCGCACCATCCCCGTCACCGTGCAGAAGCCCGCAGACGACAGCGTGTCTCGCCCAGTGCTGTATCTGCTCAACGGCGCAGGCGGCGGCGAGGATGCCGCATCGTGGCAGTCGCAGACCGACGCCGAGGCCTTCCTCTCGGACAAGAACGCGTACATCGTGACTCCGCAGAAGGGCAAGTGGTCCTACTACACCGACTGGCTCCAGGACGATCCGAAGCTCGGCAGCAACAAGTGGAGCACCTTCCTCGGTGAAGAACTGCCCCCGCTGATCGACGCGCAGTTCGACACCAACGGCCGCCAGTCGCTCGCGGCGTTGTCCATGACGGGCACCTCGGTACTCAACATCGCGATCAAGTACCCGGGCAAGTTCACCGGCGTCGCGGCATACAGCGGCTGCGCGCAGACCTCCGACCCGATCGGTCAGCAGTTCGTCAAGCTCGTCGTCGAGACCTACGGCGGCGGCAACGTCGAGAACATGTGGGGACCGCTCGACGGACCGGTCTGGCGCGAAAACGATCCGCTGCTCAACGCCGAGAGGCTGCGCGGAACGCAGATCTACATGAGCACCGGCAGCGGACTGCCGGGCATCCCGAACGACACCTACGCCAACCCGCGTCTGAAGAACGACCCGGCGACGCTCGCCAACCAGGTCATCGTGGGCGGCGGCATCGAGCTTGCCACCAACTTCTGCACCTCGAACCTGGCCAAGCGTCTCGACCAGCTGGGTATCCCGGCCACCGTCGACTTCCGTCCGGTCGGAAACCACTCGTGGGGCTACTGGCAGGACGACCTGCACAAGTCCTGGCCGTTCCTGGCAGGATCGCTCGGCATCTGACCTTCTCAGCCCGGAAGAACGGCCACTCGCACATCGCGTGCGAGTGGCCGTTCTTCGTCGTCAGGGGCGGTAGATCGGTGCCGTAATCGAACGTATGATCGAACGATGGCACGGCGCGTACAACCTCGACCGGCGTCCGCCGTGCGCCCGTTCAAACTGCTCCGGCCGCCGCTGAAGGTGTGGATCGACCTCAACATCCTGTACCCGTTACCGCCGCACCACGCGTCCAAGTTCAACCCCGAAGGATTCGATGTGCGACGCGTGGTGCCGGGCGATCTGGTCGAATGGTCCATCACTGTGGACGGGGATTGGCTGGGCCGCGTCACCTACGAGTTGATGTCGCGGGACCGAAGCGAAACCGTCACGCACTGGGTGCCCAGCCGGGCGCTCAAGCCGCTGTAGGGACGCAGAAAGCCCCGCCTCGAGCGATACGAGGCGGGGCTTGTGCAATCACCTTCAGAAGCTGTGCTTGCGTGCCTTCTTGGCGAGCTTGCGGGTGGTGCGCTTCGACGGAACGAACAGGCGAGCGGCGCTGCGGCGACGGTTGCGTCGACGAATCAGCGCGAACGCGACGGCACCCGCTGCAACTGCGATCGCGGCGACAACCGGAGTGCCGACCTTCGCGGCCTCGGCTACATCACCGCTGTCGATGTTGCGAACCTTGTTCTTCACGTCGTCGGCGACGGCAGAGGCCTTGTCGGCTGCCTTGTCGGCGACCTGCGAGGCCTTCTCCTTCACCTCGTCGGCATCGATGTTCTGGACCTTGTCCTCGACGGTGGCCTTGACGTCCTCGGCCACGTCGGCGGCCTTGTCGGCGACGTCGGTGGCTGCATGCTTGGCCTCTTTGGCGGCACCGGCCGCGGATTCGGCGACATTCTCGGCGGCGTCGGAGACCTTGTCGGCCGCCTGATGGGTGTTGGCCTTCGCCTGATCCGTGGCACCTTCGGCGCGGAGGCTGTCGTCACCGGTGGCCTCGCCGGCCTTCTCCTTCGCAGTTCCGGCCAGTTCCTCTGCCTTGTGCTGAGCCTTGTCGATGAAGTCGGCCATCGGTGCGTACCTCTTTCGTGTGGGACGTCGCGCAGACATCCGGAGCTGAAGGCGTCGGAAAAAACGACGCCGATAAGTATGAGTCGAACTCGTCGCTCCGAAACATACGTCCGACGGACGTGTTCTGGGTCACTGTTCGAGGATGGGTCGTGTGGACTCCGGGCCCGCACCGTCAATTCACGTGCTGCAGCGTCACCACTATCGACGCGATGGCGACCAGTAGGGCGAGGTTGGGCTTCCAGAAGCGACGCAGGATCGCCGCGAACTCGCGCAGGAACGCGGTCGGCGCGTAGAAGCGTGCCGTGTCGGATCCCGTCACATGTGCGTCGAGACCCAGATCGCGAGTGAACGCAGCCGTGCGGAGGACGTGAAAGTTGCTGGTCACCACGATTATCGGTTCCGATCTCAGACCCGAAGACGCGAGGAGCTCCATCGTCATCATCACGTTCTCCCGAGTATTTCGGGAGCGTGCCTCGGTGAGTATCGAGTCGTCGGGCACACCCTTGCCGATCAGATATCCCTTCATCGCCGTGGCCTCCGCGGTCTGCTCGTCGGTCCCTTGCCCACCCGACACGACCAGGGCAGGGCGATGCCCGGACGTCACCTCGGCGTTGTAGACGTCGAGGGCGCGGTCCAGCCGGCTCGCGAGAAGCGGCGTCACGCTTCCCCCTGGGCCCAGTCCGCAGCCCAACACGACGACGGACGCACTTCCTTCGGGCGGCTCCAGGTGCCCGTAGATCAGCGCATGAACAGAGAACGCGGCGAGCTGAACGCCGAGGCACACCGAGAACAATGCCCCGGTCCAGAGCGCCGCCAGAAACCACAGGGGAAGGGTGTTCGTCTCCAACACCGCCGCCACCGCGACGAGCAGCCCCACACCGAGCACAACGGCCACGGCCAGGGCGAGCGGCAGAGCGGTCGAGAGTCGAAGCCCCTCGCGCTTCATCACCACGACGCCGTTGACGGCTGCTGCGCCCACCAGTCCGATCGCTGAGAGCAGGATTGTCGTCAGCACGGCAACGACGAGAATCGCTTCGATCCGGGCATCGAGCCGATGCAGCAGACTCAGCAACCCGATGACCAGCGCCACGAGAGCCGCAATGACCAACGGGCCGTTGGAAAGCCGGCGTGGATCTCGCCCGATTCGGATGAACGACATGGCGATCAGAACGAGTGCCGCCGCGAGGAAGAGCATGGTTCGAACCTAGTTCCGATCAGCGGCGCTGCGGCGTCAGAGCGGCAGTGACCAATTCGACGAGGGTGTCGACGTACGGCGTGAAGGTGTCATCGGTCGGTTCGTCGTCGGGGCGATGGGTGAGCGCCCATTCCTGAGCAAATATGTTGGCGGCACCGATGATGGCGAGAACGACCAAGCGATAGTTCCTGTCGGGCAGTTCTCCCCGTGCTGCGGCGGCATGCGCGAGAGAGCCGAACATCTCGACGATGATGTCCCGTTGGTTCATGCGCCACAGCTCGATATCGGTACTGACTCCGACGACCTCCACGTAGCAGACCCGAGCCGACATCCGGGTGCTACACGTGACGCCGAGGTACGCCCGGATTGCGGCTTCGATCGACGCCACCGCCGGTTGCCGACCATCGTCGGTCAATGTCTCCCGCGCGGCGCGTTCGCCGTCCTGATTCAGGGTGGTGACGATCCTCTTGAGTAGTTCGGAGCGGCTTCCGACCTCCCGGTAGAAGTGACGGGTCGACACGTTCGATTCCGAACACAGCATGCCGATCGTCGTCGCTGCGTACCCGTGCGTACCGAACAGAGTGACTGCAGTGTCCATCAGGCGCGCAATGCGTTCGGAAGACCGCTGCTGAGGTGATCTGCCTGCGTACTTCCGATCGGGCATGAAATGGAGCGTACTGATGTCGGTCGTCGCCGTTGGGCGATGTCATAGAACCGAAGAGTCCGCTTCGGAGCACGTCACGGACGTCAGCGGGAGCTGCGTCGGCGGATTTTCCGTGTCGGTCGGTACGCGCCGGTCAGTGAGCGCCGATCGAAGTCCAGACCCGACCCGTTCGAGGTGAGCAGGATCAGCGCCAGGACCGCTGCGGCTCCGACCACGAGCGGCGTCATCGGATGCCGATTCCGGCGGCAATCGGCGTGCAAGCAGTGGACGGAGTGCGGTTCATGAAGATCCTTCTGTAGTCCGATCACTCGAGCCTGGCATTGACAACGCCATTCGTCAATGGCACATTGTGTGATGTAGGTCGCGGTGTCGCAGTTCGTCTGCGGAACCCGATGTCGTTCGGCGAGACAGTAAGGCGTGGCGTGACGAGTAATACAGGTCGGTGGCCCGAGTTCGACAGTTCGATCGCAGACGACTTCAGGGACGTGCTGATCATCGGTGCGGGTGTATCGGGTGTCGGTGCCGCGTACCGCTTGCAGGAGATGGTGCCGGGGTTGAGCTACACAATTCTCGAAGGGCGCGAGCGAGCAGGCGGTACGTGGGATCTGTTCCGCTACCCGGGCATTCGTTCCGACAGTGACATCTTCACCTTCGCGTTTCCGCACACGCCATGGCAGGGCGACACCCTGCTTGCGCACGGCGAAGACATTCGCGAGTACATCATCGACACCGCCCGATCCAACGGCATCGACGAACACACCGACTTCTCGACCACCGTCACTGCTGCGAACTGGGACTCGTCCACCGATCTGTGGACCGTCGAGGCTGTGTCGAACGGAGTTCCGAAGTCCTACCGCAGCCGATTCGTATTCCTGTGCACCGGCTACTTCGACTACGCCGGCGGATACTCCCCGGACATACCGGGTCTGAACGATTTCGCAGGACAGGTCGTGCACCCGCAACAGTGGCCGGAGGACCTCGACCACTCCGGCAAGAAGGTCGTCGTAATCGGAAGTGGCGCTACCGCAATAACATTGGTTCCTTCGCTGGCTACCGATGCCGCATCGGTCACGATGCTGCAGCGCTCACCGACCTACATCGCGTCGCTACCGATGACCGATCCGTTCACCACGATCACCAAGCGCCTACTGCCGGACACGCTCGCCCACAGCGCACTGCGCTGGCGCAACGCGCTGTTGATGGTCGGTTCCTACCAGCTCTGCCGCCGGGCCCCGAAGACGGCCCGCAAGGTTTTTCGCGCGATGACGAAGGCGCAACTGCCACGCGGGTACGACGTCGACACGCATTTCAACCCGAACTACAACCCGTGGGACCAGCGGCTGTGCGTGGTTCCCGACGGCGACCTCTTCCGGGCGATTCGATCCGGTCGCGCGAACGTGGTGACCGACAGGATCAGCAAGGTGACGGCGGACGCGATACATCTGGAATCGGGTGGTGAGATCGCAGCCGACATCATCGTCACCGCAACGGGATTGAAGCTCCAGGCTTTCGGCGGCATCGAGCTGTCCGTGGATGGCGAGCGAATCCGAGCGAACGACAAGTTCGTCTACAAGGGCTACATGCTCGAAGACGTACCCAACGTCGCGTGGTGCATCGGATACACCAACGCATCATGGACGCTCAAGGCCGACATGACGGCGCAGGCCGTGGCAAAACTGTTGAACTACATGAGGACCCGCGGCTACACCCGCGCTGTTCCGAATAGACAGGGCAAGACACCGACCGCCCGCCCTGTCGTGGATCTCGCGTCCGGATACGTCACCCGCTCGCTCGACGAGTTGCCGAAGTCGGGGACCGAACGTCCGTGGTCGGTGCGACAGAACTATATTCTCGACCGAATCGACGCACGATTCGACGACCTCACCGAATCGATGGCGTTCGGGCGGACCGTGCCTACCCGGCTGGCCGATCCCGAGGCAGTAGACGTTCATACCGCGTAGACGACAGAGAGTGAACCTGAAGTGACTTCCGATATCGACGGACGGGCGCTTGCGCACACCATCCGAGGTGAGGGCCCAACGCTGGTGCTCATTCACGGGATCGTGCACCGGCAGCATGCGTGGGACGGCGTGGTCGACGCATTGGCGCGCCATCGACGAGTTGTGACCGTGGACCTTCCGGGACACGGTGCGTCACCTGATCTGCCGACGGAGGAATTCGACCTGGGTCCGTGGATCGTCGCCGAACTGGAGCGTTTTCTGCGGCTGGTGTCCGTCGACGGCGAAAAGCCACACGTCGCCGGGAATTCGTTGGGCGGATACTTTGCCCTCGAACTCGCGGCCAGGGGGTCGGTGGCTTCAGCGACCGCGCTGTCGCCTGCCGGTTTCTTTCGCGGACACTGGGATCAGACGCGGGCGCTGCTCGTTTTTCGTTTGCTGCGGGCGTTGTCACGACTGATCGCTCCGATCGCACCCGCCGTCATGAAGAATGTCGTCGGTCGCACGATCGCCAACTCTGTCTTCTACGCGAAGCCCTGGCGAGTTCCCGTGGCCGCGGCCACGATCGACGCGCTGAGCATCACCACCAACCTAGCGATCGACGCGGCTGGAAATGCCGAGCCACGCTTCAGCATTCCGGTGGACGAGAGCGTTCCCGTCACCGTCGCGTGGGGCCGTCGGGACTGGGTACTGCCGGTGTACCAGGCACCGCTGGTACGCCGAATCTTTCCGCAGGCAGAGGTCACCACGTATGCGGGGTTGGGGCATGTGCCGATGACGGACGATCCCGAACTTGTCGCCTCCATTCTGTTGAACGGTTCGCGGCCGGTCCCACAGCAGGCATGACCGCACCGCGGAAGGTGGACGGACGAAGTCACCGGTGGCGTGATCACCGGATCACGCGGCGGCGGGACCTGCTCGACGGCACGCTGGCAGCGATCCGGCAGCACGGGCACGGTATCGGACTCGACGAGATCGCTTCGGCGAACGGCGTCTCGAAAACCGTTCTGTACAAGTACTTCACCGACAAGAAGGGCTTGACCGACGCCACGATGGAGCGGTACATCGAGACGGTGTTGGTGCCTCGGATCCACGACGCACTCTCGGAGGACCTCGACGAGTACCAGCTCACCCGAGCAGTGATCTCGGCATACGTCACGACGGTGGCCTCCGATCTCGAGGTCTACATCTACGTACACGCCAGCACGGCCGCCGCACAGAACCGCGAGATCATCACGGCGTCGGAGCAATCGATCGCGGAATTGCTGAGCACTGTCACCGCCGACAGGATGCGAACTCGAGATTTCTCGACGGACGGTGCCGTACCGATTGCCTTCGCCATGATCGGCGCGGTTCGGTTGGCAACACATTGGTGGATATACGACCGCACCGTGTCATCCGAGGAACTCGTCGACTACCTCACCATGATGGTGTGGGGCGGAATTGCGGGGATCGCGCGCGCAGCGGGTTCCGCTGCGGCGTTCACTTCGGAGCCTCACTCATTGAGTCACACACGGTCGTCCTCGACGTCGCGGCTGTCCATCAGTATGCGGTCGACATCCTCGAACAGTTCGTCCTGTTCACCGTCGTCATCGCCAGTGCCGGGCCTGGACGGTAAGAAGACCGCGACGAGGATCGCTCCGACGAACGTGACACCGGCCGCGACGTAGGCACCTGCGGTCAGTCCGTCGAGGAAGGCGGATTTGGCGGCATCGACGACGGATCCGGCGAGCTCGGCGTTGCCGGCCTCGGCAATCCGTCCGGACGCCACAACGGCGGACCCAACCGATTCCTTGACGGTGGAGGCGATCTCACCGGGAAGGCTGTTCAGGCTGTCGGTGCCGTCGAGGGAGCTCGCATACAGAGACGCGTAGACGCTGCCGATGATCGCAACCCCCAAGGTGCCGCCGACTTCTCGGGTGGCGTCGTTCATGGCCGAGCCGATACCGGCCTTGTCCTTGGAGACGGCACCCATGATCGCTTCGGTGGCCGGCGCGGAAGTCAATCCCAGACCGAGACCGAGGGGGATCATCTGGCCGGCGATCTCGAGGTAGCTGGTCGACTGGCTCAGCGTCGCAATCCAGATGAACGCACCGGTGAACAGCAGCAGTCCTGTGGTGACGACGATCTTGTTTCCGATTCGCACGGCAAGGAGTGTTCCGAGAACCGACCCGAGGGCGATGGCGGACGCGACCGGGATGAACTTCAGCCCGGTTTCGAGGGGCCCGTAATCGCGAACGAGCTGGAAGTACTGGGTGATGAGGAAGATGAAGCCGAACAGCGCGAAGTAGGCGAAGGTGACCGCTGCACTGGCTGCGGTGAAGCGCATGTTCGCGAACAGTCGGACATCGATCATGGGCTCGGTGCGGCTGCGTTCCCACAGTGCCAGCGCGACGAAAAGAGGTGCGGCCAAAGCGAATCCGCCGAGTGTCGCTGCGCTCCGCCAACCGTGTTCGGGTGCTTCGATGACTGTGTAGACAAGGGTGCCCACGGCCAGGACGGACAGCACGAGGCCGCCGTAGTCGATGCTCGGAGTTGCGGGGTCCTTCGAGGTCGGCACGATCTGGGCCGTGGCGAGCATTGCGATACCAGCGCCGACAGCGAGAGCAATGAAAACGCTGCCCCACCAGAAGTTTTCGAGAAGCCATCCCCCGAGGATGGGGCCGCAGGCGACTCCGATTCCGGTGGTTGCACCCCAGAGGCCGATGGCTTTCGCTTTCGCGGCCCGGTCGGTGAACACGTTCGACAGGATCGACAACGTGGTCGGGTACACGAACGCCGCGCCGAGGCCCATCACGGCCTGTCCGGCGATCAGTTCGCCTGCGCTGTCGGCGAAGGACGCTCCGATGGCTCCGGTGGCGAAGATTGCGAGACCCGCGAGCAACGCGCCTTTACGGCCGTATCGGTCGCTGAGACTGCCGAACGCAAGAACGAAGGTTGCGAACACCAGGTTGTAGGAGTCGACGATCCACTGCAGTTGACGGTTGTCGGCGGCGAAATCGACGGACAGGGAGGGCAATGCAACGTTGATGGCCGTGGTGGCCAAACTGATTGCGAGCGTGGCCGTGCAGAGGGCGACGAGGACGGTCACCGCGGACGGTCGCCGGTGGGATGTGAGTGGCATGCGCTTTATTATTTCAAGTGTTAGAGTGACTTTGTCAAGTTGAATGAGGTCGAAGGGGAACGATGACTGCAAGCACCAAGCTGACACCGACGATGGTGGTCGCCGGCGCTACCACGAAGTACCTCGCTGCGCCGGGTGGTCCCGGCAAGGGCCGTCTCCGCTATCTCGAAGCGGGAGAGGGTGATTCGACGATCGTTCTCCTGCACACGGTGCGCACTCAAGCCGAACACTTCCACCGTCTCCTCCCGGGACTCGCCGACAAGCATCACGTGTTCGCGCTCGACTTTCCCGGCATGGGTCACTCGGAGATCGTCCCCGGTGCCAGTTACGACGAACCTGCGCTGCGTGCAGCGGTTGTGCAACTGATCATCGAACGCGACCTCACCGATGTCGTCCTCGTCGGTGAATCCATCGGTGCGGTGGTGGCACTGTCCACCGCCGCCGACATGCCCGGTCGCATCAAGAAGGTTGTGGCGGTGAACCCCTACGACTACCGAGACGGTCTCAAACGATCGAGCCTCCTCGCACGCCTGATCATCACCGGTGTCCTTGCGCCCGTCATCGGGCCCACTTTAGCTGCCGTGGAACCGAAACCGATCATGCGGCGGATCTTGCAGGGCGGACTCGTCGACACCTCGGCCCTCACCGACGATTACCTCGACGAATTGTTGAACGTCGGTCGGCGACCGGGATATTCGGCAGTCGCCCGGGCCGTCTACGGGAATCTACCGTCGATGATCGCAGCGCGAGAACGATATTCGGCAGTGACCGCGGACGTGGAGCTGGTGTACGGCGAGCGGGATTGGTCTCGTGAGTCCGACCGCATCGCCGATCGACAGCTTCTTCCCGCGGCCACGGCGACGACGGTGGCCGGTGCCGGACACTTCATCGCACTCGAGCGCCCGGACATCATCGCCGGTCTCGTCTCGTGAACCGACACACGTCGAGCGTGATCGTCCGACGTAAGGTCGAGTTATGAAGTCCTACGGCCAGTTCTGCTCGTTGGCGAGGTCACTCGACGTCGTCGGCGATCGGTGGACGCTCCTGATCGTCAGGGAGCTGTTGATCGGCCCCAGTCGATACTCCGACCTGCTGCGGTCACTGCCCGGGATCGCGTCGAACCTACTTGCCGATCGGCTCCGCATGCTCGCCGAATCCGGCGTGGTGAACAGCGAAGACGCGCCACCACCTACATCCGCGAAGGTCTACTCGCTCACCGAACGCGGCCGGTCACTCCAGCCCGTCCTCGTCGCGTTGGCCCACTGGGGTGTGCCCTATATGGCCGCCGGAAAAGGGGGCGACAACAGCCGAGGTCGATGGCTCGGCTTCGCGATACTGTCGCTGTATCCGAATGAGATGAACTTCGGCGATACTGTTGTGCCACTACGGTTGCGAATCGACTCGGAGGGCGATCACATTCTGGTGGAAGCCGGGCCCGAGGGCCTCACCGCTGTGCCCTGCTCTCGGGACGTTGCCGCCGACGTGACGATCTCCGGAGAGTCGGATGATGTCTTCGGCTTTCTCGCTGGGCAGGCCATGGACTACTCCCAGATCGTCGTGGTCGGCGGCGACGACGCGAGGCGCAAGCTGCGGGAGTTCACGAAATATGCCCACACATATGGAGCTGAGCTCGGCCAACTTCGGCCCTGATCTCACACAAGGGAACGCGATGTGGGCTGCGCGCTACCTGCGCCGAGGGCGATGCACAGGTCCGAAGGGTCCGATATCAGCCCTCAGGCACGCACGCTGCGGCATTGCGCAAGCCAACATCAGACTATGAAGGGAATTCAGCATGAGCGAGAAGGTGTGGTTCATCACGGGGACGTCACGCGGCTTCGGTCGCCAGTGGACGGCCGCGGCATTGGAGCGCGGCGACAAGGTGGCGGCGACGGCGCGCGACGTCTCGACGCTCGACGATCTTGCGGCGAAGTACGGCGACGCGCTGCTACCGATCGCGCTCGACGTCACCGACCGGACTGCCGACTTCGCCGCGGTGAAGCAGGCCCATGAGCACTTCGGGCGGCTCGACGTAGTCGTGAACAACGCGGGTTACGGTCAGTTCGGCTTCATCGAGGAGCTGTCCGAAGAGGACGCCCGCGACCAGATCGAGACGAACGTTTTCGGTGCGCTGTGGATCACGCAGGCCGTGTTGCCTTATCTACGGGAGCAGCGCAGCGGCCACATCATCCAGGTGTCGTCGATCGGCGGTATAACCGCGTTTCGGAACACCGGCATCTACCATGCGTCGAAGTGGGCGTTGGAGGGGTTCTCCCAATCGCTTGCTCTGGAGATCGCGGATTTCGGCATCCACGTGACGCTGATCGAGCCCGCCGGCTACTCCACCGACTGGGCCGGGTCTTCGTCCCGCCGCGCCGAGCCGTTGCCCGCGTACGCGGAGGTGCACGCCGAAGCGGACCGCCTTCGCAGTCAGCGCGCGGCGGCACCCGGCGATCCCACTGCGTCGGCAGCTGCCATTCTCGAGATCGTCGATGCCGAAAAGCCGCCCCTACGTTGCTTCTTCGGCGATCTGCCGATCAAGCTGGCCAAGGCCGACTACGAGAGCCGGATCGCGACGTGGGAAGAGTGGCAGCCGGTCGCGGAGCTCGCCCAGGGCTAGCGATTCGTAATCGCACAGTCGGTCATCACGCCTGCCCGTTCGAGCAACTGGGGGCGTTGGTGCCCGGGATGCGGCGACGAACGTGCGGTCGCGGATTTTCGCTGAGTCTGCGAGGCGCTGCTTGCACCCCCTGGTGTTGACGCCCGGTTGCAGACATAATGCGATGCATGGATGATTTAGATGTAACCTCGAGTAACATCTTTTATGTAGCTCAAGACGGCGGTGGTGCTGCGCTCGATCAAGTGTTTGGGATGACCGCGGCAGCAGGCGTGATCTCGCTCTTTCTGTTGTACCTCGCCGTGATGCATCGGACCGGACGCATCACCTGGCTGCAGCGGCTCGCCGACTTCGCCGGCGAGAAGTTGCACCGACCCGGGTGGGTGGCTCTCCCGCTCGTCCTGTTCACGTCGACGATTCTCACCGCCTTCTTCGGGTTCATCTGGGATGTGAGCTTGCACATCGGGCGAGGTCGCGACGAGGGGCCGCTGGCCAACCCGGCGCACTACTTCATTCTGGTCGGACTGTTCTTCCTGTTCATCACCGGCGCGCTGGCCATCATCTTGCCGCGTGACGAAAAGCCGGGTCCGGCAGCCATCAAGATCACCCGAACCTGGTACGCCCCCACCGGCGGACTTCTCATCGCCGGTGCCGGCCTGTATGCGCTCATCGGCTTCCCTCTGGACGATATCTGGCACCGCATGTTCGGTCAGGACGTGACGCTATGGGGACCGACGCACCTCATGCTCATCGGTGGTGCAGGACTTTCGCTCGTCGGCGTCCTGCTGCTCGAACACGAAGGTCGCGTCGCCATGGCAGCCTCTGCAGTCACCACGGCGGCGACCGCCGGTGCGCCGGACGGTGAGATCCGCCAGGATCCTGCGCAAGCAGTGGATTCCCGCAAGCGGTCGATAATCACGTGGTTCCTGCGCAGCTCGGCGTTCGGCGGTTTGATCATCGGTCTGTCCGTGTTCCAGATCGAGTACGACTTCGGTGTCGAGCAGTTCCGCCTGGTCTTCCAGCCGCTGCTGATGACCGCGGCCGGAGCGTTCGCTTTGGTCGCCGCCCGGCTCATGGTCGGCCGGGGCTCGGCATTGTTCGCCGTCGCCTTCGCCGCCGTTGTTCGGGAGATCACGGCACTCCTCGTCGGACCCGTTCTCGGCGAGCCACACAGTGTGTTCACCCTCTACCTCGGCATGGCCGTCGTGGTGGAGATTCTGGGCCTGACGGCGCTGGTCGAGCGCCGAATCCTGTTCGGTGCCGTCACCGGCATTGCAGTGGGTACCGTGGGCCTGTACCTGGAGTCCTTGTGGGTCGACGCAGTTTTCCTGTACCCATGGCCGAGCAGCATGTGGGTGGAAGCTCTGGCCACCACTGTCCCGGCCGGGCTCGTGGTCGGGTTGGCTGCCGGCCTGTTCGCTCAGGCGCTCTCCGGCGACGGCATTCCGCGTCCGGCGCTCCGACGCACCGTTGTCGTAGCCATGGTGCTGGTCCTCAGCGGCAGCGTCGCCAACGGCCTGATGATCGACGTCCCCCAGGGCTCGACCGTTACCGTAGCTCTGACCGACGCTCCTCGTGTCGACGGATTTCGCATGGTCACCGCGACCGTGCGCATCGACCCGAGTGAACTGGTTTCCGAGGACCCCGAATGGGTGTCCATCCTGGCGTGGCAGGGCGCAGGCGACTCGCTGCACGGATTGGTGGTCGACAACCTCGAGCGCACCGGCCCCGGCGAATACCGTTCGACGCGTTCGGTACCCGTCGACGGAACGTGGAAGACGTTCCTGCGCGTACAGGACGGCCGCGCCTTGGCGGGCGCACCCGTCTTCATGGCCGCCGACGAAGGCATCGGAGCCGAAGAGGTTCCGGCCACGTCGCAATTCACCCGCGAACTGCAGTACGAGACCAAGCTGCTTCAGCGTGAGCGCAGCTTCGATCACCCCGCATGGCTCTTCACCGCAGCATGCCTCGTCGTGCTCGCTTGCTCGTTGGCCTTGATCTGGTCGCTGTCCTGGGGCGCCGCTCGCATCGGTCTCGCGACTCCGGGTAACACCGCGAACACAGGCAGCAAGGAGCGCAGTCGCGTATGACGCCTCCCCCGAATGTGATCTACCTGGCGGATCACCCTGTCGTACTGGCACTCCCGGCCGTCATCCCGGCGTTCGTGATCGCCCTCGCTGTAATCGTCGTCGTCGTACGCGACCGGCGGGCCGAGCGGGCCGAGAACGAATTGAAGGATGCCAACGAGAGGGAGGACACGGCGTGAAGCGCGCACTGGTGGTCGGGCTGGCGGCCCTTGTGGCGGCGGGGTGCTCGTCACCCGGACCCGAGTCTCCTGGAGTCGCCACAACGACGGCCGTGTCTACCTCGGCTGCCACCGCAGCTGGCGTCACGGCTCTCGATGTGACGATCGCCGGTGGCGAAGTGACGCCGGTCGATCGCCGCGTCGAGGGCAAGGTCGGCGAGGAGATCGTACTGACGGTGAACAGCGATGCCGTCGACGAGATCCACGTGCATTCCGTTCCGGAGTACAGCTTTCCTGTCGCGGTGGGCGACGATCAGCAGTTCCGCTTCACCGTCGACGTACCCGGTTCCGTCGACGTCGAGCTGCACGAAATCGACGTCACCGTCGCCACGGTTCTCGTTCGGCCGTGAGCGAGACATTTTTCGCGCACGGACTGGGCGGCTCGTCCGATCTCCCCATCCCCGTCACTTACGCACTCATCGGCGGTGCCTGGGCGCTGGCAGCATCGTTCGCACTCCTGTTGCTGGCGTGGAAGACACCGCGACTGAACCCCAGGCGGTACTGGACGACGACACCGCTGGCCCGGATGGTCGATTCGCCGGTGTTCCGCCGGACGGTCGGTGCCCTCTCGGTGGCGGTGTCGGTCTGGGTCGGCATCGCGTCCGTCATCGGACCGCAGGACTCGTCGAACGTGCTGCTCGGAGTGCTCTACGTACTCGTGTGGGTGGGACTGGTCCCCGCGTCGTTGATCTTCGGGCCCGTCTGGCGCATCGTGTCCCCGCTCCGCGCCGTCTACCGGGTGCTTCCGGTGCGCACTCGTCGGACTCTGCCGCACGGCATCGGTGTGCTACCCGCAGTCTTTGGACTCTTCACCTTCGTGTGGCTCGAACTTGCATCGAGCGACCCGGGTTCCGTTGCTGCCGTGCAGATGTGGTGCCTGCTGTACGTGGTGATCATGCTGTCCGGTGCCTTCGTGTTCGGCGAGAAATGGTTCGCGCGAGCCGACCCGTTCGAAGTCTTCAGCGATACCGTTGCGCGCCTGTCGGCGTCTGCGCGCGATCCCGAAACGCGTCGGATAATGCTGCGCAACCCGCTCGACGGTGCTGCGACGCTGCCCGTCCAGCGAGGCACCGTTGCCGTCATGGCGATGCTGCTGGGCTCCACAGCCTTCGACTCGCTGGCACAGACCCCGATCTGGAAGAACCTGGTGCGCGATGCCGGTGATCCAGTGGTGGCGCGGACGCTCGGGATCGTGGCGTGTGTTTCCGTCGTGGGCGGGATCTTCGCGCTGGCAGCTCGCGCAACCGGGGGCGTGACCAAGGAGCGGCGCAGGCAATTGCCGGGCCTACTCGCGCACTCGCTGATCCCCATCGTCGTCGGCTACTTCATCGCCCATTACCTGACCTACCTGGTGGAGAAAGGTCAGCAGACCGCCTTCACGTTGTTCGATCCATTCGACCGCGGGTGGAACCCACTGGGCATCGCGGACGCATCAGTGAACTATGCGCTCTCGTCCCATCCGTCGGTCGTTGCAACGATCACCGTACTGAGCGTGGTCATCGGGCATATCGCCGGTGTGACGCTGGCCCACGACGCAGCACTGCGACTGATTCCGAAAAGGCATGCGCTGCTAGGGGAATTGGCTCTGATGATCGTCATGGTGCTCTACACGTTTCTCGGGCTGTTTCTGTTGTTCGGTGCCTGAAGTGTCGGGACTCGACTTCCGTCGCACGCCCGGGAATGTGATACGTCGTCAGTCGGGGAGCGCAATGTCCTGGGCAATTACTGCGTGGGCGACCTCATCGGGCAAAATGTTCTTGAACAGAAACAAGTCTCGGCCCAGAACCCAGTCGGGTGCAAGCGCAGCAGAATATCTCTCGAAGTACCCCAACTGTTTTCCGAATAGAATCAGTTCCTCAGGGGCACCGATGCCCCAACGCTTTCCCGTGTCGACCAGCGACGCGATGAGCGTGCTCAACTCCACCTGTGCCGCCCCGCGCCGTAGAACAGGTTCGAATAGTTCTCGCAGTTGCAGACCTATGAATTTGTCGCTCAGGGGTGTTCCCGAGGTCAGGCCGAGTGTGCGAATCCTTCGGGCGGCGTCGGTGTAGTTTCCGTCTATCGAAGACGCGCGGAACATCGCTTGTAGTACCTCGCGCCACTCGACGGGTAGTTCCCCGACAATCCCGAAATCGAGAAATCCGACTCGCCCGTCGTCGAGGGCCCAGAGGTTTCCGGCATGAACGTCTCCGTGAAACGGACCGTGCAGCACAACAGCTTCCAGCCACACCTTCACGCCGCGTCGAAGTAGCAACTCCGGTTCCACAACACTGTGGGCACCCTGCCGGATCCGGTCCACCGGACTTCCTCGTACCCTCTCCATGCATATCACGCGCGGACCGCAATGAGACCAGTAGATCTCAGGGACCATGACTCCCACATTGTCGCCGAACACGTGCAGGTTGTCTCGGAAATTCTGCTGGCGCAGAGCCTCGGCAGCACTGTTCAGTTCGAGGGCAGTGAGATCGTTCATTTCGCGGACGATGACCGTTGCGTTGGCAATCCTGAAGAACTCGAAAAATCTCTCCAACAGCGAAGCTCCTACGAACGCCACCCGCAGATCGACGCGCATGCGCCGTCGAATCCGGGGCCGCTGCACTTTCACCACCGCGTCGCGCCCGTCTGGTAGCACGCAGGCGTGAACCTGCGCTACGGACGCAGCCGAGAGCGGCACGTCGTCGAAGGACTCGAACAGGTCCTCGATCCTGCCACCGAGGTCGCGTTCGACCACACGGCGAGCTCGGTGTGCCGGGACCGAGGGGACTCCGTCGAGCAGCCGTAGACACGCATCGGCCAGAACGGGGGGAAAGACGCCGGGTGACGACGCCATCAGCTGACCCAATTTGACGAAGGTCGGCCCCAGCGCTGCGAATCCTTTCACCATGCCTTCGGCGAGAGCGACCGTGAAGCGCCGCCGTTTACCGAGCCAGGACACCGGCCAGCGAACGACGGCAATGGCTGCCGCCGTCGCGAGAACGACGGTGATCCAGACAGCTCGACCCAATTCTGTGAGACCGAAGTGTGCGAGGTCCGAATACTCGATGACAAGGGCTTCGGGAGGCGGACCGTCCCGGTACGGCCCCGAAGAAGACGCATCGCCGGTGCGATTGCCCGGCGCTGGGATCGGCGACGTCACTGGCTCGACCACCTACGTCTTCCTGCTTCGCGAGACCATCCGAACCTTGCGTTGGGTATCAGCGGTCGAACACCGCGCGAATCGTCGCGGACACGGGTACGGACTGGCACGCCAACCGGACCCCGTGTGCCATCTCGTGCTGGTCGAGCGTCTCGTTGGCCAACATGGTCACAGTGCCTTCCGTGAGCGTGTACGCGCACCCGCCGCATGTTCCTTCGCGGCACACGTACGGCGCATCGAGCCCCAGTTCGAGCAAACGGTCGAGAAGCTTCGTGTCTGCATTCCAGGCGAACTCGGTCTCGATCCCATCGATCTCGACCTGAGCGGTGACGGACTTCCCGTCCGACTCGTGAGGCAGCGCGGCGTCGTCGATCCGAAACGGGTTGGAGTCGAAGGAGGAGAACACCTCGCGATGTGTTCTGCGTGCCGTCGTACCGGTAAGGGCCAGCCACTCCTCGGCGACGTTCATGTACTGCGTTGGGCCACACAAGAAGGCCTCGTAGTCGACCGGAACCATCACGTCCATCGTGGCCAGTCCCGCTGCGGTGGGCAGCCCCGAGTCCGACGCGAACCAGTGGTGGACATCGAGTCGATCGGGGAACCGGGCCTGCAACTCCGAGAGCTGTTCCGCGAAGATGACCGATTCGCGGTTCTGGTTCGCGTAGACGAGAGTCATCCGGTTGTCGTGCCGGAACAGGGCGGTTTTGATGATCGACAGCATCGGGGTGATGCCGCTGCCCGCCGCCATGAGGACGAAATCGGAGTCCCAGTTCTCGGGTCCGAACATGCCCGACGGTGGCAGCGCGTTCAATCGCATTCCGCGAACAACGTTGTCGTGCAACCAGTGTGAAGCGAGACCGTCCTCGATCCGCTTGACGGTCACAGTCGGACGCGGGTCACGGACCGGGGAGCTCGAGAACGAATAGCAGCGGGCGACCGAACCGCCGTCGGTGCAGGGGATCTCGAGCGTCAGGAACTGCCCCGGCCGGTAAGCGAACTGCGCCGTCCGGTGTTCGGGTACGACAAAGCTCAGCGATATCGCATCCGAGGTCTCGTGGGTGATCTGGTCGACCTCGAGTTCGACTGCTCCGTGGGCGTTGCTCACGACGGGATTCTCCTTGGCTCGAACTGTGAGGACATATCCGAGCTGCACAACATCGTCACTCGTTCTCTCCTGTGGCTCGCTTGGCTCGAGCCTTACTATTGCATAATGAGCCACTATTTAATAGGCCATTGACAAATGGCGTGTAGCGGATGAAGCTGACTCGGTGACTTCAACCTCCCGCCACGGTTTCCATCCGGCCGGCGTCTCCGACGTCGGCTCACCGCGAGCGCGCCTGGCGGCCTTCGTCACTCGATGGTCGCTGCGGCCGTTCACGAACGTGCTACCGACGACCCGCAGAGGTATCCGGTTCTCCCGACGAATCGTCGCCACGTCCATGAACCTGCTCGGTCCCGTTCCGAAAGGAACGTCCATCGACCTCGTCGTGGACGGCCCCGTCCGGGGCGAATGGGTCCGCGCGGCCGGCGTGACATCCGGGCCACGAGTCCTTCTCTACATCCATGGAAGCGCGTACGTCATCTGCTCGGCCCGTACTCATCGCGGACTGACCGCCCGTCTGTCGAGTTCGACCGGGCTGCCGGTGTTCACCGTCGACTACCGGTTGGCCCCGGAGCACCCGTTTCCCGCAGCAGCCGACGACATCGAATCCGCCTACCGCCTGCTCCTCGAACAGGGGTACTCCGCACGGAACATCGTCATTGCGGGCGACTCTGCCGGTGGACACCTCGCCGCCGACCTGATCATCGAGAACGACCGAACCGGGACGCCGCAGCCGGGCGCGCTGGTGTTGTTCTCGCCGTTGATCGACCTCGATTTCGAGCTCTCGGCGCAGACCGAACGCACCCGCAAGGACCCGATGATCTCTGCAGCATCGGCCCGCGCACTCGTCGCGCTCTACACCGACGGCAATGCGTCCGACCTGCCTCGGCTGCGGCTCGACCTCGCCCTCGTACGTGATCTGCCACCCACGTTGATTCAAGTGGGCGGTGCCGAAATGTTGCGGGGCGATGCGCGGCACCTGCATTCGATGATCGAGAAGGCGGGCGGCAGTTGCGAACTCGAGATCTGGCCCGATCAGATGCACGTGTTCCAGGCCCTCCCACGGTTGGTGCCCGAGGCCGCCCACGCACTCGAACGGGCATCGAAGTTCGTCGAAAACTCGCTCGATACCGCTGATGTGCAACATGATTCGAAGGAACAGGTGAGCTGATGAAAACCAAGGCCGGAAAACCCTCGTACGGATCCAGAGCCATCGTGACCGGTGCGGGCAGCGGCATCGGCCGCGCGTTCGCACTGGAACTGGCGCGCCGCGGAGGCGTCGTCATGTGCGCCGACATCTCACTGCCCAGAGCGCAGGAGACGGTCGCCATGATCGAGGCACTCGGTGCCGTGGGATACGCCGTCGAGTGCGACGTGTCGATTCGTGAAAACGTCGAGGAGTTGGCGCTTCGTGCCGGCATCGAATTCGACGGACCGACCACAGTAGTCATCAACAATGCCGGGGTCGGGATCGGCGGAAAGCCCGTCGGAGACATCGGTTTCGAGGACTGGAACTGGGCATTGGGGATAAACTTGTGGGGCGTGATCCACGGCTGCGAGGTGTTCACCCCCGGGCTGCGCGCCGCCGGCGAGGGCGGAATCATCAACGTCGCCTCCGCTGCAGGTTTCGCCGCCGCACCGTTGATGGGGCCTTACAACGTCGGCAAGGCCGCAGTGATGTCATTGTCGGAAACGATGGCCGCTGAGCTGTCGGGAACCGGTGTCCGCGTATCGGTCCTGTGTCCCACGTTCGTCAAGACCAACGTGGCCGTCGACGGCCGAATCACCTCGAGTTCGTCACGGCTGGCGGAGTTCGCGATGCGCTGGACCGGACGCTCACCCGACAAGATCGCCATCCGAACCCTCGACGCATTCGACCGAGGTCGGCTGTACGTGGTGCCCCAATTCGACGCCAAAGCCGTCTGGCGGTTCAAGAGACTGCTGCCCGCCGTCTACGTGCGAGTACTCGGTTTGCTGAACCGGGTGATGCCGGCCGAGCAGGAACCGGCGAAGACCGAAACCCTCACTTCCACAACCACAGGAGCCTGACATGGCAATGGATTTCGAAGACATGCTGACCAAGATCAAGGACCGTCAGTGGGCGCTGGCCGACATCGACTGGGACGGACCGGGAGCCGACACCATCAGCCCCGAACTACACGCCAAGCTCAAGCCCTTCATGTCCGACCTGATGTGGATCGAGAACGTGGGAGCACGCGGGTTCGCTGCGATGGCCTTGAAGGCACCCAACGAGACGCTGGCCGAGATCTACCGTTACTTCCATGCCGAAGAGCAGAAACATGCCAACGCCGAGCTCGCACTCATGCGGCGCTGGGGCATGCTCGACGGTGACCAGATGCCCGAGCCCAACATCAACGTCAAGCTCGTCATCGACTGGCTCGACAAGCATTCCGACGGGTTGTCACTGGCCGTACTGGGAACCGTCATACCGATGCTCGAGGTCGCGCTGGACGGTGCGCTCGTGAAGTTCATCATGGACGAGATCGACGACCCGGTGTGTCAGGCCGTGTTCAAGAAGATCAACTCCGACGAATCGCGTCATCTGGCAGTCGATTTCGCGGTGATCGAACTGCTGGGGCATTCCCGGATGCGCAAGATCCTGGTCGATACCGTCGGTGCCTGGATGAACCCGGCCCTCATCGTCGGAACGCTTCGGTACATCCCGCTGCTCAACAAGATGCGTGACAACATCGTCGAGATGGGCGTCGACGAGGAGCGGCTGTACACCGCGATGAAGCGGTTCAAGAGTGTCGGGGAACGTAGCCCCGAGGCGCTCCGCGTGCCGATGTACCGAATAGTCCAGTGGCACGGCAGCATGGTCATCGATCGCAAGCACCCGTACCACCGCCTTGCGGACGGATTGGTCAAGCTCACTCGTCGATACCCCACCAAGACTCTCAACTCCGAGCCCGCCTGGTCCAAGGAACTGACCTACGAGCCCGTCGCATGAACGAATTCGATGCGCGTGAAGATGTACTCGACGCAGTGATCGTCGGTGCAGGATTCGCTGGAATCGGGACGGCCATCCGATTGCGTAACAGTGGAATCGAGAACTTCGTCATCCTCGAACGCGGCAGCGCAGTCGGTGGGACCTGGCGAGACAACACCTATCCGGGCGCAGCCTGCGATATCCCGTCCAGGTTGTACTCGTACAGCTTCGCGCCCAACCCGAACTGGTCGCACACCTACTCCGGTAGCGGAGAGATCCTCGACTACATTCACACGATGGTCGGTGAGTTCGACATCGAATCGCGAATTCGATTCGGACACAACGTCATCGACATCATCTGGAACGAGGCGGCCGGGCACTGGCACCTGAGCATCGACGGCCGCGCCGATGTTCGGGCTCGCACGGTGGTGATGGCCTCGGGCCCACTCGCCAACGCCAGTCTGCCGAACATCCGTGGAATCGACACCTACGAGGGTCGCAAGATTCACAGTGCCCGGTGGGATCACGACTACGACTTCGCAGGCAAGAAGGTCGCCGTCGTCGGCACCGGGGCGAGCGCGGTGCAGATCGTGCCCGAACTGGTGAAGATCGCCGACACGGTCAAGGTTTTCCAACGCACCCCGGGCTGGACGCTGCCCCGGATCAATCGAAAGACGCAGGCCGGCACCAAGCGCCGGTACGCGCGGTACCCGCAGACTCAGACCCTGGCGCGTTCGTTGTGGTTCTGGGGTCACGAATCCGTCGCACTCGGTGTCGTCTGGAAGACCCCGTTGACCCGTATCGTCGAACTGGTCGGCCGCGCCCATCTGCGTTCTCAGGTTCGCGATCCCTGGCTGCGGCGGCAACTGACACCTCGCTTCCGGGCGGGGTGCAAGCGCCTGCTGATGACGAGCGACTACTACCCAGCGCTGCAGAAGCCGAACTGCACACTGGTGACCTGGCCGATCGCGACGCTCTCGCCCAACGGAATTCGAACCGTGGAAGGTGTCGAGCATCAGTTCGACGCCATCGTGTTCGCCACCGGATTCGATGTGTCCAACACCGGGACGCCCATTCCGATCACCGGCCGCGACGCTCGCGTGCTCGCCGACGAATGGAGCGCAGGGGCCAAGGCGTACAAGAGCATTGCAGTCTCGGGCTACCCGAACATGTTCTTCACCTTCGGACCGAACTCGGGGCCCGGCCACAGCTCGGCTCTGGTCTACATGGAGGCGCAGATCGACTACATCGTCGAGGCTATCTCTCTGGTGCTCGACGGCGATCTGCACAACTGCGACGTTCGGCAGGACGTACAGGATGCGTACAACGCCGAATTGCAGCGCAAGCTGGCGAAGACGACCTGGAATTCCGGTTGCAGCAGTTGGTATCTCACCGAGGATGGCTTCAACGCCACCATGTTCCCCGGTTTCGCTACTCAGTACGTCGGCCAGCTCAGAGGTGTCGAGCAGGACGACTACGCCACCATCCCGCGCCGCGTCGATATGCCGCCGGAACCCCTCCAGGTCGTCGCCCACTCCTGACACAGCGGAAAGAAGAAGACGATGGGATTTCTTCCGAAGAATCCGGCCGACCTGATCGGTCGGGCCGACAAGGCGCTGGGCAACGTCGACGAGGTGCTCGGACGAGTCGACGGAACCCTCGACGAGGTGGCGGCGACTCTGGCCAAGGTGCACGAGCTGCTGAGCACACTCGACGAAAAACTCGGCGCGCTCGATCTGGTGGAGGGCATCGCCGAACAAGTGAAAGCGCTGCACGAGAGCGAACGCCCCGTGCGATGACGTACCGAGCCCGCTCCCTCTTCCACCACGCGGTCGACGTATATCCTGTGGGTCGACGCGCGGTGGAGGTAGGGAGCTCGGTGGAGTATCGAATCGACGACTTGGCCCGAGAGGCCAAGACGACCACCCGCAATGTGCGGGCGTATCAGGAACGCGGACTGCTCCCACCGCCCACCCTTCGAGGCCGTGTCGGTATCTACGGTGACGACCATCTGACGCGGCTCAAGGTGATCGATTCGCTGCTGCAGCGCGGTTTCACCTCGGCGCACATCGCCGATTTCCTCGCGGGCTGGGAGCAGGGCAAGGACTTGGAAGAAATCCTCGGCCTGCAGGAAATCGTCACTCGTAAGTGGTCGTCGGCCGAGACCACGATCATTCCCGTCGAATTGATCGCCCAGTTTCTCGGTGAGGGCAACGACGACATCGTCGCCCGACTGATCGAAGCGAAGCTGATCAGGATCGACGGGGATCAGGCCGAGATACTCGACCCCACTCTCCTCGAAGTGTTCGTCGATCTGAGCCAGTACGGCTTCACCCTGGAACAACTGCTCGACCAGCACGAGAGAACCGCGTCGACGATGAACACCATCGCGGAGTCGATGGTACGGAGCGTGACCGATCACTTGCTGGCGCAACACGGTCCGGGTTGGCTTCCCAAGTCGGGGGAGGTGGCCGAGACGACCGAGATGTTCGAGAAGATGCGCAGCCTGGCGATGAAATCTGCGCAGGCGGAACTTGCCCGCGCGCTCGACCGCGTCCAGGAACGAGCCCTTGGCGACTACCTGTCACAAACCCTGTCCAGGCAGCCCGACTAGCCATGGTTTGAATACTGCGACAAACGGACATACCTGGCTCCCGACAGCCGAACGGCGGCTGACCGCCTAAGGGGGCACCATGAGGTTCGTGACATTGATCGTTCTCGTCTGGCTGATAATCGGCGCATTCGCGTCGTACCAGCGTGGAGACTTCGAGAGCGCGCCCGAGAACTGCGCAGGCGCGGGCACCATCGCCCTGACCGTCGTGGCAGGACCACTCAACTACTTCGGCATCAACCCCGAGGTGACCGACTGCAACGTCACCGTTCCGCAGCCCAGCGAGTGAGTGATCTGAGTCGCTGACCGCGCGCCCGCGGTGCACCTTCCCTAACCTGGTGAGGTGTTCCGCGGACGCTGGTTGCTGTTTCTCGCCTTCGCGATCCCCGTCGTCCTGGTGTCGCTGATCGGCGTGGGCGGGTACATCGCCTTCACCAAGGCCCGTATGGATCCGCTGACCACCGCCGACGCCATCGTCGTGCTGGGTGGCGAACACGACGGCCGCGAGTCGTACGGCATCTCGCTCGCCGAGCAGGGTCTGGCGAAGACCGTGGTGCTCTCCGATCCGTACGGAACCACCGACCCCACGATGAAAAAGGCCTGCGCGACGTCCTCGGACAAGTACGAGGTGCTGTGCATTCCGCCGGTTCCGTCGACCACGCGCGGAGAAGCGATCTTCACACAGGAACTCGCCCGCGAACGGGGATGGAACCACGTCATCGTCGTCACGTGGCGCTACCACCTGCCTCGCGCCCGATACATCTTCGATCAGTGCTTCGACGGCACCGTCACCATGCGTCCGACGCCGCGCACCTACGACTTCTCCCTCGTCGAATGGGAGTTCACGTACCTGTATCAGATCGCGGGATACGTCAAGGCCGGCGTGCAAGGGCCGTGCGAGGGCTCGGCCGATTGATCGCTGCCGGGTCAGAAGATCTTGTGATAGAGCGTGATTCCGGACTTCCAGGCCAGGAATCCGAACATCACCGCAGCGATTCCGCCCACCACGTTGGCCGTGAAGAACACTGCAGCACTTCGGTACTGCCGATCTCGGGTGAGCCGGAGCGTAGCCAGCGCAACCGCAGCCAAGGGAGCCACCGACGCCAGGAATCCGATGCCGACGAGCGAACGAAACGCATCCGGCGGATCGAGCGCGAACACCAACCCCAACGCCGCACACGCCACCAGATTGAGCGCCGACAACCGTCGCCGAGACCGGATCGCATACGAGAACACGAACTGCCCGAGCGCCGCCAGGCCACCTCCGGCGGCCACCAGAATCATCGTCGTCATCGAGTGCGGCCCGGTTTGGTGATCGCCGCGCCCAGTGCCATCGCGAGCAGCGCAACCACCGGCGTCGCGAGCAGATACACAACCGAATTCCACGCCCCGCGATGCGTCACCGCCTGGAACGCGTACAGGCCGAACGTGGTGAACCCGCACGCCAACCCGAATACTCCTGCCCGGGCAACCGGAGCCGGACGGCCCCACAGGTAGCCCAGCGCTGCACCGACGACGAGACACCCGAACACATTGACGCCGAACGTGCTCATCAACAGCCACCGCGGCGTCGACCGCCACGTCCAGACCTCGTACCGCAACGCGGCACCGACCGCGCCACCGATCGTGACCGCGACGTACTCGCCGATCGGACGACGACGAGATCCGCGACGGTCCGCGGAATGCAGTCCCTCGATCACCGAAACGAGCCTAGTGGGAGTGGGACGACTCGGCTGGGTGGGAGCGGAGCCTGCGGAGTGACTTCGGCGTTCGGTGGGAGCGGGGTAAAGTCTCCGTGTGACTGTGGACGACACGGGCCTCGGGCCCCAGCACTTCGATGTGAATGTGGAATGGCGTGATCGGGACGTGGTTCTGGCCGTGTCCGGCGAACTGGATCTGGCCACTGCTCCCGATCTGTCCGAGTCGGTTGCTCTCGTTCTGAAGAAGTCGCCGACGGCTGTGGTGATCGACCTCAGCGATGTGGGGTTTCTCGCCTCCGCCGGCATGTCTCTGCTGGCGTCGACGCATCAGCAACTCGGCGGCCGGGCCGGGTTTGCGGTGGTCGCGGACGGTCCGGCCACCGGACGTCCCCTCACTCTCGTCGGCCTGGACGAGGTGTTCGGAATCTATGCAACGGTCGATGAAGCAATCATTGCAATTCATGCGGGTAGATCCTGAACTTTTGGGTAGTCGGGATTCATGATGGCGACTCTCTTCGGAGGTGACGAGTCACGTACCGACAGTTCGATCTCGACGGCAGGTGCGCGAATGGAAGAACTGCTGTTCACCGGCGAACCTGCCGATGCCGACCGAGCGTCGGAGCTGCGTCGTGAACTCGGTGAGTGGTTGAACGGTGTCGGCGTCGGTGCAGACCGCGCGTACGACGTGGTGCTGGCGACGTACGAGGCCATAGCGAACAGCGTCGAGCATGCCTATCGTGACCACACCGATCGCGGGACTCTGGATATTCGGGTCTCGTGTGCTGCGAACGGGCGGATCGAAGTCGAGGTGACCGATCGCGGGGACTGGGCGTCGCACAACTCCGATCCCAACCGCGGGCGTGGGGTGCCGCTGATGCGGGCGTTGGCCGACAGCGCCGCGGTGACGTCGGATCAGGACGGTACGACCGTGCACATGATCTGGGACGCGACCTAGGCCGACTCTCTTGTCCGGCACACTGGTGGCATGGTCGACGTGCAGCTCGCTACAGCCGAGAAGAAGAAGATAACGGTTCCGAATCTGCGCGTGCTGTGGCAGTTCGTTCGTCCGCACCGTCGCGCCCTCCTGCTGGGAATGACACTCGGCCTCGTCGGCACCGGAACGGCCCTGGCGACGCCGATGGTTGCGAAGGGAGTGCTCGACGGCCTCGGCACCGACGCGTCGTTGATCCAACCGGTGCTGGTGTTGGTGGGTCTGCTCGTGGTGGGTTCGCTGGTGCTGTATCTGCAGTGGATCGTACTGGGAGTGTTGGCCGAGCGAGTGGTGCTGGACGCGCGTAAGTCCATTGTGCGCAAGTACTTCGGGGCCACGGTCGGAAGCCTCGGCACTCGACCCACCGGAGAACTGGTCACTCGGGTCACCTCCGACACCGTGCTGTTGCGTGAGGCGACGTCGAATGCCCTGGTGGCCATAGTCAACAGTGTGGTCGGCCTCGTCGGCGCGCTGATTCTCATGGCCGTTCTCGATCTGGTATTGCTCGGCGCGATCGCCTCGGCCATCGTTGCGATCGCGGTGCTGTTCGCGCGTCTGATGCCTCCGATTGCCGTCGCGCAGCGGCAATCGCAAGAAGCGGTGGGCAGGCTCGGCGGAATTCTCGACGGCACTCTACGTGCGATTCGCACCGTGAAGTCCAGCAGGGCGGAGACCCGCGAATCGGACCGAGTGATCTCCGAGGCGCGAATCTCCGCTCAGCACAGCGTCCAGGCCGTCAAGATCTCGGCACTGGCATGGACGTTCGCCGGGGGCGGAGTGCAATTGGCGATCATCGGAATCCTCGGTCTGGGCGGCTATCGCGTCAGTACCGGCGAGTTGGCCGTGTCGAGTCTGATCGCCTTTCTGCTGTACGCATTCCAAGTGATGGGGCCGGTGTCCACGCTGGCCACGAACATCACCGCACTGCAGGCCGGAATGGCTGCGGCTGCCCGCATTCGCCAGATCGACGACCTGGTCACCGAAGTGGGTGAGACCCGGTCGACTCAGCCGGGGCACACCGCAGCGCCTGCCCCCGCTCTCGAATTTCGCAGTGTCACAGCCCGATACGCACCGGGTAGAGAGCCTGCCCTGCACGGTATCGACTTCCAGGTGCCTGCGCGTGGACACACGGCGATCGTCGGACCGTCGGGAGCAGGTAAGACCAGTGTGTTCTCGTTGATCCTGCGTTTCCTGACGCCGGAGGCCGGCGAGATCAGGCTCGGCGGAATCCCGTACGAGGAGCTGACCATCGACGAGGTGCGAGCCCGGTTGTCGTACGTGGAGCAGGAGACGCCGGTGATTCCTGGATCGATTCGCGAGAACCTGCTGTTCAGCCACCCCGAGGCCAGCGAGGCCGACATCTGGGCGGCGCTCGAGTCGGTGCATCTGGACTCGGCGATCCGAGCGTTGGACGAGGGACTGGACACCGACCTGATCGGATCGACAGTGTCCGGCGGTCAGCGGCAGCGAATTGCATTGGCCAGGGCCATCGTTCGTCGCCCGGAGATTCTGCTGCTCGACGAGGCGACGGCTCAGGTCGACGGCCGCACCGAGGCGGCCATCCACGAGGTGATCCGATCGATCGCGTCCGACGCTGCTGTCGTCACCATCGCGCACCGGTTGTCCACCGTGCTCGACGCCGACACGATCCTCGTGATGGAAGACGGAGCTGTCCGCGCCAGGGGTACGCACGAGGAACTGATGAACACCGACTCGCTCTACCGAGAACTGGTGGCCGCGTTGCGAATCGGTGACAACACTTCGCTGACGGCACCCAGCTGAATCCGGTGTCTATCGTCCGGAATCGGAATCGGACTCGGTCGTGGTGCTCTCCTCACCAGAATCCTCCTCGGAGGTGGTTGTCGTCCGGTCCGAACTCGTTGTGCGGCGAGGGCTTCGGGTCGTCGTCTCGGGTCGGTTCGGAGTCGTCGTCGTGGGGCGCGCGGTGGTGGGTACAGCGACCTGCCAGGTGGGGGAGGGCGGAACGGTGACGATCGTCCCGCTCGCCGTCGCCTGGACCGAGTTCAGATCGTCGGACTTCAGCGCGGGCGGACGCACGGTCTGAGTCGTGTCGTCGAACGCGCCACCGAGAGCGCCGATGGTCAATCCGACTGCGACGGCCACTCCTGCGCACGCCACTGCTGCCAACGCGATGACCTTGTCGCGCATGCACAGACCCTAACGCCGTGGCCGAACCCGGATGGTCGGCAATGATGCGAGAACGTTACCTCAGCGAGCGACGCGGCGAGAGGTGGACGTTCACTGCGACGACAACCGCAGAACGTTGGGCAGCGTCTCCGCGATCAGCTCCCCGGCCTGCTCGTACACCGACGGATCGCGGCGGTACGGATCACCGATGTCGAGGGTGTCGACGCGGTGTACCGCCCGCGCGTCGGCCAGCGCCGCAAGGGAGTCGGCACCCGACGCGGTGGCCAGACCGGACGCCTCGAGCAGGGTGAAGGTACGTCGCATCTGTCGCGGTGCCAGAGCCAGTACGGCGTCCCGATGCGCCGCCGTCATCGTCAGGACCAGGTCAGCGTCGGCAGCGATCGCAGGCGTGAGGCGTCGGGCAACGAAACCCTCCGGATCGCCGCCGAGCTGCGTGAGCACCATCGCGGCCGTCGGATCCATCGCGTGTCCGGTCAAACCCTGCGTCCCGGCGCTGCTCGCGCTCAGCTCGAATCCACCCTCCCGAGCGAACGCGGCCGCAAGGCGCTCGGCCGTGGGCGATCGGCAGATGTTACCGGTGCAGACGAACAGAACGCGCATGTTCGCAACTGTAGTGGTGAGGTCGGGTGCTGCACTGTGCACCGCGGGACGCGCTACAGTGAGCCTTCGGTAGGGGGATCGAGACTGGTTCGTGACAAAGAGTCTCGGCGTGTGTTCACGGGGAAGTCGACAAAGGGCGGGTAATGACCGAAGTTCTCGGTGTGTCGGTGGGGGCCAGTGCAGTACGCATGGCTCGTCCCGACGCGCGCCCCCAGGATTCGGGTCGCCTCGATTTCCATCACGACACCGTCGATGCCTATTGGGATCGCGCAGAGGAATTGGCCGCCGAGTCGATCGGAGTCGTGCTCTCGCAGCCGGGCGACGGTGGGCCGGTGCAAGCGACCGGCGTCGCGTATCGCGACCAGCAGCAGTTCGGCGAAATCCAGCAGGCAATGGCGAGCCAGCGGCTCTACAACTATCGACTGGTTCCCGAGGCGCGAGCAGCATTGCAGTACCTCGAGGCATCGGGCGAGCTGGGACACTTCGGCACCATCGCGCTCTACGACCTCGGCAGCTCCGGGCTGACCATCAGCGTGATCGACCGCGGTACCGGTCAGGTTCTGCTCGCCGAACGCACCATCGACATCAGCGGCGACGACTTCGATCGGCTCATCTCGGACAATCAGCTGGCCAAGCAGGGCGTCGACATTGCCGACAACCAGGAACTGAGCGAGTTCACCGCGCGGTGCCGTGTGGCCAAAGAACAGCTCTCGACCAGCGGCGCGGTGTGCCTGCCCGGCGACGGCGGCGTCATCCTGATCTCGCGCGAAGCATTCGAGACACTGGTGACCGTGCCGATCGAGTACTCCGCGCGGTTGGTGCGTGATGTGATCGGCCGTTCGCCCAAGCACGTCGACGCTCTCTTCCTGATCGGCGGTGGAGCACGCATTCCGTTGGTGGAAGCAATCCTCAGCGCCTGGATCGGCCTTCCGGTCGTCACCCCGGCAGATCCGGAATCGGTGGCCGCCCGCGGGGCGGCCCTGCTTGCGACTCCGGTGGCCGACGCGCCGCGTCGACCGGGACCCCAGCCGGGCGTTCGGCAGTCGCCGTCCGATCCCGCATCGCTGACCGGGGCTCCGGAGTGGTTGAGCCCCGAACCTGCCCCCGACAAGCCGGCCGACTCCAAGCGCAAGGTGCGCGGTGCGGTACTCGTCGCGGGTGGCCTCGTTGCCGTCGCTGCTCTCGGCCTGTCGCTCGGTTACGGCGGTAGCTCGACGGAACCGACGAGTGCGCCGGCCGAGACGACTGTTCCGATCACCGCGGTACCCACGACGCCGAGAACGACGACGGCACCCACCACAGTGGCACCGACCACCACCGCGGTGCCGACCACCGAAGCTCCGCAGGCCCCGGCTCGCACCTATTCCGAGCCGGAATACGTACCGCCCGCTGCGCCTGCTCCAGCGCCGCCGCCGCCGCTGATCCCCGGTCTGCCGCAGATCCAGTTGCCGCAGATCCAGCTGCCCCCCGCGCCGGTCATTCAGCTGCCGCGCTTCTAGTCGGAGTTTCGGGGCGGCCCTAGGGCAGCTGCAGTTCGGCGAGGACGGCGAGGTGATCGCTCTCCGGAATCGCCAACGGCTCCACCGAATCGGCGCGGACGTTCTCGCTCGTCACCACATGGTCCAACCGCGCCAGTGGTCGATCCGACGGGAACGTGCGAAACAGGCCCGCACCTGCCGCGTCGGCCGCGTCGGAGAACGGGGACGACGCCAAGGTGCGGAACTGCCGGTGGTCGTCGGTCGCGTTGAAATCGCCCGCAACGATCACTGTTCCCTGGTAGCTCTCCATGATCGACCGCATCCTGGCCAGATCGGCATCCCACTGGGTGGTGTGCCGCGGCGTGGCCGGTGACATCGCGTGGAACGAGACGAGGGTCAGATCCTGCCCGTCGACAGTGGTTCGCGCCTGGACCGGCACGAATCCGAAATTGTCCAGGCGGGTGCCCTCGGTCAGTGGGGTGCGGCTCCACAGCCCGGTGCCGTCGGCGACCGGGAGCGCAGCGGTGAACGAGAACGCGAGGAGCTCGTCGATACCCGCGGCCTGCAGGTCGGTCACTTCCTCGGGGGTCAGTTCCTGGACTGCGAGTATGTCGACGTCGTGGGTACGTACTGCGTCGACGATCGCCGCGGCGTCGGCATCTCCGTGGGCGACGTTGGTCGTCAGGACCTTCACGTCGGATCCGGAGTTGTCGGGTCCGTCGGCAAGGAACATCGGCACCTGAACTCCGACGACAGCGACCGTGAGTACGACGGCGACGGCCGATCCGATGCGGGAGCGAGCAGCGGCGAACAGGATCAACGCGATGATCGAGACGACGCCGAGGTAGGGAGCACCGACGACGAGAGCAACAAACGTGATCTCTGTCACACCGATCTGCCGGACGAGGAACATTCCCAGGGCGGCGGCAGTCAGAATCCAACCGACGACCAGCGCTGCGCTGGATGCGAAACGGCGCATTGCGCTTGTCCCTCCTATCGAGTGCCCGAGTTGGGCATAAATGTGTCAGGTGTTGTCTAGACTCGGCATGTGCCCAGCTCAGAGCCATTGTGTAAGTGTCATCACGAACAGGCTGCGCACCAGCATTACCGGCGCGGAACCGACTGCTCGCTCTGTGACTGCCCTCGTTACCGGGGGCGGATTCTGTTGCTGTCGAGGTGGTGGCCCAGGAGGTAGTTCGTCCGGCAAAAACAATCCTACCGTTCGATCGAGTGCGCAGAACAAACCGATTGGTTAGAATTGGTTTCCTGGATACAGGCAATTCGGACAAATACGGCTCGGGGGCCGTCGACATTCGATCCGGTAGGAGAGGCTTCATGTCGAACGATGCAGTGCTGGACAGGCTCGGCACCAGCCTACGAGTGCTCGAACTCGACCCCATCAGCTACCGACCGCATCCGATTCACAATCACGACCGCATCTGGACCGAGACCAACTGCTACGTCGACCTGTGGATCGAAGTGCTGCACTCGTTCGGTGCCGATCCGACACCCACCCTCGCCTTCGTGCTGAGCGCCGGATGTGACGGCAGGCAATGGGACTTCGTCAAGATCGCACCGGAGGACCTACGCACCCTGTACGGCATCGGCGTCGCCGAGATGAACGTGTGGCGTCCGGTGCTGGAGCATGTCGTCGAAGGATTGGACGACGGCATTCATGTCACCGTCGAGGTCGACGGATTCTGGCTGCCCGACACCGCCGGTACCAGCTACCGCAACCAGCACACCAAGACCACCATCGTGCCCAACCTGGTCGATCGTGACGACAAGGTGATGGGGTACTTCCACAACCGCGGCTACTTCGAGCTCACCGGAGCCGACTTCGACGGGATCTTCAATCTCGCGCCCGAGGCGCACGTCGAGGTATTGCTGCCCTACGTCGAGCAGATCCGAGTGGACTCCGCAGTGTTCGACGCCGGTTTCGGTGACCGCGACCTCGAGGTGGCTCGCGCGCACCTGGCTCGTCGAGCTCCGGGGAACCCGGTCGACGCGCTGGCCCGACGCATCATCGCCGACATCCCGCTCGTGCAGACCGCGGGGCCCGATGCTTTCCACCTGTGGTCGTTCGGCCTGCTCCGTCAGTTCGGTGCTACGGCAGAGCTCGCAGCCAACTATGTGCACTACCTCGAAGGCCGAGGCGTGAGCGGCGCTGCGGCCGCCGCGCAGCACTTCCTCGACGCAGCCTCCGGTGCCAAGGCCGTTCAATTCCGGATGGCGCGCGCAGCCCGTGGCCGGGATGTGGTGCTCGACGAGCCGCTGACCGAGATGAGCAAGAACTGGATGGCGGCCATGGACATCGTTGCAGGTGCGTTGAGCACGTGATCGATCTGCTCGACGGCGTTCGGTGGCGACTGGCCCGAACCGACGCCGGCTCCGTGCTGAATCCCGGCGACCTACCGGACGATCTCGAGTGGATCGACGCCGTGGTGCCGGGCACGGTGGCCGCCGCGCACGGAAGTTCGTCCGCCGCGTCGAACCCCGACGACCACGACTGGTGGTTCGTCGCCGACGTGCCCACCGGCGAACATCGCCGGGTGCGAGTGACGTTCGGCGGCATCGCGACTCGCGCTCAGATCTGGATCGACGGTGTTCATCGGCGGACGGTGACGTCGATGTTCGTTCCCGAAACCGTCGATCCGATCGACTGCGGCACCACCGTTGCGATCGCCGTTCACGTCGAATCGCTTGCTGCACATCTGAAGTCTCGACGGCCGCGTGGGAGATGGCGATCCTCGCTGATCGCCGCGCAGGGGCTACGACACGAGCGCACGACCATGCTCGGACGGGCACCCGTGTACGGCCCGGTTCCGATACCCGTCGGGCCGTGGCGTCCGGTGTCGATGACGCCTATCCCCGACGTCGTTCGCGTCGAACTGTCGACATCGGTGTCCGGCACGGACGGCATCGTGGCACTGCGCGCCGACCTGAATGCGTCGGGCGTGGCTCGGATTCTGATCGACGACAACATGACTGGGGTTCACACGGTCGAGCTCGGCACGGTCGAGCACATCGACCGGTCGGTGACGTTGCCGGACGTCGAACTCTGGTGGCCGCACACCCACGGCGCGCCGCGAACGTACCGTGTCGCGCTCGAGGTCGACGGCATCGTCCATCCGATGGGCATCGTCGGGTTTCGCACGGTGGACCTGGACCGCAGGGCAGGCGGCGCAGCACTCGTGGTGAACGGCAAGACCGTCTTCTGTCGCGGGGGAACGTGGACGCCGCTGGACCCGGTGCGGCTGTGGTCGCCGGAGGAGGATCTACGGGCCGCGCTCGAGCAACTCCGTGTGGCTGGCCTGAACATGGTGCGCGTGGTCGGCACCCTGGTGTACGAGCAGCCCGAGTTCTGGTCGCTGTGTGCAGAACTGGGCATCATGGTGTGGCAGGACGTCATGTTCGGCACCGTCGACCCGCCCACCGATGAGACGTTCACCGCGGCAGTCGACCGCGAGCTCGAGGCCTTCGCCGACACCGTCGCGGCAAACCCGGCCCTGGTGGTCGTCAGTGGCGGAAGCGAGACGCAGCAGCAACCCACGATGATGGGACTGGCAGCCGAGGATCAGCGAATCACTCTGCTGGACAGCGCTGTTCCCGAGTTTCTTGCTGATCGTCTGCCTGGGGTTCCCTACGTGACGTCGAGCCCGTCCAGCACGCAGGGTGAGCTGCACACCCATGTGGGTGACGGCATCGCGCACTACTTCGGTGTCGGTGGCTATCTACGGCCGTTGTCCGATGTGCGCACTGCCGGTGTGCGTTTCGCGGCGGAGTGCCTTGCCTTCGCTGTTCCCCCGGAACGGGCACAGGTGGAGAAATTCTTCGGCTCGGCAGCTCTCGCCGGCCACCACCCGGAATGGAAAGCCGCCGTTCCCCGCGATCGCGGTTCGTCCTGGGATTTCGAGGACGTGCGAGATCATTACGCCCGCATGATCTTCGGCGTCGACCCACACCTGATCCGCCGAGACGACGCCGAGCTGTACCTCGACTACGGCCGAGCGGCAATCGTCGAAGCGTTCACCGAAGCGTTCGGTCATTGGCGTCGAGCATCCTCGGGGTGCGCGGGCGCTCTGGTGCTGACACTACGAGACACCGTGCCCGGTGCCGGCTGGGGCATCGTCGACACCGACGGTGTGCCCAAAGCGCCCTTCTACGCTTTGGCGCGGGCGAGTGCTCCGGTGGCACTGCTGTTGTCCGACAACGGACTCGACGGATATTCCGTGGAACTGGTCAACGACGGACCGGCGCGTGCCGGAACACTCCGAGTGGTGCTGCACACCTCCCGTGGCAAGCACGAGTTCGAGCGGGCGGTGACTGTCGATTCTTCGAGCTCGATCGAGCTGACGGTGGACTCCGTCATCGGCACGTTCACCGACGCCAATCATGCCTACCGCTTCGGTAGCCGTACCTACTCCGCCGTCACCGTCCTGTTTCTCGACGACAGTGACGTGGAGGTGACACGAACAACCGCACTCGTCGGCGTGCAGAGTCGTCAGAACACGGTGGGGCTGAGCGCGACGGTGGTCGAAACCGATTCCGGCGCATGGAGCCTGACGGTCCGCTCGGACTGGGCGGCGCAGTACGTCTGCGTCGACATCGACGGATTCGAGGCCTCGGACTCGTGGTTTCATCTGGCGCCGAACGAGCCGCGCACGTTGACCTTGCGCAGCCGTGGCGCGAGTGCGCCGCGCGGACACGTCCGAGCGCTCAATTCCATCGAGCGGGTCTCGGTGGCACCGAAGGTCGTGAGCAGAACCTCGTAGTGGGCTACGAGGTTCCATACACGTACCGCTAGCGGCTCGTGCTCAATCGTCCTCGTGCATAACCGATTCCGGCCGCACCGACGCTGGCCACCACGGCCACGGCACCCCAGGCGCGTACCGGATTGCCACGCGCGGCCGCGCCGGTCTCGCGACCGACGGCGCGAGGCAGGATCTTGGCGGTGTAGGCACGCTCGGAGGACAGTGCGTCCTCGGCCCCGATGAGGCGGGCAATGGCTGCTTTTGACACGCCCTCGGCGTAACTGCGCGTGATGAGATAACGCGGACGAGTGCGATCGACGCTGACCGTGTGATCGACGACGATCGAGGGATCGAACACGATCTGAGCATCGGGATGGCTCTGTCGCAGTCGAATACACAGTTCCGTCTCCTCGCAACCGAGCGGGACACGTCCGATCCGGCCGATGCCGGAGACGAATCCGCCGAGTGCGACGACGGGCTCACGGCGGAACGACATGTTCGCGCCCATGAGATTGCGGACCTGAGCGGTTTCCGTTGGCTGCCCGCGGTAGGTGCACCCGACGATCCAATCGAGCTCGCCGGGTTCACCCACTACCTCGGCCGGTAAGAAAGCCGGACGTTTGTCCGGCCATACCGGGTATGCAGAGCCCCCAACGGCGTACACGGCATCGTCCGAGTAATGGGACAGAATGGATCCGAGCCACTCTGTGCTGCGTGGTGATGCATCGTCGTCCAGGAAGACGACGATGTCACCGGTAGCGAGGTCCAGAGCGGTGTTGCGCGCTCCGGACAGTCCGCGTGGGTGGTTGTTCTCCACGACGGTCACGCTGGCATGAAGCGGCAGGAAGTCCTCGCGCGCACGTTCGGCCAGCTGCACGTTGTGATCGATGACGAGTATCAACTCGTCTGCAGGCACCGTCTGACCGAGAACGGCCAGAACGGCGGTCCGCAGCTCGGACCATCGAGCCAACGTGTACGCGCAGATGACGACCGATGAAGTCGGCAGACTCACGCCGTCTTCTCGCGGAGCTCCAGAACTTCGCTGTACGACTCCAGAACCTCGAACTCGAGGTCCATGTCGGTACGGGCGTCGATCGCTGCGCGCGACGGGCGGGCGATGGACTTGCGGGAGATTCGGTGTGCGCGCATGCGCTCGGTCATCAGGGTCCGCAAGACGCGGAACCCGTCGGAGAAGGTGCGCAGATTGCTCTGACCGTAGATGCGAGCGAGTTCGACACTCGGCACCTCTTCGATGCGGACCGATGCCTCGGCGAATCGGCAGTTGATGATGGTCTCGATCTCGAAACCGTCACCCCACAGCATCATGCCCTCGGCACCCGGCTGATCGACAGCGGGCAGATCCAGCACCGGCACCAGGTCACGCCAGAAAGCGTTGTAGCCGTAGCAGAGATCCGAGAAGCGGGTGCCGAAGAGTGTGTTGGCGACCAGGTGCAGGCCACCGTTGCCGGCGCGACGCAGCGGGGTGATGTCGTGGCTGCCGCCGCCTTCGCAGAACCGACTGCCCTTGGCGAAATCGGCACCGGCGAGCAGTGCGTCGACGAAGCGGGGAATCTCGGCAGCGTCGGCGGAACCATCGGCGTCGAACATGACGATGATGTCGCCGGTTGCGGCCTCGAAGCCGCAGGCGAGTGCATTGCCCTTGCCCTTGCGGGTCTGCTTGATGATTCGGATGTCGCCGCGGATCTCGCGAGCAGCATCGATTGTTCCGTCGGTCGATCCGCCGTCGACCAGCACGAGTTCGTAGTCGTGAGAGAGCAGGGGGAGGACGTGACGAAGGTTTGCGGCCTCGTTGAGCGTCGGGATGACGACACTGACGCGGGGATTATGACGATTCAACATATCCATTCCAGATGTCTCGAGTTCGGTGGGCGCTGGCTGATCGAGCTGTGCAGCTGTATCGGACCGATGCGAAACGACCCCCGCCGAGTTCGCATGAAGACTTCGCGAGTAAAATTCACTCGTGAAACCCGCTCTGTTTCCTGTGGGCAAGCTTAAAAGATGCCCTCAGATTGTCAAGCTGGGTATAAACGTACTCGAAGAATGTTTGCGTGGCTAGCTGCTGGACGTGACTTCGGTTACGCCCGGGCGGCGCGCTCACGGCTCGGCACGGGCCCGCTCGGATCGTCCAGCTTGTCCGTCGAGTGACCTGCGTGCTCGGCGTCACCGCCTCGGGAGAGGTCACGAATCCATCTGATCAGAGGGACCAGTAGAACGATCGCGCCGAAGGCCTCGGCAGCCAGATAGGACCAGCCGATTCCAGCGATACCCAGCGACGGCGACAGCGTCAACGAGCCGGTGACGATGATGATGGTCGCAGCGATCTGCACGACTACCGCCAGCCGCATTCGACGTCGGACCCTCGCCAAGCCGTCGTACAACGCCCCGACGACCGCCAGGGGAATGGTGATCGCGGCGAGATGGACGATGATGGTGCCGTTCTCGCGGTAGTCGGGACCGACGATCCCGAGTCCGAACGGGGCGATGACCGCAAGGAAGAACGAACCTCCGGCGGCGACGATGCAGAGCAGGCCGATGAATCGCTTGGCCAATTTGGCGAACTGGTCCGGATGAGCCGCCGCCTCTGCGACGAACGGCCCGACCAGTACCCCGATCAACACGTAGATCGCGCTCACGATGGACCACGTGAGGGAGAAGTACGCGTTCTGTTCTGCTCCCAACGTGCTGACGACGATGATCGGAATCATCAGTGGCGCGAGTGTCCCCAGGGCCGTGATTCCATAAGCCGATCCGAAGTAAGACCACAGCTGGCGTCGAGGTGGCAGGTTCGGTGCCGAGCGATAGCGCGGATCGGTCTTCAGCTTCCTACCGAACGCGCGAAACAGCACGATCGCCGCGATGGCCGCCGGGACGGCCCACGCCGCGATGATGGTGAAACTTCGGCCGGTTTCGTACGTGACGGCCAGCACTGCCAGCTTCACTACCGCATGGAAGACGTTCTTCGCCGCCGCCCATCGCGCGTAGCCGAGCCCGGAGGCCGTTTGATCCTGCAGCGCGAAGACCGCAAGGACACCGACGAACAGAGGAAACGTGACGATCTCGGTGGTCGTGGTGAACAGCTCGTCCAACGGCGCGATCAGCAGGAACACGCAACCGAGAACGAGGGCCAGTGAGAGTACGGCCGCGTAACCGCGAAGTACGTAGGACCTCGCATGCACCCCGGCCGTAGGTAGGAATCGCTCGTACATCGAGCCGAGGCTCAGATTGGACAGCGTCGCGATCATCACTGCCGACGCGATCACCGCCGACGCGCTGCCGACCTCCTCGACGGGAAACAGGCGGCCCGCCACTGCCCAGAACGCGAGGCCGAGACCACCGGTGGCGATGGTGGAGAACATCATCGCGAAGGAGTTCAGCGCCAGGTTGCGTCCGGCCGGCTTGGAGCCGGCGACGGCAGTCCCCGACGCCTCGGCCGAGGTGAACAGGGGATCGCCGTCGGAAATTGGGTAGTCCGACGGCGGCGGTTCGGCATGAGGCGCCCGAGAATCGAGCGCAGACGCAGATTCGGATGACAACGTGTGAAACGGTGTCGTGCGGTTGTTGAAGCCCATGTCCCACCGAACCTGTTCGACGGGGTAGTAGGACATCTTCTCGAGTTGGCCGTGTTCGGGCGGCGGGACTCGCGGCGCGCGATGCTTCACAACGGAGTCCAGCTCACCTTCACGGGTGGTGCAGGGAGTTCGATCGCCATGCCGAAGGCGTTGCCGATCGTCTCGAGCATGTCGGTGCGCACCGTGTCACGAATGTCGCGTCCGTACAGAGTGTGATCACCGCTGGCGTAGGCCCTGACCTCGGGCACATCGGCCGACCGCAGGCGTCGGCGCAATCGGTGCATGCTCTCCGGTCCGCGATTGTCGAAGAACCACCGAGTGTCGTCCGGTGCGAGTACGACCGACGCCCTCACCCCGTGGCGCGCGAGAGCGCTCAACGAGATCTCGGGAACCTGAATCCATCCCCGACGACCCAGTGCCAGCCACAGCCCGTACGGCATTCGTGGTTGGGACCAATTCTTGAAACGGACGGCTGCGTCGTGGGCTCGGTCGAGCGCAGTTGCGGTGAGGCCGGGTGGCTTCTGCTCGATCGTCGACTTCTTCGTGAAATCGACTCGGCGAGTTGTCCATTCGCGCATGTTGATCAGGATCGCGGTATTGAGTTTCGCGCCGTGTGCGGCGTAGGAGGCGTACCACGCTCCCGAGCACAGACCGGCGACGACAACGTTGCTGCCGGCCGTACTCGCTGCGTGGACGGCGCAGAGTGCATCCTCGTCGCCGAGTTCGCTGTAGAGCTTCGGGGCGTCGTCGGTGCCGACGTCGCCGCTCTCTCCCGTTCCGCGCCTGTCGAAACGGAGTGAGGAAATTCCGGCGGTCGCGAGGGTGCGTGCCAATTCGACCCACAGCCGGACGGGTCCGACGCGGTGCTCGTAGGCCGTGCCGAACATGACCACGGCCGGGCCGTTGTGGACCGTCGTTTCACCGGTGGTGCGGATTGCGAAAAGCCCGGTGGCACCGATCTGTTCGATCGATTCGACCACCTCGCCTCCAGGTGTCGCGAGGACGGCCTGTTTTCGGATCGGAACGGTGATCGGTGAGGCCGCCGGTGCGAACTTGGTCTCGACCCATTCGGCAATCGCGGAGATGTCCGCGCGCGGAATCACCACGTCCCACCCCGGAGGTTCGAGAAACTTGTGATGATCGGTCAGGGTTCGCTCGTCAGCCTGCTGTGTGTCGACAAGTCTACGAACAGGTTTGGCGTCGCCGCGTTCAGCGCGAGTGGCGACCAGCACCGGACAGTTCAACTGCTGCAACTTCGATGAGTCCAGCGTGGCGAACTCGGTGGCGACGTCGGCATGCAGTACTGCGCCGATGATGGATACACGCGGGTCGGATTCGTCGTCGTGCGTCACGCTCAACGAGTACAACGCCCGCTGCTCGCGAAGGTACGAGCGACCACTGACGACCGGATCCCAGAACACCATCGCTGTGAGTGGTCCGCATTCGGCCGCGACGGACGCAGCGAGCAGTGAGCCGGCACGCAGACCGACGACCGCAACGTTCTGCACGCCACAGTGCCGGACGAACTCGACAGCCGAGACCACGCTACGACGCCACTGTTCGACGATTCCGTCGTCGTCCTGGGCTCCGGCGGAGTCACCGGTCCCCGCATAGTCGAACCGAAGGACCAACAGCCCTGCCGCACAGAGATTTTGCGCCAGCAGTGCCAGGCCACGATACGAATCGACCTGCTCCTTGCCGAGCGGAGGAGCCAACACGACGGCACCGCGTGCCGCCGATCCGTCGGGAATGTGTACTGCACCGAGGAGGGGCGACGTCGCCGAGCCGAACCAGGTCGATTGCCGACCGGGTGCACCGGTTTCGGTGGTCAACAGCTGCTCGAGTTCGTCCTCATGTTCGCCGGCATCGGTCGTGGCTGCATTCGATGTGTTCACCGCGCGCTCCGATCGTTGGTGGGGACATGGACGTCGATCACTTCACTCACGATCGAAGCGAATCCGGCCACTTGCCTCGGTCGAGACCATGGGTTCGCAGCAGCGCGAGTGCAATTCGTTCCATACCGAAGCCGACGCACGCACTGTTGGCCGGCTCGCCGTTCTCGGTGTCGATTCCGAAGGTGTGCCCGAAATGGTCGCGGTGGCAGTTGCACGAGACCACCGCTGTGCCCTCGTCCAGGTCGCCGTAGAGCCGCACGACCAGTTCGGTCTTGAGGTTCTCGTTGCGCTGATTGGCTGCGAGCATACGCCCGGCCCGGCCGAAGAACGGATCGTTCGCGATGACCGCTTCTGCTTCCAAACCCAGGTCGTCCAGTACTTCCAGACCCCGTTGCACCCAGCGCTCACGGTGGGACACAGCGTCGTCGGGAGTGCCTACGCGCACGATCTCGTGCATGCGGAAGGCCTGCATACGCGCCGGATCGATGGCCGGCTCGTGACGGAAGCAATATCCGTGGATGTCGTAGAGCGCGCCGGTGCTCGGAAGTACGGACGGCAACATCGAATACGACGGGTGGCACGCCGCCGAGACCAACATGGTGCCTGCGGATTCGAGGTGGTGATCCCAGTCCTTGCCCTCGGACCGGTCGGCGAGCAGGGCCGCGTGGGCCTTGTTGTCGCCCTCGAACGTGCTGATGGCACCGGTGAGGTTGGGGAACGACGCGATGTAGTCGGTCTTCTCGAATGCTTCCCTGGGAAACACCGGGGGGAACCGAAACCTCGGAACACCGGCTCCGTGCTCGGCTGTGCGCGCTGCAACGACGCGTCGGTCGATCAGCTCGATGATGTCCTCGAACTCGCCCGAGCGGCCGTACAGCCCTAGCACCGAGGACGGAATCAGAAGACCTGCGTCGACCAGTTCCTGTCTGAAATCGCTGCGAGCGGTGTCGAGTTCCGAGATCCGGTCGTTTGTCTGTGTCATCACTTGCCCTTGTAGAGAAGCGCGAGCTGGGAATTGTGTCCGAGAATTCGTTCGTTGCTGACCATGATCGCCGAGCCGTGGGCATCCCGCAGATGCCGTCCGATGCTGAAGTCGCCGTCCTCGCGGTACCCCGAGATGCCACAGATCTGCATGGCCTTGCCGACGATGTCGATAACGAGGGTCGAAGCGGTCACCTTGACGTTGTTGATCTTCACTGCGAAGCCGATGGAACCCAGTTCCTCGGGTGAATCGGCGATCGCCTCGAACTTGGCAGCGGCACCGAACACGGTATCGACGAGTTGCTCGTGCACCACGAACATTTCGGCCAGCCGCAGTGCGCTCGGGGGAGTGGTACCCGGACTCCGGCTGGCGGCTTTGCGGACGAACTTTCGCGACTTGGACACCGCTGCGTCGGCGATACCGAGCCACGCCGAGGCCCAGAGCACGTGCGCTACCGGAAGCATGGTCTGCGAGGAGATCTCGCCGTAGCTGTCCCGCAGGATGCTCGATCGATCCGAATGGGCATCGAGTTGAAAACCGGGGCTGCAGGTGCCGCGGAATCCGAGGGTGTCCCAGTTGCTGGTGCGCTCGAGGGTGACGTTCGGCTTCTCGCATACGACGAGCACCTGATCGCTCGGTGGGCTGTCCACCGTGCGCCGCGCCGTGGCCAGAACGATGTCGGCGTATTCGCCGTACGAGATCACCGGCGCAGTCTTGGCCAGGTGGATGCGCTCCCCGTCGTACTCGACGGCGCAACTGCTCGAACGGACGTCGCCGCCGATGTTGATCTCCGTCGTCGCCGACGCGACGAGCAGTTGTTCGGCAGCGATACGACGGAGCAGCGCCTCGGAGAAGGGGGAGCCGCCGTGCCGCACCAAGCTCAGAATTTGAGACTGGTGCATGACGAAAATCATTGCGGTCGAGGCACATTCGGCCCCCAGATCCCGTGCGATCCGCGCCAGCTCGGTGAGCGAGAGGCCGCCACCACCGAGGGCAGTGGGTATGCCTGCGGCGAAAAGGCCTGCCGAGCAGAGTGCATCAATGGATTCGCGCGGAAAACGGCCCTCTCGATCGACCTCGGCAGCAAAGGTGCGGAGGGTCTTGAGGACGTCGGTGAGAGGCAGCTGCTCGACGCGGCCGGCGGGGGAGACCGTCATGGGCTCAGCCGGCTAGTTGTGCAACAGCGGCAGCGATCGAGTCGATGCTCGCGAAGGTGGATTTCTGCAGCATCGAGTCCGGGAACTCGATGTCGAACTCGTCCTCGAGGCCGATCATGACGTTGACGCTCGCGTGGGATGTCAGACCGCTGTCGTACAGATCCGAAGCCGAATCGATCTCGGCTGCGGCAACCGGCATCTTGCCGAGCTTGTCCAAGACGTCGCGAATGCGTGCTTCGGACTGAGTGCTGAGCGTTTTCATGATTACGGACCTCCACCGATCTCTTGGGTACGAAACCGGTCGGCCTCGCAAGTCGCGCGGGTCGACCGAACAAATCTCGACCCGCAGTCTCCCCAGACCCGTGTAAACAATATCTCAGATTGTTTGTTCCCGGTACCGCATACCGTGGGTAAGTTCCGTGATCTACGTCCCGGCATGTCTTCGTTCGGCCCGATTTGCACGTTTCGGCGACCTCAGGCGTGCGTACGATAGGTTTCGATCGCCTGTTCACGCGCAAACAATCGAAGGAATCAAGCCGATGGGACCAGTCTGCGGCGTGGCCGTGGAGTCGGACGCCCTGCGGATCGCCTACACCGAAGGCGACCGTCGCGTCGTCGAATCCATCGGCCTCGAACCCAGCGAACTCGACCGCATGAGTCGTGACCTGATAGATCGAATCGACGAACGCGGCCCGTTCGAGAACATCGTCTTCACCGGCCGAAAGGCCGACGCCCTCTACCACTCGACGGACTTGGCCTCGGCGGACCTACCGCCGTCGGTGAGGACCTTGGAAGAAGCCTGGGCCCTGCTCTCCTTCGTCCGGTCCCTCGATGCGCTCGCCGAGTCCACCGACGTCCTGGTGCTCGACCTCGGCAGGCACGGTACGTCCGCGTTCTCGATGAACCCGGCCGAGGGCACCGTCCTGTGGCACGACCGGTCGGAATCGTTCGGCGGGGAACGTCTCGACGATGTGGTCGAGAGTCTCGTGATGACGAAGGGGATACTGCCCGAGCCGGACGGCCCGGACGGCGTCGAGGCCTACCGGACATTCTTCCGGGAACTGCGGGAGCTGCTCACGACGTCCACCGGCGTGCGCGCACCGAACAACGGGCCGATGCTTCTCGGCCGCGACGAATTCGAAGAAGCCGTCACGCCGCTGATCGACGCCATCCTCGAATGGGCGAGTCCCGAAGCTCCGCAGGCAGTGGTGCTACTCGGTGGCGTGGCCAACAGTCCGTTGGTCCAGCGGCGAGCGCGCCTCAAATGGCAGGTACCTCTCACTCTTCCCGACTCGCAGTCTCCGGTGGCCGAGGGCGCGGTGATTCGGGCCGAGACGACTCCGACCGCCACCCTCGACGAAGGCCCGATTCTCGATGACTCCGAAACCGAACCGGAGCTCGAGGAAATTTCGACACTCGAAAATTCGGCACCTGAGGAGGCGGCTGAGGCGCAGCCGGAGCCCGAGGTGGAGCAGGCCATCGAACAGCCCTCGGAGGATATTCCGACCCCCCCGAGTTCCGACCTCGACGAACCGGCGACGGCGGTCCAACCATCTCCCGAGGTCCGGCCGATCGGCAGTCCTTCCGCTGCGGCGCGTCCCCGCCAGTACATTGCGGGACTCACGAACCGGGAGTGGACCCGACAGGCCGTCCTCAAAGTCGGAGCAGTTGCGGTGTCGGTCGGCGTGGTGGTCGTCGCACTCTTGTTCGCGACGTTCGGCAACTTCGACAACTCACCGAGGTCGGTCATCAACACCGACCCGGTATTCGAGACCACCCTGGCCGAAGTCCAACCAACCGCAAGCGCGGTCGCTCCCCCGGATGCCTCCGGGGCGCAGGGCCCGGTCACGCTCACCGACCAGCAACTCTACGTCGAGCAGTACACCTACTCCGGTGAGATGTATCAGCCGACAGCCGCCGAGATCGGCTGACCGACCGCCGCCGTCGACTCCGTCGATTCCGCAGCCCGCGGGGCACCCGCCATGCCGATCGCCGCGAGACGGTACCGTGACCGAGTGGACGCGTGGTAAGGCGTCCGCCGTAACTGTCCGATCGACGTGAGGCCGAAAACCGTGACTGTGCTGCTTGGGGTGTCCATGGGGACCCGAGCCGTGCGTACGGCGCAGCCCCGACCGGAGCAGTTCGACACACCTGCGGCCGACTCGTCCGGCCTGGTCACGGACATCGAACGGCCACTGTTCTTCCGCAACGAAGTCATCGACGGTGTCGGCGGGGACCTTCCGCATCTGGCCGCCGAGTCGATCCGTGCCGCTGCAGAATCCGAGCCCGAACTCTCCGCCGGTGTCGCCTACCGCGACCTCCGGCAGGCCGACGCCCTCCGCGCCGCTCTCGCCGGTGCCCACCTGAACAACTTCCACCTGGTGCACGAAGTCGAAGCCGTGGTGGAGTACCTCGCCGCAACCGGTGAAGCACACAACCGCACCTCGGTCGCGTTGTTCGACCTCGGGAGTTCGGGGCTGACCGTCAGCGTGGTGGATCTGGTGCAGCGCACCGTCACGGCGTCGCAGCGTTCGGGTGCGTACAGCGGCGACCTGATCGACGCTTACCTCCGCGACAACCAGCTCGCACGTCTCGGAAAGCCGACGACCGATCCGGACATCGCTCTCTTCGAGAAGCGTTGCCGAATTGCCAAGGAACGCCTGTCCACCCAGGACGCGGTATGCCTCCCCGATGCGAGCGGCATGATCCTGCTCTCGCGCGAGAACTTCGAGCTCCTCATCACCGACCTGCTCGACGAAGCGATCGAATTCGCGCGCGAGGTCATGATCGGAGCGAATGTACCGATCGACGCCGTCGTGCTGATCGGTGGCGGTGCCCGCATGCCCATCGTGCAGGAACGCGTCGGACCCCTGCTTCAGCTGCCGTCGACAGTGCCGACCGAGCCGGAAACCGTTGCTGCCCGCGGGGCGGCCTTGGCCGCTCGGCCGCATTCACGCACGCGGACCGGAGCGCGTACGTCCGTCACGCCGGCGCGGCCCGAAACCGCAAGGCCCGCCCCGGTGTCTCGCGCGCCGCAACCCCCGGCCCCGATTCGTCCGGTTCCGGCCCGCACCGACGCGCTTCATGCGGCTCCGGCTGCGCCTGCTCGGATTCCGACTCGACCGGTTCCGGCGCGTCCGTGGATTCCGGCGGCAACCGATACTTCGGTCGAGACTGCGGATAACGCAGGCGGGTTCGAGTTCTCGCGATTCGCAGACCCGGCCGAACATTCGGCCGCAGATTCTGTCGTTGATACGAAATCGACGTCGACGGTAGGAGATGATGTTCTCGACGACCGTGCGCAGGGGGCGCAGGTCGACGGGGAGGTCTTCGAGATGAGCACGGGGGAGCAGTCTGCCGACGAGCGCAGTGAAACGGAAACGGTTGTTGCCGAAACCGTTGCCGCCGAATCTGTTTCGCCGATCGCGGACGCATCGTCGGTCGACGACGGCAAGCCGGTTCCGTTCCAGCTGAAGAACGTCTACTGGCTCGATGCCGACTACGACGACGACGACGGTGAGGACGACCGCACCCGCGCGAGGCGCAGGCTTCGCACCGGCGGCGTGCTCGCGCTCGGCCTGGCCGCAGTGGTGGGCGTATCCGGGTTTCTGCTCACCCACCAGAACTCTCCGCAGGTGGTGGACACCTCGGTCAGTCGCACACAGACCGAAGCTCCGGCAGTGACCACGGTTCCGCCCACATCGGTGGTTCCGGCTCCGGTTCTGCCGCCGCCCGCACCGGCACCGACGACCACCGTCGAACCGACCACGGAGCCGCAGGAAACCGAGGTCTATCAGGAGCCGGAGACGACGGAGCCGACTACGACGGTCGAGCCTGCGCCGCCGCCCCCGGTCCAGCCCGTTCCCCCGGCTCCGCAACAGCCCCCGCCGCTGATTCCTGGGTTCCCGGACTTCACTCTGCCGGGCTTCCCGCCGGTTGTGCCTCCCGCTCCCTGAGTCGATTCAGTTGTCCGCGTGGGTATTTCGCGGACGAATGTGCTCGAAGATCAGGATGGTCTCGGTGGCTGCAACGGCGGGATCGGCACTGAGATTCTCGACGACGAAATCTCGAAGGGTGGCCGTGTCGACGGTTGCCACATGGACCAGAAAGTCGTCGGCTCCAGCGATGAAGTAGATGTTCAGCGTCTCCTTCCGCGACGCGATCTTCGATCCGAATTCACTGATTCGGCGTCGAGCATCTGCCTGTAGTCGAACGGAGATCATCGCCTGGATGCCCTGGCCGAGAGCCTCGGGATCGATGTCTGCGTGAAACCCGCGGATGACGCCACGCTCGACGAGGGCGCGAACCCGTCCCAGCGCCGTGGACGGTGCGATTCCGGCCGCGGCGGCGAGGGCAGTATTGGGTGTGCGGGCGTCACGGCGTAGTTCGTCGAGCAGTATGTGGTCGATGTGGTCCAGGGGGACGGACCGAACATCGTTCGGTAGCGCCCCCGCTCCAGCGGTCTCGAATGAACTATTGCTCGCCATAACCGGACTCTACAGAATTATCTTCACATCCACTGCAAGGTTTCCGTGAATAATTCATAGTTGGCCTACAGCGTGAAGCCATTGCTTCATGTCACCCACCGCCGAGGAGGCCGTCATGAAGATCGGAATTCCACGCGAGATCAAGAACCACGAATACCGGGTGGCCATCACCCCGGCGGGCGTGCACGAACTGGTCTCGCGAGGACACGAAGTGATCATCGAAACCGAAGCAGGCGCCGGATCGTCGTTCACCGACACCGACTACAAGGCCGCAGGCGCACAGATCTTCACCGACGTCGACAAGGTCTGGGAAACCGCCGACCTCCTGCTCAAGGTCAAAGAACCCATCGCAGAGGAGTATTCGCGTCTGCGCAAGGGGCAGGTGCTGTTCACCTACCTGCATCTCGCCGCATCCAAAGCATGCACCGACGCGCTACTGGAGTCGGGCACCACCGCCATCGCGTACGAAACCGTCACTGCCACAGATGGATCGCTGCCGCTACTCGCTCCGATGAGTGAAGTTGCCGGACGCCTCGCGCCGCAAGCCGGTGCCTACCATCTGATGTCCAGCGAAGGTGGCCGTGGAGTCCTGATGGGCGGAGTCCCAGGAGTGCGCCCCGCCAACGTCGTCGTCATCGGGGCCGGCGTATCCGGAAAGAACGCCACGGCAATCGCTTTCGGCATGCACGCCGACGTCACCGTGCTCGATCTCGACGTGAGAGCGCTCCGCGCCATCGACGACCAGTACCGCGGTGCTGTGAAGACGCTGGTATCGAACACATACGAACTCGAACAAGCCGTTCTTGCAGCCGACCTCGTCATCGGCGCTGTGCTGGTGCCAGGAGCCAGAGCGCCGAAGCTGGTGTCCAACAGCCTGGTTCAGCGCATGAAGCCGGGTTCGGTTCTGGTCGACATCGCCATCGATCAGGGCGGGTGCTTCGAGGATTCGCACGCGACCACCCACGCCGATCCCACGTACAAGGTGCACGAGTCGGTGTTCTACTGCGTCGCCAACATGCCCGGTGCCGTCCCACGGACGTCGACCTATGCACTCACCAACGCCACCCTGCCGTACGTTCTCGCTCTCGCCGACAAGGGCTGGGAAGCTGCCTGCGAGGCAGACCCGGGCCTGAAAGCCGGCCTGAGCACGCACAACGGGGCCCTGCTGTCGGAGACCGTTGCTGCTGCATTCGCCTGATCGAAGCGGCTCCGCCGCACGTGAGCGGAAATTCGTAGCAGAGGTCGAAGTTCTGCTCACGTGCGGCGGAGTCGCTCTACGCGCTGTGGCGACCCGAGCCTCGCGACCGTGTGGGCTTCGACGGCTTCGGGGGCCTGACAGTCTTCGGGGCTCGCGGCGAGGTGAGCGGTCGCGCCAGGAGAACGGCGATTGCGGTGGTCAGGGGTACCGACAACGCCAGCGCCACGCCGCCCACGGAGGAGCGGACGATTTCGATGGCCACCGAATCGCCGGTCAGTACGTCCTGGATGGACCGGTCGGCGACGCTGAAGAGCAAGAGCAGTGGCAACGCGCCACCGGCGTAGGCGAGCACCAGGGTGTAGACGGTACTGGCGATGTGATCGCGCCCCACCCGCATCGTCGCAGTGAAAATCTCGCGCCGCGACGCGGTCTCGTCCACCGAGGCGAGTTCGAAGGCCGCCGATGCCTGCGTGATCGTCACGTCGTTGAGCACACCGAGCGAGCCGATGATGAAGCCGGCCAACAACAGACCGGTGACGCTGACGTTGCCGATGTACGTCTGTACGGCGGCGTTCTGTTCCTCGGACAACCCGGTCAGATGGGTCATGCGAATGGCGACGTAGGACAGTACCGCTGCCAACGCCATCGAGGTGAGGGTGCCGAGCAGCGCCGAGCTGGTGCGAAGGTTCACCCCGTGCGCCAAATACAGCACCGCGTAGAGGATCACCGCACCGGCGACGAGGGCGACCGGAATGGCGGGGGCACCGTCGAGCAGGGCGGGCAGCATGAACACCACCAGCACGGCGAACGCGATGAGCAGGCCGACCAGTGCCCGAAATCCCCTCCAGCGGGCGACGATGCAGATGACCACGGCGAACACTCCGACGATCAGCGCCAACGGCAGCCCACGTGAGTAGTCGTTGAAGGAATAGCGGACCCCACCCGAGGGGTCCGTCTGGACGACCAACCGGATGTCCTCGCCTGCGCTCAGAGTCGGTTGCCCTGGCCCAGGCGCGATCTCGAGCACCGTCCGCTTGCCTGCGTCCTCGCCGGTGGTGATGTCGACGATGCTGCGCTGACATTCGTACGAGTCGTTGACGGCGGGAGTCGGGTTGCCGGTGAACGGCCTGCCTGCGTCGGGACTTCCGCAGGGCCCGATGCTCTGCGAGGTGATGGTGCCTGCCTCGGTGGAGACCGCTCCTCCGCCGGAGGTCTGGAACGGGAGCGGGATATCGACGCTCTGCTGACTCGGCCACAGCGCGATGGCACCGGCGATGACGGCGACGGCAATGGCGATCAACAGTCCGACGACGACCTTGGCGGCAACCGGCCCCAGCGGAACCGGAGTGTCACTGTGCCCGTGCCCGTGCCCGTGACCCGCACGAGAATCGAGGCTGGGCCTAATGCCGTCGGGAAGATTGCCGTGTGGTTCCACGGTGCAAGGCTAGTACGGGCCAGGCTGGTGGCCGATGCGAGGAGCTCGGTGGCGGGGAGCAGGGGGGGCGTCCCCCGCCACCACCTGACCGACCCGGGGGGGAGGGGTACGACCAGGGCTCGCGGGCACCGAAGTGCCGTCCGCCAATGTACAGATCATTCGTGGTTCAGGCGGGGTCGCCCCCATGTTTTTTGCATCACTTTCAACTACTTTTCGGTAACTCGGCGTCTCACTGCTTGTACGACGCGAGGAAGTTGCCGAACCTCTCGATCGCGACGGCGAGATCCCTGGCCCAGGGCAGCGTCACGATGCGCACGTGATCGTGGCCGGGCCAGTTGAATCCGGTTCCTTGAACCACCAGGATCTTCTCCTGCAACAGCAGATCCTGAACCAGCTTCTCGTCGTCGTAGATCTCGTGCACTTCCGGGTCGAGTCGGGGAAACGCATACAGCGCACCCCGCGGCTTGACGCACGAGACGCCGTGAATCGCGTTGAGCTTCTGCCATGCAACGTCACGCTGCTCGAGCAGCCGCCCACCGGGAAGGATCAAGTCCTCGATGCTCTGGTGCCCCCCGAGGGCCACCTGAATGGCATGTTGCGCAGGCACATTGGGGCACAACCGCGTCGATGCGAGTAGGTCGATGCCCTCGATGAACCCGGCCGCATGCTTCTTCGGGCCGGTGATCGCCAGCCACCCAGCGCGGTACCCTGCCACTCGATACGCCTTGGACAGTCCGTTGTACGTCAGGCACAGCAGATCGGGAGCCAGGCTCGCCAGCGAGGTGTGCTGGGCATCGTCGTAGAGGATCCGGTCGTAGATCTCGTCCGCGAGCAACAGCAACTGGTGCTTGCGTGCCAGATCGACGATGCCCTGCAGCACCTCCTTCGAGTACACCGCGCCGGTCGGATTGTTGGGGTTGATCACCAGCAGTGCGACGGTTTTCGGGGTGATCTTGGATTCGATATCGGCCAGATCCGGATTCCACCCGTTTTCCTCGTCGCAGATGTAGTGCACGGCCTTGCCGCCGGACAGCGTCGTCATCGCCGTCCACAGCGGGTAATCCGGGGCCGGGATCAACACCTCGTCACCGTCGTCGAGCAGTGCCTGCATCGTCATCGTGATGAGCTCCGACACCCCGTTGCCGAGGTAGATGTCATCGACGTCGAGCTCGGGAAAGCCGGGTTCGAGCTCGTAGCGAGTGACGATGGCCCGCCGAGCCGACAGAATGCCCTTCGACTCCGAGTAGCCCTGGGCCACCGGCAGCGCTGCAATCATGTCTCGGACGATCACGTCGGGGGCCTCGAACCCGAACGGTGCCGGATTGCCGATGTTGAGCTTGAGGATGCGGTGCCCCTCGGCTTCGAGTCGGGCGGCATGGGCGTGTACCGGTCCGCGGATCTCGTAGAGCACGTTCTGCAGCTTGGTCGACTGCTGCAGTGTGCGATAACGCGGCTGGGAGTGGCTCTGCGGAGTGGTCACCCGTCACATCGTGCCAGGCGGGCACTCCGTGTTTCCACAAGGTTGTTTCGCCCGGGTTGTCGGTGGCGGGTGGAACAATCTCTTTCTATGTGCGGACGGTATGCCAGTACCCGGAGTGACAGCGACCTACAGGCGGTGTTCGACATCGCCGAAACCGTCGGTGCGGAGGTGCCGCCGTCCTACAACGTGGCTCCCACGCAGACGGTGCGGACGGTGCTCGAACGCGCCCCCAAGGACGAACCCGAGGCCGACGCGGTACGGCAGTTGCGGTCGGTTCGCTGGGGCCTGATTCCGTCGTGGGCCAAGGACGCGAAAATCGGTTCCCGGCTGATCAACGCCAGGTCCGAGACCATCACCGAGAAGCCGTCGTTCAAGAAGGCCGCGAGCCGTCGACGCTGCATCGTGCCTGCCGACGGGTACTACGAGTGGGAGAAGCGCGACGGCGCCAAAGTTCCGTACTTCCTGCATACGGAGGGCGTATTGGCGATGGCCGGGTTGTACGAACTGTGGCGAGATCCCACCAAGGCAGAGGACGACGAGGATCGATGGGTCTGGTCGGTCACTGTGCTCACTTCGCCCGCAGCGGATGCGCTCGGCCATATTCACGACCGCTCACCGGTGGTACTTCCACCGGATCTGCGCGCAAGCTGGCTCGATCCCGGCTTGACGGATCTCGGTGCGGTGCAGGAGCTGTTGGCAGCGATCCCCGAACCGAGGCTCGAGCCCTACGAGGTGAGTACTGCGGTGAACAGTGTGAAGAACAACAGCCCCGAGCTGCTGACGCCCGTTTAGGCCGTCAACCCGGTCCGCAACCGGCAGATGTCGAGTATCGCGGTCCGCTCGTCGGGTGTCAGATCCACCGCGATCGGCGAATCGAGAATGCGGCCCAGCCGCTGGAAGTATGTGCGGGCATCCACGCCGAATGCCACATAGATGTCTTCGTCGCTGCCTCCGCCGTATCCGTGCCAGGTGCGGCCGAAAGCCAGAATCTCGTGGTCTACCGAATTGGTAGTGGTCCGGCGCATGATGGTCCCCCTAGTGCTGCTTGTCACCCATCATCCGGGTCATGGTTGAAGAGCCGGTGAACAACGCGTTACATGCGCGTCAGTTCACTAGGGTGGGAGTCGTGACTGCCCTCGCGTACGGATCCTGGCCTTCGCCCATCACCGCCGCAGATCTGTCGTCTGCGGGCCACCCCGTCGAGGGCGGGCTCTTCGTCGGCGACGACATCTGGTGGTCCGAACTGCGCCCCACCGAACAGGGCCGAACGGCGATCTGTCGCCACGTCGACGGCGAAGCGCAGCCTATTCTGCCCGCGCCGTTCAACGCTCGCACCCGCGTCCACGAGTACGGCGGGGGAGCATGGACTGCTACAGCTGACGGCGACCTGGTGTTCGCCGAGTTCTCCGATCAACGCGTCTACCGACTCACCCCCGGCGGCGCGCCCGTTCCGCTGACGCCGAAACCGGCTGTGGCGTCGAGCATTCGGTACGCAGATCTCTCGGTGGTCGGTACCGACGTCATCGCAGTTCGCGAGACACACGACGCAGGCACGGTGTCACGAGACATCGTGGCCATCGATCTCGGCGGCGCCGGAGTGCGCTCGCTCGTGGCGGGCTCGGACTTCCTTGCGTTCCCGAGATTGTCGCCCGACGGCACCCGTATCGCCTGGATCGCGTGGAACCACCCGCAGATGCCCTGGGACGGAACAGAACTGCGCGTTGCCTCCCTTGCCGATCCCGGCGCGTGGACGGTGCTGCTCGGCTCTACCGAGGAATCGGTGATGCAGCCGGAATGGATCGACAACGACTCGCTGTACGCCATCAGCGACCGAAGTGGTTGGTGGAACCTGTATTCGGTCACGCTCGACGGCTCGGTCGCCCCGCTGCTGACGCTCGACGCCGACTTCGGGGCTCCGCTGTGGCGACTGGGATCGAGCTGGTACTCGATGCTCGACGACGGGAAGCTGCTCACCGTGCGGACCGTCGGCACCGACACATTGGCGGTGCTCGATCTTGCGTCCGGGGCACTGGAAGACATCGCACTCGAGGGCGTGACGTCGGTGGGGCTCGGTGGGCGCTCCGGATCGACCGTCCTGCTCAAGGGTGGCGGAGCTCAGGTGGCAGGAGGACTGTTCGCCCTCGACCTGGAATCCGGCGAATTGACCTCGATACGTTCGGGATTCGAATCCGTCCCGGACGAGGCGTACCTACCGGAGGGGCGTCAGATCACGTTCGAGGGACCGAATCGGGAAGTGCACGCCATCGCCTACGCGCCGCGCAACCCGTCCTACGAGGGGCTCGACGGCGAGCTGCCGCCGTACATCGCCTTCGTCCACGGCGGCCCGACGGCACATGTGGCACCCGCTCTGAACCCGTTGTTCGCCTACTTCACCAGCCGCGGCATCGGCGTCGTCGATGTGAACTACGGCGGGTCGAGCGGATACGGCCGCGAATACCGCAACCGGCTGCGCGGGCAATGGGGCGTGGTCGACGTCGAAGACACCATCGCCGCAGTACAGGGGTTGGCCGACAGTGGCCTTGCCGACCCGCGCCGACTGGCCATCGAAGGTGGGTCGGCCGGTGGCTGGACGGTGTTGGCCGCGTTGACGTCCTCGGACGTATTTGCCTGCGGTGCATCGTACTTCGGCGTCGCCGAGCTCGAGCTGTTCGTCGCCGAGACCCACGACTTCGAATCGCGCTACATCGACGGGCTGATCGGACCGCTGCCCGAGGCCATCGACCTGTACCGCACCCGCGCGCCGGTCAACAACGTCGACGGACTGTCCTGCCCAGTGCTGCTGTTGCAAGGTCTCGACGATCCGATCGTGCCGCCGTCACAGGCCGAACGATTCCGAGACGCCATGGTGCAGAAAGGTATTCCGCACGCATACCTTGCCTACGCGGGCGAGTCGCACGGATTCCGCAAACTCGAAACGCAGGTGAACGCACGCGAATCCGAACTGTCCTTCTACGGGCAGGTCATGGGATTCACGCCGCCCGGAATCCCGGAATTGCAGCTGTGGCGTCCCTCTAGCTGAGTGGTGGGTGCGCGCGCTTCGCTTCCAGAAACTCGAGGAGGGCGCTGGGGATAGCGCAGTACTTGCTGTTGCCCACCGACAACTTGCTGCCTGCCTCGAACGCTGCCTTCGACGGGCCGTTGTTCTCGATCACCAGTGCGCAGAGACGCTCGTCGGTGCGGCCGGACTCGCAGCACTGCTCGACGTGCGCTCGGTCGTCGGGCGACAAAGCCGTCCACCACTCGTCGTAGCGGCGAAAAAGCTTGTCCGCGTCGTCGGTCATGCCTGCTCCCTAGTCTCGGTCCACGTACGAGTCCGACCATACTCACGATGTCCGATTCGGCCACCCCTGCGGGGGGGGGGGGCGGCCGAGACCTCACACCCCTACTGACGACTGCGCGCCCCTGCTCTGACGTGAGAAGGGGCGCGCAGTCGGTAAAAAGGGTGTGAGGTTACTTGCGGCGACCCGGAACCTTGGCTCCCGGAGCGAATCCGAGCCCACCGGCCTTCGGCTTGGGTGGAGTCCGGTCATCCGAACCGCTGGACGCGGCCTCACCGGCAGTGTCCGACGTATCGGCCTTCGGGGCCTCTGCCTCCGGCGCTTCGGCCTCCGGCGCTTCGGCCTCCGGTGCCTCCGGTGCCTCCGGTGCCTCCGGTGCAGCAGTCTCCGGAGTCGGCTCGGCCTTTTCGGGCTCTGTGTTCTTCGGCTCAGCAGGTGCAGCGGCGGCCGCACCGGGCGTGCGTGCGCCCGGCTTCTTGAACCCGGACTTCACGGCCAGGCCCTTGGGCTGAACGGTCGGCTTGGATTCTGCTGCAGCCTCGGCGGCGGGTGCCTCCGAAACCGAAGCCTCTTCAGCTGATTCCTCGGCCTTCGGTGCCTCGGCCTTGGGCGCCTCAGCTGGTGCTTCGGCAGCAGGCGCAGCCGCGGCCTTGGCTCCCGGCTTCTTGAACCCCGACTTCACGGCCAAGCCTTTCGGCTGGACGGTCGGCTTGGATTCGGTTGCCGCAGCGCCTGATTCGGCGGAATCGCCCGCAGCCTCCGGGGCAGTTGCCGGAGCTACGTCGGCCTCGGCAGGCTTGCCCGGTGCCTTCGCACCTGGCTTCTTGAATCCGGACTTCACGGCCAGACCCTTGGGCTTGACGGTGGGCGTCGACTCGGCCGAGGCAGATGTCTCGGGAGCGTCGGCGGTCTCGGCGGACGGTGCCGCGGGTGCAGCAGCCTTCGCTCCGGGAGCCTTGCCCTTCATCTGCAGGCCCTTGCCGCCGGGAGCCTTCGCGCCACCGGCCATTCCGAGCCCCTTGGGCTTGGCTGCAGGTGCCGCCTCATCCGCGGTGTCTTCGGACTTGGTTGCAGAACCGGGTGCCTTCGCTCCCGGTGCCTTGGCCAGACCCTTCATCTTCAATCCGCCGCCGGCCTTCGGGGCGGGAGCTGCCGGAGCAGACTTCGCCTCGGCAGGCTCTTCGACGGGTGCGATGCGTTCGGCCTCTTCGACCTCGGCAGCGTTCTCGGTTGCCAGGTCCTCCTGGGGAGTGCGCTCGCGTGGGATGACCTTGATGTTCTCGGCCAGCACCGAGGACTCGACGCGGGTGATCGACTCGAGCATCAACTGCGCGACATCGACGACCTCGACTCCCTCGTGCGCGCCGCCTTCCTGCCGTGCGGTGACACCGTCGGTAAGCATCACGCGGCAGAACGGGCAACCCGTGGCGATCTTCTTGGGGTTGGTGGCAAGTGCTTCGTCGACCCGGTCGATGTTGATGCGCTTGCCGATGTTCTCTTCCATCCACATGCGAGCGCCACCGGCACCACAGCACATGGACCGCTCACCGTGGCGCGGCATCTCCTTGAGGTTGGAGCCCGACGCGGCCATGAGCTCACGCGGAGCGTCGTACACCTTGTTGTGACGGCCGAGGTAGCACGGGTCGTGGTAGGTGATGTCCTGGCTGACCGAGGCCACCGGGATCAGCTTCTTCTGCCGCACGAGGCGGTTGAGCAGCTGCGTGTGGTGCACCACCTCGTAGTCGCCGCCGACCTGCGGGTACTCGTTGCCGAGTGCATTGAAGCAGTGGGCACAGGTGACGACGATCTTGCGCTTGCTCTGCTCGACGCCGTCGAACACGCTGTTCAGCGTCTCGATGTTCTGCATCGCGAGCTGCTGGAACAGGAATTCGTTGCCCGCGCGGCGAGCGGAGTCGCCGGTGCAGGTCTCGTCCGCGCCGAGCACCATGAACTTCACGCCCGCAGTGGCGAGCAGCTCGGCAACGGCCTTGGTGGTCTTCTTCGCGCGGTCCTCGTAGGCACCGGCGCAGCCGACCCAGAAGAGATACTCGTAGTCCTGGAACGAATCGGCGTCCTGGCCGAAGACCGGGATGTCGAAGTCCATCTCGTTGATCCAGTTGAGACGGTCCTTCGAGTTCTGGCCCCAGGGGTTGCCCTTGTTCTCGAGGTTCTTGAACAGACCGGCGAGCTCGGACGGGAACTCGGATTCGATGAGCACCTGGTAGCGGCGCATGTCGATGATGTGGTCGACGTGCTCGATGTCCACCGGGCACTGCTCGACGCAGGCACCACAGGTGGTGCAGCTCCACAGCACCTCGGGATCGATGATGCCGCCCTCGATGGCGTCGGCGACGAGCTTGCGATCGGCTTCGTCGCGGGCATTCTGCGGGATGGCGTCGAGCGCCTTCTGGTCGACGTTGCCCTCGGAGTCGACGAGACCGACCTCGTCACCTGCCATGTCCTTCTTGCCACCGGCGAGCAGGTACGGGGCCTTGGCGTGGCTGTGGTCGCGCAGCGACATGATCAGCAGCTTGGGGGAGAGGGGCTTGCCGGTGTTCCAGGCGGGGCACTGCGACTGGCAGCGACCGCATTCGGTGCAGGTGGTGAAGTCGAGCCAGCCCTTCCAGCTGAAGTCCTCGATCTTGCCTGCGCCGAAGGCGTCGACGTCGGGGTCGGCCTCTTCCATCTCGAGGACCTTGCCGCCGGACATCATCGGCTTGGCCGGGCCGAGGGCGACGGTGCCGTCGTCCATGCGCTTGAAGTAGATGTTGGGGAACGCGGTGAAACGGTGCCACGCGATGCCCCAGTTGATGCGGGTGCCGACGATGTAGAGCCAGATCATGCCGGACATCAACTTGATCAGCGCGAACACCGAAACCATGTTGGAGCTGGCGGGCAGCAGCTCGGCCAGACGCATCGTGAAGAAGTCGGTGTAGGGATTCGAGTGTCCGTACGTGGCGATCTTGCCTGCCTTGACGAACACCATGCCCAGACCCTCGATGAGCACGACGGCCTCGACGAAGTAGGCGGCCTTGAACCCGGAGCCGGCGAAGCGGGACTGACGCTCGGGCTTCCGTGGGTGGTTGAGCTGGCGAATGATGATCAGCGTGGTGATGCCGATGACGGTGCCGAGTCCGAGCAGCTCGTCGATGAGGTGGTAGGCCGCGGTGTCACCGACGATGGGCCAGTGGAACTCGGGGTTGAATGTCTGGCCGTAGGCCTCGAACCAGACGAATGCGCCCAGCATGAAGCCGATCATGACCAGCCAGTGCGCCCAGCCGACGGTGCGGAACTTGACCATCTTGGTGTGGGCGAGGAACTCGACGACCATCTGCTTGAACCGCGGGATGAACGGCCTCCAGCGATCGGGTGCCGGTTGGCCGAGTCGCACGATGTTGAACATGCGCAGGGCACCACGAATGAAGGCGTACCAACATACGAGGCTGAGCAGAGCACCGACTGTGCCCAACGTGATCGTCAGGGCGTTCATGTCGCGGCCTTTCGCTGTAGGTGGCAGCTGGAGAGCTACCGTGGGTTCAGCCCGTCGAGCTTGTGACGGTCTATGTTACCCGCTGGTAGGTCTTCGATCGTACTGGCGGGTAACTTAGCATCGATCCTTCGGAGCGACGCTGGTGGACACGGATATGAGGCCGTCCGACGGGCGGGCTGAACTCGTCAGTAGGTTGTCTCGAAGATCACGTTAGGCGTAGGGCCTTTGCGCACTGTCGAGAAGGCAGTCCTTACTTGCTGCCGCGTGTGCTGCTCGGGGCTGGTGGGGTAGCAGTGACTCGACCGAGTCGGTGGGTACGAATTGTCGGTATCGTCCGATCGACCGACATCAGGGATATCAGGACGACTAGCCGCGGGCTGCGTGCGCTGCGGTTTCTCAAAATGTTTGCGACAGTTGGTAACTGACGGATGACGGACCGGTTGCAAAAGAACAACGACCGGTCCGCTTTGTACGCTACAATCCTGAACGCACCACAAGTCGCAGACGCGTCATCGGGGTGACACAGCGTTCGACGGTTACTTGACAGTGGTACTGCCAGACCCCAATGCACAGAAACGGAACAAAACTCCACATGAAACTCAGCAAACTGGTCGTCACCTCGGCCCTCGTCGCAGCAGCGATGGGCCTGGCCAGCGGTACCGCGTACGCGCAGGCTCCGGCCGAGCCCTCTGCCACCGTCCCCGATACGAACTACAGCGTCGAGCTCGAGGACCGCACGATCGTCACCACCATCGACGCAGGCGTCTTCAAGATCGCCGACGACGGCAAGACGGTCGACGTCCTCGACGCCGCCGACAAGACACTCGTGACTCTTCCGCTGTCGTTCAACCTCGGCGGACTGAACTTCCCGTACGAGCAGAACGTCGACAACGACGGCAAGACTCTGCGTCTCATCCCGAACCTCGACTTCACCAAGGCATCGGCGAACTCGCGCAGCATCGGCGCGACGACCGTCGCCTCGCCCGAGGAAAACCTCAAGGCGCAGCAGAACTTCGCGTCGCAGCTCGGCATCGCGACTGCGATCGGTGGATTCACCGGCACTGCAATCGGCGCTGTGGTCGGTGGACTTGGATTCCTGGGCGGCCCCGTCGGTCTGGCGTCGGTACCGCTGGGTGCGACACTCGGAGGCATCGCCGGGACGATCATCGCGGGTGGCCCGACCCTCGTTGTTGCTGGCATCGATTTGATCAACACGCTGAACGCAGCACCGGGCACCACTGTCTGGGCCAAGTAGCACCAGCGTCTTTACGAACGAGGGCCCATGATCTCGACGAGATCGTGGGCCCTTCGTCGTTGTGGTTGTCACACAGTCGAATCGATGGTCGGTGTTCTGTCGGACTCCGGAGAGTCTGCGGAGCCGGGTGCGAGGAGTTCGATCGGCGTCGAGCACGCGAGGCGCAGCGCCCGCCTGATGGTGTCTGCGTCGACGAATTCGGCATGGAACGACGCTGTGACGCGGATGGAGTTTCGCAGTCGCGCGGTGGTGAGCGTGACGTGCCCGTGGCTTGCAGGTGCCACCATGGCCCGATACGCGCTGGTTGATTCTCCGATGAAGCCGATGTCGTTCAATCGGGGGTGGCGGCCGATGTCGGAGAGTGCGAGGCGAACAGTGTCGGATGCCGGAGGCGGTGTCTCGGGGGTGCTGGAGGATCGGAGTCGACCCAGCTTCGAATGCAGGCTCACCAGAACCAGGTTCGCGACCGGATGCCCGCTGTCGATGATGCCTTTCCAACGGCGGGACAGCATTGCGGTATCGGTGGTGTCGGGCAAGGCGACGTCGATGCCGGCGGACAGATTCGCCAGGGTGCTCAGATGGGCCGGTAGGTATCGCCGGACGTCGAACAGTACTTTCGCGACGTCGTCGACAACGACTCCCTGGCTGCGGAGCGCGGCGTCGAGGGCGGCGAAGAACAGAATCGAGATCGACTGGCCGGGGCGGTGGGCATCGCGCCATCGCGTCAGTTCGTGTGTGCACTCGATCGTCGCTGCGTCCGCCACCACGCAGACGGACGAGGTGATCGACGGGGAGGCAACCAATCGGTTCGTGGACCCGTCGACGGTTGCCGCGCCCTTCGTGCGTAAATCGAGTTCTCGGGCCGGAGGGCGGAGCCGGGAGCGCAGCAGACGCAGTAGTCGTCGAGGATCGGACCCGAAGCAGCGCAACGTGGCGACGGCGAGAGGACGATCGGTGCGGGCTGCTGTGGCCCATTGGGGCACGATCCCGTGACGGGCCGTGACGTCGGCGAGCGTGTGCGAGATGTTGATGATCATCTGGCCGTCCCCGATGCCGTGATCCATATAGAACACCACGTGATCACCGCGAACCACGATCGAGATGGGTTCTGCCTGGTCGTGGGTGGAGAGAACGTCCGCCATCGCGGAGTCGTACTCGTCCTCGGTGATCGGGGAGTCCTGGCGAACGGCACGCAGAAGGCGTTCGGGGTCGTAACGCCAGCGTCGGGACGTGCGATCGGGAAGAAGACCCAGTCGAGCGGCTGGGCCGATCGACATCGCTGTGCGCAAGGCTCGTCGGATACCGGCAACTCCGCCGTGATCGATCGGACCGAGCGCCACGACGGTCCAGTTTCCGGCAAGCGCTACGTCGGTCTCGTGGACTGTGTAGTGCGTGGGAGAGACCACGTTCATCGGTGCCCCTTCTGGGTGCGGGCTTTACTGTTTGTTTATGAAAGCCTGACAAACATTATGGACGAAGATGCCTTTCGAGCCAACCCTGAGTACGATAGAACCGAGTGAAACCAACTATTGGACAGGATAAGCGTGTGGTGGGCGATGTGAGCGGGATGCGGGTGCTCGCGGTGTCCCTGTCGACGGCAGTGGGCGGAACCGACCACAGCCTTCGAAACCTCGCGCTCGCGCTGCGCCCGATGGGTGTGGCGGTGACGTTGGGGGCACCGGGCGGTAGTGCCACCGAGCAGTGGTGGCGCGAGAGCGGCCTGCCCTTCCTGCCGCTGGATCTGCCGCAGCGCATCGGCATTCGCCGCCAGGGCGAAAAATCGCTACACCCGATCGGTGCGCTTCTCGCGCAGGTGCCCAAGAGTGCGCGCACGGTGTCCATTCTTCGTCGGGCCGCCCGTGGGTTCGACGTGGTGCACTCGAACCATCTGCTGCTGCATCCCGACGCGGTGGTGGCGTCGAAGCTGGCGCGAAAGCCGGTCGTCGTCGAATTTCACGACATCGTTCCCGCAGGTCCAGGACGCACTCTCCTGGCCGGGATCGTCACCGCATCCACCCGTGCCGTTGCGGTCAGTGGTGCCGTGGCGAAACAGCTCCCCGAACGTGTTGCCCGCCGAGTGAGAGTGGTGCATCAGGGCATCGACACCTCGCGATTTGCGCCGGGAGTCGGAGACCGGGCTGTTCGGTCGACCATGACCGCGGACCCGGATGCCCCACTGATTGCGGCCGTCGGGCGGATCGACCCCGAGAAGAACCTGGATGTGCTGATCGACGCCGTGGCTCGGGTTCGAAGCTCGGGCATCGATGCGCATCTGGCCATCGTCGGCGCGCCCAGTGAGGACGACGGCAGTCACCTTGCCGGACTGGTCGATTCCGCGGCTCGCGCGTTGCCGGGGGCGCACAGATTTCTGGGACGTACCGACGAAGTGGCAGCGACCCTGCGCGCGGTCGACGTTCTGGCGTGCCCCTCTCAGGACGAGCCTTTCGGGCTCATCGCACTCGAGGCGCAGTCCTGCCAGGTGCCGGTCGTGGCGAGCGACACCGGCGGTCTGGTGGATTTCGTGACCCACGAACGCACCGGCCTGATCGCTCGAACCGGTGATGCCGACTCTCTGGCCGCGCAACTGTCGAGAATCCTCACCGATCACGAGCTCGCGAACAGGCTTTCGGTGACGGCGCGTGAGCAGGCCACCACGCGTTTCGACTCCGAACATCGGGCACAGCGATTCGCGGACATCTACAGTTCAGCGGTCGGGGAAAAGCGCATCACGTGAATTGACGCAGTCGACTTCGGATGCCGGGACATCCGCATACGCAAGAACCGAATCGGAGTTTTGATGCTCGACCACACCCTCGCCGACGAACCACGCCGCAGTCTTGCGCGGGGCGTCGGATTTGCCGCGCTTGCCGCGACCGTGGCCGGTGCCGGCTACGTCCTCGCCCCCCGAAAAGCACCAGCCGCGCTGACCGCAGGCGATCGCTTCACGGACGGTGACCTCATCACCGTCGTCGTCGGCACCGTGGGACGGCCGTCGCTGCTGGATACGGTCCAGGCTGTGCTGGCTCAGTCCTACCCCGCCGTCGAGATCGTGGTGGTGGACAACGCACCCACGTCCGGCCGGGTGGACGAGGCGCTGAAATCGATAGACGACGCCCGCTGCATCGTCGTACGGGAACCGCGGCGGGGAGTATCGAAAGCGAGAAACACCGGCGTTCGGCACGCATCCGGCCAGGTCGTTGCGTTCACCGACGACGACGCAGAACCGGATTCCGAGTGGCTCGCGGAATTGGCGGCGGTGTACTCGGCGGACGCAGACGCAATCGTGGCCGGAGTGACCGGTCGCGTCGTCGGAATCGCCGTCGAGACGGACCAACAGCGCTGGTTCGAGGAATCCGGATTGTTCGAGAAGGGCGCGCGGCGCACGGTCTGGACCATGGCACCGGAAGGTGCAGTGCCGGACGCTCTGGGCGAGCGAGGTACTGCAGCGCTGTTCCCCTACACCGCCGGGGAGATGGGCAGCGGCAACAACATGTCGTTTCGAAAGTCCGCATTCGTCTCGCTCGCAGGGTTCGACGAGCGAATCGGCCCTGGTACGCCCACCAAGGGCGGCGAGGATCTGGAGCTGTTCAGGCGGGCGGTGCTGCGCGGCGGCACGATCGTGTACGCCCCGACTGCCGTCGTCGGCCACCACCATCGGGCAGATCACGAAGCGCTGCGCGAGCAAATGTTCGGGTACGGAAGCGGTATGGCCGCCATCGTCACCAAACTGTTTCTCGACGGCGGCGCACCGGCACGCGCGCTGCTGGGGCGTCTGCCGACGGCATTTCGCATGTTGCTGGCCCCGGAGGAAAACCGGTTCGCGGAAGGGGCTCCGCCGATGCCCCGAGATCTCAAGATCACCGAATTGCTCGGTTACCTCTGCGGGCCTTTCCTCTACGTCAAGAGCATCACCGTTCGCGGCGACGGGGTCAATTCGTGACGGTCACCGATACGGCGACACCGACCGAGAGCACGGACGAGGCAACGCAGCCCGAACCCAGTGTGAGGGGCGCGCAGGGTTTGCTCTTCGCCGCCGCGGCGGTGGCCATCGCGTCGACCCTGCTGGCGATTCTCGCCGGGTCCGATCACGCGGACATGCTGCCGAACGGATTCCGAGTCGCCGTGGTCGTCGCCGCAGTGACCATGCTCCCCGGCGCTCCGATCGCGATTCTGCTGCGACTTCGACGGCCCGCGCTGGTCGGGTCGGTCACGGTGTCGATCTCGTTCTCGACCATTCTGATCATCGCGCAGGCAGAGGTCGTCAGCGGGAACCTGTGGCCGGTGACGGTGCAGCTGTACATCTGCGCCATCTCGGCAGCCCTCATCCTGTGGGCGTCACGAACGCTGGTGGGTGCCACGCCCCGTCCTCGGCCCGACCGGACGGCTGCGCTGACCCGATACGGCCTGCTCGGTGCACTGGTCGTCGCCGTTGCACTGTTCTGGCGGGCCACCGCGGTGCTCGAACCTCAGGCGTCGGGAGCGTTGGGCATCATCACCCACGTCGGCCCCAGTTATCTGATCGCTCTGCTGATCGTGGCCGCAGTCATCGCATTCGGTTTGTCCAGAGCCAGACTCGACCCGGTCGTTCTCGGCGCAGCAGGCCTGGCGCTCATCATGTTCACCACCATGTACGTGTCGCTTGCCGACGGCGTCACGTCGGTACCGACTGCCTACACCCATCGCGGGCTGATCGACATCATCGCGTCGCTCCAGGGGCTACCGCCACCCTCCGACGCCCGATTCAGTTGGGCCGGCTTCTTCTCGGCCGGTGCTCACATCTCGGGTGCCGGTGGGCTGTCGGATCTGTCTCCGATGCTCTTGTGGGCACCGTTGTTCTTCGGCGGCGTGACCATGTTCCCGCTGTATTCGATCGCGATGTCGCTCACCGGGCGCAGGCGGGTCGCGTGGATCGCGGTTGTGCTCTACCTGTCGTTCAACTGGTATCAGCAGGACTATTTTGCGCCTCAGCCGACCGCGACGATGCTCTACCTGACGATCTGCGCGTTGCTGCTGTGGCAGTTGCAGACAGCGCCGCTGCCCGCCGTCGCCCAGTCGCTGCGTCGCTGGGTCCTCGATGCACCGCGCCGGACTCTCGGCACGGTGCGAGGATTCGGTGCCGGTAGGACTCTCGCGATAGAGGGCCTGATGGTCGTCATGATCGCGGCCATCGTCATCACCCACCAGCTGACCCCCATCGTGCTCATCGCATCGCTGTTCCTGTTCGCGCTGACGGGCACCACGCGGTATCGGCTGCTGTGGTTGGTCGCTGCCGCCATCTTCGTCGCGTGGTTCAGCTACGGAGCCGTCGACTATTGGAAGGGCCACCTCGCCTACGTTCTCGGCGACGTGGGGCAGGTGTCGGGTGCCGTGCAGGGCGGCGTCAGCGACCGGATCGGTGCCGACCCGCTGTATCAGAGAATGCAATATCTGCGACTGGCGGCGTCGGGCGCACTTCTGGTCTTCGCGTTCGCCGGGTGGCTCACCTACCGACAGCGCAAGACCTGGCTCATCGGTGGTCTTCTCTGCATGGTGCCCTTCGGGCTCGTCCTGGTGCAGAGCTACGGCGGCGAGGTCGTCATTCGCTGCTTCGTGCTCGCGTCACCGTTCATCGCCCCGTACGCAGCCGATGCGCTGGTACGCACGTTCGCGGTGGTGCGAAAGTTCACCAGACGGGCGGCCGAGCCCCGGCACTGGTCACGGACGGTTGCGGCGACCGCAGCAATCCTCGGAGTTGCGTTGGTACTGACTGCAACTCGTGGATTGAACACCTCGTTCGAGCACACCGACGAGGATCAGATTCGATACGGCGACGCGCTGATGCGGTCGGTCCCGGAAGGCTCGGAAATCATGGTCATCGGAACGGCTGCCAGTTTGGTGTCCGCGCGCTACTTCGACGACGTCAGAGTGTCGACGATGGAATCGTTCGAGTGCCTCGACGATCTCAGTGGTTGCGTTCGCAAGGAGAACCCCGATTTCGTGTTCACCACTCGGCAGTCCTCGGCGCAGATCTATCTCCAGTACGGGTACTCGCAATCGGTCGTCGACCAACAACTCGGCGTGCTGGTGGGATCGGACGAGTACCGCGTGGTGGTCGAGACCGCCGACCTGACGATTCTGCAGAACGCGTCCTCCCCGCCGGTGCTTCTCCGATGAGTGACCTGTGGCTCGGATTCCTGGCGTTCGGTGCTCTGTTCGCGACCTTGATTCTCGCGTCCGTGCTCCGCGAGCGCGAGGTGCCGAGCGAAGGCGCGATCGGACGGAGCAGCACGGGTCGAATCAACCGAGCGGTAGTGATCTCGCTTGCGTTGATCGTGCTGCTGTTGCTGGCCGGGGCCGTGGTGATCGTCAGATTCCAACAGATTGCGATTTGGGAGTGAGAATCGGACACCGGTGGTGGGTGGCGCTGTTGGTCGTGGCAACGACGGTGTCCTGCACACCTTCCGCAGGATCCCAGCCCACACTCTTCAGCAACGAGAAGTGTGACCCGATGGCCGACGACGTCATGTCCGGGGAGGCAGTGCCACGGGAGGACCTGCCGGGCTGGCGTCAGACGTTCGTCGACGATTTCGACAGGTGCGAGCTCGGCGACAACTGGGGTGCCTACTACGGCATGCCGGGAGGTGACCCGGCCAGCTGGTGGGACTACGAGCAGGCGTCGGTGACCGGCGGTGCGCTTCGATTGCGCGCGGAGCGCAAGGACGGTCGGTGGGTGACCGGCGGCGTCTCGAACTCTCCTGTGTCCCAACAATTCGGCAAGTGGGATGTGAGATTGCGAGCGGATCGTTCCGACGAGATCAGCTATCACATTCTGCTGTGGCCTGCGAACGAGGTCTGGCCGCCCGAGATCGACATCGCCGAGAGCGCCGACGGTACCCGTCGGACGATGTCGGCATTTCTGCATTGGGGCGAAACCGGGAGCGGGCATCACTTCTCGCAGGCCGATCTCACACTGGACACCAACGAGTGGCAGACCGTCGGAGTCGAATGGGACCCCGAGCAGATCAGGTACATCGTCAACGGAAAGATCTGGGCCAGAACACCTCTGGGCGCGTCCATTCCCGACACGCCGATGTGGCTCGGAATTCAGGCGCAATCGGGTGCCTGCACCAAACTCGAGGCCTGGGGTGTGGGTGAATGCGGACGGGCAGGCACTCCCGATATCGCCAACGTGGACGTCGACTGGGTGACGGTGTACGAATCGGACGGGTCGCCGTCGACCGTCCAAGACGTGCCGTCGGGATCGACTCTGCTGGTGGATCGGAACTGAACCCACCCGGTGACGTCACATCGTGCGGATCGTCAACCCGGGGTTCTGGGCGAGGATGTCGTTGACGGGAGTGGCGAACAGTTCGGGGCGCTGCCCCTGCAACATGCTGACGACGGTCGCGATGTCGCACGAGGGTTGATCGCCCACGTTCGACGCGTTGGCGATGCCGACGGCAAGGGTGCCGCTGACGATCGGGCCACCGCTGTCACCGCGCAACGCGCAGATGGACGTCGAGAAGCTTCGGTCGAGAACGTTGTCACCCATCGCGAGGTTCTGTCCTGTGGAAAGTATTGTGCCGCAACTGAATCCGGTCCTGGTTCCGGATTTGCAGACCGGAGCGCCCACGATCGGATCCACCGTTCCGGTGACGTGCAGCGGGCCCGCGCCGGGGACTCGCACCGCGTTGCTCTCGAAAGCGCCGATGTTGGCGTCGTCTATGTCGATCAGGGCGTAGTCGGTGTTCGACCGGCTGGTTCGGTAGAACGAACCGAACTTCGATCCGACGAGGCTGCCGTACATCGGGTATGCACCCGTAAGTGCTGCGGAACCGGTATCGGTGACGTTCGGATTGCAGTGTCCTGCAGTGATGTTGACGGCTCCGCGGGTCTGGTCGAGGGCATTGAATCCGAGAGAGCAACGCTGCCCGAGGCCCGCGGGTGTTCCGGCGAGAAAGCTGTCGCCGCCGAGGTAGGAGCTCGCGCGTATCGAGCCTGCGATGGGGGCCGGGTCGAACGGCAGCACATCCAGCAGCGGCTGAACGCTACCGACGACGACAGGCGGTATATCGAGTGCGGCTGCGGCGATTCCGAATCCGGACGCCACGGCCGCATCCGCCGCCTCGGCGTGGGTCGGTCCGCTCGCGAGGGTGACGACAGGGTGACCGTTCGCGTCGAGCCAGGAACCGGTGACGACCTCGGAACCGACCGTGGCGGTGAATTCCGCCAGCCGGCGGGCCGCGTCGGCGCGATCGAGAAATTGCTGAGGGTCGAGCCCGAGATCGCGCGAGACGGCATCGGCCAAAGCCGAAGGCAACAGTGCTTCGGCAGCGTCGGACGCCGGCTCGGCCGAGGCGGCGGGCGTGAGCACGGCCATCGTCAGCAGAAGTGGAACACCGATCAGCGACAGCCGGAACGCACGGCGATACATGGATACCTCTCCCCCCAGCACCGCAGATGTGATGCCGTTCACTCGCATAGAACTATAGGCCGTGAACGCCCCCCGGCGTACCGACTACTGGGTTCGCAGCGTTGCCCCGGTTGCGCGCGTGACCTGATCGATGGGGATGCCCAAGCTCGCCGTGCCCCCGTATTGCGCCAGAGCGAGGTTCGCCTCGTTGCAATCGGGTGCTCCGCCGCTGTTGGATCCGCTGGTGATTCCGAGTGCGAGAGTTCCGGTGACGATGGCACCGCCGCTGTCACCGGCGAGAGTGCATGCGGTGCTGGCGAATCCACGAACGGTGCGTGACGTGCCGTCCTCCATGTAGAGCTGTGTCTCGACGCGATCGGCCGCGACCACTCCGCAGGTGAACGACGACGACTGCCCGGACTTGCAGACCGGTGCCCCGATGACGGGGGCCGCGGTTCCGGTGACGGCGACGGTGCTGCCGTTGGCCCCACGGACGGTAGGACGGTCCAGTCCCGACGCGATGCCGGTCTCGTTCAGGGCGATGACCGACCAGTCGAGGCCGTCCGCCGCACCCAGGCTCGACCTGTCGAACGACCCGATCTGTGTGCTGCGCGAAATGTCCGCCGGATCGGGGAGGTAGACCGGTGCGCCGCCGGCTCCGGTCGCTTTGTTGGGATTGCAGTGTCCCGCAGTGAGATTGACGTCAGCTCCGGAGGAGTCGAGGGCATTGAAACCGAACGAGCAGATGCTGATTCCGGTGGCCGGAGCCTCACCTATGGGCCCAGCGCTGGTGACGTAGGTGTCGCCGCCCATCGGAGTCGGGTCGACCGGATCGTTTCCGCCGGGGGACAGGATGACCTTGATGTTGGCCAGCAGGGTCGGCAGGTTCAGTGCGCTACCGATCGGACTGTTCACCAGGTCGATGACGATCTGGTTGTCGATGAAGTCGATGGCCGTTCCGTTGATCTGCTCCGAGATCTCACGGGGGAGACCGGCGATCCAACTGTTCAGATCGGCCAGCGACTTCTCCAGTCCGTCCGCGGAGACCGGCGACTGCGCGGTGGCATAGCCGTCCTTGGCAACGGCCTGTGCCGCGGTAGGTGAGGTGACCGCGACGACAGCATTGCCGTCGGGTCCGATCCATGCGCCGGCGAAATCCGCTGGACGGCTGGCCCGGAAGTCCGATGCGTACGCGGAGAGTTCCTGAGCGCGAGCAGCGCGATCGAGGTATTCCTGCGGGGAGATCTTCAGATCTCGCTGCACGGCCTCGACGAGCTCGCGGGGAAGCTGATCGGCGGTCGACTGGACTACGGGTTCGGCGGCTGCTGTTCCGGAGAACGAAGCAAGAAGTACGAAAGCCGTCGAACACAGCACTGCGGCACGCAGCGCCCCGGTGTTACGCATGAAATCCCTTCATCGGGTGCTTGGTATCAGCGACCTACCCTAGGGCATCGGGAGCGTGATCAGTCTTCGTGCAGCTCAGGGAGCAGGTGTCACCGGGGTGTCGGCCGTCGTCGTCGCAGTCGTGGTGGTGGGGGCCGTCGTCGTGGTCGTGACCACCGGGGTGGTCGTGACCGGAGGCGTGGTGGCGATGGGGACGGTGGTTGGCGCGACGGGAAGGGGCGCGGGAAGTGGTGCGGGCGGCGGCGGTGCGGGCGCAGGCCGCGGCGGGATGTACGGGGCGGGTGTCGGCTCCTCGACGACCTCCGGCACCAGCACGGGCTCGACGGAAGCGGCGGGGGTGGTGGTCGACGGCGCGCGAGTCGAGGTGACGACAGGCGAACCGGCGTCGGTGACGGCGGGGGGCGTCGGGGCGGGCGCACTACCGAACACTCCGCTCACTGCCGCGATCGCAAGGACGATGACCACGCCCGCTGCGGCACCGGCCACGATGGTGGTGATGGTGCGCGAGCGTTCGCTGCGTTCCTTCTTCGCCCCCACGGAGGGTGCGGCGACGGCTGAGGCGATGGGGGCGTAACCGGTGTCGGAGGTGGTGTCGTCGACCGGAACGATGGGCTCGGACCGCAGCTCCGACGGTGCGAACACCGGAGCGACCGCTGGAATCGCCTCGGAAAACGCGAGGGACGGCTCCGGCACGACGACCGGAATGGCGTCGGTGTCGAGGGACTCGGTGCCGTCGTTGCGGGTGACGATCGGCGCGGCACCGGTGACCATGGAGTTGCCGTCGACGTCGTAGGCCTCGGCGAGGAGCAGTGCGCCGAGGGTAGCGGCGAGCGGCTCGACGAGGAGTCGGCCGGACGAGCGATCGGCGATTTCGGACGCCACCGACGGGAGTGCAGCGCTGCCCCCGGTTAGCACGACGGTTCCGGCCTGCGGCACCTCGAGTCGATCGAACGACGGCGCGATCAGGTCGGCGAACTCGGCGCGTGTCACCGTTGTGGACTGCGAAATCCCGGGAAGTTCGACCGAGATCGTGGCGACGTCTGCCGTGCTCAGGGTGTGTTCGGCGGCCTCGCACGAGGCGACCACGCCCGCGAGGGCCGCCAGCACCGCCGCGTCGGACAGATCGATGTGCTCGCGATCGGTCACCACGTGATCGAACAGCGCATCGGTGAAGACGTCGCCGCTGACCGCGGCGCTGCGGACGGTTCCGCCTCCCGGATAGGTGGAGATGTCGGTTCCGGTTGCACCGATGTCGATCACCGTGACCGCCTCACCCTGACTCGGGTGCGCGCACGTGCTCGCGGCCTTGGCCTCGGGAACCAGAGCTACCTCGGTGAGCCCGGTGTGGTCCAGCGCGTCGCGCAGCAGAGCGACGCTGTCACGAGGCCACCGCGTCGGATACGTCATGGTCGTGACGGGCGGATCGTCCGAGTCGGTCGTCATCATGGTGACGAGGCAGTTGGCGGCGTTGGCCATCAGATCCTCGGCGCGGTATGCGTCGGCGTCGGGCTCTAGGTCCTCCTGCTGGCCGACCAGATCCACGAACCTGGTGAACGGAGCCGTGTCGGCAGGTTCACCGAGGTATGCGCGACCGTCCTCGTCGAATCGCAGGGTGGTCGGCAGGACGACGATCGTCGGTTCGTCCTCGGGGAGTGCGCGATACGCCGCAACGGATCTGGTGTTGCCGACGGTGATTCCGAGATGCCCGGCACCACTCATGGAGTTTCCCCTGTCGATCGGTCGTTCGGCGCTCGGTCGGAGGGTCGGTCGTTGCGTGCCCCCTGATTCTGCTCGGGTGCAGGTTTATCGTCGGCCGAATCCGATTCGGGAATCTCGGCGGGCTCCTCGACAGGCAGCTCCGGGTCAGGTTCCACCGGTTCGACGACGACCGGCGGTGTCACCGGCTCGGTGTCCTCCGGGACCTCGATCGCCGGGCGCGTGTCGATCTCGGTCTCGACCGGCTCGCTGCGGGGGATGTCGGAGGTTTCGGTGGGAGCCGGTACTTCCGTCGACAGTGGGGCGGCGGGAACGATCTCGGCGGCAGGCTCGACGACGACGGTGGGGAAGTCGATCGGGCCACCCGACCCGGACCGCACCGAGGTGGTCGGCGGGACCACCTGGGCGTTGTCGATGGTCGGGACGGCAGTGTTCGAGGACGTGCCGAGCTGCAGCGCGACAAGCGCGGCACCGACCGTCAACGCGGCGGCGAACGCTGCTGCGGCGAACAGTGGACGGCGGTCGGATGTCGCCGGGCGCGTCAGCGCAAACCGCTCGGTGACGGCGTCGACGGGGAATTGCGCGGCCAGAACGGCCGCGCCGCGTGCGGCGGCGACGGCGGTGTCCTGCTTCTGCAGAGTCGGAAGTACCGAGGCGTTCCACGCGGCCAGCGCCTCCGCTTCGGCGACCAGCGAGACGTGCGCGAGGCCGTGGGCGTTCATCGCCGAGCGCAGCGCGAACACTTCCTCGGCCGTCCAGCGGGCCGGGTAGGTCGCGGCCGCGGCGAGATCGCGCGGCAGAAGACCGATCGACGACGCCACCTCGGTGAGCAGGCACAGCAGGGCCATCGAGGTCAGTTGCTCGGCGGGGAAGACGGTGCCCTTGCTGCCGGTGACGCCGACGCCGTCGGCGAGGGAGTCGAGAAAATGGGTGTAGGCCTCGGAGTCGTCGTCGGTTGCGTCGCCGAGCGAGACGGTGCCGTCGGGGTGAGTGTTGAGCACGGTCGAGTGCAGTGACGCCAGGTGCAGCGACGGCCCGGGCGCAATCGGATGGGACACGGCCGCGACGGCGCGCTCCTCGTCCAGGTAGAGGCCGACGTCCGGTGCGCCGACACTCGTACTGCCGGGCTGCTCGGTCATGGGGCTGCTACCTGTTCTCGATCGGGGAGTGGTGCTCGGTCGTTATGTCGCTTCGGATCCTCACACAGTTACAGCGCCGACGGCTGCGCCGGTTTCAGGCCCCGTACCCCATGGCGCGCAGCATCGAGATCAGCTCGGACCTGGACTCGGCACCGAGCCTGCGCCGGATGCGAGCCACGTGGTGTTCGACGGTCTTCGGAGAGATGTAGAGACGGCTGCCGGCCTCGCGGTAGGTGACTCCGAGTACGAGCAGTTCGGCGACCTCGGCCTCGCGTTCGCTCAGCGAACCCGTCGGCTGCGGCATGGTTCCCGAACTCTCGCGCCGGTTCGATCTGGACTGCGGCGAACCGGTCTGATGAGAGCTGGGTTGACGCAGCGACCTGGCGATGTGCAGCAGCGAGGTCGCCGTGGCGGTATCGGTGACGGTCAACGCGGCCTCACTCGCCAATCGAGCTCCGTCCCACGGCAGTCCGAATGCGGTGAGGGTGCGCGCCGAATTCTCCACATCGGTCGCGTCGGGCCTGCCCTGCAACACGCTCAGCCATGCGCGGCCTGCAGCGGCGAGCGCGGCGCTGTACGGGTGGGTGGGCGCGGCTGCAGCAAGCGCCTTGGCGTGCGGTACCAGCGCGTCGGGTGTCTGGGCCACGATGGCCGCCTGCACCTGGTACCAGTGCAGCGCCGAAGCCCAGACGGGCGGGTCGCCGAGCGCGGCGAGCAGATCGGTGGCCTGTGCGACGAGATGTTCGACGCGGTCGACCTGGCCGAGTCGGGTTGCGGCCAAGAGCAATTCGCCCAGAGGTAACAGCGAGAACAGGTCGGTGGAGTACTCGGCGACGACGTTCTGCGCCTGCGTCCATGCCGTGATCAGAGACCCGGCATCACCGGACCTGCGGGCCAGGCCCACCCGAATGCCGTGCAGGAACAGCTGATTGCGTACGTGCGACACCGGAATCCGCAGCGCCTCGATAGTGGAGCCGGCTTCGGCCGTATCTCCCCGCAGCATCGACGCCCAGGCTCCGATGAGGGTGGACCGGGTGTGCGCCTCGGATCCGGGACTCAGTTCGGGAAGCGCTCTCGCCAGTACCGAATCCACGCGGGCCAGGTCGCCGCAGTGCACGGCGTGCAGAGCCGCGATGGCAGCGGGAGTATCCGGAGTGCACGAGCGGTCGGACACGTTGCTCGTCAACGTCATTGCGCGCATCAACGAATTCGCTGCTGCACTCGACGCCGCAGCGCTCCGCGAATCGATCGACCCGATCACCCCGTTCACCAGCAGCGTGCCCGACGCAGTACTCGACGTCGGCGCAAGAGCGGACACGGCAGTCGCCGATCGGTCGGCGGCGCTGCGATCACCGGCCGCGACAGCGGCGAGGGCGGCCCACACCGCATCGGGTCCGAGGCGATCGTCGCCGAGCCAGCCGAACAGTTGCGCACTGCGCGAGACCATTCCGCGTTGTGCGGCGATGGCTGCCGAGACCCGCACCGCCGTCCGTAGATCCGCCGAATCGCACTGGGCGGCGCTGTCGAGAACCACATCGGCAAAACGCCCGGCCGCGTCCAGATCTCCGGTGGCAGCAGCGACCTCCGACCTGCGAGCAGCCAGCACCGCGGAATCGAAGCCCGCGTCGACTGCCGCGTCGTACAGAGCACCTGCAGAATCGACAGGGGCCGAATCTGCCTGCTGAACAAGGAAATCGGCGAGCCCGGCATGAACGACGCCCCGCTCTGCCAACGCACGTGCCGCGGAGGCGTCGAGCAGGCGGGATCGGGTGGCGACGTCGGCGATCGAGGACAGCAGGACGCGGCAGCGCCCCTCGCCGATCATCTCGGTCAAGGGGGCCTCGGCCGACGGGATCAATGTGCCGGTGGTGTCGAGCACGCCGGAGCTGCAGGCCATGTCGACGATGGATTCGACCTCGCCGGCGCGCGTCACGATCTGTGCAGCCGACGCGGGGTCGGGTGTGACGCCGAACCGAGCCGCGAGCAGCAGGGCCCGAGTGTCATCGGTGGTCTCGATCAACATCCGGCGGTGTTGTTCGGCAACGCATTCGGCGACGGCACGCAGCGGAGCCGGATCGGAGCGATCGGTACCGAGCCCGCCCAGAGCGGCATCGACGGCGGCGAGAATTCCGCCGGTGGATTTGGCGATGGCACCGGCGAGCGACACCGAGACGGGCCGAACGGTGGCTGCTGCCCGCGCCGCAACGGCCGCCTTGTCCAGCGGAACCAACGTCAGCCGGTTGGAACCGGCGGACGCGATCAACTTCTCGATGCGTGAATCGAAACTGCGCGGCGCGGTGGCGACCACCAGGGTGATATCGGATCGGGTTGCAGCCGCGGCGATCTCGTCGAGGCGCTGTTCCGGCAGCAGGTGCGCGTCGTCGACGAGAACCGTCGAGGCGGACGGTGCATCGGCGATGGTGCCCTGGTATGCATCCACCGACGCGGCAACCGCGTCGAGAACGGCGGAGCGTCCGGAGCCGTTCACTCCCACGACGACATGAAAGCCGGTGCTGTCGAGCACATCACGGACGAAGCGATCGGCGCGCTCGACGCCGACGAGTCCGGAACGGGTGCTGGCCACGGTCGACCTATCGACCCGTCAGGCCGCCGACGACTCCGCCGAGTCCGTCACCCACACCGCCGACCACACCGCCGAGACCCTGTCCGACGTCCTGCCCGACGTCGCCGAGTGTGGGGCCCTGATAGGTGGGCACCTGCACGTTGGGTATCTGCGGAGCCTGAGGTGCCGGCACCGCCGGCGGCTGGTAGTTGGGAACCGTCGGGGCCGCGACGGGCGGGATGGTCGGGACCGATGCCGCGCCGTTACCCGCGGGTGCCGGGGCCGGTGCCGGAGCCCCCGCAACCGGAGCGCCGGTGGCGGGGTCGATCTGCGTCACCGTGCCGTCGGCGTTGACCACCGTGGTCGCCGAACCCTCGGATCCGGCTGCGGCAGCGCCGTTTTCGCCGGTCGGAGGGGCCGTGCTCTCACCGCCCGCGATCGCTGTGGTGGTCCCCGGTGCTGCCGTCTCGGAACTCGATGTCTGCGAACTGGATTCGGCCGGAGTGGTGTTGTCGGAGGTCAACGCCGTCCCCACCGACAGGCCTCCGCCGGCGAGAAGTGCGAGGACGACGACGGATCCGGCGACGATGCCTGCCTTCTTGCGGCCGGACATTCCCGATTCGGATTCGACGACGGTAGGTGTCGGTGCGGGCCGTGGAGTGGGCCGAGGCATCGGCGCGGCTGCCGCGGCGGACGCCACCGCCATGGTGGGTACCGCAGCCAATGCAGCGGCGTTGTCGGCGGCGGTGGCGTCGGCGATGTCGCTGCCGAGGATCGCGGCGCCGATTGCGATGGTCAGTTCGGGACGAGGTCCGGCCACCACGGGTACCCGCAGTTCGGAAGACATGAGCTCGGCAACGAGCGGTATGGCCGAGCTGCCACCGACGAGCACCACCTGATCGATGTCGGTGACGTCGAGGCCCGCGGCCGTCACGGCGTCGCGCACCACTGCGATCGACCCCAGCAGCGATGCCCGTACCAGTTCTTCGACCTCGGAGCGCACGAGGCGAACCTCGGTGTGCAGGCCCGGCAGGTCGACGGTCAGCGACGTCGACGTGTCGTAGGAGAGCTGTTCCTTCGCCTCGGCGCAGCGGGCCCGCAGTTCCACCAGCGCGCCGACGGTATCGGGGTCGAAGGGGTCGAACTCGAACGACTGGCTACCCGAGACGGTGTCGAGTACGTACTGCATGATCGCGTGATCGAACTGCGCTCCGCCGAACTCCTGTGAGTGGACGCCGGAGCCGACGACGCCTGCATCGGCACCGGTACGCATCAGCGTGACGTCGAGAGCGCTCGCGCCGAGGTCGTAGACCACGGCGAGGCCGTCGGACTGTGGGCCGCGCGTCACTTCGAGCCACCGCATCGTGGCGACGGACTCGGGTACCAGCGTCACGTCGGCGAGGCCCGCGCGGTCCAACGCCTCACCGAGAACCTCGGCGGTGTACGCCGTCCACCGAGCGGGGTGAGTGACGACGACGGTAGGAGCGGAATCGGTTCCGGCGGAGACCTCGGCAACGAGTGCGCGAGCAGCGGTGGCGTACAGGTCCTCGGCGCGATGACTGCGGCCGTCGTCGTCGATCAATTCCACCGGATCGCCTACCCGGTCGGAGAACCCGCCGATCAGATTTCGCGTCGAACGGTCCCGCAGGTCTGCCAGGCACGGAGCTGCGCCCGGACGTAGGTCGAGTGCCGAACGCTTGACCACCGAGGTGACAGGATCGGTGTCCAGTGCGGCCACCGCCGTCACCGAGCCGATACGTATGCCGAGCCCTGCGCTCATTGGTGTCGCCGCCTTCTTCTCGCCCAGCCGTCAGTGGTGGTGCCGTTACCCGCACTGTCGGCTGAAGCTACCCATTCGTTACGTCTCACAGCAGGTTAGAGCGCACAACGAGAGAAATCCCCTAAAGCGCCCAGATCCCCTAACGGAAGTCCCCTGGCAACCCCCGAGGGAGTAGGGGGATCGACCCCGTTGGGCCGGGGGTCTCCGGTGCATAGCTTTGTGATCAACCACGAAGTACCACTCGTCAAGGAGACCCAAGATGGCTACCAACGCCGTACTCGATTTCATTCTCGGCCTGCTGCGCGACGACCAGGCTGCAGCGGCCTACTGCGCCAACCCCGAGACGACGCTGGCCGCAGCGGGCCTCGGCAACGTCACCCACGCCGACATCGTCGCGGTGGCACCCCTGGTCGCCGAGTCGGGACTGTTCGCCGGAGCGGGCAGCCAGCTCTCGGCGATTCTGGGTGCGGGCGGATCTGCAGGCATCGAGGGCGCGCTCGCCGGAGGCGCAGGCATCGGCGGCGGACTGTCGGCCGGACTCGGCATCGCAGCAGGCGCGGTGGCCGGTGGCGGACTCGCCGCGGGTGGCAATCTGACCGGCGGCGTCGATGTGGCGGGCGAAATCGCTGCTTCACTGCAGGCCGCATTGGCCGCAGCGTTGGCAGTCGGAGGCCAGATCGGCCTCGAACTCGGAACCGCATTCGGCGGCGCATTCGACGCATTGATCGGAGTCGGAGCAGGTGTCGGCGGCGGAATCGATCTGGACCTCGACGGACTGCTCGGCGGAACCGTCGGACTCGGTGCCGCACTGACGGGCCTCATCGGCGCAGGCGCAGAGATCGGTGGAGAGATCGGCGCAGACATCATCGCGCAGCTGCAGGCAGCCATCGACGCCGCGATCGGCGCGACCGGTGCCGTCGACCTCGGCGCACTGGCCGAGATCCAGGGTGGCCTCACCGGCGCACTCGGCGCGATCTTCGGAGTCGGTGGAACCATCGGAGCCGAGCTCGGTGTGGCCCTCGGCGGAGTCTTCGATGCCGTGCTCGACGCCGGAGCCGGAATCGACCTCGGAGCGGGACTCGACCTCGTCGGAGGCCTCGGCACCGAACTGACCGCGGGAATCGGCGGCGCACTCACCGGACTCGGAAGCGTCGGAGCCGAACTCACCACCGACATCGGAGCCGCACTCGACGGAGCTGTCGGTGCCGGTGCCGCACTGGTCGGTGACATCGCCGGTGGAGTGGGCGGTAGCCTCGGCGGACTCTTCGCAGCCGACGGTGCCATCGCAGGTTCGATCGGAACCGCACTCGGAGCCGTCCTCGACGCAGGTGTCCTCGCAGACCTCGACGTCGACGCCCTGCTCGCCGCAGGTGGAAGCATCGGTGCAGTCGTCGCTGGCGCTGTAGGAACGGCGCTCGACCTCGACACCAGCGCGATCGGCAGCCTCACCGCTGCTGTCGATGCTGCACTCGAAGGCACGGTCGGCGCAGCCGCAGGCATCGGCGGCGGAATTGCAGGCGGACTCGAAGGCGGAGTTGCAGGCGGACTCGAAGGCATCCTCGGAACGGCATTCGGCGTCGGCGGCACAGCCGGAGCCGAGCTCGGCGCCGCAGTCGAATCGGTACTCGACACCAGTGCAGTCCTCGACCTCGGAGCCGCACTCGGTGCAGGAGCAGACGTCACCGCAGGCATCGTCGGAGCGATCGACACTGCAGTTGCCGCCGGAGCGGACCTCTCGGGAACCGTCGAAGCAGCACTCGCCGGAGTCGGTGGAGTGGGAGCAGATCTCTCGGGCGGTGTGGCCGGACTCGGCGGACTGGGCGCAGGCATCACCGGAGGACTCGCCGGACTCGGAAACGTCGGTACCGATCTGACCGGTGGCCTGGCAGCCGTCGGGAATGTGGGTGCCGATGTGACCGGTGGTCTGGCAGCCGTCGGGAATGTGGGTGCCGATGTGACCGGTGGTCTGGCAGCCGTCGGGAATGTGGGTGCCGATGTGACCGGTGGCCTGGCCGGCGTCGGTGAGGCAGGCACTGCTCTGACCGGCGGACTCGCCGGCCTGGGCAGCCTCGGCGGAGGTATCGAAGGCGGAGTGTCCGGCGGCGTGGATGCCGCAGCTCAGGCTGCGGCTCAGGCCGGGGCAGGCCTGGAAGGAACCGTCACAGGCGCAGTCGATGCAGCAGCCTCCGCAGGTGCGGGCCTCACCGGAGCCGCGGATGCAGCAGGCACCGTCACCGGCGGCCTGGAAGGTGCAGCCAACGGCGTCGTCGACGCAGGCACCTCGGTGGGCGGCGAGATCGCGTCCAACGTCGGTGCAGGACTGGAGACCGGCGCCTCGGTCGGCGGCGACTTCGCTTCCACTGTGGGTGCGGGTTTGGATGCTGGTGCCGACGCTGCGGGTTCCGTGGCCGGCGAATTTGACTCCACTGCAGACCTGGGTGGCCAGGCCGCAGGTGGCCTCACCGGCGGCCTGCAGACCGGGGCCGAGGGCTTGGCAGATGCCGGCGGCAGCCTCTCCTCGGCCGCTTCGGGAACGTTCGAGCACTCGAGCTCGTTCGATTCCACGGCGACCGCGACCGCGACCGGCACCGGCTGGTCGAGCGTCGACTCGGACGTCTTCGGTCAGGGTGAGACCGAGTCCAGCCTGTTCAGCGAGTCCAGCCTGCACGGTTCGGTGGATTCGGCAGCCGACTCGCTGGGCAACGTGACCGTCGACCACGACATCGACCCGACGCAGCCCTGATCCATTCGCCTGCGGACAGGCAACAACACGGTGCGGCCCCGAGTGTTCGTGACACTCGGGGCCGACTCGTCGCTAGAGTTCCTTCTGGGCGGGCTGTCTACGAGAACGGGTTGTGAATACAAGCGTATGGACGGGCAATCTACGGAGCTGGCCGAGCTGCTGAGTCGTACCGCGGCGGTGGCGACATCGGCAGGAAGATCCGACTTGGTGGATCGAGTCGAGGCAGCGCGGTCGAGGGTGCTGGACCCGCGTCGACGCATCATCGTGGTGGGACCGCTCAAGCAGGGCAAGAGCCAGTTCGTGAATTCGCTGCTCAATCTGACGGTGTGCTCGGTCGGCGACGACGAGACCACCGCCATTCCGACGGTGGTCTCCAATGCCGAGGCTCTCTCCGCGCAACTCGTACTCGCGGATCCGGGCAACGAGCCGATCCGAGTGGATGTTCCGCCCGAGCAGATCACGACGGTCACCCCGGACAGCCCACTCGCTCAGGGCCGGGAAGTGCTGCGTCTGGACATCGGGGTGGCGAGCCCGTTGCTCGCCGACGGTCTGGTCCTGGTCGACACCCCCGGAGTCGGCGGTCACGGAAATCCGCACGCTGCAGGCACATTGGGCCTCGTTCCGTCGGCCGACGCAGTGCTCGTCGTGTCCGACGCCTCCCGCGAATTCACCGAGCCGGAACTGTCGTTCCTGCGGCAGGTACAGGGGTTGTGCCCGGCCGTCGCAGTGCTGATCACCAAGATCGATCTGTATCCGCACTGGCGACAGATCGTCGAGGCCAACCGTGGACACCTCGAACGCGCAGGAATCGACGTGCAGATGTTGCCGGTGTCTTCTCTGTTGCGTTCGCACGCACTGCGTTTGAACGACGAGGAGCTCAACGCGGAGTCCGGTTTCCAGCAGCTCTACGCGTTCCTGCGTGACGACGTGGTGGCGCGGGCGGACGTGCTGGCTCGATCGTCGGTCTCCCTCGATGTCCGATCGGTCACCGAGCATCTGACGCTCGCGTTCGGCAGCGAGCTTGCGGCACTGAAGGATCCGGAGCGGGCCGCGGCGGCGGTCGCAGGATTGCAGCGCGCCAAGTCCGCGGCCGAGGAGCTGCACAAGCGTTCCTCGCAGTGGCAGCAGACGCTCGGTGACGGAATCGCCGATCTCGCGTCCGACATCGATCACGATCTGCGCGACCGGCTACGGCGCGTCACCAGGGAAGCGGAAGAGACCGTCGACGAAGGGGATCCGGGCAAGGAATGGCCGCAACTCGGCGAGTGGCTCGAGGAACAGATCGCGGCGTCGGTGGGTGACAATTTCGTGTGGGCTCACGAACGGGCACTGTGGCTTTCGGAGTTGGTGGCCGAGCACTTCGCCTCGTCCGGCGCGGCAGCGCTGCCCGATCTCGATCTCGGCGATCTGGACAACGTCCTCGACCCCGTCTCGTCCCTGGCCGATCTGGAATCGGGCCGTACCGGAATCACACAGAAGGTGCTCGTGGGAATGCGCGGATCCTACGGCGGTGTACTGATGTTCGGCCTGATCACCACCTTCGTCGGGCTCAGTCTGCTCAACCCGATCTCGATCGGCGCGGGCGTGCTGCTGGGTACCAAGGCCTACAAGGAGGACAAGGAGAATCGCGTCAAAGCGCGTCGCTCCGAGGCCAAGATGGCGATTCGGCGTTTCACCGACGACGTCAGTTTTCAGGTGGGCAAGGAATCCAAGGACCGGCTTCGGCAGATTCAACGCGTGCTGCGCGATCACTTCACCTCGATCGCCGAACAGACGCTGCGTTCGCTGAACGAATCGTTGCGCTCGGCGCAGGAAGCCGCTGCCGCCGACAACACCGACCGTGCTGCTCGCATTGCCCAGCTCGAGAAGGATATGCGCGTGGTGTCCGAATTGAACTCTCGCGCAGTATCTCTCGTCAAGGACGTCGCAGTATGAGTGTGGCGGCTCTGGCCCGGGCACGCGATCTGATCTCGGCGGCGCGATCGACGTACTCCGGTGATGTCGAGGCGTCGTGGATGCTCGACGAATGCCTGTACCGGTTGGACGAGCCGTTGCGGGTGGCACTCGCGGGATCACTCAAGGCAGGCAAGTCCACGCTGCTCAATTCTCTTGTCGGACAGGATATTGCCCCGACGGATGCCACCGAGTGCACCAAGGTCGTCACGTGGTACCGCAACGGCGTCACTCCTGCCGTCACGGCCTGGTACGACGGCGACCGGGCCGCGAACGTGCCCGTGCAGCGGCGGGCCGGGCGATTGACCTTCGACCTCGGATCGCTGACCGCAGCGCAGGTCGACCGACTGGACGTCGAATGGCCCGCGAGCGCGTTGGCGCAGACGACGATCATCGACACCCCCGGTACCTCGTCCCTCTCGCGGGACGTCTCGGCACGCACGTTGGCGATGCTGACCCCCGAGAACTCGTCGTCCGGGGCCGACGCCGTCGTGTATCTGTTGCGGACCCTCAATGCGACCGACGTGTCCTTTCTCGGACAGATCGGCGCGCACGTGGGCGGGGATTCGGGACCGCTCGGCGTGATCGGTGTCGTCTCCCGCGCCGACGAGGTGGGTTCGGGCCGGATGGACGCGATGATGTCGGCCAAGGAGGTCGCCGCGCGATTCGCCTCCGAACTCGAGGCCACCGGCCTGTGCCAGGCAGTGGTCCCGGTTGCAGGTTTGCTGGCGCTCGGTGCGGAAACGATGCGACAGAACGAGTTCGCTGCCTTCGAGATGTTGGCCACGGTGCCGACCGAGGATCTGCAGTTGGCGATGCTCTCGGCCGATCGGTTCGTGCGTGCGGAGAGCACGCTGCCCGTCGATGCTGCGCTGCGGGCGAGCATCGTCGACCGATTCGGGTTGTTCGGTATCCGGATGGCAGTGACCCTGATTCGGCTCGGGGTGCGCGATTCTCCCACGCTGGCTGCCGATCTGGTCGAGCGCAGTGGTCTGACCGAGCTGCGATCGGTGATCGACGTGCAATTCGGTCAGCGTGCCGATCAGTTGAAGTTGCACTCGGCTCTGGTTGCACTGCAACGCATTCTGGAGTTCAGGCCGGAATCCCACGCGCTGCGCACCGAGGCGGGTCGAATGCTCGCCGACGTGCACGGCTTCGCCGAACTGCGTCTGCTCGGCCGATTGCGCTCCACCACACCCAAACTCCCCGAGGGTGCATTGCTCGACCTCCAGCGCATCATCGGCGGTTTCGGCATCGCCCCCACCGAGCGCCTCGATCTACCACCCGACGCCGGCCGTGCCCAGCAGCGCGACACCGCGCTTGCGGCCGTGCACAAGTGGCGAGCTCTGTCCGAGCATCCACTGCTGGATCGGTTCACCTCGTCCTCGTGTGCGCTGGCCGCGCGTAGTGCCGAAGGGATACTCGCCTCACTGGCGTGAAGATACCCGGGGTAGGAGGGCCACGACCGTCGCGGCTGCCGCCGTGCCCGCCACCACGAAAGGTCCCCATTGCAGGACGCCGCCGAGTAGTGCGGAGGCGTCGGACACGAAGGTCGAGAACGTGACGGCCGCTCCGATGGTCAGAATGCCGACAGCACCCATCAGGACCTTCGACGACGTTGCCGCGCCGCGCAGCAGGTTCAGTGCCACGAATCCCAGAAGCATCAGTACCGCAGCAGCGGCACCGCTGGACAGCAGCGTGGCCGAGGCGGTATTGCGAACATCGGCTGCACTTGCCGTCGAATCCTGCTGGGACACGGCAGTTTCGACGCCGGTCAGTACAGATTCCCAGTTCAGACCGATGGCGGCTGCCAGCGCGAGGACCAGTGCCGCTGTCAGTGCCCACAGAGCAGTCGCAACCTTCGGCAGAACCGACGGGGTGGGCTCCTCCTGCCGTGGCCGAAGCGGTTCGACAGCGACATCCGGCCGCGGTGGTTGCGGACGGGGAGGCATCGGCCTCCGCGATGTCGGGTCGTTCTGTTCTTCGGCCACGATGCAGGAGTCTATCGCTCGGTGACGCTCTGCCGCGGTGTCAGCGCAGCACCACCGGTACACCCTCGTACGGACGCAGCGTCATCGGGAAGCTGTTCAGCTCGTCCACGGTTGCGATCTCGTTGTCGTCGAACACGTCGACGGCACTGGTGCCCGGCACCAGGTGCTTGGACTGGATGGTCGCGTGGATCTCCTCGGACGAGAAGTTGAGCACCGTGGCCTGAATGGTTCCCTGGCCGAGCTCGTGCACCATCACCAGCAGGCCCTTGTGCGAGACCGTCGGAATGTCGATCTGCTGCGCGGTGGCGATACCGAACTTCTTGCGTAGCTCGATGATTCGAGCCAGTTGGCGGGCGAACGACTGCGGGTCCGCCAGCTGCTCCGGGAGCGAGCCGTAGAGGCTGCGCCCGCGCGGAATGCCCGATTCGGAGCGCGCGGCCTCGGGGAAGTACCCCATCAAATCGTGTGCCCCGCGGTTGATCCAGCGGGTGTCGCCCTCGCGGATGAGATCGTCGACCTCGTCGGCCGCGATCGGCAGGATTCCGAGCAGGTCCCAGCCGGAGAGTGCGAACACGCCGGGCTGCAACGCGTTGTACATCGCGAGCAGCAGGTGCGCCCGCTTGACCGTCTCGATATCCCGCTCGTCCATCCGGTCGAGATCGCGGATTCCCAGTGATGCGGTGATGACACTTGCTGTGGTGCAGGCGATTCCGTTGGTAGTGAACAATCGGTTGTACGGTGCCCAACGGCCGGTGAGTCGATCGGTCAGCTCGCCGCGAATGCGATCGCCCAGATCGCTGCCCTTGACCGCCTCGCCGCCGTAGGAGAATTCGTCCTCCGCGTGCAGGGTGGCGAAGTGGATGAGCTCGAACGTCATCTCGTCGTGGTTCTGCAACGCGTGCACGAGAGACGCCGTGTCGACGCCGTGATCGCGGGCCAGAGTCATGGTGAGCCTGAGGAATTCGGTGTTCCCCATGACGAGCGCATGCTGATAGGCGGGGCGGTTGATGAAGTCGTACGACAGGTCGGCACCGTTGGCACCCATGGCCTTGATGTCGTCGATGGTCAGGTTCAACTCCTGAAAGGTGAACCCGCCCATCTTGCGCACCACGCTGGCAATCAGGTGGTTCGCCGCCTCGGACAGCGGGTGACCTTCGGACCAGCCCGGACCTTCGGCTCGACGTTCGACGCCGAGAAAACCGTTGGCGTCCAACCTCAATGCACCTGCACCCAGATCGGCGATCGAATGACATGCGTCGCCGATCACCAGCCGCATTCCGGCGAAAGAGGGATCGAGCCAGTTGATGGACGGCTGTCCGGCCTTGAAGTAGTGCAGGTACACCCAGCGACGCTCGACGCCGTCGATGCCGACGACGGGAGGCGTTGCGCTCCAGTTGGTTTCCTTCACGCCGAGCTCGTAGAAGATCACGCGCTGCAACTGACCGATGATGTAACCGGCGCGGGCGAGATTGGCCTCGGCCTCGGCGTCGATGTTCTGCGAATCGGCTCCGGCGCGCACACGTGGCAACAGATGCCAGTCCTGCGGCTCGATCTCCACCATGTGGTAGATGCCGGGGTAGTCGGCCACGGCCATCTCGGCGAGCCGGAAGTCCGCGCCCTTACCGGTGTGGCCGGGCACGATGTCGTCGATCACGATGCCGTCGTACGCCGAGGCCACCACGCACAGGCGTCGGAACTCTTCTTCCGATCCGAACGCGGGGTCGATCTGCATGCCGATGCGGTCGAAGTGGCCGTCGACCGAAGGGGTAGGACGCCAACCGTGGATGCCGCCCGCGACCTTCACCGGGCCGGTATGTACTGCAGTGACACCGATTTCGGAAAATGCCTGCCAGAGCTTCTCGTCGCCGAGTGTGCTCAGGAAGCTCGTCTGCGGTGCGTTGATCACCGAGATGGGGTACGCGGTGAACCACACCGGCGCGCGCTCGACGGCGGCACGCGGATCGGGGTCGGCATAGGGGTTCTGCCACATGCTGCCCTTGCCCGAGAGTTGCTCGGCGATCAGCTTGGCGTCTCGCAGCATGGACTGTTCGGTGAGCCACTCCACGTACTCGGGATTCGAGGCCACCGGTTCGCTGTCGGGCGTGGGGCCGTTGCTCCGATTGGCGCGACGCACGGAAGGTCGAAGTGGTTTCGGCCGAGCCGGATAGAACTTCTCGTCGTAGGTGATCTCGCTCGGTTCGTGCTGCACTTCGGGATCCATGTGCCTCCGTAGCCTCGCTTTTGTTCAACCCTACGTAGGGCGCGGCCGATCCGCAGGGTTGTGGTTCCCCTGAACGGCGAGCGGTGAAACCTTGCTCGCCGACCTGTGCAACCTACGCCGAACTACACCGATGTGATTCGGGAGGGACCGTTTCCTTCGATGCGCGAACGTCATCGAATCGAGACCGCCTGGTGTGGAATGTCTGATTCGGATAGGACATAGTGAGTTGAGTACCAATAGCCCCTTCAGTCACATCAGACTCATGGGTCACATCCCCTCAGCTACAGGAGTTGTCCATGCGACGTCTTGCCCGCACATCGATCCTGGCCTCGACGGCCGCCCTGGCCGCCGGCATCGGTGCGGTCGTTCTCGTACCCATGGCCTCGGCCGAACCCGAGACCGAGCCCGCCATGCCCCTCGGCTCCGCAGTCCTCGAAAGCCCCGACCTGGTGGTCACCATGGCCGCTGTCTGCGACACCACCGTGAAGGACGCCCCCGCGGGCGGCGTCGTCGCGCTGCAGGTCAAGGTCGACAACAAGGGTGCCGACGACGCGTCGAACGTCAACGTGAACTACGGCGCACTGCCGGGTCTGCAGGGTCAGAACACCGAGAAGACCATCAAGGCAGGCGAGGCAATGACCTACACCGTGCCGTCCGCCGATCGCGAATGGACCGCTCGCCCCGCCGGAGCTGCGGCCTTCGCCAGCGCACTCGACGCGGACTTCATGAACAACATCACCGGCGGCCTGCTCAGTCACAGCTGCATCCCCGCGCCCGTCGAAGAGCCTGCCGAGTAGTCCCTTCCTATCGCTTTCTCCCCGCTGCGCCGCGACGATCCCCGCTGATCGTCGCGGCGTTGTGCGCTCCGCGCAGTGGTGCGGTTGAGTGCCCCAGGCGGCACCTAACCGCACCACTGCCGCAGGCACGCTCGGGAACAAATTCGCCACACCCTCCGTTGTGCAGGTCAGCAGCCTTGAGTGGATGAGGCTCAAGTTGGAAGTTGACGCGACAGATCGCGTTGTGCAAACTTGAGCGGAGTTCGCTCACCCAGGGACGCAGTCCACGCAATAACAGGAGGAAACATTATGGCTCGTGCGGTCGGTATCGACCTCGGGACCACCAACTCGGTCGTGTCCGTCCTCGAGGGCGGCGAACCGGTTGTCGTCGCCAACTCCGAGGGATCACGCACCACCCCGTCGATCGTCGCTTTCGCCAAGAACGGTGAAGTGCTGGTCGGCCAGCCCGCGAAGAACCAGGCGGTCACCAACGTCGACCGCACGATTCGTTCCGTGAAGCGCCACGTCGGCACGGACTGGACCGTGGAGATCGACGGTAAGAAGTACACGCCTCAGGAGATCTCCGCGCGCACGCTGCAGAAGCTCAAGCGCGACGCCGAGGCCTACCTGGGTGAGGAAATCACCGACGCGGTCATCACCGTTCCCGCGTACTTCGAGGACGCACAGCGTCAGGCCACGAAGGAAGCCGGCCAGATCGCCGGCCTCAACGTCCTGCGCATCGTCAACGAGCCCACCGCGGCAGCTCTCGCATACGGCCTGGACAAGGGCGACAGCGAGCAGACCATTCTCGTGTTCGACCTCGGTGGAGGCACGTTCGACGTCTCGTTGCTGGAAATCGGCGACGGCGTCGTCGAGGTCCGCGCCACGTCCGGCGACAACCACCTCGGTGGCGACGACTGGGACGAGCGCATCGTGACCTGGCTCGTCGACAAGTTCAAGGCTCAGAACGGCATCGATCTGACCAAGGACAAGATGGCGCTGCAGCGTCTGCGTGAGGCCGCCGAGAAGGCGAAGATCGAACTGTCCTCCGGGCAGAGCACCTCGATCAACCTCCCGTACATCACGGTCGACGGCGACAAGAACCCGCTGTTTCTTGACGAGCAGCTCAGCCGCTCGGAGTTCCAGAAGATCACCTCCGACCTGCTCGACCGCACCCGCGCGCCGTTCCAGGCAGTGGTCAAGGACTCCGGCATCGCCGTCAAGGACATCGACCACGTCGTGCTCGTCGGTGGTTCGACGCGTATGCCTGCCGTGTCCGAGCTGGTCAAGGAACTCTCCGGTGGACGCGAGCCCAACAAGGGCGTCAACCCGGACGAGGTCGTGGCCGTCGGTGCCGCACTGCAGGCCGGTGTGCTCAAGGGTGAGGTCAAGGACGTTCTGCTCCTCGACGTCACGCCGCTGTCCCTCGGCATCGAGACCAAGGGTGGCGTGATGACCAAGCTCATCGAGCGCAACACCACCATCCCGACGAAGCGTTCCGAGACCTTCACCACCGCTGACGACAATCAGCCCTCGGTGCAGATCCAGGTCTTCCAGGGTGAGCGCGAGATCGCCTCGCACAACAAGCTCCTCGGCTCCTTCGAGCTGACCGAGCTGCCCCCGGCTCCTCGCGGCGTCCCGCAGATCGAGGTCACCTTCGACATCGACGCCAACGGCATCGTGCACGTCACGGCCAAGGACAAGGGCACCGGCAAGGAGAACACGATCAAGATCCAGGACGGCTCCGGCCTGTCCAAGGAAGAGATCGACCGCATGGTCGCCGACGCGGAAGCTCACGCAGACGAGGACAAGGCTCGTCGCGAAGAGGCCGAGGTTCGCAACCAGGCCGAGTCCCTCGTCCACCAGACGGAGAAGTTCGTCAAGGACAACGAGGACAAGGTCGACGCCGAGCTCAAGGGACGCGTCGAAACCGCCATCGCCGACGCCAAGACGGCTCTCGCGGGCAGCGACATCTCGGCAGTCAAGACCGCTGTGGAGAAGCTCTCGACCGAGTCGCAGGCTCTCGGCACCGCCATCTACGAGGCTCAGGCCAAGGAGCAGGGCGGCGCAGAGGGTGGCGCGCAGGCCGCTGACGACGGTGTCGTCGACGCAGAGGTTGTCGACGAGCCGGCCGACGACACGGACAAGAAGTGACGTCGGACAACACCGAGCAGGAACCGGTCACTTTCGTGGACAAGCGAAAGATCGATCCCGAGACCGGTGAAGTACGGGAAGGTGACGCAGTTCCGGAGCCCCTCGCGGGCACCGGCACTGCTCCCCAGCCCGGCTCGGTGGACGAAGGGACCGACTCGGTCGTCGACGACGGCGAGGTAGTGGAGGATCCGCGCGACACGCAGGTTGCAGAGCTCACCGCAGATCTGCAGCGTGTCTCGGCGGAGTACGCCAACTACCGGCGTCGCACCGACCGGGAGAAGCAGACCGGAGCGGAGAACGCGAAGGCGTCCGTCGTCTCGCAGCTGCTTCCGGTTCTCGACGATCTCGAGCGAGCTCGCCAGCACGGCGACCTCGAAACCGGCCCGCTCAAGGCTGTGGCAGACAAGTTGTCAGGGGTGTTCTCGAACATCGGCCTGACCACTTTCGGAGCCGAGGGCGACGCCTTCGACCCGGCCATCCACGAGGCCGTCTCCCATGAGGGAGACGGCAGCAGCCCCGTTGTCGGGACGCTGATGCGCAAGGGCTACATGCTCGGCGAGCGCGTCCTGCGTACCGCGATGGTCGGTGTCGTCGATGATGCAGCACAGGAATCGGATGCACCTGCGTCCGACGAGCAGTAAACAGAAATAGCGCGAGAGGAGGAAACGCCCGGTGAGCCAGCGGGAGTGGATCGAGAAGGACTTCTACAAGGAGCTGGGCGTTTCCTCCAGCGCGACTGCAGAAGAGATCAAGAAGGCGTACCGAAAGTTGGCGCGGGACAACCATCCCGACGCCAATCCCGGTAACGCCTCGGCCGAGAACAAGTTCAAGGCGGTCAGTGAGGCGCATGCCGTCCTCGCGGACCCGGCCAAGCGCAAGGAATACGACGAGGCCCGACGGCTCTTCGCCTCGGGCGGCTTCGGTAGCCGCGGCGGCGGTGGATTCTCGCCCGGCGCAGGTGGATTCGGCGGCGGTGGACAGACTTTCGACGTCGGCGACATCTTCGGTCAGGGCGGCGGCGACGGTGGAATCGGCGACCTCTTCGGTGGCCTGTTCAACCGCGGCGGTGCGCAGCAGCGTCCGCAGAGCAACCGGCCCCGACGCGGCAGCGACGTCGAAACCGAGACCTCGCTGCAGTTCCGTGAAGCGGCGCAGGGCGTGACGGTCCCCCTGAAGTTGACCAGTCCGTCCTCGTGCACCACCTGCCACGGCAGCGGCGCGAAGCCAGGAACCAGCCCGCGCGTGTGCCCCAAGTGCAACGGCCAAGGCGTCGTCAACAGAAACCAAGGCGCGTTCGGCTTCAGCGAGCCGTGCGACGACTGCCGCGGCACCGGATCCATCATCGACGACCCGTGCGTCGACTGCCGCGGAACCGGAGTGCAGAACCGCACCCGCACCATCACCGTGCGCGTCCCGGCCGGCATCAGCGACGGTCAGAAGGTACGACTCGCCGGTCAAGGTGAAGCCGGACTGCGCGGAGCACCGTCCGGCGATCTGTTCGTGACGGTACGGGTCAAGCCCGACAAGGTGTTCGGCCGCTCGGGCGACGACCTGACGGTGACCGTTCCGGTGAGCTACGGCGAACTGGTGCTCGGTGCCACGCTGTCGGTACCCACACTCGAAGGCCGCGTCGGAGTGAAGGTTCCGCCCGGGACCGTCGACGGGCGAGTGCTGCGCGTGCGTGGACGCGGCATCCCGAAGAAGTCCGGTACCGGTGATCTGATGGTGACCGTCAAAGTTGCCGTCCCGCAGAAACTGGACGATGCTGCTACCGACGCTCTGAAGAACTATCTGGAAGCCGAGAAGGCCAGCGGATTCGACCCGCGGGCCGGGTGGGCAGGTGTGTGATGTCGGTCCCTCCCGAGGGAGGATCTGCGAAAGCCGGTGACGGACAAGCTGATCCCGACGCGCAGGTCTTCGTGATCTCCGTCGCGGCTCAGCTTGCGGGAATGCACGCGCAGACGCTGCGTACCTACGACCGGCTCGGATTGGTCACCCCGCTTCGCACCACCGGAGGCGGTCGACGCTACTCGGCGCGTGACGTTGCGCTGCTTCGTGAGGTACAGCGACTCTCGCAGGACGAGGGCGTCAACCTCGCGGGCATCAAGCGCATCATCGAACTCACCAATCAGGTCGAGGCACTGCAGGCTCGGATTTCAGAGCTGGCTCAGGATTTGGCCAACGTTCACGCCAGCTATCGCCGCGACCTGGTGCCGATCCAACGCAATGCCCTGGTGGTCTGGAAGCCGCGCCACCAGCGCTAGGTCTCGGTTCTCCCGCTCACCTCCCGCAAACGCGCGCGCATTTGTCAGGTGCGCGCGTTCTCGCCGGTCATTCGGTCACTATTCCGCGCGCGTTCAGCAAACGCGCGCGCGTTTGCAGCGCCGGGTAGCGCTGCGGTGGCGAACCTGCGCCGGGCTGGGCCACCAGGGTCGAGTCGGGCCGGCAGTGCTCAGCTGCGGGTCTCTCCCGCTCACCTCCCGCAAACGCGCGCGCATTTGTCAGGTGCGCGCAGACTCGCCGGCGATTGGGTCACTGTTCCGCGCGCGTTCAGCAAACGCGCGCGCGTTTGCGGCCTCGACCGGGGCCACGGTGGCGAACCGCGCGCGCGTTTGCGGCGTCGGGCCGGGCGAACCTCGCGCGCGTTTGCGAGACACCTGGCACCGGCCCCTATTCTGGTCCGCATGCAGGCGTGGAATTCGACAGTCGTTCAGTACCATCGCCTCCGGAACGACCTCGCGGTGATCAGGCTCGAGGGCGACGCGGTGCCGTTCCAGGCAGGCCAGTCGGTGGCGGTCACGGTTCCCCAGAACGCTTCGCTGACGCGGCGATACTCACCCGCGCTGCCGCCTTCCCGAGACGGCAAGCTCGAGTTCCATGTTCGAGCCGTTCCGGCGGGCTGGGTGAGTGGCTCGATCGTCAACGAGACGCGGCCCGGCGATGTGTGGCAGATCAGTGATCCGCGGGGCGAGCTGCATGTCGACGATTCGGGTCGCGACGTCGTGATGATTGCAGGCGGTACCGGCCTTGCCCCACTGCGCGCGATTCTGCTGGATCTCACGCGCCGGGAGCAGCCGCCGAACGTGACGCTGTTCGTCGGCGGTAAATCGCCTCGCGACCTGTATGCAGGCGACATGCTGTGGTTGATGGCGGCCGAGCTGCCGTGGCTGACGGTGGTACCCGTCGTCGACCAGTTGCACGAGCCGTGGGCGTCGGATCGATGGAACGACCGCATCCATGCCGAAATCGGTTCGAGCACAAACTTTTTCGAGCCCGAGCATTGCTGGGAGGGCAGTGTGGCAGACGTCGTCGCCATGCAGGGGCCCTTCCTGGATCGGCAGATCCTGGTCTGCGGGTCACCGGGAATGGAGGCGGCGACCGTACGCGCGCTCGTCGAGATCGGCACCCCCCTCGACGCCATCAGGCGCTGAAGGCCCCAAGATCAGGGCAGCTGCAGAATCCGGCGAAGATGCGCCAGATCCTCGGGCGGTAGCGTCGTGAATTCCGGTGGAGGAGCGTCGGCGATCGCGCGGGCCTTCTCGGCGAGTTGCCGTCCGGTGTCGGTGAGTCCGATGATCCGGCGTCGACGATCGGTGGAATCCTCGGTGCGGACCACCAATTCGCGTTTCTCGAGCTCGCGGACGTTGAGCGAGATGTACGGCGCATCGGACGCGAGAATCTCGGCCAGCTCGGTGACGGTCCGATCGCCCGCGAGCAACCTGGTGAGCAGTTTGGCTCGCAGGAAACTCATCCCGGTGGCGTCGGCGACGGCTCGACGGGTGTCGTGTTTCTCGAGCATCAGTGCGCGCATCTCGCGCCAGACGTGTGCTGCATCGTCGGTCATACGAGCACCGGCTGGTCGATTCGATCGGCGGTCGCACGTGCCCACCGGCCGGTGGTGACCAACGCGAGTACGGTCACCACCACGCCTGCACCGGCGATCACGAACCACGCGGGCACGGCGGCAGCGATGAAACCGTCGGAAATTTCCCCGACGATGCTCGCCGTGACGATGGACCCGACGACGGCAACGCCGAGCGACTGACCCACCTGCCTGCTCGTCGACGCGATGGCCGATGCCACTCCGGCCTGACTGCGCGGCATTCCGGAGACGGCGGTGTTGGTGATCGGGGCGTTGACCATGCCGAAGGATATTCCGAAGATCACGTATGCGACGGCCAGCCACGCGAACGACGTCGTCGCCGTCAGTCGAGTGAGCATCAGTGCAGAGGCCACGAAGCCGATTCCGGCCACGAGGAGCGGAATGCGCGCTCCCAGGGTGCCCACGATGCGACCGGAGATCGGCGCGAAGATCAGTGTCATCAACGCCATCGGCAGAGTGTAGAGGCCGGCGTGCAGCGGTGAGTATCCGCGCACGTCCTGCAGATACAGGGTGTTGAGGAACAGGAATCCGCCGAGAGACGCGAACGCGCACACCGCGATCACCGTCGCCCCGCTGAACGGCGCGCTACGGAAGAACCTCAGTTGGATCAGCGGTTCCTCGATGCGCGATTCGACCACCAGCAGTCCGACGAGGGAGCCGACAGCGACGGCACCGGTGAGCACGATGAGCGGAGATCCCCACCCTTTCGCTGGCCCTTCGATGATGGTGAACACCAGGGACGCGAGGAACGCGAAGATGAGGAACTGGCCGGCGGGATCGAACTTGCGTGCGTGCTCGGCTTTGGATTCCGGCACGAACTTCAGTGTCATCGCCAGTGCGAAGATGCCGACGGGAACGTTGATCCAGAAGATGGACTGCCAGCCGGCACCGGTGACGAGGATGCCGCCGAGAGCGGGGCCCGCCGACATCGAGATCCCGACGACGGAACCCCACATTCCGATGGCCCCGGCGCGTTCTTTCGGATCGGTGAAGGTGTTGGTGATGATCGACATCGCGACGGGATTCATCATCGAGCCACCGATGGCCTGCAGCATGCGGAAGGCGACGAGCCAGCCGAGCGAGGGTGCGATGCTGCACAGCAGGGATCCGAGGACGAACGTTCCGGTGCCGATCAGGAAGAAGCGCTTGCGGCCGAATTTGTCGGCCATCGAGCCGCCGAGCATCAGCAGTGACGCCACCACCAGTGTGTATGCGTCGATGATCCACTGCAGACCCGATACCGAGGCGTTCAGATCGGCGCGCATCGACGGCAGCGCCACGTTGACGATGGTGTTGTCGGTGCTGACGAGAAACAGACTCAGGCAGCAGATGCCGAGTACGAGATACCGGTGCTTTCGAGTCAACTCGGCCACGTCCACCTCCACAGTAATGCTTGTATATCTACAACTATTACATGAGTACTCCTAAATTGTTCGGCGAGCAAGTGAGCTGCCGGTAGGACGCGCCCGATAGGGTGTGAGTCACAGACTTGGCTTTACCGAATGGAGACGAACAGTGGCTTCCGAGATTGCACCGGGCGACCTGGTTCAAGCGTCCGGTCATGCCGGCCCGTGGAAGGTGCTCGAGATTCGTCAGGGTCTGGCGTTGCTCGAGCATTACGACGGACACCGGTTGTCGGTGCGTACCACCACCGTCCAAGTGGTGCGGAAGGCGTCGCACAGTGAGGGTTCGACCCCGCTGGCCGAGGCGGAGGCCGAGAGCCCCTCACTGTTCGACGAGAGCTGACCTACTACTTCCTGCCGTCGACGGCGTATTTCTGGCGCAGCGATTTCGAGATCTGCTTGTACTCCCGCAGCTTCTCGCTGCGCGCTCGGGCGTCGTGCCGCGAGGTGGCCCAAGCGTTCTCTCGCAACAGTTTTCGGTAGTTGCCCAGCCGTCGTTCGGTGAGCTCACCCGCGTCCACGGCCGCGAGCACTGCGCATCCAGGTTCGTGTTCGTGTGCGCAGTCGCCGAATCGGCACAGTGATGCGAGTTCTTCGATGTCGGAGAATGCGCTCGCCACAGCGTCTTCCGATCCTTGAACGCCTACCGACCGCAGTCCCGGAGTGTCCAAGAGCACCAGACTCGAGCCGGGAATCGGCACCAATTCTCGATGCACCGTCGTGTGCCTGCCCTTGCTATCGGCCTCGCGGGTGGCGCCGGTGGCGAGAACCGCCCCGCCCAGTAGCGCGTTGCCGAGCGTCGATTTACCGGATCCCGACGGCCCGATCAGTGCAACCGTCCCGCGCAGATGCGGTGTCAGCGAATCGATTCCGCCGTCCGAGACTGCGCTGGTGCTACACACGGTGACCCCAGGAGCGGCGGCCAGTAGCAACTCCTCGGCGACGCTACCACTGTCGGTCTTGGTGATCGCGAGAACGGGAACAGCACCGCTGCCCCAGGCGAGGGTGATGTAGCGCTCGACGCGACCGAGGTCGAGTGTGGTGTCCGACGCGACCGTGACGACGACGGTGTCGACGTTGGCCCCGAGAACCTGTGTGTCGGAGGTGGATCCGGCGGAGGCCCGTTCGATGGCCGTCCGGCGGGGGAGGATGTCGATGAGACGGGTCGAGTGCGCGTCCAGTGCTACCCAATCGCCTGTGCAGGTGCCGCCGCCGGTGCATCGAGCGATTCCGTACGCTGTGGCGGCGTCGAATCCGCCCCGGTCGACGCGAACGACGCGCGCGAGAGTTGTTTCCTGAGAAAGTTTTTGGAACTCATCCAACCAATGCTGATCGAGGCCGTAGTGGAGCAATGAGGACATGCGAGGGGTCCTTCGGAGAGGAGTGACGTGGGCTCGGGTGCGTGCTCGTCCAGGTGGCCACGATGCCCACCTCCTCGCTTGTCTCGATACATGAAAAGAAACCGTCGACGGCAAAGTAGCAGCCGTCGACGGTGTGGGGAAAGCGATTTATCGGGTGAGGTTGGTGCCCTCCGCCGGTTGTGCCAGTGCGGTCAGGAAGGAGCGTGCCCAACGGTCGACATCGTGGGCGAGGACCTGCCTGCGCATGGCGCGCATCTGTCGCTTGCCCGATTCGGCGTCCTGCTCGAGGGCTCCGATGATCGCGTCCTTCACGCTGTCCAGGTCGTGTGGGTTGCACAGGTACGCCTGGCGCAATTCGGCTGCGGCACCGGTGAATTCGCTGAGCACCAGCGCGCCGCCCAGATCGCTGCGGCAGGCCACGTACTCTTTGGCGACGAGGTTCATGCCGTCGCGCAGCGGCGTGACGAGCATGACGTCGGCGGCGACGAAGTAAGCCAGTAGGTCGTCGCGGGGAATCGGCCGGTGCAGGTAGTGCACGACCGGGTGACCCACCTGGCCGTACTCACCGTTGATGCGGCCCACCTGCTGCTCGATTTCGCCGCGCATCGCAACGTAGCTCTCGACGCGTTCACGGCTGGGCGTCGCCAACTGCACGATGACGTTCTCGGCCGGGTCGACGCGGCCCTCTTCGAGCAATTCGCGGAATGCGTTGAGCCGGACGTCGATTCCCTTGGTGTAGTCGAGGCGATCGACTCCGAGCATGATGCGCTTGGGGTTACCCAGATCCTTGCGCAGTTGCTTCGCACGATCGCGGACGGCCTTGGAGCGCGACTTGGTGTCGAGGTCACCGGAATCGATGGAGATCGGGAACGCACCGACTCGGACGGTACGGAAGCCGACCTGCACGACGCCCAACTTCGACCGCACTCCGACGGTTCCGCGGGACGTGGTTCCCCCGGCGAGGCGTCGGGCAAGGTAGAGGAAGTTCTGCGCGCCGCCGGACAGGTGGAAACCGATCAGGTCGGCACCGAGCAGACCTTCGACGATCTCGGTGCGCCACGGCATCTGCATGAACAGCTCGATCGGCGGGAACGGGATGTGCAGAAAGAAACCGATGGTCAGGTCGGGGCGCAGCATCCGCAGCATCTTGGGAACGAGCTGGAGCTGGTAGTCCTGGATCCAGACCGTCGCACCCTGGGCCGCGGCCTCGGAGGTCTTCTCGGCGAAGCGGCGGTTGACCTCGACATAGGCGTTCCACCAATCCCGGTCGTACTCGGGCTTGACGATGACGTCGTGGTACAGCGGCCATAGCGTCGCGTTGGAGAAGCCCTCGTAGTACTGGGTGTACTCCTTCTCGCTGATCGTCACCGGACGCAGCTGCAGGCCGTCCTCGACGAACGGCTCGACATCGACGTCCGAAACGCCGACCCAACCCACCCACGCACCCTTGTTGGCCCGCAGAATCGGCTCGAGCGCGGTAACCAACCCGCCAGGGCTTCGCTTCCATCGTGTGCTCCCGTCGGGGAGCTTCTCCAGATCTACCGGCAACCTGTTGGCTACGACGACGAAATCCGAACCCTGCGAGGCGTCAGCCACAACTGTCCAATCCGCTTGTAAATCCTTGGGGAAACAGTCCTGCGAGTGTGCTACTCGCTTTCGCCCTTCACAACAGGATCTATACCCAACATCGACAGCAACATGCGGCATTCGTCGGCATCGGTTGCGTAGGCGGCAACGACGCGCTGAGCCTGGCTGGCCGTCTCGTACTCGAGTGGGACGATGTCTTCGTCGGCGATGTCGTTGTCTGTGGACGTCTTGGCAGGCATGGTGTTCTCCGCACTCTCTACTGGGCGTACATGGTGTTCGCTGATGCCGACTCTATGTAAATGTGGCACCCTATCGCCAGTTCCCGATGCCATAGGCTGCAGCAAATGACCGATTCTGTACCGCTCCGCCTTGCTCGGACGGTGGTGGAGGCACCTTCTCCGGCCACCGGCTCGGCAATTCTGCGTCGCACCGTACGACGCCGTCGCGCCCGCCTGATCGTCTCGTCCCTGCTGTTCGGAGTGCATCAGCTGTGCGAAACGATGGTTCCGGTCGCGATCGGTCTGATCGTCTCGCGGGCGATCGACACCGGGGACGTGACGGCGATGATTCTCTCGCTGATCGGTCTTGCGGCCCTGTTCGTCACCCTCTCCTACGCCTGGCGTATCGGTGCCCGCATCATCGTCGTCGCCATCGAGCGGGAGGCGCATGCGGTGCGGGTGGAAGTCGCCGGACGCGTCCTCGATCCACGCGGACTGCGCACCGATTTGTCGGCAGGGGAGTTGCTAACGGTCTCGACGTCCGATGCCGAGAAGGAATCCTGGATCCTCGACCTGATCGCACGGGTCTTCGCCTCGGCCGTGGCGGTCGTTGCGTCGGCGGTGGCGCTGATCATCGTCGACGTTCCGCTCGGCCTCGCCGTGATCATCGGAACTCCGGTGATCCTGATTGCGCTGCAACGCCTCGCTCCGTTGCTCACCCGCGCCGCTACCGCGCAGCAAGCCGAGATCGCCGGGGTCTCGGGCATGGCCACCGATCTGGTCAGCGGAGTTCGGCCACTGCGCGGAATCGGAGCCGAGGACGCCGCAACACAGCGATTCGTGACGTCGAGTCGCGCGGCATTGGGTGCGACTCTGAAGCTGGCTCGTGCGAACAACGTCTATCAGGGCCTGGCGGCCGCGGTCAACGCGTTGCTCGCCGTCGGAATTGCCGGTACCGCAGGCTGGTTCGCGCTGCAGGGGCGTATCTCGGTCGGTGAGTTGATCACGGTCATCGGGCTCTCGCAGTTCGTCATCGAACCGCTGACCGGTTTGTCGAAAGTTCCCGGCGTGATTGCGATGGTGCGCGGATCGGCCGACCGGCTCGCCCTCGTGCTCGGCGCGGAACACGTTCTGCCGCAATCGGAGTCTGCGATACCTGCAGGGTCCGAACTCGTGGTGGACGAGGTTCGTTTCCGCTCGCTCGACGGGCTCTCCCTCCGCGCCGCCCCGGGCGAGATGCTCGGAGTGGTCGCCTACCGACCGCAGGACGGCGAAGCGCTCGCCGCAGTGCTGTCGGGTCAGATCTCCGACGCCGACTACACCGGAACTGTGCGAGTCGGTGGCATCCAGGCCGGAAAGATCGATCTACGACGCGCCCGCGAGACGGTCCTCGTCGAGCCCCACATCACGGACCTGTTCGCCGGAACCGTTCGCAGCAACGTCACCGCAGGGCGAGAGCGGCCAGACGCGGAACTCGACCGGATTCTGCAGGCCTCGGCAGCCACCGACGTCGTCGAACTGCACGAGGCCGGTCTCGATCACGCCGTCACCGACCGCGGAGCCAGCCTGTCCGGCGGCCAACGCCAGCGAGTCGCTCTGGCGCGCGCACTGTCCGTCGACGCCCCGGTCCTGGTGTTGCACGACCCGACCACGGCCGTCGACGCCGTCACCGAACACGCCATCGCCCGCGGCATCGCCGAGCTCCGCCACACCGAACGTGCCTCGCAGACAACAATTCTCATCACCACGAGCCCCGCGCTGCTGTCGGTGACCCATCGCGTTCTCGTGATCGACGACGGCCGCGTCGTCGCCGAGGGAGCGCACCACGATCTCGCGTCCTCGGACGCGCAGTACAAGGACACGGTGCTGCGATGACCGCCCCCGAACTGCTTCCGATCGCCTCCGGTGCGCGCTCCGGTCGGTGGCTCTTGGAACAGCTGCGCCTGCGGAAAGTTCGCACCGCAGTGACGCTGCTGCTCGGCGCGATTGCCGCGGCCATGTCGCTGGTGCCCGTCTACGTGCTCGGTATTCTGGTCGACCGCGTCCGCGACGGAGCTGGAACCGAGACGATCATCGGTGTCGTCGTCGTGATCTCGGTGGCCGCGGTGATCGGCGGAATCGTCACCGGCTTCAGCGGTTACCTGATCAGCACCCTCGGCGAGGGCATTCTCGCGTCGCTGCGCGAGGCCGTCGTGCGTCGCGCGCTGCACCTTCCGGTGGCCACGCTGGAGCGAGTAGGCAAGGGCGACCTGCTCTCTCGGGTGGGCGACGACGTCGCGGTGATGGCCAAATCGATCGGCGAGGTGATCCCGCAGCTCGTCGGAGCGGTTCTGCTCGTGTCCCTGAGCATGATCACGATGCTCGGCATCGACTGGCGTCTCGGACTCGCGGGACTGGTCGCATTGCCGATGTACGTACTCGCTCTGCGCTGGTACCTGCCGAGATCGGCTCCGCTGTACGCGGCCGAGCGAGTGGCGATGGGTGAGCGGGCACAGTCTTTCGTCAGCAGCATGCAAGGCGCAAAGACGGTGCGCGCCTACGGACTCGAAGCCGAACACCTCGGTGAGGTCGACCGAGCGTCGGCCAAGGCCCGAGACATCGGCATCGACGTCTTCCGATTGTTCACGCGGTTCGCCTCGCGGAACAACCGCGCCGAATGCGTCGGACTGTCGGTGATCCTGTTGGCCGGATTCCTGCTGGTACGAGGCGATTACGTCACCGTCGGCGAGACCACGGCTGCAGCGCTGCTGTTCCACCGGTTGTTCAATCCGATCGGCATGCTGCTGTTCACGTTCGACGACATCCAGTCCGCCGGTGCATCTCTGGCCCGACTTGTGGGCGTTATCGATATCGCCGACGAACGGCCCATCGGCGACGGTTCCGTGCCCGTCGACGCCACCCTCGAGGTCACCGATCTGCGGCACGCGTACGAGGCCGGCCACGAGGTGCTGCACGGGGTGAATCTGCGGGTCGACGCCGGCGAGACCGTGGCATTGGTCGGTTCCACCGGTGCAGGCAAATCGACGATCGCGGCCATCGCGGCCGGTTCCATGGCGTCGACGTCGGGGACGGTTCGGGTGGGCGGCGCGTCCCTGGATGCGTTGGGTCATCAGGGGTTACGGCGTCATGTCGCGATCGTAAGCCAGGAAGTACACGTCTTCGCCGGCCCACTGATCGACGATGTGTTGCTCGCGGCACCGGACGCCGGGCGCGCCGACGTCGAATCCGCGTTGCGCACCGTCGGAGCGTGGGGATGGGTCGAGGCGCTCTCGGAGGGCCTGGACACCGCGGTGGGTGAGGGTGGGCATCAGTTGACGGCGGCGCAGTCTCAGCAGTTGGCGTTGGCGAGGCTGGTCCTCGCGGATCCTGCCGTCGCGGTGTTGGACGAGGCCACCGCGGAGGCGGGCAGTTCCGGTGCGCGAGAGCTAGAAGCTGCCGCGGAGGCCGCGACGAGGGGACGCAGCACGTTGATCGTCGCGCATCGCCTGACGCAGGCCGCCGCGGCCGACCGGGTGGTGGTGCTCGAGCATGGACAGATCGTGGAGCAGGGCCCGCATGAAGTGCTGGTTGCGGCAGGTGGGCGATACGCGCAGTTGTGGGAGGCGTGGCAGGGCCGCTGATCGTATTAGTAATTTGCCTATAGGTCTTAGTTTTGGTTACGGTGTCCTCGAACGAGGAGGCCGCTATGGGACGTGCAGGGCTCACTGTCGAACGCATCGTGCGTGCGGGTGCGGATCTGGCCGATGAGGTGGGCTTCGATCGCGTCACCGCAAGCGAAGTAGCACGCCGTTTCGATGTCAAAGTGGCAAGCCTGTATTCGCATCTGAAGAACGCGCACGAGTTGAACGTCGGGATCGCGCTGCTGGCATTGGAAGAACTGGCCGATCGGGTGTCGGAAGCGCTGGCGGGCCGAGCAGGCAAGGACGCGTTGGTTGCCGTCGCCAACGCGTATCTCGACTACTCGCGTGAGCATCCCGGTCGTTACGCCGCGACGCAGTTCCCGCTCGATCACGAGACTGCTCGTGCGAGTGCGGGAGTGCGTCACTCGGCGATGATGAAAGCCATTCTCCGAGGTTACGACCTCGGGGAGGCCGATCAGGTGCACGCTGTTCGATTGTTGGGCAGTGTGTTTCACGGCTATGCGAGTCTTGATGCGGCGGGCTCGTTCGGTCACAGCGCGCCCGATTCGCAGGTCTCCTGGGTTCGTATTCTCGACGGAATCGATGCTCTGTTGAAACAGTGGAGGCAGTGACAATGCAACCGATCTCAGAACGCGACATCAGGTCGTCGTTCGTCAATTCGTCCAAGGGTGACGCCGGTCGGCTTTCCCTGCCCGAGATGTTCGACGCCGTGCCGTGGGACGACCTCGACTTTCTCGGGTGGACGGACCCCAAAATGGCCGGACGCAGTTACCTCGTCGTACCGCAGGTCGATCGGCTGCGCGGAATTGCGTTGCGATACAAGCCGGGTGGGCCCCGTAAGGCGCAGATGTGCAGCATCTGCCTCACCACGCACGCGAACGGCGGAGTCTCGCTGATGGCTGCTGCGAAGGCCGGGGAATCCGGTAGGCGCGGCAACACGGTGGGCACCTACATCTGCTCGGACCTCGCGTGTTCGCTGTATGCGCGCAAGAAGAAGACCCCGGCGCTGGGCCGTCAGTTCAAAGAAGACTTCGATGTCGAGACCCGCACCGCAGCAGTCAAAGACAACATCGACGCGTTCGTTGCTCGCGTTCTCGACTGATCACCGTTCGGTGTGTATCCGCACTCCGGTGTCCTCGGGTGCGAGGTCGTCACGCAGCACGAACTGTCGGTCGTAGTCGCCGCCGTTCTGGGTGCGGTAGGGGATGGGCTCGTCGGTGGGCAGGCCCTTCACTCGCTGAAGGAGCTCCGATTCTGCTGCAGGGTAATCGGTTTCGGTCATCCGGTCGGCGCTGGCCACAAGTACCGGTGGCAGCACGGACATGCCGGTGTAGAACAGGATGCCGTGCTGGATGGGGTACAGCATCTCGTCGAGTTCGCCGTTGATGCCGCGCGGGGAGACGGTGTGTTCGCTGCCGCCCATGCTGACGACGACCATCGCACGCTTTCCGGCGAGCGTGCCGTCCCCGTAGCGCCGCGAGCGGCCGTCCGCACGCCTGATGCCGTAGCCGAATCCCTCGACGAACACGCGATCCACCCAGCCCTTCATGATCGCGGGCATCGAGAACCACCACAGCGGAAACTGCAGCACGACGGCATCGGCACGCAGCAGCTTCTGTTGCTCGGCCACGATGTCCGGGGTCTGCATGCCCGCGGCGAGGGCCTTGCTCGACGCGGTCGCCACCTTGAATCGCTCGGCCGGATCGTGGCCGTAGTCTACTGGCTGGACCACTGGATTCCACTGCATCGCATACAGATCCGATTGCTCGACGGTATGGCCGTCTGAGCGGAGTTGTACGAGCGCCGCGTCGCGAAGGGAGCCGTTGAGGGAGCGAGGTTCGGGATGGGCGTAGACCCACAGAATGTTCATGCTCTCGATCCTGGGCTACGCCGCTGTCCGGAACCAGTGGCATGAAAGACAACATGTGAAAGAATTCGGCCAACCTCCCGCCGTGCGCGTTTTGCGTACCCAGGGATACGCAAAACGCGCACGACGGGAGGATCTCCACATGACACATCGCATAGCCGTCTACGTGCGCGATGGTCTCCTCGCCATGGAGCTGGGAATCGTGCATCGTCTGTTCGGGCAGGCGCAGTCCGAATCCGGTGAGGCGTTGTACGAGGTGATCACCTGTACCGATGTGCCTGGCGCGGTCCGTACCGACTCCGACGTTCGGATACTCGTCGAGCGAGGACTCGACGCGGTGGCCGAGGCCGACACCGTCATCGTGCCGGCCTCCGACGCCGACTATGCGTCCGACAGCGCTGTATCCATCGTGTTCGATGCGTTGTCGACCCAAAGGTTGGCGTCGATCTGTACTGGGTCGTTCGTGCTGGCTGCGGCGGGCGTGCTCGACGGCAAGAGAGCCACCACGCACTGGAAGTCGGCCGCTCGATTCGCCGAGCTGTATCCGCAAGTGCTGCTCGACCCCAACGTGCTCTATACCGACGACGGCAACGTGTTGACAGCGGCAGGGGAGGCCTCGGGAATCGATCTGTGTTTGTACATGATTCGACAGGACTTCGGAGCGGCAGTGGCCAATCGAGTGGCGCGCGGAACCGTCGTACCTCCCCATCGCAGCGGTGGGCAGGCGCAGTACATCGACACCCCGGTGCCGCGGACGCACAGTACGTCGACGGCCGACGCGCAGGAATGGGCGCTGCGCAATCTGGGGTCGGCCCTGTCCGTGGAGGATCTGGCCCGGCACCAGGCGATGAGTGTGCGGACGTTCTCACGCAGGTTCGTCGCCGAAGTCGGTGTCTCCCCGGCTCGATGGATCGTGGCGCAACGTGTGCAGCGGGCGCGAGAAATGCTGGAGAACACGGACCTGACCATCGAGCGCATCGCACACGACACGGGATTCGGCACTGCTACATCGCTGCGGAACCAGATTGCCGCTGAACTGGGAGTCTCGCCGAGTGCGTATCGGGCGACGTTCCGGGTTGGCGGCTGACTCACCTATCACGAGCCACCGACAGGTTTCGGTCAGCGAATACTTATGTAGGACAATAGTTTTCGATTTGACTATGGTTGCGAGTCGAACGCCTGTTCGATACACTTGCTCTCATGACCGCAGCGATCTGGCAACTGAGCGAGAGTGAACTCCTCGCCGACGCCGCCGTGGTCTCCCACCAGATCCAACTGCTCGAAGCCCGACGTATTGCTCTCGTCGCAGAGATCGACACCCGCGTCTCCCGGGAGAAACTCGGCTTCCCCGGCCCTGCAGGCTGGCTGACCTCCACTACCCTGCTGTCCCCCAGCAAAGCCAACAAGATCGTCGCCCTCGGCCGCGGGTTGAAGGACTTTCCCGACATCGCCGACGCCATCGACACCGGCGTGATGTCCGTCGACCACGCTGCCCTGATCCTCACCTTCGCCGAAACACCCCCGAAGAACCTCCCCCAGGCAGGACAAGACATCGCACGTGCTGCCTTGGTGAAAGCAGCGATCGGGCCGGGAGCCCAGACCGGCCGGCTCCGCGCGGCGATCACCCGCCTGCACGACACCTACGGCAGCAAGAAGCCACCCGCCGAAGACACCGACCGCAACGAACTCTTCGCCTCGAAAACCTTGAACGGGCGACTGGTCATGAAAGGTGGCTTCGACGCGGTCACCGGAGAAAAACTCCTCACCGCACTCTCACCACTGACCGAACACCAACCAGCGGCCGACGGCACCCCCGACGAACGATCCCCCGCCAAACGCCGCGCCGACGCCCTCGAGCACATCCTCGACCAGTACCTCGCATCGAGTGATCGACCCATCGAAGGCGGCGAGAGACCGCATGTGAACCTGCACATCACCCTGCGTGACCTCACCGACCTCCGCGACAGCGCCGACAGTGCCGACGACGACGTCGACGATATCGCGGACGACGAGAACTCGCGCACTGCAACAGAAACCGACATCAGCGCGGACGCGGTCGACATCAACACCGGCGAACCGATCCACCCCGACGGGGCCGACGATGCGGATGGACGTTCCGTCTCCGACAGCTCGAGAACCCCTGCCGAATCGGATGCTTCGGAGCAGGGCGCCGACAATGACGGTGACGGTGACGGTGACGGTGACGGCGACGGCGACGGTGACGGCGGTGCCGCAGCGGATCGTGGCGCGTACCGCGACCTGTTCGGTGACGGCACCACCGTGGGCCGGCTTCCCTGGATGGGGCCACTGTCCCGCAACACCTCTCGGCAGTTGGCGTGCGACTGTGTCCTCACGGCCATCGTCATGGACGAGAATGGCTCCCCGATCAACCTCGCCCGCACCGCCCGCACCGTCACCGCCAAACAACGCAGAGCCCTCATCGCAAGAGATCACACCTGCGCCTTCCCCGGCTGCGGCAAACCCGCATCCTGGACCGAAGCGCACCACATCTGGCACTGGGCCGATGGTGGCCCCACCGACATGAACAACCTCGTCCTGCTCTGCGGATTCCACCACCGACTCCTCCACCACAGTGACTGGGAAGTGTTCATCGGCACCGACAACCACCCGTGGTTCGTGCCACCCGCATCCGTCGACCCGTACCGACAACCGAGACCATCGCACGCCCGAGCAGGCCCCCACATCGCCTGAACCGGCCCGCACCATTCACAAACGACACCAGCCCCGCACCGAGAGCACGGTGCGGGGCTGGAGGAGGTTGTCCCTCGAACTAATTCGAGCGGTCAGTCCTTGTTCTTCTCCGCGATGAACAGTTTCTCGATGCGCTCCGCCTCGTCCTTCTTGGCGGCGGCTTCCTCGGAACGTTCTGCGGCTTCGGCCAATTCGGCCTCGGACGGTGCTGCAGCCAACTTCTCTTGCTTGTCGACCTGAGCCTGCTGAGCCTTCTTGCGATCCTCGGCGGCCTTTGCGGTGGCTGCGGCCTGCTCGTCGGCCTTCTTCTTCTCCGCGGCGGCCTTGCGCTCGGCGTCCTGAGCGGCCTCGCGCTTGCGCTGCTCCGCCTGCTGGCGGGCGTCACGTGCCGCTTCTTGGGCTGCGGCGTCGGCTGCGCGGCGATCCTTCTCGGCGGTCTCGCGAGCAATCTTCAGCTCGTCGTTCGCTGCGGCCTTCTTCGCCCGCGCCTCGGCGTCGAGTCGCGCTGCTTCGGCGCGGTTCTCGGTGCTGTCGACGAGGGTCTCACCGCGGTCGGCGAGGTTCTTGTCTCCCAACAGGTTTCCGACTGCGCGGTCGAGTGATCCGAACGTGTGCTCGTACACCAGACGCGCGGGTGATTCCGCATTCATCTTCTCGACGACGTTGGTCTCGATGAGCTGCAACGGAATTCGAGCGATCTTGTACTGGATTCGAAGGATGGTCAGTGGTAGGGCCAAAACACTCATGAAGCGGAACTCCTAAATCGGCGGTAATGGGTCAAGCCTGGTTACGAAGCTCTTCGGCCTTCTTGCGATCGGCTTCGGCCTGACGAAGTGCTTCCTGATGCTTCTGCGCGGCCACCATCTCGTCGGAGTCCGCAGCAGCTTGCTCGATGCGTCGCTCTTCCGCGGCTTCGATCTGCTCGGCGGTCGCGTCGACCTCCGCGGCTGCGCGTTCCTGCGCGACGGCTTCACGCTTGTTCTGCTCGGCCGCGGCTACCTGCGTTTGCCTCACCCGATCTGCCTGCGCCTCGGTGACTGCGGCATTGTCCTCCGCGGCCTCACGGCGGCTCTCCGCGGCGGTGCGCACATCGGCCAATTCTTCGGCGGCTTCGGTGGCTTGTGCCTCGGCCACGCGCTCCGTGGCGTTGGCTTCCTTGTGTTCGCGGGCCTGAGCGGCCTGCAACTGGCCCTCGGCTGTCAACGAGTCGTTGCCGGTCACAGCACCCACGACCTCTTTGGCCTTGCCCTTGATTCCGTCGAGCAATCCCTTGCGTGCTTCGCCAGCTACGTTCTCGTCAGTCATGTAACACCAGGTACCCACTGGCCGTTCGAGTAACCCCATGTCGGCACCGAACGATACGATCGCCGACGGACGAATCAGCTGTGAGGAGACGTATGCCTATCGCCAAGATCAACGGTATCGACGTGAACTACCAGGTCAAGGGCATCGGCGACCTGGTAGTTCTCATCATGGGTACCGGTAGCCCCGGCCGAGTGTGGGAACTGCATCAAGTGCCCGCTCTCACAGCAGCGGGCTATCGAGTGTGCACGTTCGACAATCGAGGCATCGCTCCGTCGTCGGAGAGCACCAACGGCATCACCATCGAGGCCATGGTCGCCGACACCGCCGGTCTGATCGAGCTCGTCCGCAACGGCGACGAGAAGGCTTATGTCGTCGGGACGTCGATGGGCTCACGCGTCGCGCAGGAACTTGCTCTGAGCCGGCCCGACCTGGTCCGCAAAGCCGTGTTCCTCGCCGGTCACGCCCGGGTCGACGAGTTTCAGAAGACCCTCGCGCACGGGGAACGAGCCCTGTACGACAAGCGCGTCGAGCTCCCGGGCACGTACTCGGCCGCGGTGACGGCGGTGATGAACCTGTCGCCTGCGACGTTGCGAGATGCCCGCGCAGCGCGCGACTGGCTCGACCTGTTCGAATTCTCGGCATCGTCACCGTCCGCTGGGGTGCGCGCTCAGCTGGGTATGGAGGACGATTTCGATCGAACTGCGGCGTACCGCCGCGTGAGCGTGCCGTGCTTGTCGGTGGGGTTCGCCGACGATCGGATGATCCCCGCCTACCTGGGAAAGGAGCTGGCCGACGCGATTCCGGGGGCTCGGTACGTGGAGATCGCGGACGCTGGGCACTACGGATATCTGGAACGACCCGAGGCCGTCAATGCGCAGTTGCTCGACTTCTTGAAGGCCTGACGGCACCACAGCCCGACCTGCGTTGCTAGGGTCGTGTGGCACCTCACGGTGCAGACTTACCAACCAAACGTTCGCGACGAGTGAGGCGAGATGAGTACCAACCCGTTCGATGACGAAGACGGACGCTTCTTCGTGCTGGTCAACGACGAAGACCAGCATTCGCTGTGGCCGACGTTCTCCGAGGTCCCTCAGGGATGGCGTGTCGTCTTCGGTGAAGACACCCGCGCCGCGTGCTTGGAATACGTCGAGAAGAACTGGACCGACATGCGTCCGCGCAGCCTGCGTGAGGCCATGGAGGCCGACGCTGCTGCACGCGCATCCGCTGAGGGAACCCCCAGCACCGAGGCTTGAGTTCCGCCTTCTACGAAGGACTCGTACCGCGCCGCCGACGAACCGTCGGTCGGCGCGGTTCTTCTTTGCGGCGAAGCGTCGGGCGCAGTAGTTCCTCGGTGCGCGCCAGGATCCGGGGTCGACGCAGTGTTCGTGCGCCCCACTCACCCAGTGTGACGCCCGCCGCCAGACCGCAGCCGATGCCGAACGCGGCGAACAGCGAGCTGATGCCGAGCAGCAACTGGTCGTTGAGAATCGCGTAGAGACCCCGGTAGAGCGACAGTCCGGGGAGCAACGGCGTGATGCCTGCGACGGCGACGATGAGCGGCGGAATTAGCGCTCGACGCGCGAGCAGCCCGCCGGCGAATCCGACGACGGTGGCCGCGATGGCCGACGCGATGATCGGGCCCACGGCCAGCGTCTGCGACATCAGGTAGACCAGCGCGCCCGCGAAACCGCCCATGAACGCAGCAGTCAGAGCGCGCTGTTCGGCGTAGCAGGCCAGCGCGTAGAAGAGCGACGCCACAGCGCCGGCGAGAACCTTGGTGGGCACCTGTATGAGTTCGGGGGGAGGCAGGTTGCTGATCTGCGGCAGGTCGCTTCCGATCAATGCTGCCAGCCGTAGTGACGTGGCCACGCCCGCGATGATTCCGCCCGTCATCATCAACACTTCGAAGAATCTGGCCGACGCCGTGATCGGTGCTCCGGTGATCGCATCCTGCACCGAGCCGACGAGAGAGAGCCCAGACAACAGCACCGTCACCCCGGCACCGATGATCACCGACGGAGAAATGCTGATGTTGAGTTGCTCTTGGAAGTTGTACAGAGTGATCGCGGGGGTTGCCGCCACGAATCCGCCCACCACCTGCTGAAAGAAGAACGGCAGGCCGGCGCGGTTGAGGATGCGGCCGATTCGGTCGATCACCATCGTCGTCAGGAAGCTCACGACGGCCACCAACGCGCCGCCGCCGAGCAGCACACCGATCGCTGCCGCCATTCCTGCCCACGCGAAGGTCGCGATCCACCGGTTGTACGGGTGTGGGGCCGAGGTGATCTCGTCGAGGCGATCACGCGCGATGCTCGGCGGCACCACCTTGACGCGCACCGAGCGGATCAAGCGGTCGACCGCGGACAGACGCGTGAAGTCCATCGAGCGGTAATGCACGATGCGCATCGTCGACGCCGGAGGACGCGTCGGACCACGGTGTGCGCTCAGAGTGATCGAGTTGTAGGTGACATCGACATCGCATCGCGCGAGGCCGTACGTCGCCGCGATGAACTGCACCTGCGTCGCCGTGTCCACAGCAGAGGTGCCCGACGCCAACAACACCTCGCCGACACGAACCGCCAGTTCCAGGACCTCGGCGACCGACGCATCGTCAGTCAGATCGATCGGACGAAGGGGCGACGGCGCTGCGGTCGGCGTATCGATGGTGGCCCGACGCTCACCGGTGAGACGGCTCAACGAAGCCGTCAGGTCTTGCAGGAAAGTCATGACCGTCTTTACACGTTGCTGGGGTGATCCACGGACAAGGTACCTGTTGACACTGAGCGTCCGATGAACGGATATGCTGGGCTCGCTTCACTGCCTCCTTAGCTCAGCGGTAGAGCACTCGCCTTGTAAGCGAGCGGTCAACGGTTCAATCCCGTTAGGAGGCTCCATCGCTCCGATCCCGCTGCTGGGGGTCGGAGTTTTTCTCGCGCCTCTGTGGATCAGTTCCTCGATTTCGTAGATCCGACGCCGATCGGGGTCGGGTATCCGAAGCGGAGGAGCCGATTCGAGGCCGTGGGCCACATCGACCCTTGCCGCGAGAATTCACGCCCGGTGCGCGGGGCGTCGATTACGGCGAAGGGCGTGGATCCGAGTGGTTTTCGCCCGAGTTCGCTGGCGGGACTACGCGACAAGGGCCATGGCTGGGTTCTAGACTCGGCCCATGAATGACAAGAGACTGTGGATCGTCGGTGGGGTCTTGTTCATCATCGCAGCCGTGGCGAGCCTGATCGGGGGCAGCGTCGGCGTCGCTATAGCGCTGCTCGTGGTGGGTATTCTGTTCCTCGCGATGCCGCGCTACCTCGCCCGCAACAACCGCAGCTAGCGCAAACTGTCCGCAACTGCGTCGTTGGCGGTGCGGTAGCGACAACCTTCTACCGCCTGGCTGGCTGCAATCGAGCGTGTGGGGCAGCCCGCCCGGTCGGAGAAGGCCTGATTGGTTGCTGCGCAACGTTTCTGGTGCTTTCGTTGCACGAAGAGGGCGCGAAGTCGCGGATGGCATCGATGTGGTCGAGTTGCTGCCCGTCAGTCGGTCTTGTCCTGGGGAGCGATCGGGGCCATCTCGACGGCGAATTCGGTGGCCATTCTTGTGGACAGTGCCTGTGCCGCCGACAGCGGACGCACCATCACGGTGAAGTCGTCGATCAGGCCATCGGAATCGAGGTGGAGGATGTCGCAGCCGTGGACGGTCACATCGTCGATGCGGGCCTCGAAGAACAGGACGTGATCGCGGCCGCCGACGTCTTCGACGGTTCGGACGTAGTGGAGGTCGCTGAAAACTCGTGTGACAGCGCGCAGGATCGCCGCGGTCGTCTGCTTGCCACGATAGGGCTTGAAGGCGACGGGTGAGCTGAAGGCAACGTTCTCAGCCAGTGTCGAAGCCATGGCGTCGTGGTCGTTTGCCTCGACGGCTTGTCGGAACTGTTGCACGTGGCATCTCCTGAGTGAGGCCGGGCCGGGGTGGTCCCATGATGGGGTTCTCTCCGCGGACCTTACACAACTTTGCGACTATGGACTCGGATTTGCGAAAGGCTCTGCCGCTCTCATGTGTGACCGGCGCGAGCGTCGAGTACTTCGAGCACGCGGGCACCCCAGCGTAGCGATTCTTCCTCGAACATCCGCCCCCGCATCAGTGTGAGGTACGGGCCGATGCGATCTGCGGTCGCCAGGAAGTCCGTCTCGGTGCGTCCGTCGAGCAGGCGGTGCGCCATCCGGTCGTACCGGGCCAGCTTGTCGCGCGAGAGCTGCATCCGGTCTCGGATCGCGGCCGTCATCGGCTCGAGGTCGCCGGCCTCCAAAGCGTGGATTGCGACCAGATGCTCGTCGCGGATCGCAGGAAGTTTCGATCGTCTGTGACTGACCTGGCGCAGCGCTGCCCGGCCCTTGTCGGTCAGGCTGAACAGCCGTTTGTTGGGTCGGCCGTCCTGCTCCACCAGTCGAGCCGAGATCACTTCGTCTCGATCCATTCGATCGAGCTCTCGGTAGAGCTGCTGGGGAGTGGCGGTCCAGAAGTTGGCGACGGTGGCATCGAACGCCTTGGACAGGTCGTAACCCGACTTCTCCCCGTCGACCAGCGCAGCGAGCACGGCATCACGTAGCGACATGATTCGGCACAGTACCCGTCGACCACGCTGCTCGATGTCTGGCCGTAGTCAATTTGTTGTATATTGACAGCGTCTTATGAAGGAGCAGTAGACATGGTGAAGCAAAAAGAACCGGTGCGTTACGTAGCCCTCGGCGACAGCCAGACGGAGGGGCTGAACGATGGTGACCAGGAAACAGGCTTTCGTGGATGGGCCGATCGGCTCGCCGAGCACATGGCCGAGGGCGAAGGCGGAGCCGTCTACGCCAATCTCGCGGTGCGTGGTCGCAAGGCCGCGGAGGTCAGGGCGGAGCAGTTGCCCGCCGCTCTGGCGTTGAGGCCGACGATCGCGTCCGTCGCTGCCGGCGTCAACGACATTTTGCGTCCGCATTTCGATGCGCGGACCGTGGCCGATGAGCTGGGCGCAATGTTCGCTGCGTTGCGGTCGGCCGACGCTGCCGTCATCACGATGACGTTTCCCCGTCTTGCTCACCCGGTCCCGGGTAAGGCGGTCATTGCGAGGCGTATGACCGAACTGAACGCCGAGATCCGCAGAGTCGCAGAGGAATTCGGTGTCGCAGTGATCGACCTCGAGCAGCATGATGTGGCCTCGGACCCGCGGCTGTGGAGCTGGGATCGTCTGCATCTCAACGAGACAGGACATGCGCGGCTTGCCGCCGCAGCCGCGTACGCACTCGGTCTACCCGGTGCAACCGACGCATGGAATCGCCCCCTGGCACCGCTGACGCGCCCGAACCCCTTCTCGCGAGTTCGTGCCGACCTGACCTGGGCTGGAATGTTCCTCGCGCCGTGGTTGGCTCGCCGAGTCCGTAGACGCTCCTCGGGCCACAGTCGTACGGCGAAGCGGCCTCAGCTGACATCGGTCGGGTAGGGCTGCTGCTCGGGGGAGCAGTGCATGGGACACCGCTCGCCGAAGCGGTGGTCCCCCTGAACGCCCCGGTCGATCTTGCCTCCGCGAACAGATGAGGTGCTGACCTGGCTGGAGCTCGATTGTGAATGCCGTCGGGTGCTGGTTCACGAGTTCGCTGGCGTAGGGCATCATGAGCTCATGAGTGATCTCGAGTACCTCGCCACTTTGCTTGCCGGACTGGATGCTGGGATCGCGCGAGTCTCTGCTGCTGAATCGGGCTCGGACGAGCATTCGTCTGCCGTCGACGACGCGGTCGATGCCGTTTTGCGGCTGCGCTCGAAGGTCAAAGCCGGATACTCGGGCAAGAAGGCCTACTACATCGCAGTGTCGACCGATCCACACGGAATCAGGGTCGAAGGGATTGCAGCCTTGCAGGGCAAACGGGCTCACGACCTGGTGCGAGACGGCGGTTGGATGCATGCCGATTCCAGCACGGTGCTCGACCTTCTCGATGACGATCAGCTCGGTCGGTACAAGGCCATCGCGGGCCGCGGCGTGGCGCAGACCTTTCGAGACGCGCGTGAATACCTCTCCGTGGCAACAGGTCTCGCGGAAAAGTAGACGACGGCAGTGCCGAAGTCCGGCCTGGAACGATGATCGGCGTGCAAGGTATCCCCGCGGATCGTCGGCTGTATGTGGTTGTCTCCCAACGTACGTGAAAGCGAGCGATCAACGGCTCGATCCCGTGATGAGGCTCCACGAGACGGCCCTGACCTGTGACTGTGGTCGGTGCCGTCCCTCGTGCAGATGTGATGGTCTTACACGGCAACAGTTTCGTGCATCGGGGCCGCCGGCAGCGGAGGCTGAGTGCGCTGCCACGCTGATCCGTAACGCGTGTACTGGGCCGGAGCTTGGATCGGTGACGAAAGGCGCTGCGAGGGACCGTTATCAGAGCTTCGACAAGCAGCGCGCCCTCGAATCGGCGATGGACATGTTCTGGCAACATGGCTACGAGGGGACGTCGGTCAGCGAGTTGTATGCAGGTATCGGCATCAAACCTCCGAGTCTCTACGCGGCGTTCGGTAGCAAAGCGCCTGACGTGCTCACCCTCACCGAATCAGTGCTGTATCGAACGTGATCGAGCCCACCACTGCTTGGCCTGCTCTGCACTGTGTTCGGCGAGATCGCGTGCAAACCCCATCCCCACGAAGTGGTTGACCGCCATCGGTTGCAGCACCTCCGACACCGGATCGGTGAGCTGCACAAAGTGTCCACTTGCTTCCAGTGTGACGAAACCGTGTACGAGACTCCATAATTCGGCGGCAATTTGCTCGCCCGTGAGCGGTGTTGCGCCGTCGCTGATGCGCGCGAGCCTCTCGCAGGTCGCGGCGAGGACCGCGTAGGCAGGTCCGAAGCCTTCGGCCGAGATGCGGTCCGCCGAGGCGACATAGCGATACGTCCCGCGGGTCGACAGACCGAACATCATGTCGTAGAGGTGCGCGTTCTGCTGCGCCATCTCGCGAGTGGACAGCGCCATCGCGAACAACTGAGCGCCCACATCGAGGTCGGCCTCCGACGCGTCCACCAGAGCCGTGCGGAGCGCAGCATATCCCCGGATCACCACCGCCTGCAGCAACTCCTGTAATCCGCCGAAGTGGTGGTAGACGGCGATGGTGGAGACGCCTGCCCCGTCGGTGATGCGCCGCACCTTCAGTTCCGACGGCCCGGATTCGGCCAGTAGCTCGATGGCGGCACGTATCAGTCGCTCCGGCACCGGCTCGTCGTCGATCTGGGCGACGTCAGGAGCGTGTGCAGGCGGCATCTTGCCATGATCCCACATCGGGTGTTGCTGTCTGGGAAGCCGAACGAAGTCTTCGAGCGAGCACCGAAATACTCTGCGCGCGTGGTATAACTTCATTATGCCGAGTCTTGGTCGAGTCCTCGATGCCCCCGTCAACAAAGCTGCGGTGCTCGCGACACTGTGTTTGGCGGTGTTCGTGGTCAACGTGTCCACGACGATCGTGAACATCGCGCTGCCGACGCTGGTGACCGAACTCGGCGCGTCGACGAGGGATCTGTTGTGGATCGTCGACGCGTTCAATCTGGCGTTCGCGGCGCTGGTTCTCGCAGGCGGTTCTCTGAGCGATCGATTCGGGCGCCGGCCCCTGATGCTGTTGGGTCTGGTGATCTTCGTCGTGGCCTCAGTCGGCGGCGCGTTCAGCAGCGGTCCCAACTCGCTGACCGCCTGGCGCGCACTGGCCGGAGTCGCTGCGGCCGTGGTCTACCCGGTGACGCTGTCGATACTCGCCAATGTGTTCACCGAGCGGTCGGAGCGGGTGAAGGCGCTGGGGCTCTGGGGTGCGGCAACGGGAGTGGCGGTGGCCACCGGCCCGGTTGTCGGTGGGGCACTGCTCGAATCGTTCTGGTGGGGTTCGATTCTCGTCTTCAACGGGGCAGCCGCTGCGGTGGCCTTCTTGTTCGCCGCGCGGTACGTGCCGAATTCCCGCGATCCCGCGACCCCGCCACTCGATTACCCGGGGCTCGGTCTCTCGATTGCCGCGCTCGGCACTCTCGTCTACTCGATCATCGAGGCACCCGATCGCGGTTGGGGCTCGGGCACCACGTTGGTCAGTTTCGCTGTCGCCGGGGTGCTGATGACCCTGTTCGTGCTCCACGAGATCCGCGTCGAGCACCCGATGCTCGACGTGAGACTGTTTGCCAACATGCGATTCACCGCCGCGAGTGGTGCGGTCACCAGTGCATTCTTCGCTCTGTTCGGCTTCATCTTCCTTGTGACGCAGTACTTTCAGTTTGTCCGCGGGTACGGCGCGTTGGAGACCGGGCTACGAATGTTGCCCGTTGCAGGTTCCATTGCAGTGGCTGCCCTCGTCGGAGCACGACTGGCCGTAGCAATCGGCTCGAAAGTGGTTGTCGCACTGGGACTGCTGTCACTGACCGCCGCGTTCGGCTGGGCGTCCACTCTCTCCGACGGCATCAGCTACTGGACCATCGCCGGTCAGATGGTGCTGCTGGGTGCAGGCATCGGACTGACCAGCACACCCGCGACCGAAGCAATCATGGGTGTGGTGTCGCCGGACAAGGCGGGCATGGGGTCGGCCGTCAACGACGCAACTCGTGAGCTGGGCGGAACTCTGGGTGTCGCTGTGATCGGGTCGGTTGCCCTGTCGGTCTACCGAGACCATCTGGACTTCGATGCCATGCCCGAGCCGCTACGCGAACCCGCTCGCGAGTCGCTGGGTGCAGCGTTGACGGCGGCCCAGAGGGCGGGGGAGTTGTTCGGCAGCGCGGGGGCCCAGGCGGGTGCACGATTGGCCGACGCCGCACAGGCGAGTTTCATCGACGGTCTGGCAATCGGTTGCATGGTCGCCGGTGCGGTGACGGCGGTTGCTGCAGTCCTCACCTTGATCTACCTGCCCGCTCACCCCACCGCGCCCGATGTCGATCCTGCCGAGGCCGAGGCTTCGAAAACACATGTGCCGACAGCAGATCCGACCGAAACGAGGTAGCGGTCTGCCGCGGTTTCCGAGGCATCGACACGTCCGACCCGGTCAGTGAGCTCTGTTCGTCAGGGCCTCGGGGTTGATCGTTCCTCCGGCCGCTTTATCGGCCAGTGCGGCAATCACCGAGTTCGCCGCGGCCACACTTGCTTCTCTGCGAGCCTCACGCGTCTGGCCCGCGAGGTGCGAGGTGGCTATGACGGTGGGTATGCACAGCAACGGGTTCCGAGGGTTCGGAGGCTCGGTGGCGAACACGTCGAGGGCTGCGCCTGCGATTACTCCAGTGCGTAACGCGTCGGCAAGAGCCTTTTCGTCGACGAGTGATCCCCGTGCGGTATTGACCAGGTAGGCGGTGGGCTTCATTGCGGAGAGTGCGTCTGCGTCGATGATGGGCGCGCCGGATGTGGTTGCGCGAGAGTGCAGGCTGACGAAGTCGGCGTCGTGGAGTAACTCGTGCTTGTCGGCATAGGTGACGGGCAGGCCCGGATCGGGGTGCCCGGTCGTCACGAGGATGGTCATTCCGAAGGCTCGTGCGAGGTCGATCACTGCGCGGGCGCTGGGCCCGAGGCCGATGATGCCCAGGGTGGCACCGCGGAGTTGGCGGGTGTCGTGTCGAGGCCATTGTCCGTTGCGGACTCCGTCGGTGGTCTCCTCGATTCGCCTCGCGCACATCAGGAGTAGCGCCATGGTCATCTCGGCGACGGCGTGCCGGTTGGCTCCGGGGGTGTTGCAGACGAGAATGCCTCGCCTGGTAGCGGCGTCGACGTCGATGGAGTCGTATCCGACTCCGCTGCGGGCGATCACGCGGAGCGACGGGGCTGCGTCCAGCATCTCTGCAGTGACCGGTTCGCTTGCAATGATCGCCGCGTCGCTGGCGGACAACAGTGCCGCCATCTCGCCTGCCGGTCGTGTTCCCGAGGCGGGGGAGTGCACAGTGGTGTGGCCCCGCACGCGAAGCAGGGCGTCGACGTCGTCCCCCGGGTGGAGGTAGTCGGTGGTGATCAAGATGGTGGCCATTGTTTCGTCTCCTGTCGAGTCGGGTCTCGTGTTGTAGCGACGGTCGGCCATCGGTGCCCGACCGAAGGGTCGAGCACCGATGGCGGTTCGGAACGTTCAGGCGGAGGCGGTGGCGCGTTCGGGGGACACCGCCTTCTGCGTGGTGTCCGAGGCGGCCGAGTCGAGTGGGGGCACGTCACCTTCTCCGCCGAGTACTTTCCGCGCCCGGTTGCCGTCGAAGTCGTTCTCCCACTTGCCGATCACGATGGCGGCCATGGCGTTGCCGAGGACGTTGATGAACACCCGTCCCTCGTTGAGGATGCGGTCGATTCCCACGATGAGCGCGAGGGCGGCGAGGGGTATGTGTCCGACTGCGGTGATGGTGCTGGCGAGGACGATGAACGCCCCGCCGGCTATACCAGCTGTCCCTTTGCTGGTCAGCATCATGATGCCGACCATGATCAATTGCTGCTGCCAGGACAAGTCGACGCCGACGGCTTGGGCGAGGAAGAGTGAGGCCATGGTGAGATAGACCGCTGATCCGTCGAGGTTGAAGGAGAATCCGGAGGGGATCACGATGCCGACGACGGGTTTGCCGACGCCGAGGTGTTCGAGCTTCTCGATCAGCTGCGGCAGGATGGCTTCGCTCGAACAGGTGCTGAGTGCGACGAGTAGCTCGGCCTTGAGGTATTTCATGAGCGGCCACAGTCTCAGCCCGCACGCTCGTGCGATTCCGCCGAGAATGACGATGATGTAGACGATGCAGGTGCCGGTGAACAGCAGGATGAGGTAACCGAGCTGTTGCAGGGTGGAAGCGCCGTAGTTGGCAACGACGGAGGCGAGTGCGCCGAAGGTGCCGATGGGGGCCAATCGCATCACCCAGGAGACGATCTTGAACACGACGGTCGAGAGTGCGTTGATGCCGCGGGTGATGGGAAGCCCGGCGTCACCGCTGACGTTGAGGGCGGCCCCGAAAACGATCGAGACGAGCAATGCGGCGAGGATCGTGTGTCCGGTCAGTGCGCCGAACAAGGATTCGGGAATGATGTTGTCGACGAACTCGATTGCGGAAACGGAACCGGTGGCGGATTCCGGGACTGCGGAGGGGTCGAGTGCGGACGGGTCGATGTTCATGCCGTCACCGGGCCGAAAGATGTTGGCGACCAGCAGTCCGAACAGCATCGAGACCAAGGACAGGACCAGAAAGTAACCGATCGCCTTGACGCCGATACGGCCGGCTTTACGTAGATTGTCCATGGACGCGATGCTGAGCGAGACGACGCAGAACACCACCGGGACGACGATCATCTTCACCAGGGAGATGAACCAGTCGTTGAGTGGGCTCAGGGCGGATCCGAGGTCGGGCAGGAAGATTCCGACGGCGATGCCTGCGACGGCACCGACTACGACTTGAAACCAGAGTTCACGGATGAGGCGAGCGAATCGGGACCGCTGTGGCGCGGGGGTGCGAGGGTCGTCGTGGGTGTCGGCGGTGGTGTTGGCCATGCTGGTCGTGCTCCTTCGTGCGGCAGGAAGCGACTCATGAGGTGGCCCGGCTTCGCGTCGGACCGTCGGGTGCGCCGCGCGGCGATTTCCTTCGCGCAGCACCGAACAGGGCTACGCCGGAGGTGCGGCGTCCGGCGTAGCCCTGTGGACGAGTGGATCAGCGGGAGATCAGTGCAGTTCGCGCAGCACCTTGTAGAACGCGGCTTTCTGTTCGAAGCCGATGCCGGGGGTTTCGGTCAGGCCGACCCGGCTGCGTTCGACGACGGCGCCGTCGGCGAAGCCTCCGGTGGGTTGGAATTCGCCGGGGTAGGACTCGTTGCCGCCGAGTTTGAGTGCGGCCGCGATGTGCAGTGAGAACTGATGTCCGCCATGGGGGATGCATTGGCGCGAGGACCAGCCGTGGTCTCGCAGCATCTTCTGGATGCGCAGGTACTCGGTGAGTCCGTAACTCAACGCCGGATCGAACTGGAGAATGTCGCGGTCCGGTCGCATCCCGCCGTAGCGAATGAGATTTCGGGCGTCCTGTAGTGAGAACAGATTCTCGCCGGTTGCAATTCCCCCCGAATAGTTCTCCGAGAGAACAGCATTGAGGCGATAGTCGAGTGGATCGCCGACCTCCTCGTACCAGAACAGGTTGTACTGCTCGATGGCCTTGCCGTATTCGAGGGCGGTCGCGAGGTCGAAGCGACCGTTGACGTCCACAGCGAGCCGCGAGCCGTCGCCGTCGAGGACTTCGAGAACGGCCTCGATTCGGCGAAGGTCCTCGGCGAGATCAGCGCCGCCGATCTTCATCTTCACCACGTGATACCCCTGGTCGAGGAATCCGCGCATCTCGTCCTGGAGGTCGCCGAGTGTTTTCCCGGGTGCGTAATAGCCGCCGGCGGCGTAGACGAATACCGAATCGTCCGGTTGTCCGTCGCCGTGCTTGTCCGAGAGCCACCGATACAGCGGCTTCTCGGCAATCTTGGACGCCAGGTCGAACAGCGCCATGTCGACGACGCCCACCGCCACCGACCGCTCACCGTGGCCGCCGGGCTTCTCGTTGTTCATCATGAAGTTCCACGCCAGGGTGGGGTCGAGTTCGCCGTCGGCGTCGAGCATCGAGTCCGGCGACGCGTCGAGAAGGCGCGGAATGATTCGGCGGCGCAGGATTTCGCCGGCGCTGTAGCGGCCGTTGGAGTTGAAGCCGTACCCGACGACAGGTTCGCCGTCGCGCATCACGTCGCTGACGATCGCGACGATCGAGCAGTCCATCTTCGAGAAATCGATCCAGGCGTTGCGAATCGACGAGCTGATCGGGACGGTGCCTTCGTGGACGGAGATGATCTTCATGTGGTCCTCTCTTGTATCTTGTAAGTCTTATAAGATGTATCAAAGGTATACTCATCGTGACCCAGCGCACAACCCCCAATATCGAAAGGTGGATCCCGTGGCCATCGCACCGAACGTGTTCTCCAGCAAGGGAGACGTCGCCTACGCTCAGTTGCGGAACTGGATCCTGTTGGGGACCTTGCCCGCCGGCTCACGCCTGGCGCAGTACGAATTGGCCGAACGTCTGGACATGAGCATCACCCCGCTACGCGAGGCCATTCGGCGATTGAGCAGCGAGGGCCTGATGGAACTCGACAGTCACAAGAACGTGCGGATCGCATCGATGTCGGCAACCGAGGCTCGCCAACTCTTCGAGGTGCGACTCTCTCTCGATCCCGCTGCCGTGGCGTTGGCTGCGCAGCGGCGCACGGATCGGGACATCTTCGAGATGCGTTCTGCGGCAAAGGCATTGGTTCCCGTGACGCAGGACTGGGGTGAGGAGGGGCTGACCGCGCACCGGGAGTTCCACCGCACCCTCTACCTCGCGTCCCACAACGACGTCCTGATTCATCTCCTCGAGGACCTGTGGGACAAATCCGACCGCTACCGTCGGGTTGGACTCGAATTGCCCCCCGGTGCCGAACCCCGCACGACCGACTTCGAGCAACACTTCGAGATTCTCGAGCTCGTCGTCGCCGGCGACGACGTCGCAGCCGCAGATCTGACCCGTCGCCACATCCAAGGCAGTCTGACCGCCGCGGCCATCGACGCACTGGAAGGCGATGAGCTCACTTCGCGTCGAGATCCTGCTTGACCCCCACCGACCCAACTGAAAGAGACACCCGCACATGGGCACCACTCATCGCATCGCCGTCATCCCCGGCGACGGTATCGGTAAGGAAGTAGTCCCCGAGGGAGTCAAAGTTCTCGGGGCCGCAGCCAAGGCCTTCGACTTCGGTCTTGACCTCGAAATCTTCGACTACGCCAGCGCCGACTACTACACGCAGCACGGCAAGATGCTGCCCGACGGATGGTTCGACCAGCTCGTCGGCTTCGACTCGATCTTCTTCGGCGCCGTCGGCTGGCCGGACGTGGTTCCCGACCACATCTCCCTGTGGGGCAGCTTGCTTCAATTCAGGCGGCACTTCGACCAGTACGTCAGTCTGCGCCCGGTGAAACTTCTGCCCGGCGTCAGCAGCCCCCTCGCCGGACGTGAACCCGGCGACATCGACTTCTACGTCGTGCGCGAGAACACCGAGGGCGAGTACTCCAGCGTCGGCGGCATGATATTCGAAGGAACCGACCGCGAGACAGTGCTGCAGGAAACCGTCATGACGCGCACCGGTGTGGACCGAATTCTGAAGTACGCCTTCGATCTTGCCCAGTCCCGGCCCAAGAAGCACCTCACCTCAGCCACCAAGAGCAACGGGATCTCCATCTCGATGCCGTACTGGGACAAGCGAGTAGAGGCCATGGCAGGTGGTTACGACGATGTGCGCGTCGACAAGTACCACATCGACATTCTCGCAGCGAATTTCGTGCTGCATCCTGATTGGTTCGATGTCGTTGTCGGCAGTAACCTGTTCGGCGACATCCTCTCCGATCTCGGCCCGGCCTGCACCGGCACCATAGGTATCGCCCCCAGTGGCAACATCAATCCTGAACGCCGGTTTCCGAGTTTGTTCGAGCCGGTTCACGGCTCTGCGCCGGACATCACCGGACGCGGCATCGCCAATCCGATCGGTCAGATCTGGAGTGCATCGATGATGCTCGAACATCTCGGGGAGAACGAGGCCGCTGCGGCAGTGCTGAGCGCGGTGGAAACCGTTCTGGCCAGGGGGAGCGGCTCGCTCACACCCGACATGGGCGGGGACGCGACTACCGCAGCGGTGGGAGATGCGATCGTCGGAGCTCTCTTGCCTCCGCCGTGATTTGTGTCAGCGCGGCCCGATTGCAGGGGGTTGTTCCGCGGGTGCCGGCGGCACCGACCGTTCCGTTGCGGAGCCCGGAGCCGAGGCGTTGGTCATTTCGTCACCGACCAGTGCGCGCCGCATCCAGCCGTACACCCTTTCGTCGTTGAGGAGGGTGAAGTGGTGCGCGCTGTTTATCGCCAGACCGTCATCCGGGCGAAGGCCTATGTTGCGCAACTTGTTTCGGCCTCCTGCGCTGTCGGTGCGGACCAGTCCGTCGCCCACGAATATCCCGATCGGATGTCGTGGGTTTCCGGTGACGACCGCAGATGCGTGATGATGCCGGACGCCCTCCGGAACCGAGATATCCATCGCCGCACCGACGTCGAAGCTGTCGGCGTAGCGGGCGTGGCCGTCTTCTTCGGTGATGGATCCGTGGATCAGGTCGCGGATTCCGGCGCTTCGACGCGCCAGCAGGTGTGCGAACGGCCGGGTCTCGGGTGCCATCGCCAACGCCGCAACGGCGAGATGGACGCCGTGCGCAAGCGGCGCGCCGAGGTGCGGCGTACCGAGAGTGAACACGTCCGTCAACAGGTCAACCCACCGACTGCCGCTCTCGGCGGCTCGGTGAGCTGCGCTTCGCGACACCAGGCCGCCCATGGAATGGCCGACCAATGTGATTCGGTGAACCCGAACGGGCCATGCCACGACAAGCTGTTCGAGCATGGTCGACAGGTCGGCACCGTTTGCGGCAATGCGACGTCCGGTGTTGTAGCGCAGGAAGATCGAGGTGGTGTCGGCTTCGGAGTCCAGGCGCTCACCGTATGTGGGCCGTCCGCCCAACCGCCACGCCGATTCGGTCTCGACGAGCCCGTGAACGAACACCACGAGGTGCGCTCCCGCGTTGGGAAACGCCGCGGTCAGGGTTTGGTACTTCGGAGGTACAGGGCGGCCGTCGACGCGGATCGCCATCGGATAGGCGAGGACTCGGGCAGTTCGCTCCATGTCGTCGCCGATGAGACCGTGCAGGATCGCGATGGTCTGCGCGCCGTGGGTCGTGTGCGACGGCGACCGTCGAGCGTCATCCTCGGTGGGTTCGTCGCCGCCGGTCAGAACACCGACCGCCTTGGCTGCGCCGGTGCAGGCGGCCACGATGCTCGCGTAGGTACCGCCGGCGATCGCGTCGTGCATGAGCTGTGTCGGCAGCGCGGCCGGTCCGACGCCGAGTCGTACGGCAGCGAACGTGCGTCGTGCGATTGCCGTGTGCACTGCGCGCACGCCCCCCGTGGCCGACGCCAACTCGCGAAGTGCGAGTTCACCGAGTTCGCCCCACTCCTGCGTGCTCCGCGATGTCTTCCCCATTTTTTCCAGTGTACGTGTGTCCACTGAAATCGCTATTGCTACTCGTGCCGATCGCCGATGAGCGCGCGTTCACGCCGATGTCGCTGCACGGCCTCCTTCACCGGTCACTGTCCGAGGAATTGGCCGATTCGTCGCGAGTGTTGATCGAGTCGATGATCGTCCGCGCCGAACGCAGCAGTGATGTCGCCGCTTCGGGCGTCAGGTTGCGGGTGGTGACCTCCTCGAGTTCTCGCCACATCGCGGCGATGGGTTCGCGCATGGCGTCACCCTTTGCCGTGAGGCGATTGATCGACACTCGTCGGTCGTGCGCGGCGGGTTCGCGGGTGAGAAGACCGGTCACTTGCATGCGGCGCAGTGCTTTCGACATTGTCGAATGATCGACCCCCACGCTCTCGACCAGTTCGGATTGGGTTTGTCCGTCCCGCTGGTGAAGGTGCATCAAAATCAGTTCCTGCCCCGGGTGAAGGCTCAGCTGCCGAAGCAAAGTCGAGGCGAACCCCCGATGCGCGCGGGCGAGCTCGAAGATGGCGTAACTGACTTTTCCGTCGTCGAAGGGGGTGGCCGAGGTCGGTGCTGATGGATCGGGCATATCCACATTCTCGACCCTCGTGCATCACCGATCGAAATCCGGTCGAGGCGGCGGTGCCAACCGGCTCAAAAAGTCAGTGGCTAGCCAAGTATCGGGTATTCTGGTATTAATGTGGCTAGCCACCTAATTGGTTGGCTCGTCACGAGGGAGTAGTCATGAAGGCCATTCAGTTCGATCGGTTCGGTGGACCCGAGGTGTTGCACCTGACCGAGATCGATGTTCCGCAACCCGGTCGCGGGCAGGTTCGCGTCAAGGTCGAGGCGGCGGGGGTGAACCCGCTGGATGGGAAGGTTCGGTCGGGCGCGATGCAGGCGGCATTTTCGACCGCACTGCCTTCGGTCCCCGGTTACGAGCTCGCGGGTGTCGTCGACGCCGTCGGCGAGGGTGTCGACGATGTGAAGCCGGGCGATGAGGTTGTGGGCTGGGCCGATACGGGCGCGTACGCGCAGTACGCACTTGCTTCGACCGTCGCGATGAAACCGGCCGATCTCTCGTGGCAGCACGCGGCCGCGCTTCCGATCGCAGGCGCAACGGCCGAGCGTGTGTTGGATTTGCTCGAGGTCCGTGAAGGGGAGACCGTGCTCATCCACGGCGCGACCGGAGCTGTCGGTACGGTCGCGGTTCAACTCGCTCTCGCCCGCGGAGCGCGGGTGATCGGTACCGCAGGCTCGGCGAACCAGGACTACCTTTCGTCCCTCGGAGCCACCGCGACCACGTACGGCGACGGCCTGGTCGAGCGAGTGCGAGCACTCGCCCCGGACGGCATCGATGCAGTGTTCGACGTCGCAGGCAAGGGCGCTCTGCCGGACTCGATCGTTCTCCGCGGCGGGACCGACCGCATCGTCACGATCGCCGACTTCGCCGCAAGCCGGCTCGGTGTCACCTTTTCTTCCAGTCCCAGAGAACGCTCGGCCGCGGCCTTGGCTGCGCAGGCACAACTCGCCGCCTCGGGCGCTCTCGTCATCCCGGTGACCACCTACCCGCTGGATCAGGCCGCTGCTGCTCAACAAGACAGTGACGCCGGACATTCGCGCGGCAAGCTCGTGCTCACCGTCGCCTGATCACCTCCACTCACCGATCTCTTCCACAAGGATTCTCATGTCGAACTCACTTTTCACACCGGCCACTGTCGGTGCCGTTTCTGCTCCCAACCGACTCGTCATGGCACCGATGACCCGAGACCGCTCCACACCTGAGGGCGTTCCGACAGAATTGAACGCCGAGTACTACGCCCAGCGCGCGTCGACCGGTCTGATCGTCACCGAAGGCACGCAACCGTCCGAAGATGGGCAGGGCTACCTGCTGACGCCGGGCATCCACAACGACGAACAGATCGCCGGATGGCGGCTGGTCACCGACGCCGTTCACGCCGCCGGTGGCCGAATCTTCATCCAGCTCATGCACGTTGGGCGCGCCTCGCACCCGGACAACACTCCACACGGGCGTCGGCCCGTCGCCCCGTCCGAGGTGCAACCCAAAGCCTCGATGTTCACCGCGTCCGGAATGCAGGAGATCCCGACCCCGCGAGCGCTCTCGACCGACGAGATATCAGGGACGGTCGAGGACTTTCGTACGGCGGCTGCGGCCGCCATCGCTGCCGGAGCCGACGGAGTGGAGATCCACGCCGCCAACGGGTACCTGATTCATCAGTTCCTGTCCGACAATTCCAACAAGCGCACCGACGGCTACGGCGGCTCCATCGACAACCGGATTCGCTTCGCCGTCGAGGTCGCGACCGCCGTGGCCGAGGAGATCGGCGCAGACCGCACCGGGCTGCGCATCTCGCCAGGAAACACGATGAACGACATCGCGGAGTCCGACACCCACCAGCTGTATTCGGCTCTGGTTCGCGCACTGGCCCCGCTGAATCTCGCGTACCTGCACATCATGCATTTCGGCGACGACGCTCTGCTCGCCACCATCCGCGAACTGTGGCCGGCGACGCTCATCCTCAACCGCGCAGGTACCGAACTCAGCTCTCGGACAGCAGATCTCGACAACGGTACCGCTGATCTCATCTCGGTCGGGAGCCTGGCCCTGGCCAACCCCGATCTTGTCGAACGCCTCCGCGCGGATGCACCGCTCAACGCCCCCGACCCTGCGACGTTCTACCAGGGCGGTGCGACGGGTTACACCGATTACCCGACTCACACCGGCTGACGATGCGTGACGAGTTCAACCCTGTGAAGCCGGTCGCGGATTCACCCGACGCGGCGATGCGGGAGCCCATCGCCGCCATGTCGCACACCGTCACCCATGGCAATCACTCGAACTGGTCGTGCGTCCATTGTCGGAGCCACCGGATCGGCCCCTCGCTCGTGGATGCCAGACGCAGATCGGAGTCCGGGATTCAGAACCGAGGGCCCGATTCGAGGTAAGAACGGCATCGTTGACGGGCGCTGGCCTCATTGGTCCTTGCCCGGATAGGCTCCGCTCATGGGGGATGACACATCGAATGGCTCTGTGAAAATCGACTACCGCAGAACGGGTGCGGGAGTCCCGATGCTCTTGATTCACGGGATCGGACACAGGCGTCAGATGTGGGACCCCGTCGTCGCGCGCCTGAGCGCTGAGTTCGACACGGTGTCGGTCGACCTTCCGGGCTTCGGAAACAGTCCGCCCCTGCCGGACGGGGATACCCCGACCCCCCAACGCCTCGCCGACCACCTCGAAACAGTGCTCGACGGGTTGGGTTGGAAGACAGCCCATCTCGCAGGAAATTCGCTCGGTGCGTGGATCTCGTTGGAGCTCGCCCGTCGTGGTCGCGCGAGCTCGGTGTGCGCCCTCATGCCCGCAGGTATGTGGCGCTCGACCGGAGGTGTGGGTCACCTGCGACGAAAAGCGCTCTTTGCGTTGTGGACCAACGGAACACGGCTACCGATGGCAGGTTCGCTGATTCGCAATCCAGCGCTACGCACCCGGTGTTGTTCGGATTGTTCGGCAGTCCGTGGCGTATTCCCGCAGACGAAGCGATCGGTGATGCGGAGAATTTGCGTACCTGTGATTTCGCTCGGACCATGTCTGCTCTCGACGGTGCCCGATTCGAGGGAGGCCTGGAGATCACAGTCCCTGTCACAGTGGTATTCGGTGGTCGGGATCCTCTGATCCGCGTTCGCGAGAGCGATCTCGGACTACTACCCGACTCCACGACAGTCGTATACGAGCGGCACCTGGGCCATGTACCTACCTGGGACGACCCGGACTCGGTATCGAGAATTGTCAGGAAATCGACCCGCTCGTAGGCGTCGTGCACAGATACTCACCGGGCTGACGCAATGGTTCGGCCCGATGCGGAGGGCAGCCCGATCCGACATTTGACCGACCGCAATCCGTGCCACGATAGTGGGGTTGTGCACACCATGAATTCCGACGTACCCGACGACGTCTTCGCGGACGTGCTGAAGCAGGTCTCGCATTTCGTTCGGTCACGGGTGGTTCCGCGTGAACTCGAGATCATGAACACCGATTCGATTCCGGAGGATCTGCGTACGCAGGCTGCGGAGATGGGACTGTTCGGTTACGCGCTTCCGCAGGAGTGGGGTGGTCTCGGCCTGAACTTGATGCAGGACGTCGAGTTCGCGATGGAGCTCGGCTACACCTCGCTGGCGTTGCGGTCGATGTTCGGCACCAACAACGGGATCGCCGGGCAGGTTCTGGTGGGGTTCGGTACCGAGGGGCAGAAGGCGAAGTGGTTGCCGGGCATGGCAACCGGCGATATCGTCGCCTCCTTCGCATTGACCGAGGACGGAGCAGGATCGAACCCGGCGGGGCTGAAGACCACCGCGACGGTCGACGGCAGCGGCTGGATCATCGACGGCAGCAAGCGATACATCACCAATGCTCCGATCGCGAACATGTTCGTCGTCTTCGCGAAACTCGACCCGAAACCGGAGAGCGGCAACGGGATCGCAGTGTTCTTGGTCCCAGCCGACACCGCGGGGATCGAGGTCGGTGCCAAGGACGCCAAGATGGGCCAGCAGGGCTCCGGCACGGCCGACGTGAACTTCACCGGCGTGCGGGTCGAGGCGGACGCGTTGGTCGGCGGGAACGGCGACGCCGGAGTGGAGCCTGCGGAACGACCCATTCTCGACATCGGGTACAAGGCGGCTATGACGTCGCTGGCGCGGGGGCGGGTGCACATCGCAGCGTTGGCCGTCGGTCAGGCGCAGCGTGCGTTGGACGAGTCGGTCTCGTATGCCGCGGCGTCCACTCAGGGCGGGGAGCCGATCGGCAACTTCCAGCTCGTTCAAGCCATGATCGCTGACCAGCAGGTCGGTGTCATGGCGGGTCGAGCGATGGTGCGTGAGGCGGCTCGGGCATGGGTGGAGAACACCGATCGGCGCATCGCTCCGTCCGCTGTGAAACTCTTCTGCACCGAAATGGTCGGTAAGGTTGCGGATATGGCCGTTCAGATCCATGGTGGTGCCGGGTACATGCGCGAGGTTCCGGTCGAACGCATCTACCGAGATGTGCGACTGCTCCGGCTGTACGAGGGCACGAGCGAAATCCAGCGGTTGATCGTCGGCGGTGGCCTTGTCAGGGCCGAACAGAAACGGAACTCGTGAACGCATCAGGCAAAGGCTCTCTTGACATGTCCTTCCGAATCCTTCGCTCCGACCATGTGGGCTTCTCCGTGAGTTCCCTCGATGACGCCCTTCTGTTCTGGATCGACGGTCTCGGCGCGACCCTGGAACGCACCGGTGAGATGGGTGAAGAGTTTCTCGGAGAGGTCACCGGAGCGCACGGCGCGGCAGTCCGGATGGCGGTGGTTTCCGTCGCGGGTCAGACGATCGAGCTGCTGGAATACCGCAACGTGAATGGAGAGCGGGGGTCGTCTCGACCCTACGATCCAGGTTTCGCGCATCTTGCATTCGAAGTCGACAACATCGATGCGGTCCTGAGTCGCATCGCGGACTTCGGTTGGACGGCGCAAGGAACTCCACAAACGATTGCCGGCGGTGCCAAGATGGGCACCCGAGTGATGTACGCAGTAGGCCCGGATGGCAAGACCATCGAATTCATGGAGCCTCCACAGTGACGAGAAGCCCGGTTCACTCGGGAAGTCATGTACCGCAGAACGTCTGAAAACCCGCGCTGAAGTTCTCGGGCGCAGGGAGGGCGTAGTCGGACCACTCGTCGCGCCGATCGAACGGTGACGTGACGACCTCGAGCAGGCGCTCGAAAAGCTCCAGATCGCCCTCGGTTGCAGCCTGTAATGCGGCGTCGACCAGGTGATTGCGGGGGATGTACACCGGGTTGACGCGATCCATCTCGTCGGCGACCGATGAAAGGTCAAGGCCCCGAGCGGATATCGCAACCCGCCAACGCTCGAGCCAACTGGTGGACGCGTCGGGCGGGACGAGGGAGTCGATCGGTGCCGAGTTCCCGCGCAGGTTCTCGGCGAGGGCCCGGAAGGTCTGGGTCCAGTCGGCGCGATGGTCTGTGAGCAGTCGAAGCAGGCCGTCGACGAGCTCCGCGTCCACCGCAGCTGCCTCGAGGCCGAGCTTGGCGGCCATCGCCGTCGAGTAGTGCTTGCGGTATCGATCCCCGTACGTATCGAGAACCGCAGTCAGGGCCGAAATTGCATCGTCGGGCACCGAATTCACCAGCGGCAGAAGTGTTTCGCCGAATCGGGCCAGGTTCCAACCGAGCACTGCGGGTTGGTTGCCGTAGGCATAGCGTCCGCCGTGGTCGATGGAGCTGAACACCGTTGCGGGATCGTAGGCGTCCAGGAAGGCACACGGACCGTAGTCGATGGTTTCGCCGGAGATCGTCGTGTTGTCGGTGTTCATGACTCCGTGCACGAATCCGACCGACATCCATTGCGCGACAAGGGACGCCTGGGCATCGACGACGGCCTCGAAGAACGCGAGGTAGCGATCTCCGGCAGGAAGCTCGAGAAATGCAGGGTAGTGCCGGGCGATCGCGTAGTCCGCAAGGCTCTGCACGAGTCCTTCTCTGCGGGCGGCGAACTCGAACGTGCCCACCCGCAGATGGCTCGACGCGACCCTGGCGAGTACCGCGCCGGGCTGCGGACCGCCCTCGCGTACAACCTGTTCGCCGGTCGTGACGACGGCGAGTGAGCGCGTGGTGGGGATGTCGAGGGCGTGCATCGCTTCGCTGATCAGATACTCGCGCAGCATGGCTGCCACCACCGCGCGCCCGTCACCGCCACGCGAGAACGGGGTAGCGCCGGACCCTTTGAGATGCAGATCGACTCGACGGCCGTGATCGTCACGAAGCTCGCCCAGCAGCAGTGCGCGGCCGTCGCCCAGCAGTGGCTGGAAGTTGCCGAATTGATGGCCCGCATAAGCCATCGCCACCGTGACGGTATCGGCCGGAGGAACGGATCCGGACAGCACGCCTGCACCCTCGACAGTGCGCAGAGACGCTGGGTCGAGCGCGAGCGACCGAGCCAGGGCGTCGTTCAGTGTCAGCACTCGAGGGTCGGGAGCGTGGGTGCCCTGCCACGGCAATGTGACGCCGGGAACCTGGTCGGCAAACGTCCTCTCGAACCCGAATGCGGGCAGGTTCGTGGTCGGAACTGCCGGCCTCGTGGATTCGCTCATCGTCAAGGGATACCACGAATCACAGGTCCCCAATCCCTGGCTGCGCTACCGCTACTCCAGTCTCGCCCACCGCGTACGAAAGAGGCCGGAGGTTCGTTCGCTGATCTGGAGTGAGGGTGACTATTGTCGAACGCCCCAGCCGAGGGCGTCCCGTTCTTTCGATCCTTTCGAGGCGATGAAGCGTCGACGGCGTTGTCAAGTATGAATCTGCTCGAGGTGGGGACTGTCCGCGACGGTGTCATCGAGGAAGTCGTTCACGGCGTTCACCCGCGCGAGGCTGGTCAATTCCCGTGGTATCGCGACCCAGTATGTTCGTTCGATTGCGAAGTGCTCGGCTGCAACACGGACAAGGGTGTCGTCCGGGTCGCCGATGTAATTGGGCAGTGGTGCGATTCCCAAGCTGCTCCGGGCCGCGAGCCAATGCCCGGTGATGTTGTTGGTTTGTATCTGGGCGCGGCCGTCGGCGAGGATCGTATCGAGGACCCGCAGAGGCGCAACGTCGAGTAGAGCGCTGACGTACCAGATGACGGTGTGTTCTCTTAGATCGTCGAGCTGCGTAATGGCCGGCGCGAGGCTCAAGTACTCGGGCGTCGCGTACAGATGCAGCGAGTACGTTGCAAGCTTGCGGTATGAAACGAGCCTCGGCGAAGGCTGCTCCAACGTCACCGCCACGTCGAATTCACGAGTGTTGAGCGAATTGTGCTCCGTGGCGGTGACCAGTTCGACATCGAGATCCGGGTGAGTTCGGCGCAGACCGATCAGGTTGGGTGCCAATACGAAGGCGCCGAAACCATCGGGCGCGGCGATGCGTACCGACCCTGTCAACGAGCCGACGGCGGACCTCTGATCCTCGAATGCGGCAACGAGCGCCGATTCGACGGTTTCGGCGTAGGCGACGAGCCGACGCCCGGCCTCCGTCAGCCGCCAGCCTGCCGGGGTGCGATCGAACAGGCGTTGTCCTGCAGCCTTTTCCAAGCTTGTGATCCGGCGGCCGACCGTCGTGTGATCGACGCCGAGAGCGCGGGACGCCTCATTGAGCCGACCGTGCCGAGAGACCTCGAGAAAGAACCGTAAGTGGTCCGCGGTGAACATAGCTCGAAGATAGTCCGCGGCGTGCATTTATGCACTCCACAGTGCTCGATTGGGCTTTGACAACGGCAAGTATGCCGTCGATGCTGGGATGACATTCCCGAGCGAAAGTAGCGACATGACCGAGAACGTGATTGCACATTGGTTGGACGGCAAGCCATTCGGTGGTACGTCCGACCGCACTGCGCCAGTGACCAACCCAGCGACCGGTCAGGTGACCGGGCAGGTGGCCCTGGCTACTGTGGAGGATGCGCGCGCGGTGATCGATTCCGCGGCCGCGGCGTTCCCGGCGTGGCGCGATACGTCGTTGGCGAAGCGCACGGCGGTGCTGTTCGCATTCCGCGAATTGTTGAACGCGAAGAAGGGTGAGCTCGCGGAGATCATCACCGCCGAGCACGGCAAGGTCCTTTCCGATGCGCTCGGTGAGATCTCCCGTGGCCAGGAGGTCGTCGAATTCGCCTGCGGCATTCCGCATCTGCTCAAGGGTGGGTTCACCGAGAACGCGTCGACGAAGGTCGATGTGTATTCGATCCGTCAGCCGGTCGGGCCTGTCGGTATCATTTCTCCGTTCAATTTTCCGGCGATGGTGCCGATGTGGTTCTTCCCCGTCGCGATTGCTGCCGGTAATACCGTTGTTCTCAAGCCCAGTGAGAAGGATCCGACCGCGTCGCTGTGGATGGCCAAGCTCTGGGAGGAAGCGGGCTTGCCTCCTGGGGTGTTCAATGTTCTGCAGGGCGACAAGCTCGCCGTGGACGAGTTGCTCGAGAACAAGGCCATCAAGGCGATCAGCTTCGTCGGTTCGACCCCGATCGCGCAATACGTCTACTCCACCGGCACCTCGCACGGTAAACGAGTTCAGGCGCTCGGCGGAGCGAAGAACCACGCCATCGTCCTGCCGGATGCCGATCTGGACTTGGCGGCCGATGCGATGGTCAACGCCGGGTTCGGTTCTGCCGGTGAGCGATGCATGGCCATCTCCGCAGTGGTCGCCGTCGGGAACATCGCCGACGAGCTGGTCGCGAAGATCGTCGAACGCACCACCCCACTGGTCACCGGCGACGGAACCAAGGGTGTCGACATGGGACCGCTGGTCACCAAGGCGCACCGCGACAAGGTGGCCTCGTACGTCGATGCCGGTGAAGCAGCCGGAGCGACGATCGTCGTCGACGGCCGCACGGTCGAGGCCGACGGGGGTGCTGATGGTTTCTGGTTGGGCCCGACGTTGATCGACAACGTCACCACCGACATGTCCATCTACACCGACGAGATTTTCGGGCCGGTCCTCTCGGTTGTGCGTGTGGACACCTACGATGAGGCGCTCGATCTGATCAACTCGAATCAGTACGGGAACGGCACTGCGATCTTCACCAACGACGGTGGTGCGGCGCGGCGGTTCCAGAACGAGGTCGAGGTCGGGATGGTCGGTATCAACGTTCCGATCCCGGTTCCTATGGCGTACTTCAGTTTCGGTGGGTGGAAGAACAGCCTGTTCGGTGACACCCATGCCCACGGTATGGATGGTGTCCACTTCTTCACCCGCGGTAAGGCCGTCACCAGTCGTTGGCTCGATCCCAGCCATGGTGGCATCAACCTCGGCTTCCCTGAAAACAACTGAGCCCTGAAAACGACTGAGCCCTGAAAACGACTGAGCCCTGAAAACGACTGAGCTGACGAGGTATCGATCGGTAGGTTCCGAAAAGCCCCGCCCCAGCTACGTGCTGGGGCGGGGCTTTCGCTCGACGAAATCGGTCATCGCAGTCGACATGTGCGTTCCATTCGGATTCCGCGACCTGGACGCCTGCGGGGCTGCCGGCCGACGTTTCAGCCGAGCAACCACTCGTCCGGGGCGAAGAGTTCGCAATGGACACGCGACCGGTCCACCCCACTGTCGACGAGTTGCGACTTGACGGCCTGCACGAAACCACTGTTTCCGCAGACGTAGAACGATGCACCCTCAGGAAGATCGACAAGTGTGAGATCCAATCGACCTCGGTGCGCGCCGGCGAAATCGCCGGGTTCCTCGTACCAGAGTTCCAGGACGGCATTCGGTAAGGCGTCGACCAGTTGTCGCTGGCGCGCCCGGAGTGGATGGCCGGCGGGGTTGCGATCTGCGTGAACAACCACCACCTCGGATTGCGCACCCGACAGGGTCAGGTGTTCGAGAATCCCGTTCATGGGCGTGATGCCGATGCCGGCCGAGATCAACACGGCGGGTCCCGCAGCGATGTCGGCTGTCGGTAGATCACCGAACGGGATGCTGATATCGACGACATCCCCGAGTCGGAGACTTGTTGCGATCCAGTTCGACACTTCACCGGCGGGGCAGCCGGCGCTGGCGACGACAGGCTTCACCGCGAAAGTCACTTCGCCTGCGTCAGTAAGGGAGATGAGGCTGTACTGGCGGATCTGGCGCGCGCCGTCGGGCAGAGTCACGCCGACCGAGACGTACCCACCCGGACGCTGATGTCGCAGATCGGGCCAGTCACCGGTCACTCCGAGCACCACGGCCCCGGACGGATCATCGGTGCGTGTGGTGACGATGCCGCGATGAAAGACCTGTCCGGCAACGACTCCCGCGCTTTCGTAGAGCCGGTTCTCGAGATCGATGAGAGTGTGGGCCATCATCCAGTAGACCCGGTCCCAGGCTTCGGCGACCTCTGTCGTGACGGCCTCGGCTCCGAGTACCTCGACGATGGCTGCGAAGAGGTGCTCGTACACGATCGAGTACTGATCGGCCGTGATTCCGAGAGATGCGTGCTTGTGTCCGATCCGGGACAGCAACTCGTCCGGGTGCGGTAGCGCTGGGTCCACCAGATGAGTGGCATAAGTCGCGATCGACGCGGCCAGTGCTCGTTGCTGCGCCCCCTGTGCCTGGTTCCCGCGGTTGAACAGATTTCGCAGAAGTTCCGGTCGGGCGGCGAACATGCGCGCATAGAAGGTCTGCGTGATGGTGTCGATGTTGGCACCGACCAGAGGCAGCGTCGCTCGGATCACCTCGGCATGGGCGGGTTGGAGCTCGTGATCGACGGTGAGTGGGCCGAAGGTGGACATAGATGTTCCTTTCGGAAGACTGCCGAAACCGAAAATGGCAGGTCAGGGTGAGGGGAAAGCGACCATCGCGAGGGGGATGGTGGGCGACGCGGCAAGATCGTCGATCGTGAATCGGTCGAGTTCGCCATAGAACGCTTCTTTGGCGACGGCCAGGGCATGCCGCAGTCGGCAGGCCGCAAGAAGTGGACAGGGCCGGTCTCCTACACACTCGATGACTTCACGATCGCCTTCGAGTTGCCGGATCAGGTGGCCCACCGGTATCGAGCGGCCCTTGTCGGTGAGAAACAGACCGCCGGTGCGGCCGCGCTGGGCACGGACGCAGCCCAAGCCGACCAAGCGTGTAATCGCTTTGGCCACATGATGTTCGGACGCGTTCACTCGCGCTGCGATCGCTCCGGTCGTCATTCGAGGACCGTCGGGGCCGACGGCAGCCAGCAACATCATCGCCCGCAGGGCCAGATCGCTGAAGCGAGTCAGTTGCATGTCTACGACGGTACTAATCCCGCAGGCACGCTGCGAGTTTTTGGGACGTGGGTTCAAACACCACGATTCGTGCGGTTTTTACACCTGGGCTTTCCTGTCACAACGTCGAGGCCAATTCTTCGATGATGCGTGCTGCCGGTTCGGCAGAGGCGCTGCGGTACCCGGCACCGGCCCACAGGTTGATGCCGTGCGGGTCGTCTGCCGAGGCTTTGCGGATGCCGCCGGTCAGGGTGTTGATCGCTGGGTACTGGCGTGAGGATCCGGTGTCGAACCGATCGACGAACTTGTTGCGCAGGGCTCGTGCCGGACGGCCGCTGAAGGCGCGCGTGACCATTGTTTCGGTGAATCGAGGATCGACCAGAGCGGCGGCGTGGGCGGGCTTGGTTCCGGCTTCCGGTGAGCGCAACAAGGCTGTCCCGACTTGAGCTGCGACAGCCCCGTAGCCGAGGACTCGACGGACGTCGGACGCGGTGGTGATTCCGCCTGCTGCCACGATGGGAACCGACACTGCTCGTCGTATCGAGGGAATCAACTCGTCGAGCGAAATCTCCGAACTCTCGGCGTCGATGCGGAAGGTCGAGCGGTGCCCGCCTGCATCGGGGCCTTGCACGCACAGTGAGTCGGCACCGGCATCGACCGCTGCGCGGGCGTCCTCCTCATTTGTGACGGTGACAGTGACAGCGCTGCCGGCGTCGTGGAGGCGGGCGATGGTCTCTGCATCCGGACAACCGAAGGTGAACGAGACGACGGGGACTGCCGCGGCCGCAACAATGTCGAGCTTGTCGCTCCAGAAGTCGTCTGTGTTCTCCACAAGTGCGCTGTCGGAGGGTAACTCGACGCCCAGTTCGTCGGCGTAGGGCTGGAGCAGTGCGCGGTACCGCGCGATGTCCTCGGTGTCGATTACCTGTCCGTCCTCGGGAACGAACAGATTCACCCCGAACGTTTCCGTCCCGGCACCGCGAACGGCAGCGATGTCCGCGGTCAACTTGTCCGGAGTGAGGTACCCGGCGGCGAGGAACCCGAGACCACCTGCGTTCACTACCGCCGTAACCAGCCCTGGTGTCGACGGGCCTCCCGCCATCGGCGCACCGACGACAGGCACCTGCAACGACTCGTAACGGAACATCGACACTCCTCGAGAAGGGTATGGGCGGTCGAGTTCGAGGGTAGAAGACCAGTGCCGCGGCACGCCAATACGTGGAGCGCCGTTGGATATACGCTGGACGTATGGAGGTCGAGCTGAGACACCTGCGTGCGTTGATCGCTCTTGCAGACTGTGGCACGCACACTGCTGCCGCCGCTGAACTGCGAGTTTCGCAACCGACACTGACGCGTTCGGTTCACCAACTCGAAGAGCGTTGCGGGCGTCGATTGATCGAGTCCCGTACTGCCGATCTGACAGAGGATGGATTGGTCGTGCTGGGGCGTGCACGCCGAATTGTGGGGGAACTCGATGCACTGATTGCCGATCTCGACGCGCATCCAGTTGTGCGGCTGGGCTTTGCGTGGCTGTTACCGGACAAGTGGTTCGCGGCCACGCGTGCCTCTCTGGCGCGTCGGCACGGTGTGAACGTGGACGTGCGCCGCGTCGACGACCCTCTTGCGGCCTTGGACGCGGGCGAAGTGGACGTAGCGCTGTATCGGAACCGTCCGCACCAATTGTCTGTCGGGATGGTGACTCGACGGGTAGGGGTGGAACGACGGGTTCTCGCGGCCAGCCGGTCGAATCCTGCGCTCGGCAATGCAACCGAGGTGCGGTGGGGTTCTCTACCTGCCGGCCCACTGGTGGTCAACACGCTGTCCGGTTCAACGGCTGCGGACTCGATCCCGGCCACCGAAAACACTGAAGCACGAGCAGTGATCACCTGCCGAAACTTCGAAGAATGGCTCGAAATCGTCGCTGCCGGAGGCGGTATCGGTATCGTTCCGGAATTGGCTGCGCGCCGAATATCTCACCCCGGTGTTCGTTTTCTACCGATTCCGGACGCGCCCCCTACACAGGTGCGGTTGGCGTGGCGCGACCGACCTGTGCCTGCGCGGGCAGTTCAGTGGTTCCTCGATGTCGCTTTCACCGACCGACCCGAAGCGTGAGATCGTCGACTCGCGCGTGCAGTTCGTGTATCTCATCGACCGAGGTTCGATCCGCTGCGGTATCGAACGAACGGGAATGACTCGGTCACCACGGCAATGTCGCGGCCTCGAATAAGGGCATGGTGCCTTTCAGGCTCGCAGTCTCACCTCCGGCGAGATGTTTTCCGTGCGATGAGCGCGGATACTGCTGTAGCGCAGGCGAGTACGACGAACGCAATGGTGAACGCCACGCCGTAGCCGTCACCGATGACCGGCGCGACCATGAGCGGCCCGAGCATCTGCCCCAAGCCGTAGACGGCGGTCAGGGGTGCCGCGGAGTTCGGCCCGATCAGTGATCGTCCACATTCCATGGTGAGCATGCAGATTCCCATGAAGGTGGCGCCGAACAGTGCGGCGGTAACTATCGCGGTCGTGCTGGAACCGTCGAGTACGGGCAGAATCGTTCCCAGAGTTTGAACCCCCAGCGCGACAGCCAGGGCGATCGGCCAGCCCACTCGGCGAGCAAGAGCTGCCCACAACAGGGTGGCCGGGACGGCAGCGATACCCACGATTGCCCACACCATCGGGCCGGTCGAGTTTTTCGCGTCTCCTACTGCAGCCACGAGGAAAGTCCCGACGACGATGTAGCCGAGCCCTTCGAGAAAGTAGGTCGCCATCAAAGCGATCGCGATCTTGGATCGAGGGAGCCTACTTGTTGTGGTCGAGACGATACCTGTTGCCAGAGATGTCTTTTCGACCGAACGCGGCTGTGCGGAGAACCACAGCGGAAGTAGAAGTAGGGCGGTCAGCGCGGAGGAACCGAGCCACATTTGTTGCCAGGTGGCATTGTCTTCGGTCGCCAACGCCAACAGGCCGGTCAATCCGACCCCCACACCCACGCCCGAAAATGCCACCGAAGCCATGACGGGTGAGACGGTTTTCGATGCGACCAGCGCGGTGACCGTTGCGACGCACGAAATGAACAGACCAGCGCTGGACGCGCCTGCGATGAATCGCAGAGTGGCCCATATTTCGACGTCGGTAGTGGCGGCCATTGCTGCTTCGCTTGCCACCAGCGAGGCTGTCAGGGTGCGAATCATCGCGCGCCCTCGCCACCGCGGGCGAAGGGACAATACGATCGCCGCCAGTAGATAGCCCGCATAGTTCGACGTCGCTACCAGCGCACTCTCACCCGCGCTGACACCGACTGCTTCGGCCATCACCGGCAGTATCGGCGTGTACACGAACCGCCCGATTCCCATCGCTGCCGCAAGGCCCGACGTCGCCGAGGCCACCATCGGACGCGGCGCATCGACTGCCGGATTGTGTTCTGCCGCCACACTCGCGCTCGAAGTCATACTGCGAGGGTAGGAGTCTGGCGCACAGCTGTGAAATGCGCCGATGTCCCAAATCCATACGCGACGCGTATAGATATCCGGAAATCTCGAGCTTGTCCCTGTGGGGTGGAGCCATCTGCCGATCGACGGTGTCGCGTTCGAGTGTTCTGTTTTCGAGAACGCTCCTATCGCTACAAACTGTTGGACCGCGGCACTCGGACGGTCCTATCGTTCTGGCAATTCAGTGTCGCGCATCACACCCGTGCAGGAGTTATTCATGAGCTTGGCAACCCGGTTGACCCACACTTTCGGAATCGAACATCCCATCGTTCTGGCACCGATGGACTACGTCTCCGACGCACGTCTTGCCGGCGCCGTCGCCGCTGCCGGCGGTCTCGGGCTATTGGGGGGCGGCTACGTCGACGAAGCATGGATACGGTCGCAGTTCGACGCCGTCACCTCGAAGTCCGTCGGGTGCGGGTTCATCACCTGGACGCTGAAAGGCAACGAGCATGTTCTCGACCAAGTCCTCGAACGCCGTCCGGCAGCGATTTTCCTGTCCTTTGCGGACCCCGCGCCATACGCACCGGCAATTCGAGCCGCCGGCATTCCATTGATCTGCCAAGTACACAACCTCGAACAGGCGCGTCGGGCAATCGACTGCGGCGCAAACGTTGTCGCCGCGCAGGGCGGCGAAGCGGGCGGACACGGTCTGGGTACTCGATCCACCTTCACCTTGGTTCCCGAAGTCGCGGATCTGTTGCACGAGAGGGCTTCCGAGGTCTTGCTGTTGGCAGCGGGCGGTGTGAGCGACGGCCGGGGGCTTGCCGCCGCCCTCGCCCTCGGTGCCGACGGGGTTCTCGTCGGCACGCGGTTCTGGGCTGCTCACGAGGCTGCCATTCCGCGTGCCGCGCAGCGGAAGGCTCTCGAGCTGAGCGGCGACCACACGATCAGACAACGCGTCTACGACGTGGTCCGAGGAAAGAACTGGCCGGCGCAGTACACCGGTCGCGTGCTGCACAACGACTTCGTCCGTCGGTGGAACGGTAGCGAATCGGCGCTGCGCGAGAACATCGCAGAGACACGAGAGCGCTTTCACGCAGCAGTCGACGCCGAAGACTACGACACCGCCAACATGATTGTCGGGGAGGGCATCGGGCAGATCACGAGCGTGCAGAGCGCGGCCGAGATCATCGCCGACATGTCCGGAGACGCCGAAGCGATTCTCACTCGCCGTGCTCCGGCTCTTGCCCCGACCAACTGACCGTTGTCACCCGCGCGCGGCCGTGATGCGCCACGTGCCCGCACACCTCATTCATTGATCCGCAAACGAACGGGACACCTCATGAGCACACCCACTTCCGGCAAGATAGATGCCGACGCACTATCGGAAACATTGCCACCCAACAAGATTCGTAAGATCATCGCTGCATCGAGTGTCGGAACCCTGATCGAGTGGTACGACTTCTACATTTACGGCAGTTTGGCGGTGGTGTTCTCGGGCATGTTCTTCCCCGGTGGCAATTCCACTGCAGCGCTTCTGGTTACCATTGCGGCCTTCGGCACCGGCTTCGTCGTCCGTCCCATCGGTGCCGTCGTCTTCGGTCGGATGGGCGACCGAGTTGGACGGAAGAAAACGTTCATGACCACCCTGTTGCTCATGGGTGGTGCCACGACGATGCTCGGTTTGATGCCCACATACGACCACATCGGCATCGCCGCACCCATCCTCCTGGTGGTTCTGCGTCTGTTGCAGGGCCTGGCCATCGGTGGAGAATACGGCGGCGCCGTGGTCTACATCGCGGAGAACTCACCCGCAGCCAAACGCGGACTGTTCACCAGCGTGCTTCAGACCACCGCCACCGGCGGACTGCTGCTCTCGATCGGTGTCATCGTGGTGTGTCGTCTTGCTCTCGGCGACGACGCATTCGAGTCGTGGGGTTGGCGTATCCCATTCCTCCTCTCCGCCGTGCTGGTGTTGTTCTCCCTCAAGATCCGGATGAAGATGCACGAGTCGCCCGTGTTCGAGGAAATGCGTCGCAGTGGAAGTCTGTCGAAGTCCCCGATCAAGGACGCAGTGACGAACCGTCCGAGCCTGTCTCTGCTGATGACCGTCCTTGTTGCGGTCACCGCCGGACTAGGGGTCGCGTGGTACACCAGCCAGTTCTACACCCTCTATTTCTTGCAGACGGTGTTGAAGATCGATTTCCTCACCGCCAACCTCTGCATCGGTATTGCGTTGGTCATCGCCACGCCGTTCTTCGTCATCTTCGGCCGCCTCTCCGATACGTATGGGCGTCCGCGGTTCATCGTCGGAGGTCTCGTGCTCTCGGCCGTCAGCTACCTGCCGCTGTTCGCCTGGATACGGGAAGCGGCAGTGAGCGGTCGGAACGTGCAGCTGGTGGTGGCGCTCACCATTCAAGTCATCTTCGTCGCCATGGTGTACGGACCGACGGCAGCCTTCCTGTCCGAACTTTTTCCACCACAGATCCGCTACACCGGCCTATCCCTGGCCTACCACGTCGGAACGGGCGTGTTCGGTGGATTCACTCCGCTGATCGCCCTGGGTGTGGTCACAGCAACCGGAAATCAACTCGCCGGCGTCATCTACCCGATTGCCATCACTGCACTCTCGGCAGTGGCATTCGTGATCCTGCTCCGCCACGGGACGTCGAGTCCCGTAGTACGTCGGGCCTGGGACCACGTTGCCAAGCCGGTGCCAATGAACGACCACGACCTCAGCACCACGCACTGACCACCCGAAACGAGATCAGCCATGCCGCTCGTACGTATCGACCTGACCGCCGACCGACCACCCCAGCAGCGCCGTGCAATTGCAGACGCGATACACAGTTCGTTGGTGGAGGTGCTGGGCATCCCCATGAAGGACCGGTTCCAGATCATCACCGCTCACCAGGCAGAAGACATCATCGCCGATGATGCAGGCCTCGGTTTCGATCGTTCCCCCGCGGTGGTGATCGTGCACATCTTCACCCAGACCGGCCGATCCACGCAGACCAAGCAACACCTGTTCATCGCGGTGTCGGAAGCGCTCGTCGACGTCGGAGTCGGCGAGGAGGACCTGTTCATCGCTGTCTCGGAAAATTCACCGTCGGATTGGTCCTTCGGATTCGGTGCGGCTCAGTACATCACCGGCGAGCTCGAAATCCCGTCGCGCGCCGGAAGCTGATTCACTCGTCTCGAAAGTCCTGGGGAGGCCGGTGCCGGGCCGTAGGATCGGTCTCGGCATCCGGCCTCCATCAAGCGTTGCATGCTCGAAGCCGACCACCCAGCACCATCACCGCCCGCCGGTTCAGGCAGCGGTGCTACGTCTCTTCGTTGCGCGAAGTGGAGCTACCACAATGGAAATCACGGACCTGAACTTCTTTCTCGCCGTAGCAGAATCAGGTGGCATCTCCCGCGCCTCGACGAAGTTGCATACCGTTCAGTCGAACATCAGCACTCGAATCCGCGCACTGGAAGAAGAACTCGGCGTAGAACTCTTCCGCCGGCACGCGCGCGGGGTATCGCTGACCAATGCAGGCCAAGCGTTTCTACCTTTCGCCGAACGTGCCACCGCCCTGATGCGCGAAGCGGCGCACGTCGTCGGCAACGAGGCCGACCCCACCGGCACACTGGCCATCGGATCGATGGAGACCACGGCGGGGCTGCGGTTGCCCGATATCCTGGCGTCGTACACATCGGAGTGTCCGCACGTCGACCTCACGTTGCGAACCGGAACGTCCGCCGATCTCATCGACATGGTGATCGAACATCACCTCGATGGCGCGTTCGTCTGCGGACCGGTCGATCACCCAGATCTCGTCGCCGAACTTGCGTTCGTCGAGGAACTCGCACTCGTCACGACTCAACGGACGGCCGACGTCCGCGAAGCTTTCGCAGAACCGCAGAGAATCCTGGTACTTCGCAGCGGGTGCGCCTATCGCGCCCGCCTCGAGCAGATATTCGCCGACAACGATGTCGCGCACCCCCAGATCCTCGAATTCGGCAGTCTGGAAGGCATTCTCGGCTGTGTCGCGGCGGGAATGGGCAGTACGCTGCTTCCGGTCCCCGTGGTCGCCTCCTCACCTGCTGCCTCTCGGCTGAGGATGTACCACCTGCCGCCGGATCAGGCGCGCGCAGAGACGATGTTCGTTCGACGCGCAGATTCATCGGAATCGCCGGCTATGTCGAACTTCCGGCGTCTGACGCAACTGGCCAGTACGCCCGTGTCGTTGCGATCCGTCGGTCAGTAGAGAACTCGATTCCCCGGGCCGATCAGGGACGTGAGAGTGCCGATACGCCGGAGTCCCGCTTCTCCTCGACGGAGCCGGCCGCCGCGTCGAATCGAATGTGCACTCGTCCGTTGTCGCCGTCCACGGACACGCGCGCCCGCACCTCGTACACCTCGGCGATGAGTTCTTCGGTGAGCACGTCCGCGGGTGTTCCGCCGGCGACTACCGATCCGTTCTTCAGGATCAGCACCTCATCGCAGAACATTGCAGCCAGGTTCAGGTCGTGGAGCGCGACGACGCTGGTGATCGGCAGGCGGGCGACGAGGGCCAGCAGTTCGAGCTGGTGATGGATGTCGAGGTGGTTGGTGGGTTCGTCGAGCAGCATCTCGCGGGGCTGCTGGGCGAGAGCGCGAGCGATGTGCGCCCGCTGCTGCTCACCTCCGGAGAGGATGCGCCACAACCGATCCGCCTTGTCGGTGAGCCCGGTCTGCGCGAGGGCGTCGTCCACTGCGTCCTCGTCGGCGTCGGTGCCGCCGAAGGCTCCGCGGTGCGGAATGCGGCCGAGCCTCACCACGTCCCGAACTGTCACATCCATGTCCGTATGGGCGTGTTGACCGACGACGGCGACGGCGCGGGCGACGTGTTTGCGTTTGAGCGAACCGAGCGCTGCGCCATCGAGTTCGACGACGCCCGAGGTCGGTGACGCAGCCCCGGCCATCAGGTGCAGCAGCGAGGACTTACCGGAACCGTTGGGCCCCAACAGTCCCACCATGCGGCCGGGTGCGGGGTGCAGCGTCACTCCGTCGACCACCAGAGCCCCGCCCCGCTTCCAGGAGACGTTCGACGCGTGCAGAGTCATCGAATTCCTCTCTTGCGAGCCATGATCGCGATGAAGGCAGGTACACCGACCAGAGCGGTTCCGACGCCGACCGGAAGTGGGGTGGGCGCGAACGCCACTCGGGATACGGCGTCGACCCACACCATGAAGATCGCGCCGATGATTGCGGTGGTCGGCACGAGACGGCTGTGGTTGGGCCCCACCAGCAATCGCGCGGCATGCGGAAGAATGAGGCCGACGAAACCGATGGCACCGGCGACGCTGACCAACGTCGCGGTGATCAATGCAGTGCCGACGAGCAGAGCCAGGCGCACCTTCTTGACGTCGAAGCCCAGCGAGGATGCGACCGAGTTGCCGAACGCGAAGGCGTCGAGCACGTAGGCGTAGTAGCAACACACCACCGCGCCGACAGCCGCCACCGTCACGCACAGCACCACGTCGTTCCATCGCACTCCCTCGAACGATCCGAGTAGCCAGAACATGACACCGCGGGTTTCGTCGGAGTCTGCGAATGCGAAAATCACGAAAGAGGTGAGGGCCGAGAACAATTGGGTGGTCGCAACTCCGGCGAGGATGACGCGATCGTTTCCGCTGCCGGACATCCGGGCGAGGAAGAGCACCAGCCCGAATGCGACGAGCGCACCGATGAAGGCGCCCCCGGACAGTCCGAGTGCGGCACCGCCGACACCGAGCACTCCGACCACGACGGCTCCCGTCGAGGCACCCGAGGACACTCCGAGAACGAACGGGTCCGCCAGTGGATTGCGCAGCAGCGACTGCATGATGACGCCGCAGATACCGAGGCCGACGCCGCTTGCGGCGGCAACCAGCGCCCGGGGGAGCCGTTCCTCCCAGACGATCGCGTTCTTGGACACTTTCACAGGAACGTCGGTGACGCCGAGATGATTGAGCACCACATCACGGACGTTGACCAGTGAGATGTTCGCCGGGCCGAGTGTGATGGCGACGAGGATCGACACCAGGCACAGGACGACACCGCCCGCCAGGGCCAACACCCAACGCCACAGATGGCGGGAGTTCGACGATCGCTGGGCGGTGGTCCGGGTGCCGATGGTCGCGGTCAGGACGACAGCCCCAGGTCGCGCAGCCCGGCCGACACCTTCTCGACTCCGTCGACGGCCCTGATCGACGGGTTCATCTCCGCCCCGTGCAGCGAGATGTAGCGCTTGTCCCGGACGGCGGCCATCGTGCTGGTGACGGGGTCGGACTCGAGGAATGCGATCTTGTCGGCGAGCAGGTCACCGGGAAAACGGTTGCGCGCCAGGTCGCCAAGGACGAGGACGGTCGGATCGCGTTCGACCATGGTCTCCCAGCCGACGGCAGGCCAGTCGTCGTCGATATCTGCGAAGACGTTCGACATACCGACCGTCCTCGCGAGCAGGTCGGCCGAGCCGCGCCCGCCTGCGATGTACGGGCTCTTGGTGTCCGCGAACCAGAATGCCACGGAGACATCCGATTTCGCGGTTGTCGCGGTGGCGTCGGCCATACGGGCCTTCAGCTCGTCCACGAACTCGGCACCGCGGGCGTTCACGTCGAAAATTGCCGCGAGTTCGGTGATCTCCTGGTACAGCGAATCCATCGTGAGGGGTGTCGTTCTGGTGTTACCGCCGTTGACGCTGCGGCCGGCATCGCAGTCGGTGGGCGAAAGATAGGTTGCAGCACCGGTTTCCGTGAAACGTGACCGCTCGGCGACGCCGCCCTGCTCGAAGTGGCGTCCGAACGACGCGGTGACGAGATCGGGTTCGGTGTCGACCACGACCTCGTAGGTGGGGGCGTTGTCGGCCAAACGTGGAACCGTCGCGTTGGCCTCGGCGAGGTTCTCGCGGACCGGATCCGTCCAGGAGGCGGTGCCCACCATGCGATCCTGCAGGCCGAGCGAGAGCAGAATTTCGGTGGAGTTCTGGTCGAGTGATACCACTCGCTGTGGGGCGGAGGCGAAGGTCACCGACTCTCCGCAGTTCTCGATCGTCAGGGGATAGGACGTTCCTCCGTCGGTGGCCTCTGCTGCGGCATCGGGTACCTCCTCGGACGCGCCGCAGGCGACGAGTGATCCGACCAGGGCGACCGCGGCGGCGAGGGTTCCGGCACGGCGACGAACGTTGAGCACAGCGGTGTCCTTCGGTTTCAGGCAGCAACGAGCCGCCGGGGATTGCCCGACGGCGCAGCACACCCGAGGTGCGCGTGAGCACAGGCTAACCTTTGACCGGCGGCGATGGAAATCGTCCCGGTTCGGCTACCCGGGAGAACCGGCCCGCCACGACGCCTCGCGCGGCATAATCAGCGAGTGGCCGACTTCAACCAGATGATCATCGACGAGTTCCGTAGCAACGGCGGACATGTGTCCACGGCAGGTTTCGGCGACTCCCTCGTCGTTCTGCACACGATCGGTGCCAAGAGTGGGGAGATTCGACTGAATCCGCTCATGGCCATTCCCGAGGAGGGCAGCTGGTTGGTCGTCGGCTCGGCTGCCGGCTCACCCAAAGACCCTGCCTGGGTGCACAATCTGCGCGCTCATCCTGCCATCGACATCGAGGTTCCTGTGGACGGCGCGGTGCAGACCATCGCAGTGACCGTCTCGGAAGTCCCCGATGGAGAGTGGGCCGGCAGTTGGCAGAAGTTCCTCGATGCCTCGGAGGGTTTCGCGAAGTACCTCGAGACGGCCGAGGGTCGCCGGTTCCCGATTTTCCGTCTGTCTCCTGCCTGACCGTCGTGCATCGCGGAAAGTGTTGCGGCCCTACACCTTAGGCTCGACTGGACGCCACGCAAGTGCGGCGGCCGACCCGAAGACACCCAGGACGGTGCCCACGACGAAGCCACCGAAATTGGCCGCAGGAAGCGCCACCAGTGCCAGCAGCATGGCCGCGACTCCCGCTGGAACACGTCCTGCAGGCTGTAACAGAACCGTGCACGCGCACACGAGCATCAACGCACCGAGCAACAACGTCGACACCCCGGCAATGGTGCTGATCGAGATCAGCAGATCGCCGACGCGAAACGTCGAGAACGTCGGTATCAGTAGACACAACCCGGATATCGCCAGAAGTGCGCCGCCCCGGAACGGCCGCGAAGACCGCCACGAGCGAAATCGTGCTCGACGGCCCGGTGTTTCCGATGGCGTCAACACGACGCGTCGCGACCCTCGACCGTCACCGCGAGACCTTGCAGCGATGCCCCCGTTGCGGTGAGCGAGATGATGTCGATCGTGGTCGTCGATGCCCATGACTCGCCCACTTGCACAGCCGAGGTCTGTGAGCCGGTCACCTCACCCAACGCGTTGGCGTCGAGACCGAGCCGCACATCGGCAACGGTGAGCGATCCGCCGACGGACGCGACGTCGACGACGAGGCTTTCGGCAGTGGTGCTGTCGCCGGGAACCCGAGCGAACAAGGTGACGTCGCCGAGAAACGGCAGTCCGCGTGCCACCGTGGACAGGCAGACGTCCGACAGTTGTGCCTGGTCGATCTTCACGGCGATGCTCGGCATCTCGCCTGCCGCAGTGCTCACCGCGCGTGGATAGACAGTGATGCCCTGGGCCCCGACAGCGGAGACCGTCCCGGTGAACGTCTGCCCGGACAGTGCCAGATTCATCGGAAGTTGGCCGGTCGCGATCCCGCCGCCGATGATCGTCACCCCGATCATTCCGAGCCCGGCGAAGAGAACGAAACGGCCGCGATGGATCGCGCCGCTAGCGATGGAGATCAAATCCGATGCAATGCCCGACGGGTCTGCCTGTATTCGTCACGTGTGTCCGTTTCCTGTTGCCCCGGACGGTGCATCCCCCGAGGCCACGGTCGGTAAACCATTCCGGCGTCGAGGGTGGTCGAGGTAACGCACGGGGCAGTCCCGTCGTTCCGGTTTCGACAAGCGTTGTGCCCTGGCAGAATGGCGGCGTCGCCACGGGACTCGGGGTCGGCTCGGTGCACGAGCGTCGGGTCGTGGCGGCGTTTCCCTCGTACTCTAAGGCCGAACTCGCATGCATCTGCTTCGACGATGGTGGTCTTTTCCTGCGAATTTCGCCTGGTCGGCGGCCTACCATCGCTCGAGTCCGCTACTGAGCCGCGTTCACGTCGCGGTCGGCGTCTGGTGCGGGTTCTTCGCGGTTGTGTGCCTCGCCGCCGCGCACACTCCTGCCGGCTTCGAGTCCGGTGCCGCCGAGACAGCCGGCTATGCGATTGCCGTGGCGAACATGCTCGTCGGAGCAGCGTGGGTTCGCGGACCGTTTCCGTCGGAGAGGGTGTCTCGGCTGTTCGTTGCTTACATCGAGGTCACGATCGTCGCGATGTTGTTTTTGGTGGCCGATCCATTCGTGGCGCTCCCCGGCGCGGCAGCGCTGGGAATCATCGGCAGCTACATCGCTGCGTTTCACAGCCCGAAGTTGTTCATGGCTCATCAGAGTCTGACCATGGCGGTGGTCGGCGCTCTGCTGGTGCGGGCGGTCGCAGAACCGGACGCCGATGTGGTGCTCGCCTGCGGGTACGTCATTCTGTTGACACTGATCTTGTTCTCTGCGCCCATCCTGACCCAGGCACTGCTGTTGCTGTTGCGCAGCGACGCGGCCACAGCCTTCTACGATCCACTGACCGGCCTGCGGAACAGGCGGGGATTGGACGCGGCGATCACTCAGCGAGGTGACGTCCCGGTTATCGACCGCACCGCTGCGGTCCTCGTCGTGGATCTCGATGGGTTCAAGCAGGTGAACGATCGTTTCGGCCACGCGCACGGCGATGTCGTGCTCCGCGCGACGGCCTCCGCGATCGACGCCGCCTTCCCAGCACCGGCGATCACCGCGCGTACCGGAGGCGAGGAATTCGTGATCCTCACCTACGTCGACACTGTCTCGGCGACCGACCAGGTCACCGGTCTGCAGAATCGGTTGGCAGCCGATTCGGAGGTGGGAGTCACCGTGAGCGTCGGTGGTGCTCACCTTCCTGCCACCTCCGTTACCTGCGACTTCGGGCAGGCCTGGAGCAGAGCGGACGTTGCGATGTATGCCGCCAAGCGGGCGGGCGGAAATTCGATGTCGTTCGACGATTGACGTTTTCCGGGCTGGGTCATCCGGTCGGGGAGTCACGCCGGGCACTGGCGCGGCGATTCTCGACGGTCAGCACGGCGATCGGAACCAGTGCCGTGACGGTGACCACTGCACCCATCACGGCTGGACCCGACGTCGACAGTGATGTGGACAAAGTCAGGCCGGCGACGGCGGATCCGCCGGCCGTGCCGAGATTGAAGGCCGCGGTGGCCAGCGCCGAGGCCAGAGGCGAATCACCGTCGGCATGACGCATCGTCTCGGCGATGAGCACGGGATTCGCGCCGAGTCCCGACGCGCCGAGCACGACGATCAACGCTGCGGCGATCGTGGGGTGGCCGGCCCAAAAAGCAAGGGCTGCAAGCCCTATCGAGGTCACGGCAACGGCGATCGCGATGGTCGCGATCGGATACCTGCCACCGGTCCTTCCGGCAACCGCGTTCCCGAGCAGTCCGCCGATACCGAAGCCCACGAGAATCAGGGGCACCAGGGCCGGGGCGATGCCGGAGCGGTCCGTGAGCAACGGAGTGATGTAGCTGTACGCACCCAGGAAGCCGGCTTGCGCGAGCACGATGGCGGCCAACACCACCCACATCCTCCATCGACGGACAGTCGACACCGCAACAGCGACCGAGATGTCTGTCCGGATCGCATCGTTCGGTGCCACCCGGCGCACGACGAATGCGGCGATCGTTGCCAGCACCGCCAAAATCCAGAACGGCCCACGCCAGCCGGTGATCTGACCGGCGAAAGTTCCCAGCGGAACCCCGGCAACCACGGCGAGACCGAGTCCCGAGGACAAGACGGCCATCGCCCGCGCGCCGGTTCCAGGGCTCGCGAGGCGTAGCGCCATGACTGCCGCGACGGCCCAGAACGTTCCGGTTGCGAGCGCGGTGAGGACACGCGAGGCGGTGACGACGTGGAACGAGGTGCTCGTTGCCCCCACAACGTGACCGATCGCGAATACCAACAGTGACACCACCAACGTGGTTCGCGGAGGCAAACGCATGGTCACCAGCGCCATCACCGGTGGACCCACGATCATGCCGACGGCGAACGCAGTGATCAGCAGGCCTGCCCTGGCGACGTCGACATCGAGGTCGGCAGCTACATCGGGCAGCAGCCCCGCGATCATGAACTCGGTGGTCCCCATCAGAAAGATGCCGGCAGCCAGCACGTAGGTGACGCCCGGTGGCCTCGTCGGTGCGCGTTCGGTCAGGCTTTCGGGGATCACCTGTGACTTGTTCACGATGTCACCTCCGCTGTGACGGAGCCGGTTTCGAGACCGGCCAATTGTTCGGCCGTCGCATCGAAGGTGCCCAGGTGGACTGTGTCGTCGGAGAATTCGATTCCCGTTGCGTCGTAGTAGAACACGAGGTTTCCCCACGGGGCGTAGTAGACGAAGTCGCCGTTGTCCGGATCCGATCCGGGCACCCCGGTGTGCGTCAACGCTCGGGGCAGGTAAGCGATCTTCTCGCTGCCTGCGTGGTCGTCGACCGTCAGTGTGAGGGGCAGCATGGCCACCAGATCCCTCGTCGCGGCGGTGTCGTTGTCGATGACCACGTCGACCGTGTGTCGGTCGTTCCGGAATCGCACCACCGTGCCGGCAACGTTCCCGGCTTCGGGAGCGGAGGTCACGGGACCGGCGGCCGTCGTAAGCGTCTGTGTTGCAGCCTCTTCGGTGGTCGAAGAGCATGATGTGAGGAGCAGTACCGAGGCGGACAGGCCTGCGATCGTCCGGCTCCGCCCGTCAGTCATGTTCTGCTGTCGGCGCTTCGGAGTATTCTTCGTTCGTCACGGGCTCGAGCCACTGCACGACATCGTGCGCATCGTCGCTTTCGTTGATCGCCAGATGCACCATCAGACGGTCGGGAGCGGCACCGTGCCAATGCTCTTCGTCGGCATCGAACAACACTCGGTCGCCCGGGCGAATGACTTCGACGGGACCACCGCGACGCTGACACAGGCCAACACCCTCGGTGACGAACACGGTCTGTGAAAGCGGATGACGATGCCAGTGTGTGCGTGCCCCCGGCATGAAATGAACGAGATTGGCCGACACTCGCGACGGCTCCGGCGCGGCGGCTACCGCGTCGATGTACACGTCACCGGTGAACCAGGCCGAGGGGCCCTCGACGGTGCTGATGCTGCTACGAACGATGTCCATTTGTTCGGCTCCAATTCTGTTGTGGTCGAGAGGAATCGACGTCAGAGGGTGAGTAGGACCTTGGTTGCGCGGCGCTGGTCCATCGCGTCGTAGGCTTCGGCTGCGCGGTCCAGGGGAAGCATGAGGTCGAAAACTTTGCCGGGGTCGATGGAGCGGCTCCAGATCAGGTCGATCAGCTCGGGAAGGAACCGACGTACGGGTGCGGGGCCGCCGTGCAGGTGAACGCCGGAGAAGAACAACTCGTCGCCCGGCAGCGAAACATCGTGTGCGACGCCGACATATCCGACGTGACCCCCGGGTCGGGTCGATCGAATGGCCTGCATCATCGATTCCTGGGTGCCCACGGCCTCGATCACACTGTGTGCGCCGAGTCCGCCTGTCAGTGCCTTGATTCGCGCGACGCCGTCGGCACCGCGCTCCTCGACGATGTCGGTGGCACCGAACTCGCGGGCAAGCTTCTGCCGGTCGCGGTGTCGGCTCATTGCGATGATGCGATCGGCACCGAGTCGGTTCGCGGCGAGCACTCCGAGCAGTCCCACCGCGCCGTCCCCGACCACTGCCACGGTCTTGCCCGGGCCCACCTCGGCGGCAACGGCCGCGAACCAGCCGGTTCCCAGCACGTCCGACGCGGCGAGCAGTGACGGAATCAGGTCGTCGTCGGGGACGCCGGGGGTGGCCACGAGGGTGCCGTCCGCGAGTGGAATCCGGGCGAACTCGGCCTGGGTGCCGATCTCGCCCATGATCTGCGCGTGGACGCAGCGGGACTGATATCCGGCCCGGCAGATCTCGCAGGTGTTGTCCGAGGCGAAAAAGGACCCGACGACGAAGTCGCCCACCTCGATCGTGGTTACGGCGCTCCCGATTTCGGTGACGGTGCCGACGTACTCGTGACCCATCGGCGTGCGGTCCGCGTGGTCGGCACCGCGGTACGGCCACAGGTCGGAGCCGCACACACACGTCGCGGCCAATCGGATGACGGCATCGGTGGGCTCGATGATTGTCGGGTCGGGTCGCTGCACGACGCGAACGTCTCCGGGCTTGTTCATCACGACTGCGCGCACGGGTTCTCCTTCGATCGAATGGCAAGTGCTCGTGTTGCCAATCAACCACCGGTCGCGGGGTCGGGGGAGTCCCTGACGAGGGGTGTACCGCCAGGGCATCGCTCGTCGTCGCAACTGGATCTACGCTGGTTTCCATGGACAATCGCGCCGAGGTTCGGCAATTCCTCACCTCGCGCCGGGCGAAGATCGGCCCGGATGCCGCGGGCCTGCCGGCAGGTACGGGTCGCCGGGTCGCCGGACTTCGACGTAGTGAGGTCGCCATGCTTGCGGGTGTGAGTGTGGAGTACTACGCGAAGTTGGAGCGCGGAGCGATCGGCGGAGCGTCTGCTTCGGTCCTGGATGCTCTTGCCACCGCCCTGCAGTTGGACGGTACCGAGCGCGCGCATCTGTTCGATCTGGCGCGGGCGGCGGATGGAATTCCCACCTCCGGCCGATCTCGACGCCGGACGACGACTGCGTCCGTGCAACGACCGAGTCTGTCCTGGGTGCTGAACACCATCACCGACGGCGTTGCGTTCGTGCGTGATCAACACCAGGATGTCGTGGCCACCAACGCCTTGGGTCGAGCGTTCTACGCGCCGGTGATAGGCGATGGTGGACGCACCCCGAATCTGGCGAGGTTCCAATTCCTGGATCCGGCGTCACGGGAGTTCTATCCCGACTGGGACCGCTTCGCCGAGATGTGTGTGTCGATCATGCGAGCCGAGGCGGGCCGCGATCCGCACGACAAGGGTCTGCAGGACCTGGTCGGCGAATTATCAACGCGGAGCCACACTTTCCGCACCCTGTGGGGAGCGCACGATGTTCGGACCCATGGCACGGGAACCAAGAGATTCCAGCACCCGGTGGTGGGCGAGGTGACTCTCGCCTACGAAGAACTGGCCGTCACCGCCGACCCCGGATCGATTCTGATGATCTACACCGCCGAGCCGGGTTCCCCCAGCGCGGAGCGATTGCGACTCCTTGCGTCGTGGGCATTGGAGCACGACGACAGTCAGGTGTGAGTACATCGGTGTTCCGACATCGAACCGTGCCGCTACCTGTTGACTCATTGATGCTAGCAAGCTAGCTTCCTAGTCGTGAACGACGACGAGGTGAAGCAGTTCAACGTGTACCTCCCGCTCGGGTTGATCAAGCGGGTCAAGTTTCACTCGATCGACTCTGGGCTGTCGTTGTCGGCAATTGCCGCAGAAGCGCTTCGTCAGTACCTCGATGGGCACGAAGACAATCGATCGGACCAAGGACAGGGGTAGAGCAGTGACAACCGACGGAATCGACTCGATCATTCTGGAGACACGCAACTGGGGGAAGTCTGCAAAGTTTTTGCAGAACTTGGGTTTTGCCCTCGAATTCGAGACTGGACACGGATCAGGGCAGCTCCGCAACGGGGCCGGGCTCCCCGTATTCGTCGCGGAGATTCCTGCTGATCGTGACCCGCGCACGGTCCTCGTTCTGAGAGTCGACGACGAAGCGGCCCTCGACATCGGTCCCGATGTCGAGGTCGTTGCACCGTTCGAGGACACCCACTACGGGACAAGGGAAATGACCGTGCGTGACCCGGACGGTCGCATCTGGAGCCTGCAGTCTCAGCCTGACGGCGCGCGCTGACATGGTATGCGATCGTGCGATGCGGAATGGAATTCTGCTGTGACAACGACTGCACCGACCGCTGATGCAACTGCGACGAGGGTTGCTCTGTGGCGGGCGTTGCACCGCGAAACAGACGAGCCACCTTTGGTTTTCGACGATCACGTCGCGCTCGAGCTGGCAAATCCGGAGCCCACGTGGCGCAACAGAGGTGATATGGGGCCCGCGACGGCGCGTGCCCGGGCTTCGATCGTAGCCCGGGCACGACTGGCAGAAGACATCGTCGAGGCGAAGTCACGGGACGGAATCGAACAGTACGTCGTTCTCGGTGCAGGGTTGGACACCTTCGCCCAGCGTCGCACGGATCTCACGAAGACACTCACAGTATTCGAGGTGGACAGGCCGGATACGCAGCGCTGGAAGCGAAGCCGATTGGCCGAACTCGGTCTCGATTCCACTGAACAGACTTTCGTGCCCGTCGACTTCGACCATGGGGAGAACTGGTGGACGAAACTCGAAGAGTCGGGCTTCGATCCGCGGCGAGGCGCAGTATTCGTCTCGTTGGGCGTGAGCATGTATCTCACCGCTCAGGCGAACTCGAAGACCTTCGAGTACATCGGCTCGGGAAGTAATTCTGCGTTCGTGGTCTCGTTTCAAGTGCCGTCCGACATGGTCGAACCGAGCGAGAGGCACACACATCAGTCGGTCAAGCGCGGGGCGCAACAGGGTGGATCGCCGTGGCAATCGGCCTACCGCCCGGAGGACCTGGTAGCACTGGCCACAAAGTGCGGCTTCGGCAGCGTGGAGCATGTGTCACCAGAAGATCTGCGACAGACGTACTTCTGCAGTCGCCCGGACTCGTTGATGCCGTCGAGTATCGAGCATCTCTTGATTGCCGATGAGTCGGGTCGACGAGACGGATCGGCGTCCTGATCCGTACTTTCTAGCAATATCCGTTGCTCGACCCACTCCGATCGGAGAACAATTATGGTTGCCGAAATCTTGTCGACGTTCGGGTGAACAACCCGATACGAGTGGCGCCGGAGTCCGCGACGTCGGTGCCCGACATACCGTCGTGGAGCAGATCCGCTGCTGCGCAACGTCGGAAGTGCCCGAGTCGATCGCGATAACCGTGGTTTGGTGGGTTTCGGATATCGGTTCACGACCTCCGGACCGAAAGGTGCCAAACGGTATTTGTTGGGGCACAATGCTCCTCGAACGGCACTACTCGACGACGGGGACGAGATATGCGAATCTTTGCGCGAACCACCGGTGTTGCTGCAGCAGCGGCCCTTGTGCTCCTGGTGTCACCCGCGTCCGCACTGGCCGCCGAACCCGGGGACGTCACCTACTCTTTCACTGCTGTTGGTTCGAGCATCGAGAACACGATCACGAACGACTCGGGCAACGTGATCACCTGCACGACGTCGCTCGCACCGGCACCTGACGGCGTACTGCCCCCGGTGGGTGAGGTGATCGGGAACGGACAGTCCCTGTACGAGAGCGGGGAGGTGCCGGCAGGTGTCACCAGCACCCAGGTGGTCACCGACGTGCCGGCAGGCACCTACGTCGTCCTGGCCTCGTGTGGTCTGACCGAGGGAGACACCACGACGGTGTGGATTTCGGACTACGAGGGTCTCGAGGGTTTCTTGGCCCAGACCCCCTGGACATCGCACACTGTGCAACAGGCGTCGACCATCGTCACTGTTCGGTAAATCACCGCACATATCGGGCCGACCCGAAATCTGGTTCTTTCGGGATCATTGCAGCGCAGAAGGATTCGACGTGGCCGCAACCCTGGAGCAAGCCTCCTATGTCTTCCGTGAATGGCGCAGACGCATCGAGACACGTGATGCGTCTGCGTTGTCCGAGCTCTATGCGGCGGACGCAGTTCTCGAAAGTCCGCTGGTTCCAGTGCTGTTCGATCTGAGCTCCGGAATTGTCGAGGGGAGAATTGCACTCGACAGCTTCCTGCAGGAAACGACGCGCAAGCGATCCGACGAGAACGCATCACCGTCGCCGCAGAACACGGACATCTTCACGTTCGACGGGCACAGCCTGACCTGGGAATACCCTCGCCAGACACTGAACGGTGACAAGCTCGATCTGGTCGAGGTCGTGGAACTCGACGGCCCCCTCATCTCCAGACACCGAATCTACTGGGATTGGCACGGTATCGCGCACATCAATCCCTCCGACCGACCTCGAATCACGCGACGTGATCGAGTCGGCCAGAGCAGATAGCTGATGCAACGGTCGTAAGGTGCTGACGATCTGTGACTGCACCACGTGCCGCCTCGTTAGAATTCATGCATGTCTGCTGAGGTCGACTTCAGGGTTCGTTTCCCAGTGCTGGATGCGGAAGTATCGAGGCTCCATCACGCTGCCTTCGGCGGGAAATACGAACTCCGGCCATGGCGAGCGCAACTGGAGCAGCGCAGCAAATCGTGGGTGGGCGCATTCGACGGCGACGTGCTGTGTGGATTCGTTCACGCGGTATGGGATGGCGGTCGGCATGCCTTCTTGCTCGATACGGCAGTCGGTCCGGGGATGCAGCGCCGCGGTGTCGGCACCACGCTGGTATCTACTATCGTGTCCGACCTGAAGGCGTCTGGGATCGAGTGGCTTCATGTCGACTACGCGCCGCATCTCACCGAGTTCTACACCGCAGCGTGTGGATTCGAGTCGACCGAAGCAGCCTTGATGCGATTGGCATGAGAAAGTGGACGGGGGGATCGGGACCGAGGGGGCGCGATGAGCGGTGAACAGATGACTTTTGCGGTGGACGGTATCGAAGTGTCCGCCGTGTTGACTCTGCCCGAGGGCAGGGATGCCGTGCCCTACCCGGCGGTCTTCACTGCTCCGGGGTTCGCCGGAGTCAAGGAAATGCTGATTCCGGAATACAGCAGTGAGCTCGCCGACCGTGGGGTCGCGTCACTGGCATTCGACTACCCGGGGTTCGGCGCGAGCGGCGGTGACGTACGCCAGCACATCGATCTGCCTCAGCAGTTGCGGTCTTTCCATGCCGCTCTGGACGCATTGGCCGCCGATCCTCGGATCGATTCCGAGCGAATTGCGGTGTGGGGCACAAGCATGTCCGGAGGACACGCAATAGCTGTAGCCGCCGCAGACCCACGAGTAAAGGCGGTGGCCGCAATCATCCCGTTCATCCGCCTCACTCCCTTCGGCAATCTCGAGCTCGCACCGGTCATCGTTCGGGACGCACTGCGTCGACTGTTTCACAGACCGGGGCTGACCATCCCCGCGGCAGCACGGCCCGGCGAGGTGGCCGCGATGAATTCGGACGGTGCCTACGAGTGGGCGCAGGAAATGGCCCACGGAGCGGAGAGCTACCGCAACGAGGTGACCGTCGCCTCGCTACCACCCATGTTGCGGTGGTCGACGCGCAAGGCCGCGGCCCGTCTCACCGTGCCCGTTCTAGCGATCCTCGCCGAATCCGACACCATCACTCCGCCCGCGCGAGTGCGCAAGGCCCTCGCTGACGTCGACAATGTCGAGTACGTGTCATACCCCGAATCGCACTTCGAGTTGTTCACCGATCATGCTGCCGCAGTTCGCAAATCGACCGTGGACTGGTTGATCGGGCAACTCCTGGCCTGAACTTCGAGCAGTGACGTGCCGGGGTTGTCAGTGGGTGAGGGCCTGCTGTCGGCCGGTCACCCTGGCAGCGATGGCGCTACCGAGATCTGCCACTTCCGCGGCGAGAATGTCACGACTCTTCGTGTCGGATTCATGAACTACCATCGTCGATCCTACTGTTGCCCCGCAGTATTCGACGATTCCACGCTCGATTTGCGTTCGGAATGCGGCGTCGATCCCGTGGCGATCGAAACTGTCGGCGTCGTCGCCGGCAATGGGGACCAGGTGCACGGTGAGTCGATCCAGCTTCTTGACGAAGCCGGTGTCCGCAGTCATGTCGTAGGCCCATCCGCTGACGAAGACCCGATCGATCCATCCTTTGAGCAGTGCGGGCATGGACCACCAGTACATCGGGAAGACGAGAACCAGATGATCGGCACGGTCGATTCTCACCTGCTCGGCGATCACGTCCGCGGGCGTGGTTCCGTTGCCACGGAACAGATCCAGGTCGGCCATGGAGAATCGTGGGTCGAAGTTCTCCGCCGCTAGATCGGCGGTCTCGACGGTGTCGCCCGCAGCGCGGATCGCGTCGGAAACGGACCGCGCGACGTGGTGGGTCAACGAGTCGGGATCGGAGTGGGAGACTACGACGAGTGCGGTCATGGCTGGTTCCTTCGGTAGGATGAGGCGGCTATGTACCAAGAGTAGGTTACTATTCGTATATAGCGCAAGGAGGGCTGGCGATGACACGAACGCGTCTGTCACGATCCGACCGATACGACCAATTGGTCGAGGTCTCCTGGGCTCTCGTACGCGCGGAGGGGGCCGACGCCCTGACGCTCGGCCGACTTGCCGAACATGCCGGCGTGGCGAAACCGGTGGTGTACAGCCACTTCGCCTCACGTGCCGAACTCCTGGCCGCGCTGTTCACCGAATTCGACGACCGACAGGCGTCGATGCTCGAGGAATCCCTCGACGCGGCACCCGCGACGTTGGACGGGCGTGCACGCGCCATCGCCGACTCGTATGTGGGTTGCGCGTTGGCGCAGGGGCGTGAGCTGACGGGTGTGCTTGCGGCATTGGAAGGCTCACCCGAACTCGAACAGGTCAAACGCACCGCTGAACATGCATACTCGGAACGGTGCCGCGAGATCCTGCAGCCGTTCAGTGGCCGAGCCGGACTGTCTGCGCCCTCCCTCACCGCCATATTCGGTGCTGCAGAAGCGTTGTCACACGCCGCCGTGTCCGAGGTGCTCACGCCTGCGCAGGCAACCGGCGAATTGACGGACTTGATCGTCGCGGTCGTCGATAGAGCGTGACACTCGCGCGTCGACAGTGACGCGTGTTCGCGACGCGTGATCGTTGCGGTTCTGCTGTCAGCGATTGCGGTACATGCGGGGCAGCACGAGCCAGCCTGCGATCGCAGACAAGGCCACGACGGCCGCTGCGGGCGCAGCGGCGCGGACCCCGAGCACTATCTCGAACGTCAACGCCGCCGCGCCGACCAGCGTCACACCCAGCATGGCGAGACCGCAGATCGCCAAGGTGTTGCCGACGCGCACAATGACGTCGATTGCGCGCTGGCGAAACAACAATCGGTGCATGCTGACCGGAGCCACGAGCAGAATCGTCGCAATGATCGATGCCGACACCGTCACCAGATAGACCAGGTGTCCGGCCGTCGACAAGTCGTCGAAACGGGCCTGGAACGGCAAGGTGAGCAAGAAACCGGTCAACAGCTGCACCCCGGTCTGCACAACTCGGAGCTCCTGTAGCAGCGCAGACCAGTTTCGGTCCAGTCGTTGAGTCGGAGTTTCGTTGCGCGCCCTGCTGTTCCACTCGAGGTGGTCCTCGTCGTCACCTGTCGTCATCAGTCGAGACTAGTGCGACGAGGAGGCGAGTAGCTCGTTTCCGTACCGGGTTCGCAGGTTCGGTCAGTCGGCGTCGTTGGACGTGGCCACGTCGAGAGACCAGGTCACGCCATAACGGTCGGTGAGCATGCCGAAACCCGGGCTCCATGCCGACGCGGCGAGGGGCTCGACGATCTTTCCTCCTGACGAGAGCGCGTCCCAGTAGCCCTGCAGTTCCTCGATGGTCTGGGCGCGGACCGATACGAAGAAGGGCTGATCGGTGACAGTGGTGCCGTTTTCTCGATAGGTAGCGCCGGTGGCAGCCGCCGCAGTGTGCCCGGGAATGTCGTAGGCCATGATGCGGAATCCGCTCTCGTTTTCCACCCGACCGAACACGACATTGTCGGAGTCCGGAAGGCCCTGGGGCATGCCGACATCGCCGTAGGTCGACATCACAGTCTCGCCCCCGAACACCGATCGATAGAACTCGAGTGCCGCCCGAGCGTCGCCGCGGAAGTTCAAGTGCGTAGTGGTTTCGATCGTCATCGTCTGCTCCTGCTGAGTGCGTCGACGGGGCTCGTTCCCCGCTTCTGGATACCGTGGCACCTGTATAGGACAGTTTCGGTCCTCCACTGCGCTTACGATCGGAACATGAGCGCGACTACTTCTCGGCTGCTGACGTTGTTGTCGTTGCTGCAGGCAAGTCGGGATTGGCCGGGGAGTGTGTTGGCAGAACGCCTCGACGTCAGTCAACGAACGGTTCGGCGTGACGTCGACCGCCTGCGCGAGCTCGGTTACACCATCGCTGCCGCAATGGGGCCCGACGGGGGATACCGCCTCGATGCTGGAAATCGATTGCCGCCGTTGTTGTTCGACGACGATCAGGTTGTGGCGTTGGCTGTCGCGCTACGGTCTGCGGCGCTCGTCGATGCAGGCCTGGACGAAGCGGCACAGCGTGCTCTGACCACCGTGCGTCAGGTGTTGCCGTCCCGGCTGCGGCATCGCCTGGACGATCTCGAATTCACGCCGCTTGCCGACCGTTCGGGAGACGGGCCGAAGAATTCGGTGTCGGCCGAGGTGCTCGTGGAGTTGTCGACCGCGATCAGGTCTCGTACGGCTGTTCGCTTCCACTACGCGGGTGGCTCACGCAACGCTTCCGACCCCGATCCGATGCCCCCGCGCTCGGTGGAGCCGCACCACCTGGTCACGTCCCGCGGGAGGTGGTACCTGGTCGGGTGGAGCCGCGACAGCCACGATTGGCGAGTATTCAGGGTCGACCGCATGGCTCTTCGAATGCCGCACGGTCCACGATTCGATCCCCGGATTGTCCCCGGTGATGATGTCGCGGCGTTCGTATCGGCACGGTTCAAAGGTTCCGCCGAGGTCGATCGATGGCCCTGCCGCGGAAGTGTTGTCCTGCACCGGCCTGCGGCAGAGGTTGTGCCCTTCGCAGGCGACGGCGTTGTCGAGGACATCGGCCCCGATCGGTGCAGGCTCGAAGGCGGATCGTGGTCATGGACGGCTCTTGCGGCGTGGCTCAACGGATTCGACACCGACGTGGACGTCCTCGGCCCCATCGAATTGGTTCACGCATTCGACCGACTCGCCCGACGTAATTCGAGGACCGCGCATCCGATGCGGCCGACCGACGCCCGGGGATAGGGCGGCGTCACCTGGCGCTCTGGCGTTGCCCCGTCGTCAGGAGGAAGCGGCTGTGCAGGGCGTCGAGTTGTCGATGCAACTCGTAGAGCGCCTGCTTCTGCGTCTGAGCTTCGTCGCTGTGCCATACATGGCTACGAGAATCGCCGACCCGCAACGCCTTGCGGGCGAGGTTTTCGGACTCCTCGACGCGACTCGACGCGGCTGCGATCTCAGCAGTCAACATGTCGGCGAACACCCGCGCCTGGGCGGCGTCCGAACTTTCTGCCATGTGCGTCCACTCTCGATCTCGAGGTTCGGCCATTGATGATTTGAATACCGAAGATCAGGATAGCCAATACCAAAAAGACCGTCGGACCGGCTTGCCGATTTTTCGTCGACGCTCACAGCTTCCGACTACTACGCGAAGTAGTCGATAGTAGGCTTCCCGTCATGTCTGCAACCACGGATGGATTCGCGCCCCTGCGCGGGGCATCCGTGGGCGGCCTGTCTGCCGTGGTCACTGCCGCAGCCCACACTTTCGGTGGCGGGATGTTTCCCTCCGAGGCGGCCCTGGTGCTGTTGGCACTCGTATGCGCGGCAATCGGATATGCAACCGCTGCGGCACCGATTCTGTTCGCGCCGCGCGCACAGCTGCTGGTGGTCCTGGCTGCTGCGCAGTCGATCGGTCACCTGTTGCTCACGGTCGTCGACGGTCACCATCACGGTCCGATCATCACTCATCAGATGCTCGCTGCCCATGCGGTTGCGGTACTGGTCGGCGCACTGGCAATCCGCGGAGCCGAGCGCGGCATCCGACGCGCGGTGACCTCGCTGCGCAAGACCCTGCCCCTGCTCGCAGCACTCGTCGTGGTCGACGAATCTCGCATCGCTCCTGAGCTCCCGGTATACCGAACACCGGGATCGCCGCGACTGCTGGACCTCTCGGGCTGCGGAAACCGCGGACCGCCTCCGCGTCGAGCCTGACCGCAACTCTCACTCTCACCCGCCCTGCAACGTAGGCATCGGGTGCGAGCTGTCGCTGTCCTGTCGACGGACCACACCTCGCGCGATCCGCGCTGTCTCGCGCCTACTCGCGCGCCCATTCGTACCCTCGTGAAACGAGCCCTCATGTCCACACCCGAAATGGAACGCGTCGCCGATCCATCCCCGCCCACCCATCATCACAGTCGCCGCAGTTGGCGTCCGCTGATCCTGCGGTTGCACTTCTACGCGGGCATCCTGATTGCACCCTTCATCCTGATCGCCACCATCAGCGGCGGCCTCTATGCCGTCGCACCGACCATCGAACAACTGGTCTACCGCGACTACCTTCACGTGGATTCGACCGGACCGGCCGTCCCCGTTGCACAACAGATTCGGGCGGCTCAGGCCGAGCGCCCGGATCTCACCGTCGCCGCCGTCCGCCCCGCCGCCGAGGCCGGCGACACCACGAGGGTGTTGTTCACCGACCCGAGCTCGGGAGAATCCGAGCGGCTCGCCGTTTTCGTCGACCCCGCCACCGCAACGCCCGTCGGTGAGCTGGCGGTCTACGGGTCGTCGAGCGCCTTGCCGATACGCACCTGGATATCCGAGCTGCATCGGCACTTGCATCTGGGGGAGCCCGGACGGCTCTACAGCGAACTCGCCGCGTCCTGGCTGTGGGTGATCGCGCTCGGTGGTCTCTACCTGTGGGTCGAGCGCTCTCGACGGAGAGCCAGACCACTGACATTCGATCGCAAGTCCACGGGGCGCAACAGGACACTGAATTGGCATGGGGTGGTCGGAATCTGGATCGCAGTGGGGCTGATCTTTCTCTCTGCTACCGGACTGACGTGGTCCACCTACGCAGGCGAGAACGTGACCGATCTGCGTACGGCTCTGAGTTGGACTACCCCCGCCATCACCTCGACCATCGGATCTGTCGACGCGGCGGCCATGGGAGACCATGCAGGGCACGGCGGTCATTCGATGGACATGCCCGCCACCGCCGCGAGCACCGACGGCAATGTCGCTCGCATCGACTCGGTGCTGGACATCGCACGGGCGAACGGTATCGGCGGTGCGGTGGAGGCATCGGTTCCGGCGTCGGACCGAGTGGCGTTCGTCGTCGCCCAGACTCGTCAGCCCTGGGTGATGTCCAACAACTCCATCTCGATCGACGGCAGCACCGGAGCGGTGATCGACACGCTGTACTTCTCCGACTGGCCCCTTGCCGCGAAGCTGGCGGCCTGGGGAATTCAACTGCACATGGGAACGCTCTTCGGCGTGGCCAATCAGCTTGCGCTGCTTGCTCTTGCAGTCGCGCTGGCGTCGGTGATCGTTCGCGGCTACCTGATGTGGTGGAAGCGGCGGCCGACCCGGTCGACCGGTCTCACCGCCGGGAGACCGCCCCTGCGTGGCGGAATCCGGCGCATCTCACCGATCTCGGTCGCGATACTGACCGTCGTCGCGGTCGCAGTGGGCTGGTTCGTCCCGCTCCTCGGCCTGAGCCTCGTTGCCTTCCTCGCGGTCGACGTCGCCATCGGTTTCGTGCGCAGAGCACGAGCCAGAGTGGCGAATACCGTTGTCTCCGAGCCTGTTACCTCCCGACACGAAAGCGAACTCGCATGAAATTCTCCCGACGCACCTCGACGTTGACGGCCGCAGTGTCGGCCACCGCTCTGATCCTCTCCGGTTGTTCGAGCAACGAACCTGCAACCACGGCACCGGAGTCCGACTCTCTCGTCGTCCGCGAGCAGTGGGTCAAAGCTGCCGACTCGGGTATGACCGCGGCCTTTGCCGAACTGCAGAACACCGGCGACTCCGACGTGCACGTGGTCGGGGCATCGTCTCCGTCCTCGAGCCGAATGGAGCTGCACGAGATGGCAACCGGGGCCGACGGGGCCATGGTGATGCGGCCCAAGGACGGCGGTTTCGTCATCCCTGCGGGTGGCACGCACGTGCTGGCCGCGGGCGGTGATCACCTGATGTTGATGGACGTCACGTCGCCGCTCACCCCTGGATCCGACGCGGAGTTCACGCTCGAGTTCGAGGATGCGTCGACGACGACGTTCACTGCGCAGGTCCGCGACTTCTCCGGTGCCCAGGAGAACTACCAGCCCGGCGGGATGTCGATGAACGGGTCGGCGACCCCAGCGCCGGCCAACGGTGGCTGAGGTCGAAGGCCGCTCATCGCGCGCGATCAACCGGCGACGCCTCCTCGGTGGAGGCGTCGCCGCGTTGGGCGTCGCGGGCGTCGGAGCGGTGAGCGGCTACGGAATGGTCGACAACCCGACCGATACGACAATTTCCGGCGGCGACACGGTGCCGTGGAACGGCCTGCATCAGGCGGGTGTCGATACCGTTCCACCCCAATCGCATTCGGCGTTCGTCGGGCTGAACCTGCAGGACAGCGTCAGGCGAGACCAGGTGATCGGAATCCTGAAGGTCTGGACCGAGGACATCGGTCGGTTGACTGTCGGTGTTCCTGCGCTGGCCGACACCGAACCGGAATTGGCGCTTCGGCCCGCTCGTCTGACGATCACGGTAGGCCTCGGCCCTGGAGCGTTCGATGCGATCGACTTGCCCGATCGGCGGCCGTCGTGGCTGGCACCGCTGCCCGCATTCGGAATCGACCGTCTGGAAACAGGATTCACCGGCGGAGATCTGCTGCTGCAGGTGTGTTCGGACGACCCGGTCACCGTTGCCCATGCAGTACGGGTGCTCACCAAGAACGTTCGCTCGCTGGTGACCGTGGCCTGGACCCAGCGTGGGTTCCGTCGATCGAGGGGCACCGAGGAGTCCGGCACCACGATGCGAAACCTGATGGGTCAGGTCGACGGTACGGTCAATCCCTCGGCCGGAACCACGGACTTCGACACACTGGTCTGGGACGACGGCAGCGAGCAACCGTGGATGCAGCACGGTACGTCGATGGTGTTGCGCCGCATCCGAATCGAGATGGACACCTGGGACGAACTGGACCGATCGGGCCGAGAGTTGTCGGTAGGGCGAAAGTTGGACACCGGTGCACCGTTGACCGGGAAATCCGAGTTCGACGTCGCAGATTTCGAGGCAACGGATCGCTTCGGGATACCGGTCATTCCGCCGTCCTCGCACATTGCGCGGGCACGGCACACTCACGATGGTGAGCGAATCTTCAGGCGGGCGTACAACTACGACGATCCACCGGTGCCCGGATCGCTCTCGAACTCGGGTCTGCTGTTCGCGAGCTACCAGCGGGATGTGATCGGCCAGTTCCTGCCCATTCAGCAGCGCCTCGCCGAGTTCGACGCGCTCAACGAGTGGACGACGCCGATCGGCTCCGCTGTGTTCGCGATACTGCCAGGGGTGGCCGACGGGAAATATCTGGGGCAGAGCTTGTTCGGGTGACCGAGACGGCGCGTCCGAGCGTTCACGGTCGTCGCCGCGTTCCGTGCGTGATTGCGGTTCGTTCGAGCGGGATACACGAGGTCCATGCCCGAAGGCGACACCGTGTACGCACTTGCAGCAAGGTTGCGTCGAGCATTGGACGGCGCAACCTTGCGGGCCGGACGGCTCGAGGTGCCCGCCCATGCGGTGGAGAACTTGGCCGGGCGCACCGTCGTCGCGCATCGGACCCACGGCAAGCATCTGCTCACCGATTTCGACGACGACACGACGCTGCACACGCATCTGCGCATGAGCGGTTCGTGGACGGTGGTGCGGGCAGGCCGTTCGATTCCGCAGCGCGTGCGACCCGACGTGCGCGTCCGGCTGGCCGTGGTGGACGGGCCCACCGCGTACGGGATGCTGCTGCCGGTGGTCGATTACGGATACACCCGGCAGATGAACGAGCTGATCTCGCATCTGGGGCCGGACCCACTGCATCCGGTGTTCGACGCCGATCGCGGAGCTTCCAACGTCCTCGCTCAGAAGGACCGGCCGATCATCTCGACGCTGCTCGATCAGCGGGTCATCGCGGGCCCGGGAAATCTGTGGGCCAACGAGCTCTGCTTCCTTCGAGGGCTGTGGCCGTGGACTCCGTCGGGTGATGTCGACGCACAGAAGCTGGTGGCGCTGCTCGAGCGAACGATGCGTCATTCGGCCACAGTTCCGGGCGCGATGCAGGTGACGACCGGGGACACTCGACGGGGCCGTACGCATTGGGTCGCCGGCCGAGCCGGGAAACCGTGCCTGCGGTGCGGAACGACCGTCCGGGTGGTCGCGGAGATCCCCGGTGACCCGGACAAGCGTCGAACATGGTGGTGTCCGCACTGCCAACCGGAGCGCTAGCGACGAGCGGTCGATCGCTGTTGTCTCAACGACATAACCGCCCGCGGGTAACGCGTGTTGCTCGTGCGGTACCACCGACAGCCATTCCTCGAAAGCAGCGAATCGAAACCCGTCCGAGCTCAGAAGGTCGAGTTCGTCGGGTGATCGGTGTCCACCAGTTCTCTTGCCACGCGGTGCAGAGGGAGATTCTGCTGTTGGGACAATTCCGCCAAGAGGTCGAACGCCTGCACCGCGTCGAGGTCGTAGCGCTCCATGATCATGCCCTTGGCCTGGCCGATGATGTCTCGGCTGGCGAGGCCGGTTCGGAACTGTTCGTTGTCGCGGGCGCTGAGCATCGCGATGGCCGCGTGGGCCGAGAGCGCTTCGCCGATGGTGACCGCTTCGGCATCGAAGGCACCGGTCGCGGCGCTGTAGAGCACGAGCGCACCGATGTCGTCGGCATTACTGAAGAGCTGAAACGCGGCGAGAGACTTGAACCCCTCTTCGACGGCGCTGGCAGCGAACCGAGGCCAGCGATCCTCGTCGGTCAGATCGTCGGCGACGACGACGTCGAAGTGGTGAACCTCGGTAGGAATGGGGCCTTCCTGCATCTCGTACTGCAGGCGGCACAGCTTCTCTGCGAGCGGATCGGTCGAGGCGACCACTGTCCGCACGCCCTTGTTCACCGTCGTGATGCATCCGGTGATGGCGCCCGGAATCATGGTGGTGGCCGTGCGCAGAATCTCGTGCAGCGTCTGCGACATCGAGCGTCGAGTGTCGCGCAGCGAGCGGGCGAATTCGGCCAGGTCGGTGACGTCCGCGGATGCGGTTGTGTCGGCTCCGACAGAAGGGTGCGGCATGCACGGTCCTCTCGCATGGGACCCCTGCCGCCCTGTTGTCGGAGAGATCCACGATCATGCGCCTTCTGCTGGACGCCCCTCATCGGCCGGCTGAGCCGACTTCGGTGATGCTATACGGATCGGGCGAAAGGTTGTACATAGAACCTTCAGCACCAGCAGTGGTGCCTGGGAACGCCGCGGGGGCCGCCGATCTCGCGATCGACGGCCCCCGCGGGCGTGGACTACTTGAAGGTGTCCTTGATGTTCTCGCCGACCTTCTTCACACCGGCCGAACCCTGGTCCTTCTTGCCTTCGGCCTCGAGGTCCTTGTTGTTCGTGGCGTCGCCGACAACTTCCTTGGCCTTGCCGATGGCGTCTTCTGCTGCGTTCTTGGCCTTGTCGATGAAGCTCATGTGAGTTCCTCTCTCGTTTCGGTCAGTTCGATAGTTGGTCGAAGCCCGAACCGAAAAGCGCACGCGCAGTCAGTGAGATCTGGGTCACGCATCGTGCGTGCCCCGGTGACGTTTCCGGTGGGGCTGCGGTGGATACATTCGATCGATGATGGTCGGCAAGGTGGACAGCTTTCAGCGCAGACACCCGTCGGCGGGTTTCCCGCTCGCGGTTCTGTACAAGTTTCTCGACGATCGAGGTGGGTATCTCGCGGCCCTCATCGCGTACTACTCGTTTCTGTCGCTGTTTCCGCTGCTGTTGCTGTTCACCACGGTGCTGGGCATCGTGCTGGCAGGCGACCCGGAACTGCAGACCCGCATCATCGATTCGGCGATGAGTCAGATTCCCGTCATCGGCGATCAACTCGGCCAGCCTGACCGCCTCAGCGGCGGAACGACCGCCATCGTCATCGGCGTGGTGGGATCGCTGTACGGCGGACTCGGAGTGTCGCTGGCCGCGCAGTACGCGATGAACACCGCATGGTCGGTGCCGCGAAACGAGCAACCGGATCCGATCAAGGGTCGCCTGCGCGGGCTGGTGCTGCTCAGTACCGTCGGCACCGCCATCATCGGTCTGACGGTCCTCAACGGAGTCGCGTCCTCCGGCGTGTTCGGCTTCGCCGGCGGTGCACTGGCACTCGTCGGGGCGGTCGTGGTGAATGCCGTGGTCTTCATCGCTGCGTTCCGAATCGGGACCGCGCGCGCTCTGAGTGTGCGCGAGGTTCTACCCGGTGCTGCCATCGCCGCGGTGATCTGGCAGGCGTTGCAATCGTTCGGCGGAATCTACATTCGCTACGTCGTCGGCAACGCCAGCGCCAGCAACGGGATCTTCGCTATCGTCCTCGGCCTGCTCGGCTTCCTGTACGTCTCGTCGGTTCTGATCGTGCTGTGCATCGAAATCAACGCCGTCCGAGTCGACCACCTGCACCCACGTGCGCTGCTGACGCCGTTCACCGACAACGTCGAACTCACCGAAGGTGACAAGAATTCCTACACCGGCCAGGCAGAAGCGCAGCGCAACAAGGGGTTTCAGGACATCACCGTCACGTACGACGAACCGGACTCGGTGACGGGGGAGGGCTCGCCGAGTACGTGACCTGAACTGGAGTTCGGTGGGTTCGCTGGTTTATCGGGGCGGGGCAAACGCGCGCGCGCTCGTCAGGTGCGCGTGAAATCGCCAGTGGGGCGGGCACTATTTTGCGCGCGGATGGCAAGTGCGCGCGCGTTTGCGGAGACTGGCGGTGCGGCGAGGGCTGGGGTGCGTCCGCCGCGAATCGGTGATCGAACAGGTGACGAGTTGGGGCCCGGTGGGTTCGCTGGTTGATCGGGGCGGGGCAAACGCGCGCGCATTCGTCAGGTGCGCGTGAAATCGCCAGTGGACTGGTCACTATTTTGCGCGCGGATGGCAAGTGCGCGCGCGTTTGCGGGGACTGGGGCGCCGAAGACTAGCGGAGGCATGGGCCGTGGCATCGAGTGACCCCCGTCACGAACCGGCTGCCCGGTCGGCCGAAAAAGAATCCTGGTTTGTTTTCGCGAAAGCGCATGCGCAAGCGCTTGTACGCGCTTTAGGCTCCTGCAATCGAGCGACGCGACCGCGTGGCTAGGGGACAAGGGAGTCCACATGTTCAATCACCGTCGGAAGTCCGTACTGACGATCGGAACCGCGATCATGGCCGGTTCGCTCGTACTCGGTGGCCTCACCGGCTGCAGCAGTTCGGACTCGGACAGCGTCAAGGTCGGCCTCATCACCAAGACGGATTCCAATCCGTACTTCGTGAAGCTGCGCGAGGCAGCGCAGGCGAAGGCGGACTCCAGCGGTGCCGAGCTGGTGGCTCTGGCCGGTGCGTTCGACGGTGACAACGAAGGCCAGGTCGCAGCCATCGAGAACCTGGTGGGGCAGGGCGTCAAGGGCATCCTGATCACCCCGAACTCGTCCACCGGCGTGCTGGACGCGATCAAGAAGGCCCGTGACGCCGGCGTCGTCGTCATCGCCCTCGACACCGCCACGGACCCCGAGGACGCGGTCGACGCCACGTTCGCCACCGACAACATGGCGGCAGGCGTGAGCCAGGGCGAATGGGTCAAGGGCACGTTGGGAACCACTGCACCCCAGGTCATCATGCTCGACGGCACCGCGGGCGGCACGGTCGACACCTTCCGTCACGACGGGTTCCTCGAGGGCATGGGCCTGACCGACGGCTCGTCGGAGATCGTCGGCCAGGAGAACACCAACGGCGATCAGACCAAGGCGCAGACCGCCATGGAGAACCTGCTGCAGCGTGCACCGGGCGTCAATGCGCTGTACACGATCAACGAGCCCGCAGCAGCGGGTGCGTACCAGGCGATCCAGTCCGCGGGCCGCACCGATCAGATCACCATCGGCTCGATCGACGGTAGCTGCACCGGCATCGCGAACGTCAAGTCCGGCATCATCGGCGCGACGGTGCTTCAGTTCCCGGCGAAGATGGCCGAGCAGGGCGTCGACGCAGTGGTCAAATTCGCCAAGGACGGCACCAAGCCCAGCGGTTTCAACGACACTGGCTCGCAGCTCGTCACCGACAAGCCCGTTGCCGGAATCGATTCCAAGGACACCGCATGGGGCGAAGCGAATTGCTGGGGCTGATCGCGAAACACCGTCGAGCACGAGGGATTGATTCGTGAGTACAGATACCGTCGCGCCTCCCAAAGCATCGAGCCGGTTCAACGTGGGGACCATCCTGCGTGAACCGTTGCTCGGGCCCCTGGCCGCGCTCGTCATTGCCATCATCGTCTTCAGCTCGATTTCGAGCTCGTTCCTCAACCCGCAGAACGTTTCTCTGATTCTGCAGCAGTCTGTGGTCGTCGGCATTCTCGCCGTCGGCCAGACCCTGATCATTCTCACCTCCGGTATCGATCTGTCCATCGGCGCGGTAGCGGTGATGGGCACCATCGTGATGGCGCAGTCGGCCGGGGCGAACGGCCCTGTGGTGGCGCTGGGTTCGACGCTTGCAGTCTGTGTGGCGTTCGGCGCGATCAACGGCGGGTTGGTGACGGTTCTGCGATTGCCGCCGTTCATCGTCACTCTCGGCACGTTCACCGCCATCCAGGCGGCCACCAGATTGCTGGCCGGCTCCGAGACGTACCAGGTGCCGAGCGGACCGCTCACGCTGCTGGGTACCTCGTTCAAGATCGGTAGCTTCTCCACGACGTACGGCGTGGTGGTGATGCTGCTGGTGTACGCCGTGATGTGGTACGCGTTGTCCCAAACATCCTGGGGCAGGCACATATACGCGGTGGGCGGTAGCCCGCAGGCCTCGGACCGCTCCGGCATCAAATCCGGTCGGGTGCTGTTCTCGGTCTACATCGTCACCGGTGTGATCGCAGCGATCGCGGCATGGGCAGCGCTCGGTCGGATCCCCAACGCCGACCCGAATGCGTATCAGAACGCCAACCTCGAAACGATCACCGCGGTCGTCATCGGTGGAACCAGCCTGTTCGGTGGCCGCGGCACCGTCATCGGGACTCTCATCGGAACTCTGATCGTCGGGGTGCTGCGCAACGGGCTCACCCAGGCCGGCGTCGACAGCCTGTATCAGAACGTCGCGACCGGAATCCTCGTCATCGTCGCGGTGGCCGTCGATCAATTCGCTCGTAGGAGGTCACAGTGAGTGCCACCCTCGCACTGGAAGCGCGCGGTCTGGTCAAGACCTACGGCAGCGTGACGGCTATCAACGGTGCAGATTTCGAGCTGCGGGCCGGTGAGGTACTGGCGGTGATCGGCGACAACGGTGCCGGAAAGTCCAGTCTCATCAAGGCTTTGGCCGGAGCTGTCATTCCGGATTCGGGTGAGATCCTGATGAACGGATCACCGGTGTCGTTCAAGAACACGCGCGACGCGCGGGCGGCAGGCATCGAGACGGTCTATCAGGACCTGGCCGTCATCCCCGCCCTGGACATCGCGTCGAACGTCTACCTCGGCCGTGAGATCAAGCGCAAAGGCATCAGCGGCAGCCTCTTTCGGCGGTTGGACATGCCGAGGATGCGCGAGGAGTCCTCGAAGCATCTGCAGGACTTGAAGATCGGTATCAAGTCGGTCAATCAGGCCGTCGAGACCCTGTCCGGTGGGCAGCGTCAGGGCGTAGCCGTTGCGCGAGCAGCGGCATTCGGACGCGGGGTGATCATCATGGACGAGCCGACCGCCGCACTGGGCGTGCGCGAATCGGGCATGGTGATCGATCTGATCCGCACGATCCGCGACCGGGGCATACCGGTGGTGCTCATCAGCCACGACATGCCGCACGTCTTCGAGGTCGCCGATCGGATTCACATCCACCGCCTCGGTAAGCGCGCGGGTGTGGTGGACCCGAAGAATCGCACGATGTCCGAGGTCGTCGCACTCATGACCGGTGCCGAGGAGCCGACCGACGATGAACGCGCCGGCCTCTGACACTGCACCTCCGGTAGGGGTTTTCGTCGGGCTGGCGACACTCGATGTCATTCATCGAGTGTCGGCGGCCCCGGCCGCGAACCAGAAGATCACCTCGAGTGCACAGTTCGTCGCGGCGGGAGGTCCTGCTGCCAACGCGGCCGTGACGTTCGCCGCGCTGGGCGGCACGGCCGTGCTCGTCACCGCACTCGGCGACGACCCGGTGGCCGCGCTGGTGAAGGCCGACCTGGCTGCGTTCGGTGTGCTCGTGATCGACGCGGCCGAGGGTGACCCCAGGTCGGTGCCCGTCTCGGCGGTAACGGTGATCGAGTCGACGGGTGACCGATCGGTCGTCTCGGCCGACGCCGTGAACTCCGAAGCCTCGCCGCCGGAAGGTCTCGCGGCAGTCGTTGCCGGTGCCGACGTCGTTCTCGTCGACGGGCACCACCCCCTGATCGCCTGCGCCGCCGCGGAACATGCGGCGGCGCGGGTTACCACGTTGGTCGTGGACGCCGGTCGCTGGAAACCGGTGATGAGCGAGCTGATGCCCCGCGCTACGGACATGGTGTGCTCGGCGGACTTTCGCACTCCCGGCACCTCGGACACGGCCGCCACTGCCGCGGTCCTCGTCGGGTCCGGCATACGCACCGTCGTCACCACCCACGGCGGCGAGCCCGTCGAATGGTGGTCCGCGGGTTCGTCGGGATCGGTCGATGTCCCGCCGGTCGCAGTGGTCGATACAGTGGGCGCCGGGGATGCCTTCCACGGCGCGTATGCGTACTACTCGACGCAGGAATGCTCCCTTCCGGAGCGCATCGACAGGTCGGCTCGTGTTGCGGCACTGCGTTGCTCGATGATCGGCCCCAGAGCGTGGTTACGCGCACTGTCAACCAACGGACTCGAAAGCGACAACGGTGAGCACTGACCAGGACGTACACGAAGCCACCCTCCCCGAACTGGTGGAGCTGGCTCGAAAGCTGGCCGTTGTCGGTGAACGGCGCATACTCGGGCTGACGGGTGCGCCCGGTGCCGGAAAGTCCACTGTGGCGCAACAACTGGTCGACGCCTTGGGGCCGGAGCTCGCAGTGTTGGTGCCGATGGACGGATTTCATCTCGCCAACGAGGTGTTGATCGACCTGGGTCGCCTCGATCGCAAGGGTGCCCACGACACTTTCGACGACGGTGGCTACGCGCGTTTGATCCAAGCGATCCACGACCAGCAGCCCGGCGATCCCCTCGTGTATGCGCCGCGGTTTCGGCGCGAGATCGAAGAGTCGATCGGGTCGGCTGTTCCTGTTCCCTCGAACGTTCCGCTCGTGGTCACCGAGGGCAACTACCTGTTGATGGAGTCCGATGCCTGGCCCGCTGCGCGCGCGAGGATCGACGAGGTCTGGTTTCTGGCTCCGCACACGAGAATTCGGCACGAGCGGCTCGTGGCCAGGCACGAGGCATACGGTAAGTCGCACGAGGACGCAGAGTTCTGGGCACTGGGCTCGGACGAACGCAACGCAGAACTGATCGGATCGACTGCGGGCCGTGCCGATCGAATCGTGCGCCTGACATGACGGTGCCGCAGGCCCGTTCACGACAGCCCCGGGCCCACTGACATGCCCACGATGGACGATGTCGCGCGTATCGCCGGGGTCTCGGTATCGACTGTCTCGCATGTGCTCAACGGCACCCGCAACGTCAATCCCGCCACGCGGCAACGCGTCGACGCGGCGATACTCGAGATCGGCTACCGGCGCAACGTCGTCGCTCGGTCGCTCGCGGCAGGTCGAACCCACACTGTGGGACTGTCGATCGCCGCGTTGACCAACCCGTATTTCGGCAGCCTGGTCCACGCCGTCGAACGGCGGTTGTCCGAAGCCGGCTACGTGTTGATTCTCGGTGATTCGCACGACGAGCCCCGGTCCGAGCGCAGGGTGACGGACTCGTTGCTGGACCGTCAGGTCGACGGCATGATTCTCGCGCCTGCAGCGGGCTCGGAGTTTTCGACGATTCCCGAGATCGTCCGCAGCGGAACGCCTCTGGTGTTGATCGACCGGATGCTCGATATTCCCTGCGACCAGGTGGGCCCGGAGAACGACGCGTCGGCGTACGAGCTCACCACCCACCTGCTCGACGCCGGCCATCGACGCGTCGCAATCGTGCGAGGCATCGAGGGAATTTCGTCCACGGCCGAGCGATTCGACGGCTATGCCCGCGCACTGGCGGATCGAGGAATCGAGCTCGACCCCCGTCTGGTTCTCGACGGTCGGTCCAACGTCGAGGTGGCGGAGTCTCGGGTGCGTGAGCTCATGGCCGGACCCGATCGACCGACGGCTCTGGTCTCGATGAACAACTCGATGACCATCGGTTCTCTCAAAGCTGTTCGTAGCCTTGGTTTGTCGATCCCCGAGGACCTCGCCTTCGTATGCTACGACGACTTCGAGTGGTCTGATCTGTTCGAGCCCCGGCTCACAGCGGCGGCGCAGGACGTGCAGACGATCGGCCGAACCGCAGCGGACCTGCTCCTCGGCCGCATCGAGGGGCGCGAGGATGCGCCCCGATCGATTCGAGTACCGACCACCTTCAACCATCGAAATTCCTGCGGCTGCACTGCAACACCAGCCGACATGCCGACCGCACCCGAAAGATAGGACAGCTCATGCCGATTGCCAGTCCGGACCAGTATGCCGCGATGCTGGATCGAGCCAAGGAAGGCGGGTTCGCGTACCCGTCCATCAACGTCACCGGCTCGCAGACGCTCAACGCGGCGTTGCAGGGATTCGCCGAAGCCGAGAGCGACGGCATCATTCAGGTGTCGGTCGGCACCGCGCTCTATCTGTCCGGCAATGCGGTGCAGAACCGTTTCGCCGGATCCAAGGCCCTCGCTCAGTATGCCCACGAAGTTGCGCAACACTATTCGATCTCGGTGGCTCTGCACACCGATCACTGCCCCGCCGACAACCTGGACGATTGGGTGCGGCCGTTGCTCGACGACGCGATCGAACGACGCGGCCGTGGCTTGGAACCGCTGTATCAGTCGCACATGTGGGACGGATCGGCAGTGCCGCTCGACGAGAACCTGCGTATCGCACGCGAACTGCTCGACCTGTCGGTGGAGGCGAACACGATCCTGGAGATCGAGGTCGGCGTGATCGGCGGTGAGGAAGACGGGGTATCGCACGAGATCAACGAACAGCTGTACTCGACCGTCGACGATGCCCGCGCCACCATCGCTGCGTTGGGTGCGGGGGAGCGCGGTCGGTACATGACGGCGTTGACGTTCGGCAATGTGCACGGCGTCTACAACCCCGACTCGGTGCATCTACGACCGGAGATTCTCGACGAGATCCAGTCCGTCGTCGGTGCCGAGATCGGGCAGGACAAGCCGTTCGATCTGGTGTTCCACGGCGGCTCGGGATCGAGCGGCGCGGACATCGCCTCCGCAGTCGCCAGCGGGGTGATCAAGATGAACATCGACACCGACACCCAGTACGCCTTCACCAGGTCCATCGCAGGGCACATGCTGAGCAAATACGACCAGGTGCTCAAGGTCGACGGTGAGTACGGAAACAAGAAGGCGTACGACCCCAGATCGTGGGGCAAGCCGGCCGAGACGGCCATGGCGGCGCGCGTCGTCGAGGCTACGCAGATGCTCGGTTCGGCCGGACGCACGATGCGCTGAGAAGTTTTTCCGTCAGTGTGTCGAAATTCGCGTATCGGTTTCGTCCCAGGGTCGAATGCGGCAAGAATGGCCGCATCGAACGTCAGGAGACACCATGGCGAAGTACCTCATGCTCAAGCATTATCGCGGGGCCCCCGAGCCCGCCGACTGGATCCCGATGGACCGGTGGACCCCGGGTGAAGTGCACGATCATATTCAGTTCATGCGGGACTTCGCCGCCGAGCTCGAGAAGTCCGGCGAGTTCGTCGACGCCCAGGGACTTTCTCCCGAGGGCACGTGGGTGCGATCGGATGGAGAAGGAAAGCCGCCGGTCACCGACGGGCCGTTCGCCGAGACCAAGGATCTCATCGCAGGCTGGATGATCATCGACGTCGACACCTACGAGCGCGCGCTCGAGCTCGCCGGAGCGCTGTCGGCAGCGCCGGGCGCAGGTGGAAAGCCGATCAACGAGTGGCTCGAGTTGCGTCCGTTCATGGAGGCTCCCGACACGACGGCCGACTGAGAACCGGCATGGATGTTGCGGCGCTGCGGGCACTGACGCCGGCAGTCATCGGCGTCCTCGTCCATCGCGGAGCAGATTTCGCGTCGGCCGAGGACGCCGTGCAGGAGGCGTCGGTGCAGGCTGCCACGACATGGGCCGAGGGTGCGCCTGCCGATCCGAAAGGGTGGCTCGTCACCGTCGCGTGGCGCAAGTTTCTCGACGCGCACCGTGCAGAGAAGGCGCGCCGGGACCGCGAGGACCGATTCGCCGCGCAACCGGAGCCCGACACCGTCGTCGGCGTCGACGACACTCTGCAGTTGTTCTTCCTGTGCGCGCACCCCTCGCTCGGTCCGGCGGCAGCGGTGGCGCTCACGCTGCGTGCCGTCGGGGGATTGAGTACGCGGCAGATCGCGGAGGCGTACCTGGTGCCGGAAAAGACCATGGCGCAACGCATCAGCCGCGCCAAGCGGACGGTGCGCGACGTGCGTTTCGACGCGCCCGGTGATGTTCGGACGGTGCGCCGAGTGTTGTACCTGGTCTTCAACGAGGGGTACACCGGCGACGTCGATCTGGCGGCCGAGGCGATTCGATTGACCCGGCAGCTGGCCACGCTGTCGAACGACGAGGAAACGGCCGGACTCTTGGCGCTGATGCTGCTGCATCACGCGCGTCGCTCGGCGAGAACGGGAACCGACGGGCAGCTGATTCCTCTGGCCGAGCAGGACCGATCTCGTTGGGACACAACGCTGATTGCGGAGGGGGTGCGGATTCTGCAGGCCGCACTTGCCCGAGATCGGTTGGGCGAGTTCCAAGCTCAGGCGGCCATCGCCGCCCTGCACGCCGACGCGACGCGGGTGGAGGAGACCGACTGGGTGCAGATCGTCGAGTGGTACGACGAGCTGCTCGCTCTCACCGACAGTGCCGTCGTACGACTGAATCGAGCGGTGGCGATCGGCGAGGCCGACGGCCCGGTGGCGGGGCTCGCAGCATTGGCCGAGGTCGATCCGGCCGTTCCGCGACACACTGCGGCGGCCGCGTATCTGCACGAGAGGGCCGGTGATCTGCTGGTTGCCGCCGAGTTGTACGCGGAGGCGGCGGAGAAGGCGTCGTCGATCCCCGAGCGGCACCATCTGACAATGCAGGCCGCGCGGATCCGAGCCACGTAGACCCGTCCGAGCACGCGAACGGACCGATCGGTTTCGTAATCCGATCGTTAGCGATCGAAAGCTGAATCCGTGCAACCCTCGTATGGTGCTGAAGTTACGTGTGGGGCAGAAGAGAAGGATCCGAACTTGGTCCGCTGTGGTCGCGACGGCTGCCGCGGTGGCGTCGATGCTGCTGACCGCAACGCAAGCGCATGCGTTGCCCGGCTCGGGATCGGCCGACGTCGCAGCGGGAGCAGTCGGCATTCATCAGGTGTCTGCGACCCGCGCTGTATTGAACGTGTTCTCCCCGTCCATGAATCGCGTCGTCTCCAACGAGGTACTGCACTCGCCGGGCGGTGGCCCCGCACCCACTCTCGTTCTGCTCAACGGAGCCCTCGGCAACGAGGACGGTGTCGGGTGGCTCAACAACTCGGGAGTCGAACGCTTCTTTCTCGACAAGAACGTCACGGTCGTCGCACCGATCGGCGGCCGCTTCAGCTTCTACACCGATTGGCAGACAACGGATCCGGTGCTCGGCAGCAACATGTGGCAGACCTACCTCAGCCGCGAACTGCCCGCCGCCGTCGATGCCGCCTACGGATCGACCGGCAAACGCGGTGTGGCAGGGCTGTCGATGAGTGGCGGTCCTGCATTGGACCTGGCGATCCAGGCTCCGGATGTGTTCGACGCGGCCGCGTCGTTCAGCGGGTGCCCCGCTCCGTCGAATCCGCTTGCCACCGCTGGTATTTCGGCGATGATCGCCGGTGGTCTCAACAACCCGTTCAACATGTGGGGGCTGCCGGGGAGTCAGGGTTGGCGTGACCACGACCCATCGCTCAACGTCGAACGGTTGCGGGGGACTGCGGTGTACGTCAGCTCGTCCCGCGGGCTCCCCGGACCGGTCGACCGTATCCCCGAAGGCGCCGTACCGCCGTTCGGCGGGATGGCGGTCGAAGCGATGGTGAACTACTGCACATCGATCTTCGTCGACGCTCTACGCCGCGCCGACGTGCCTGCGACGGTGTCCATGCGTGAAGAGGGCGCGCACACCTGGCCGCTGTTCGAGGATCAGCTGCGCGAGGCCTGGTACACCACTCTGGCACCGGCTCTCGGAACCAGCTGAAGGGGTTGGTCGAGCGGTCCCTGGGTAAGCGCGTTCGAGATGCAACCGCGCAGCACCGTTGGAAAGGACCACCCGAACATGTCGAAGGACGAACTGCACAAGGGCGACAAGGTCGAATGGAAGACCCACGGAACGAAGACCGAGGGAACCGTAGTGGAGAAGATCACCTCGGAGACCGAGGCAGCCGGTCGGACCGTGAAGGCGTCCAAGGACGAGCCGCAGTACCGAGTGGAGAGTGACAAGTCCGGAAAGGACGCAGTGCACAAGCCCGACGCGCTGGAAAAGAAGGACTGAGCCAGGTTTCTGTGCTGTAAACGGGTTGCCTGCCGACTATCTGTACGCTCGAAAGTACGGATCGTCACTTTTGGAGGCAGAGATGGGGACGACCCCGATGCGAATTCGGCGCGGAAGATCGCGTGCTCGTCGGTCGAGAGTTGGTATATCGCGAACGAGGCGGCTTCGTACCGGGTTCGTGTCGGCGGCGGTCGTCATGGCTCTCGTGACCGGATGTGGACTGTTCACCGGCGACTCAACCCCGACCCAGCCGTCCGTGGCCACCTTCACCGGTCAGGTCGAATCGGCCGACCGGTACTGCCTCGAAGGTGATCCCGCCGAGGAGGGTCGGTCGGTGCAACTCGCGGCATGCAACGGTACGCAGGAGCAGCAATGGGTTGCCGAAAGTGACGGCACCGTTCGTACACAGTCGCAGTGCTTGACTCCGGACAACGCCGACCCCGCAGCCGACACCGGGGTTGTCCTCGACAGCTGCGCCGAGGAGTCGGTTCGAGAGTGGACCGCCGGTGATTCGGGATCGATAACCCTCACCGGAACGACTCTGTGTCTGGCGAGCAAGACCGCAGGCGGTGGCGCGCAGAAGCCGCCGCCGGTGGCGCTCGCAGAGTGCGATGGCTCTTCTTCGCAGACGTGGAAACCGGTGGCCGCCGCGGTTCCGAACGCCGACAACCCGGGCGGGATCGCTGCGCCCACCGGTGATCTGCCGGGATGGAAGCAGATCTTCGTCGACGAGTTCACCACACCGTCAGCCACCGGCAGTTGGGCCAACAGCTGTGATCCAGCGAAGATCGTCTACACCGGGAGCGAAGGCCAGCAATGGCGTACCTACCCGTCGTGCTATCCGGACACGTACGACAAGCGTCCGTACCGACCCGACGCAGTTCTGTCCACCGACAACGGTGCGCTGGAATATCATCTCGGACAGGTCGACGGGATGCCGGCCGGCGCGAGCATTTCCCCGGTGATCGGTGGCGAAGGTCAGTACCAGACGTACGGTCGATACACTGCCCGGTTCAGAGTCGATTCGCCGGACCTCTCGGAGTACTACGCCGCGTGGTTGCTCTGGCCGCGGTCCGAGAATTGGCCGTACGACGGCGAATTCGATTTTCCGGAGGGATCGTTGTCGGGCAATGTCGGAGGATTCCACCACTTCTCGGGCGATGGGTCGTGCGCGGACGGGTGCAAGGAACCTGCTACCGACATCGGCGCGAAGTTCACCGACTGGCACACCTACACCATGGAGTGGTCGCCCGGCAGAATTCGCTACATCCTCGACGACACTGTTGTTCTCGACTCCACCGACCACGTCCCGTCGACGCCCATGCGCTGGGAATTGCAGACCGAGACCAAGGGCGACGGAGACAGCCAAGGCAATCTGATTCTCGACTGGGTGTCCGTCTACTCCTGGACGGGGTGATACGCCGCCCGAACCGATCGTTCTGTGCCCCAACTTCGTTCGATGAAACCTACGATCCGTTCGATATCGTCCGCAGGGATCTTCTCGGGCTCGCCGTGCTCGAGTGGATCGGTATGAAAAATGTAGACCCGCGAAGCGAACTGGTCGAACGGTAGCGAGCCCTCGCCTGCGCGTTCGCCGTTGCCCGCAGTTCCGACGACGACCCCGTCGCCCCAGTCCTGCCCGCTGTCGTTGTTCGGGTTGAAGAAATACACACGCATGATCCCGTCCGGGTCGGGAGCCACGCGCAGGATGGTGATCGCATGCCACCCCACATAGCGTGCGGCACTGTCGGTTACGGCAACACCAGCGGGCTGAGGGTGAATAAGCGGTTGATGTCCGTTGTACTCCGGGTGGTACGCCGCATGAAACTGTCGGAGAAATGCGTCCAAGTCCACGAGATTCCCGGTGGCGACGTCGACGTCGATGTGGAATTCGCGTGCGGACCACCATCCGTGGAACTCGGGATTGACCCAGCGGTGCGGGTCGCCAGGACGGTCTGCGCATCGCCGGACCATCTCGGCGTAGATGCGATCGAGGTGCGGGACCAACAGCAGCGACACCGGGTCCAGGTCCACCGGATCCGAACTGGCGACGCCACTTTCGCTCTCGGTGGACGAGAGCGGTCGGCCTTCGAAGTGCATGACGATCTCCTCGTCACGCGCCGCCCACACCACCATCTGCAGGAGGTAGTCGGGATCGTTGTACGCCCACATGGACAGCGCCCGCGCCGACTGGCATGTCGGATTGTCGCCCTGGCCGACCCCGAGGGGTTGCCCGAGCATCGCCAAGAGTCCGCCGAGCAGCCGTGACTCCGGCGCGGGGACCGGTCCGAACGTGGTGATCAGTCGTTCCCGCACCGCAGGAGCAAGTTTCAGCGAGATCTGCCGCCAGAGTGACGGGACGATCGGCGGTTGATGGAGAATCCCCCGATCGAGCAGCAGCGCCAATCCATAGAGGCACTGCGCTGTTTCGGGATACACCGTCTCCTCGATGAGACGATGGACCAATTCGGGGTACCGCGTCAGGCAGGTGCGCCCGGTATCGGACAGGCCGAGCGCCTCGGGCAGCACGTACGAGTGGTGATCGACGAGATACTGAGTCAGCGTCGCGTGGTACGGCGAGACGAGACCGGTGTCGTGCATAGCCCGAGCGAATCCGCGAGCCTCGAACTGCAGAGCCTCGACGTCCATGGCCTCGAGGCGAGACCGGTACACCTCGACGCCCGGGTCCTCTCGGCAGGCGTCCGTGGTGCCGAACAGGGCCGTGATCAAGCGATCCAAGCCCTGCCCGGACGTACCGAGGTCGACGGTCGGGTCGTCGCGATAGATTGCGATTCGCGTGACCATGGACTTGATGGTGTCCACCTGAATCGGGCGCTGACGCAGAATTCGCCAGATCTCCTCGACCAACTCGTCGAGCACGCTGTCGTACCCGATCTGCTGTGCGACGTACCCGAACAGATCGCGGATAAGATGTGCGGTGCGGCCCAGGCGGACTCGTTCCGACTCCGACGGCGGAGTGAACAGTACGTCGAGGTTCAACGCGAGCACCTGCGAGAGGAATCTCCGCGCGTCCTCGGCGGTCACGGCGGGGTGGTGATATTCGCCGGCGACGATTGCGACCATGCGGAGCTCGCTGGTCGCCTCGAGCACCACGGTGTCGTCGTTGCCGCTGCGCAGGCTCGGTCCCACGAAGCCCGGGACGAGAATGTCCGGCGTGGCCCAGTCCGAACCCGCGAACAACCCTGCGTCCTCGAGCAGCGCCGCACGTTCGCGTACTGCGTCACAACCACCGGGCTGCAACAACACTCGATGCAGACCGTCGAGTACCCGTCGCACCTTGGTGCTCTTGCTGAACTCGGGTGCGTCGGCCAGTGCCTGCGTCGCGTGGTCGAGCTGCGCCAGCCTCGACACCAGCGCCTTGTCGACCGGTGGCGAGTCGTTCATCGTCTGCGTCGTGGGTTGTCGGTCGTTGCCGAGTTGCTGCTTCACACGTAGAAGTCCAGTTCTTCCTGTTGCTTGAGCAGATCGCGCATCCGGTACGGATCGTCGCCGAAGAAGTACAGCAGGCCCCAGTGGGTACCGAATGCCGTTCTCTTGGTGACGGTTTCCTCCACCGGAGCCGACAGGTCGTTGGTCTCGTAGTAGTCGTCGTCCGCGGTGACCTCGGGGATGACGAGATCGCTGACGACGCGTCGACGCGGGTAGACGCCGAAGCATCCGGCGTGACCGGTGGCGTCCACCACTTCCTTCGGGAAGAAGGCGTCGATCTCTTCCTCGGTGGTCTTCGGGTCGAACGCCAATGCGAGGCCCTGGTACGCGTTGAACCCGTAGGCCCGCTCGAGCAGCTCGAACACCTTGAAACCTGGTGGGCGGTAGGCAACCTCACCGAAGTACATCTCGCCGTCGCTGGTGACGAAGTATTCGGGATGGATGAAGCCGAACTCGATGTCGAAGGCCTTGATCAGCTTCTCGATCTGCACCGTGATCTGCTCGCGGTACTTCTCCAGCTCGGGTGTGGCAGGCACGAACACCGAGTATCCGAGCGTGACGTACTCGGAGATGTTGAGGAACTTGATCTTGCCGTTGTGAATCCACGCTTCGACGGCGAACTCCCACCCGTCGAGGTGCGATTCCATCAGCACCGGAAACTCCTCGTCCGGGATGGAGTCGACTTCGTCGGGCGTGCGAATGACGCGATGGCCCAGGCATCCAGCCTTGTCGAACGCCTTGAGGTGGATCGGGTCGTTCGGGTCACCGTCGAGTTTGAGGAGCGTCTGGTTGACCCGACGCAGGAATCGAATGACGTCCTCGCGGTCGTGGGCTTCCTCGAAGATGCCGACGCGAATGCCGCCCAGCTGGGCGCGACGCTTCATCAAGGCTTTGTCGCGCAACAGCATCGCCTGGCCGAACAGTCGTGGGTTGCCCAGTAGTACCGAATTGATGGCTCCGGCCCATTCGACCGTCTCCTCGTAGAGCGGTATCGCGACATCCACGCCATTGTCCTGCAGCGTTTCGGCGATCTCGAGCGACCGATCGTTGAGTCGCTCGAAGTTCCACGGGAGGTAGGGAATGTCGTGCTCGGTGCAGTACGCCTCGGCCCATTCCGGGGCGACGACGACGTACCGTCGATCGAACTTGTCCAGTGCTTCCACTGCGGCCAAACTCCAGCCCAACAGTGCTACGAAGCCTTTGTTCGGGTCTTTCTCCAGCCGCTCTGGCTGAGCCATGAAGTTCCTTCCCCTTGATGATTCACGGTCGAGGTCCTTCGTTCCACCGTACAGAGGGCATCCTCCGTCGTTTTACGGGCCCGGCGCTCGCGGAGGTGGTCGACGGTGGTCGTAGTCCTCGAACGAGGCGGATCGTGAGGTCATCCGAGGATGTTTCGATGCCCTTTGCATACCGAAAGAGTGCAATCGGCACGAAAACAATCTCTTACAATGTTCGAGCGGGCGAATTCCGAATGTGTGCTTCAAATGATTGAAATTAGCAATTGATTTAACTTTGAATTAATTTATCGTACCGGTCGTATTTGTTTGAATCCTAGCCGCTACCAGCCGAAATGGACCAATAACGATTTTCCTACCTAAATCCGATGGCGGTACATATGATCTGATTCGCCGGCAATAGTTTCGAGCGAATTGCCACACACCCATCGTGAAGTTCAGTCGCATAGAGGGATGAACCCATGACTGTTTCGTACCGCTCTGTTCTGAGGCGCTCGCTTGTCGTCCTCGGTTCGGCCGTACTACTTTCGGCATTCGTCGTTCACGTACCCAGAGCCGAAGCGGCGACTGTCGGTCCCATCAAGACATCCGCCGGTTTCTGTCTGGACAACAAAGGCGGCTTGCTCACCGAGGGCAATCCGGTTCAGATCTGGGATTGCAACGGCACCGGAGCGCAGACGTGGAGTGGCACCGAGGACGCGACGATCAGGGTGCAGGGCAGGTGTTTGTCGCCGACGGCGGGGTACATGGGTGCCGGCAACAAACTGACCACGTCCACCTGCACTGGCAAGCCTGCCCAGCAATGGTCCATTCGCGGGGACGGTTCCATCTCGCTGCTGCAGAAGACCAGCCTGTGCATGCAGAATCCGAAGGAAGCGAACGGAAGCCGGCCTACATTGGCGACCTGCAACGGGTCGGCCGCACAGAAGTGGGTCACCGCGACCACCCCGTTCCCGACCACGCCTCCCACGACACCGCCTCCGACGACACCACCCCCGACGACCGGTACGAATCCGAGCGGTGTGGCCGCACCGGTGGGCAATCTTCCGGGTTGGAAGCAGATCTTCGTCGACGATTTCACCAAACCGTCCGCCGTCGGATCGTGGGCGAACGACTGTGACCCAACCAAGATCGTGTATACCGGTGCGCAAGGGCAGAATTGGCGGACCTATCCCAAGTGCTACAAGGACACGTATCAGAAACGGCCGTATCGAGCCGATGCGGTGCTCTCCACCCACGACGGTGTACTCGATTACGGATTGCACAACGTGGACGGAGTTCCGGCCGGTGCCAGCGTGTCACCGGTCATCAACGGGTCGAATCAGAATCAGACCTACGGTCGATACACGGCACGCTTCAAGATCGACTCGGCGACGTTGGCCGAGTACTACGTGGCGTGGCTGCTGTGGCCGCAGTCCGAAAGATGGCCCACCGACGGAGAAATGGACTTCCCCGAGGGCAGCCTCGCGGGCCAGGTCGGCGGGTTCCATCACTACTCGGGTGCCGGGTCGTGCGTCGGTGGATGTCAGGACGTCGCGCGGAACATAGGGGCGAACTTCACCGACTGGCACACGTACACGATCGAGTGGTCCCCTGGTCGAGTGCGATACATCCTCGACAACACCGTGGTGCTGGACAGCACCAAGTGGGTCCCGTCGGGCCCGATGCGCTGGGAACTGCAGACCGAGACCAACGGCACGGGAAAGAGCAACGGACATCTGCTGCTCGACTGGGTTTCGGTGTACAGCTGGGTAGGCTGATCGCATCGCTCACCCGCAAGTAGGTGCGGGTGAGCGTCTTTCGAGGGAGGAGCCCCATGACCGTCGACAAAACCGGTGCCGAGGTCGAGATCACGCAGCAGGCGGATCGTTTCACCGTCTCGGTGGAAGGCGCGCAGGTCGGTTTCACCGAGTTCGTCGACGACGAACAAGGCAGGCGCATCTTCTTTCACACCGAGGTGGACGCGGCTTACGGCGGGCGCGGCCTGGCTACGATATTGGTGCGGCAAGCCCTCGATGCCACCCGCACCGAGGCCAAGCGGATCGTTCCGATCTGTGTGTTGGTCGCGGCGTACGTCGGAAAGCATCGGGAGTACGACGACATCGTCGAGCCGGTGACGGACGAGATCCGACAATGGCTCGCGGACCGGCAGGGCTGAGCGGCCGGTCCGTGCAACGATCTTCTGCATGAGCGACGCAGAGCCCCGCATCCGAAAGACCCGGCTCTATCGCCGGTTGGTCACCCGCTCGGGCGGTCCGCTCGAGCCCGCGCGGGCGGCCACGAGGCTCTCTGCCTACGTCTACGGAAACATCCTGATCCTCGCCGCGGTCGCGGCGTCGACACCCGCGTCGATCGAACACGGAACGGCAGCGGTGCTGGTTCTGGCCACCGCGGTGACGACATTTCTGGCGCACGTGTTCGCGGATTTCGTTGCTGGCAGCCAGATTCCCGAAGCGCACGGTGATGCAACCGACGAACAGCGCAAGTTCAAGGCCATCGAGGAACTCCGAGACGCCGTACCCATCCTCAGTTCCGGCACCATTCCCGCGCTGATGCTTGCCCTCGGCTGGCTGTCCGTGCTCCCGGCGCAGTGGTCGGAGCTGCTCGCCGGCGGAGTCATCGTGGTGCGCATCGCCACAATACAGATCGTCACGCAGCGAATTCGAGGCAATCCGTTGACTTTTCGCGCCTTTCTGGGTGGGCTGGCGACCGCTGCGGTGGCTGCGCTCATCGTCCTCGCCAAGGTCTTTCTCGGCCACTAGCTCCCGAACTCGTCGTACAGTTCCGGTAGGAAACCGGCGAGGTGGTTCATCTCCTGCCCGCAGTGCAGCATCAGATCTCGGGCGAGATCGAGTCCGAGTACGAGATCGGTCGGATCCACCGACGCCCCGCGTCGCACGGCGCATGCAGCCTGCTTGACGTCCGGTACGTGCAGCCCACGCAGATTCAGGTAGAAGCGGCTACGCATCTCGGCACCGCCGTCGACGGGCCGAACCTGGTGGGCCAACCAACCCAGGTCCACCGGCGCAATGGAGCTGCCGACTCGGCCGAGGACGATGGTCTGCTCCGGAGGAACGACGAACCCGTGCGCGATCGGATCACGAAAGCCGATGCTCAATTGCTGCAGCTTCGGCCCGACGTATTCGTCCACGAACGTCGTGTTGCCGACGTACTTGGCCTTGTCGGGTATGTCGAGTGCGGTCCGATCCTCGGCGAGGTCGGCGTAGAGGTGGGCATCGGGGTGCCACAGCTTGTAGCGCGCAGCCTCGGTGGAATGCCAGCCGAACCACCAGTCCCACATCGCCGCCGTCACCCGCGGCATCACGGTGCGAACTGCCACGAACGTCGTCCCGTCGGCTCGCCTACCGTAGCCGGTCTCGATCGCGGAGTAGCCGGTGGGCGCGAGATCCGTTGTGATGGAATCGAATCCGGGCACCGAGTCGACTGCGAGAGCAGGTCCTGCGTGGGCGTCGGCGACCACCACCGGCGTCGGACTCGTTCGGTCCGCCATGTACCGGGCATACGGCCGATCTCGGTCGGCATCGCGATAACCCTGGTAGCGCTCACCGCATTCGTCACCCGAGCCGGTCGCGGGAGCCGCTATCGCCTTGGTTGCCGGGCCCACGACCGCCACCGTCGCCGCCACCGCCGCTCCCACCATGACCTGGCGGCGTGTCGGTCCCCGGCTCATGGCTCCACCCTACTCAACATCTGTTGAGGATAGGACTCGTGCGCGGAAGGTGTCAATGGCCTGGCATTACACTGCGCGGTATGAGTCCGGCACACCCCAGGGACGAAGAATCGAGAGTGCGTCGGCGCGACGAGATCGCCACCGCAGCGATCGAGGTGCTCGCCACCCAGGGTCTGCGCGGCTTGACCCATCGTGCAGTCGACGCTGCGGCAGGACTCGGCCCCGGTTCGGTGAATTACCACGCGCCCACCCGAAGTCGGCTGCTTCACCTGGCCCTCGGTCAACTGTTCGTTCGCGATTTCGAGGTGGCCGGAGCGACGTTCGGCAGTCTCGTCGACGTCAAACCGCTCACCGTCGACGTCGTCGTGGCCCGGATCATCGACTTCATCGAGGCAATGACGACCGGGGACGGGGTCAAGCGGGTGATCGCTCGCCACATCATGCTCGGCGAGGCACAGCACGACGACGAAATACGCGAGCTCTTCGACAGTCAGCGCGGTGCCTTCGTCACTTATACGCAGTGGATCGTCGCCTCGCTGGACTCCCATGATCCACCGTCCGACGCCGAAACCCTCGTGGTGATGATCGAAGGTCTGGTTCAGCGACAAGTGCTGATCGGCTCGCGTCTGTCCGCGCCCTTCATCGAGAAGATGCTCCGCAAGATCGTTGTTTCCTCGCCGCTGATCGCAGACTGACTGCGGGCGGTGCCGTCAGCCCAACAGCGTTCGACGCTCGGTGTGGGTGAACGTGAAGATCGTCGCGCCGAAGCTGATCAGTGCGGTGAGGAGCAGTACCTGGGGGCCGGTGATGACGACGCCGATGAATGCTCCGATCGCCCCGCCCAACGCGAAGGATCCGAGAAGGGCTGTGTAGCAGAGCCAGTCGTAGTAGGTCCCACCGCCGAACATGTGCCGCTCGATTCCTTGGCCGAGCTTGACCATCGTGCCGGTGACGTAGCTGAGCGGAATGTAGGTCTCTTCCTTCTTCGTGAACGCAGTGTTCAGCGCACCGAGCGCGAAGGCGACCAACAGAATCGGGTAGAAGTTCACGTTGGCCGAAGACCATCCCGAGATGGCGATATCGATCAACCCCGCTCCTGCGAGCGCAATCGTGGTCAGCACCGTCGCTCCGTGTGGGTGATTCGACCAGTAGCGACGACGGCAGATCGACGAGACCACCACACCGGCCAAGAAGGAGCCCATGAGCGACAGTGCAGCGAACGGTGAGGCCCCGGGGGTGACCTCCTTGCCCTCGGGATGCCCGAAGTGGCCGACGACGGCACGTTCGGTGTTGCCGGTCATGAAGGTCACGAAGTAACCAGCAGAATGCAGGAACGCGACGGCACCCACCATCCCGGCAAGTCCCGACAGAATCCAAGACAGACGAGCTTCGGCTCCGACTGCTGTTTCGCGGCTGATCGCCAAGGGGGAAGTCATGACTCGATTCTCCGGGCCTGACGCGAACCGGCAAATCTTTGAGTTGTCGGTCACATAACCGACACCGATTCCACATCCACCACCATTCCGCGATGCATCACCCTGTTTCCGATCACGCCGCTGTGGTCGGCTCGATGCATCACACATCGGTTGTCCCACATCACCAGATCGTCGGGTGCCCATGCGTGTCGCAGCACGTTGTCCTCGCGAGTGGAGTGCTCGAACAGGTACCGAACGGTCTCGTCTGCCTCGTCGGACGACATTCCACTGATCGCGATGCACCGCCCGGGTGCAGACAGCGCCAATGCGGTACGCCCGGATACGGGATGTATTGCGAAGAGGGGATGTTCGGCAGAGGAGACGGTGTCCGACGCCACCCCGGTCACTCGGTGCGTCACCGTACGCCCGGCCAGGTATGCCCTGCGGTCCGCGGGCAAGGTCTCGTACGCCGCGTACTGGTCGCTGAACAACGTACTGCCGCCGGCCTCGGGTACCTCCACCGCGCGTAACGCGGTGTACGCCGGCGGATTCGGCACGTACGTGGTGTCGACATGGAACGTGGACTTGGGCGGCGTCGTGCGGCCGACGTTGCTGATGACGTTCAAGTCCGGGAAGCCCGGCACCGGCGTCTCGCCCTCCGTGAACATCATGTCGCCGAACCGGCGGAGAAACGCGAGGAAGCGATTGTCGTCGAGAGGTTGCTCCCGCAGAATCAGTACGCCGTGTTCGGCCAACAGCTTTCGCAGTTCTTCGACGGCGGATGAGCGCAGGTCGAGATCCCGAACTTCGATTCCCAGCGTCACGAGGACAACTCCTTCACCGACAGCTCGTCGAGCGAGCGTGCGAACAGTTCGTCGACGGCGATTCCTGCCGCGGAGGCCATCACCGCGAGCACACTCGACGGTGAGTACGAGCAGTAGAGGCCGGCTTCGAGGAACCAGGGTTCGCCGTCCGCGTCGATACGAAAGTCGAAGAGTCCGTAGTGTCGGCACCCAAGAGACCGATAGCACAATCGTGCTGCCGCCCAGACCTTTTCGGTGACCGGGTCCGATACGTCCACCGTCCACGCCTTGGTCTGCTCCTTCGCGACCAGGTACAGGTCCCCGTCCGCGGTGCGATTCAACTTGTCGGCGCTGGTGCGAATCGAATCGACGGCGTACTCCTCGAGGGGAAGGCAGATCAGCTCACCGCCCCGCGAGATGACGCCGCAGCGGACCTCGCGGCCGAGCGGGACGTACGACTCCACCAGTGCCGCAGACGAGTACGTGAGAGCCTCGCGTACGGCTGTTGCCAGGGCTTCGGGTTCGTGTACGAGTGTGACGCCCATCGAGTTGTCCGAATCCACGGGCTTGACGACGACCGGCAGGTCGACTTCGACGTCGTCGCCGCACCGCACGACGATACCCGCAGGGACTGCGACCCCGGCGGCCGCAACGACGGCTCGCGCGCGAGCTTTGTCCGCCGTCATCGCCATCACGTCAGGGGCGTTGCCCACATACGGCACACCCAGCAGGTCGAACAGGCTGCGGTATGTCGTCATGCCGGGTAGGCAGAACATCTGGGGCACCATGACGTCGAAGTGCCACGACGACAGGACCTCCACGGCCTGTGCCAGTGACATTTGTTGTGCTGCAGCCACACTGGCGGCGTCGATGCCACCGGGAAAGCTCCAGAGCCCGCCGGGAGAAACGAATGCCACCTCGAATCGGTAGGCGGGATCTCCACCGAGCGCTTCGAGGAAGCCGCCCGCGTACACCCTGGAAAGATCACAGTGGAACTCGTCCACCGAGGATCCGACCAGTACCAGGACCGACAGGGTCATCAGTCGCCTCCGTTCTCCACGAGCTTGCCGATGTTGAAGTCGATGCGAGACCATCCGGTTCGCGCCAGCAGATTGCGCACCAGCAGGGACGGAATCTGGAGATGGTGAACCAGCAGGAACGGCAGTGGATCCCAGCCGGCGAGTATCGCATCGGTGCCGCGAAAGATGCTGCGCAGTCGGTCTTCCCGGCCGGCCTCGGTGATCAGTCGCCACAGTTCGTGGTAGATCCAGTAGGTCGGCCGAGCCGAGGAAAGCGGCACGATCTCGGGGTGTCCGTCGTCGAGATATGCCGCCGCTACGTCGGGATGGTCGTAGAACATGGTGATCGCCGAGTGGGTCCGCGGGTTGCACTCGATGGCGTACACGACACCGTGTGCATCCTCGATGAAATCGAACGACAGCTGTCCGGTGACTCCGAGGTGGCCGACGAATTTCTCGACCCAGGTGCGTATCTCGGGCTTGTCGACCATCTCGTAGTTCACTTGGAACGCCGAGGATTCACAGCAGCCGTACACCTGCAGCCGCCCGCCGCGGACGGTTCCGTGGGTGCAGTACTCCCGACCGGCGATGAACTGTTGCAGGATCCAGGGATCGTCCTCGGAGATCCCGAGGCCGCGTGCGAATCGCAGATTTTCCACAGGTGTGTCGCGGGTCAACCGCGTCAGGTCCATCCGTCCGACCGGGTTGTAGGAGATCCTCTTGAGGATGTACTCGCGGCCCGGTGGGAAATCGAACTCCTCGATCTGCCGTACGTCGGTGATTCGCCGCCAATCGGGAACGCGCAATCCCAGTGCTGCAGCGCGTTCGGAGAACCGCGACTTGTCGTCGAGCATACGAACCGAATCGCCGTCGCCGTGAATCACCTCGCAGTGCGGATCCAGGAGCGCACGTGCGTCGGCGTCGTGAATGCTGGCAGCGGGGCTGGCGACCGGGACGAAGACGTCGACGCCTTCGCGCTGCACCACATCGAGAAGCGCTTCGGCGTAGCCGGATTCGGTCGGCTCGGGTACGCACTGAAAGCGGTCGACCGCACGCGAGAAACGGTGGCCGGTGAACCTGTATTTGGTCGATTCCACCAATACGACGCGATGGCCGGCGAGGTGGAACGACCGCGCCAGCTGCAGGGCCTTGGTCATCTTCCCGCCGCTGATCAAGACCGTCCTGGGCGAGTCGGTTCGGCGCGTGGCAGGGCGGCTGCCGCGTACGGCAGCCACCCCCGCCGCCAGGAGGTCGACGGGGAGGGTCGCCGCAAGTGCGACGAGAGCTGCGACGGTGCGGATCATGTGCGCCGGATCAGCGTCACGCCGTCGCGCAGAGGAATCAGAACCTGTTGCACCCGAGGCTCGTTGGCGACGTAGTCGTTGAATTCGGCGATGGCCCGGCCGTTATCGCTCGGTTGAGGCGCGTAGGGCTGACCCTGCAAGAGAGTGTTGTCGACGGCAATCACGGCACCGTCGGAGAGCAGATCGCTCTCGAGCAGATACTCCACGTATCCGCGATATCCGGTCTTGTCGGCGTCGATGAACACCAGGTCGAACTCTCCGTCGAGCCGGCGCAGAGTGTCGAGGGCGGGCCCCACCTGCACCGAGATGGCAGATCCTGCAGCCGATTCCGCGAAGCAGGACTGCGCGAACTCGGCCACGTACGGATCCACCTCGCAGGCGACGACCTCGCCGCCTGCGGGCAGCGCCTCGGCCATCGCCAGCGCCGAATAACCGGTGAACATGCCGATCTCGAGCACCCGCGTCGCCCCGGTCATGTGAACGAGAAACGCCAGGAAGCGTCCCTCCACATGGCCGGAGAGCATTTCCATCTCCAGGGGCCCGGAACCGGAGACCACGTCACGTGATCTCCAGTCCGCAGAGCGGGTCCGCGACGCCAACGTGGCCAGTGCCGCGGATTCGGAGGTGGTGCAGGTGTCGAGGTACGGGTCGAGTCCCGCGGCGAGATCGCGGGCCCGATGAACACGGGTGGTCAGCTCGTCGGTCACCCCGGCGTCGGCGTCGAGCAGCGCGGCTATCTCGCCCAGCTCGCGCGCCAGGATGGTCGTCGGGGTGACCGGTCGCGGTTCTGCCGTCACGGCGTCGGTGCGGTGAACATGTCGAGGCCCTCGCCTGCCCGGGGAAAGTCCAGGCAGATCTTCTTGTGCAAGGTCAGCACGTCCGCGAGCTCGCTTGCGTCGAGGTCGTTGAGGAAGCGGCACGTGCCGATCGGGTCGGGCACCGCCGCGCGCAGGATGCCGTCGCGGGTCTTGAGGATCGATGCCGTTGCCTCGGAAAGCAATTCCGGAGTCAGGTAGGGACTGTCCAGGGCCAGGCCGATGCTGGACATGACGCCCAACACGCGGTCTCGATCGGCCGTGGACAGGTGTCCGCGTTGTTCGGCGACCGTTGTCGACAGGGCCATGTCGATGTTGATGGCGTGACCGTGGAAGAACGGGGCCGGCGGGGTCAGCTCCAGCGTCGGGCTCCACGTGTGTCCGAAGGCGATGACCCGATCGAGATCGATCTCGTGCAGGTTGGGGGCCTCGAGCTCGAGCATCGTCGCAATGGCCGAGTAGGTCAGTCTGTCTGCGACCGAACGCAATTCGGCGGTGCCGTCGAGGTGTCCGAATCGCGTGCGCAAGAGTTCCGGACCGTACTGTTCGAGCATCTCGAAGATTTCGAGGTTGCCGACGACGGAGATCTTGATCAACTCGGCCATGCCGTTGCGCACCTGGTCCTCCGGCAACGTGCCGAGGAACGAGAAGTCCAGCAGCACCTTCTGCGACGCATGGTACGCACCGAGTCGGTTCTTGTGCTTGCCGTAGTTGACGGCCACTTTGATGGACACACTGGCGTCGATCAAGCCGATCAGAGTGGTGGGGATGCGAATGTACGGGGTGTTGCGTCGGTAGCTGGCGCACGCGAAACCTGCTACGTCGGTGGTCAATCCACCACCCACCACCAACACGGGCTCGGTACGGACCAGGCCGAACCGGTCGAACTCTCCGACGATGCGCTCGAACGTCTCCAGCGACTTCGCAGTCTCTCTGATCTGTACCGGGACTACCGTCAACGCGATGTCGTGATGATCGAAGTACGCGTGGATCCGGTCGCCGTAGATCTCGTGAACCGACTCGTCGACGACCATCAGTGCGCGTCCGTAGGGACGGTAACTGTCGGCCAGTTCGGTGTTCTCGAGGGCGAAGACTCCGTCGACGTAGATCAAGTCGTATTCGATGCGCTCGTATCCCTCGACGCGAAACGACCTGTCCCCGGCGACGACCTGGGCCTGAAGATTGCTCACATTTACTCCTGGGGTGGGTGAAGGGTCAAGCAGAATGCTCACTCCGCAGGCTGCGCAGGCAGAATGCTCACTCCGCAGGCTGCGCTCAGGCGGAAAGCAGAGCTCTGACGCGTTCGGGGTCGAGCGCGTCGACGGTGTCGGTGGCCGAGTCGAACTCGGTGCCCGCGGTGTTCTCGTTGGGGAATGCAACGCAGGTGATGCCTGCGGCAGCCGCCGCCTGGACTCCGCCCGCGTTGTCCTCGATGGCAACGCTGTCGGAAGCGTTCTCGCCCAACGTCTTCAAGGCGAATTCGTACGAGGCGGGGTCGGGCTTGCCGGCATCGACGGACGAGGCGTCGACGATGACGTCGAACGAATCGGCGGTCAATTCGGGAGTGAGGGCAGCCAACAGGGCGTCGATGTTCTCCCTCGACGTCGTGGTCACGAAGCCCACCTTCAGTCCGTTCGCCTTCGCGGAATCGATGGTGTCGGCCACGCCCGGTCGCGTCTTCACGTCGGACTCGCCGATCAGTCGCTGGAAGATCTCGGACTTCGTGGCGTGCACTGCGGCTGCGTCCACCTCGGTGCCCGTGTCGGAGGCGTACTCGGTGATGCGGTCGGCACCGCCGTTCGATCCGAGCATCGCTCGGTAATCGTCCCGCGACCAGTTCCAGTTCAGGTCGTGTGCGGCGAAGGCCTCGTTGAACGCGCGGCGTTGCAGTTCGGACGTGTCGACGAGAGTGCTGATGGAACCGAACAGAATTGCGGGCATGGTTGCCTTTCGGAGCGAGAGACGTTGTACCAGTCAACGTCTCGTGCATGCGCGATGGGTGAGTTGGTTCGGGGGGTATGCCCCATCGGCGCCGAATTGGAAACCTTCGAATATTTTTTTCTTCGGTGCTGTCGAATGTCAGCTGCGCAGGACCGGCGCGGCCAGCGTTGTCGGTGCCGAGCGGCCGCGCAGGGTGACCGTCTCGCGCGTCTCCCAGTGCGCCTTCTCGTCCGCGGTTGCGTGATCGAGCACGATCGACGAGGTGAGAACATCGGTGGTCGAGTCGTCCTTCGCCAGGTCGGTCAGCCGGGCCGCCTGATTCACGGTGTCGCCGATGACGGTGTACTCGAAACGGGATTCGGCTCCTATGTTGCCTGCGATGACCGGTCCGTACGTGACGCCGATACCTATCTCGACGTCGGCGGCGAGTGCGACGGCGAGGGTGCGCGCGGTGCGCAGTGCCGCGGTGGCCGGGTCTGGATGATCGACCGGAGCGCCGAAGATCAGCAGCGCGGCGTCGCCCTCGAACTTGTTGACGAAACCGCCGTTGCGTTCACCGTGTTCGACGACGACCGCGAAGAAGCGATTGAGCAGGTCCACCACAGCCTCGGCGGATTCCCGTTCGGCCAGTGCGGTCGAGCCGACGAGGTCGATGAAGAGAACGGCCACGGTTCGGTTCTCGCCGCCGAGGCGGGGCGCGCTGGCCAACGCCCGTTGCGCGACGTCGTGCCCGACGTGGCGGCCGAACAGTGATCGGAGACGCTCGCGCTCGTCCAGGCCGACCACCATCTTGTTGAACCCGTTCTGCAGTCGGCCGATCTCGGACGCGTCGTAGACGTCGACTCGGGTGTCTGTCGCCCCGCCCTCGACGCGTTGCATCGCGGAGCTGACCTGCTGCAGAGGGTCGGATACGGACCGTCCGACGAGGAACATGCCGCCGAATCCGACGACCAGGGCGATCGCGGAGAGCGAGACCATCGCGGGGGACAGGTCCGCATCGGGTGGGATGACGGTGTCGATCAGTCTGCCGAGTCCGATGAGCCCGAGGCCGAGAATGGGGATGGCAGTGCTCAGCACCCAGATCAGGACGACCCGAAGCTTCACGCCGAGTGCTGCCGCGTCGGTGACGGCGCTGACTTCCATCACCGCTGCGGTGATGGGTCGCAGAGTTCGCTCGGCGACGAGGTAGCCCAGGGAGCAGGTGGCCAAGCCGCCGAAGCTGACGGCGATGGCGACGATGATCGACAGCGCCGCTCCGGCGGACGCATTGACCGCGACGAACACTGCGACACCGAGTGTCCAGAGCAGAACGTGGACGCCGAGTTGGCGCAGGGGCAGTCTGACGATGGCGATCGCGGTCTCGTCCGAGGGTGTGCCGCCGGTGTACAGCCACCGCACAAGCGGGGCGGCAACCCGAAGCCCCAGCGCGATGCCGATGCCGATCGCGACCGGTAGGTAGACGAAGAACGCCACGTAATTGCGGTCCGAGAGAATCTCTTCCGAGCCGGCGGGTAGCGGCAGGATGAAACGCGCCAACGCGAAGACGATGACGGCACCGATGGCGTTGGCCGACACCATCCCCGCCGCGTAGAGGCGCATCGGGGTGCGGGTGAGGGCGGACCGTACAGCTGCGATCACCGGTGATCTCCGTTCTCTGCTCGCCCGAACTCTATGGGTCCGGAGAAAAGATTCCAGGAGATTTGCCCGAGCGACTACCTGTGTCGCCGAGTACCTGGTAATCTCCGTAACAGTTACCTACAGATTTTCGACGATGGAAGGAACCACGGCGATGACCAGCACACTCTCCAGGAACGACGTTCTCGAGCCCGAGGACGTTTCCGCTCGTTTGCTCGATTCCGCCGCCCAGCTGTCGTACGACCCGTCCGAGGAGGTCGACTGGGAAGCCGATCTCGATCCCTCCCTCTACGGACTCAACCCCGAGTGGAGCACCCTCTACGGCACCAAGCTGTGGGACGAGATGACCGAGGAGCAGCGAATCACGCTCACTCGCCACGAGGTGTGCTCGATCATGAGCACCGGCATCTGGTTCGAGATGATCCTGCAGCAGATGGTTCTGCGCGATCAGTACTGCAAGGATTCCTCGGGATCGGACTTCCAGTTCGCGCTCACCGAGATCGCCGACGAGTGCCGCCACTCGATCATGTTCGCCCGCGCCTGCCAGAAGATGGGTATCAAGGCGTACCTGCCGCGTCGATCGAGCATCGAACTCGGCCGCGGGTTCAAGGCGCTCGCGTCCGCCGAGGTGGCCTACGGCGGCATCCTCGTCGCCGAAGAGGTACTCGATGTCATGCAGCGCGACTGGATGCGCGGCGAGAACGTGCTGCCCCTCGTGCGTACCACCAGCAAGATCCACGTCGTCGAGGAATCGCGACACATGACCTTCGCCCGTGCGCAGATGCGTGAGGACATTGCCGGAAAGAGCCCGGCTCGACGCAAGGCCAGCGCCCTCGTGGTCGCCATCGCCGCACGTCTGATCGTGTCCAACATGGTCAACAAGGAGGTCTACGCAGCTGCGGGCCTCGACGTCGACCGCGCGATGAAGGAAGCGAAGAACAACGCTCACCACCACACGATGATGCGCACCTCGAGCGAACATCTGATGGCGTTTCTTCTCGATTGCGGTTTGATCACCAAGCCGGCCGAGATGATCTACCGTCGTCTGCACATGCTCTGACCACTCTTTTCGAGGCCGTGAAGGACATCCGAGAACAATGCCGTTCGCGATCACGCAGAACTGTTGCAACGACGCATCCTGCCTGTCGGTGTGCCCCGTCAACTGCATACATCCGACGCCGGACGAGCCGGATTTCGGCAAGACCGAACTGCTCTACATCGATCCGCGCTCGTGCATCGACTGTGGAGCTTGCGCCGACGCGTGCCCGGTGGACGCGATCACGCGCGTTTCGCGATTGACGCCGGACCAGCAGATCTACGCCGACATCAACGCCGAGTACTACCGCGACAAGCCTGCCGTCGCGGAGTGGGGCGAGCCACGGTTCCCGGTGGTGACGGTCAACGAGCTGCCGCCGATCAGCATCGCCATCGTCGGCACCGGACCAGCTGCGTGCTACACGGCCCAGGCGCTGCTGCGCGTGCCCGGCACTACGGTCACGTTCTACGACCGTCTGCCCACCGCAGGCGGTCTCGCCCGCTACGGCGTCGCTCCCGATCACCTCGGTACTCGACGCATCAGCGAGCACTTCCGTGGGATCTTCGTTCATCCACGCGTGACGATGAAGCTCGGCGTGGAGGTCGGTAAGGATGTCGACCACGTCGAACTGGCCCGGAAGTTCGATTCGGTCGTCTATGCGGTCGGTGCAGACAAGGATCGAGCGCTCGAGATCCCCGGCATCGACCTCGACGGCTCCGTCAGCGCGCGCACCCTGGTGGGCTGGTACACCGGCCACCCCGACGTCCCCGCCGACGCGATCGACCTCAGCGGCGTCGAGCGAGTCACCATCATCGGAAACGGCAACGTCGCACTCGACGCGGCCCGCATCCTCACCGCTGATCCGGACCGGCTCGACGGAACCGAGATCGCTCCGCACGCTCTGGCGGAGCTGCGCCGGAACCGAGTGCGCGAGGTCGTCGTTCTCGCCCGTCGTGGCCCGGAGTTCGCGGCCTTCACTCGCTCCGAATGCAAAGCGCTCGTCGATCGCGCGGACGTCGAGGTCGTCGTGGCAGGACCGGACGGAATCGTCGACGCTATCGATCGACTGCCGTTGTCCGCTCCCGCGTCGGCTCTGGCCGGAGCGACACGCGTCGAGCTGGGCTCCCGTGCAGGAGTGGGGCCTGCGGAACGACCCGGAACGAACGACGGCCGTCGTATCGTTTTCGCGTTCGGTCGGGCACCGTCCGCCCTGCACGGCAGCAGGTCGGTGGAGTCCATCGAGGTCGGCGTCGGCGACAATGCCACCGAGGTGGAGACCGAGCTGGTGCTGCTCGCGATCGGGTACCGCGGAACACCGTCACCGGGAGTTCCGTTCGACGACATCACCGGCACCATTCGCAACCACGGCGGTCGCATCGTCACCGCCGACGGCACTGCGGTTCCCGGGTGCTACGTCGTCGGATGGGCCAAGCGAGGCGCCACGGGCGGTATCGGCGACAACAAGATCGACGCGGAGGAAACGGCCGAGGCGTTGCTGGCGGATGTGCCGACGCGCGGCTCCTCGCGGCCGGTGGGTTGGTACGGAAAAGTGAGCGCGGCCCTGGGCGACCGCGTCTCGAGAGCACGCTGACCGGTCTGTTACGGCCGGTTCTGTTCACCTTGTGTAGCAGTCTCATTCGAGTCTGAGCGATTCGGACGCGCAGCAGGCTGCACGGGGTTACCGTTGAGTATGGCTGAACGGGGGGCCAAGCCCCAGGTTTCTTTTGTAAGACGGACGATGCTGCGCGCAGTCCGATCGTTGTTCAATCCGCTCCGGCCTGACGACTACCTGTCGATGATCAATCCGTTGTGGACCACCCGCGAGCTTCGGGGGAAGGTAGAGCGGGTGACTCCGGAGGGTTCGGAGGCCGTCTCGGTCTACATTCGTCCCGGTTTCGAGTGGCAGGGCCACACACCGGGGCAGTATGTGCGGCTCGGGGTGCTGATCGACGGCCGCTATCACTGGCGGGCGTATTCCTTGACGTCCGATCCCGACCCGGAGGACGGGTTGGTCAGCGTCAGTCCCAAGCTGGTGCCGTCGGGAACGGTCTCGCCGTACCTGGTGGGAACCATCAGAACGGGTGACATCGTTCGGCTCAGCGAGGTGGAGGGTGAGTTCACTCTGCCGAGCCCGATCCCGGACAAGATGGTCTTCATCAGCGCCGGCAGTGGAATCACCCCGATCATCAGCATGTTGCGCGCGCTCGATCACCACGATCAGGTGCGCGACGTCGTCGTGGTGCACTCGGTTCACGATCGACAGCAGTTGATGTTCGCCGAGACGCTCGAAAAACTCGAAGCCAAGCACGACGGGCTGACCGTCAAGCTTCGGATCACCAGTGACGAAGGCCGGATGAAGGCATCCGAATTGGACGAACTGGTCCCCGATTGGCGTGACCGGGAAGCATTCTGCTCCGGTCCGGGTGAACATCTGGACGATCTGCGCTCGTACTGGAAGGACCAGGGCGACTACGGCAAGTTCCACCACGAAAGTTTCCAGCCGGTCATCGGCGGCGGAGACGAAGCAGGTGAGGGCGGTACCGTTCGATTCATCAACAGCAAGAAGGATGTCGAATGTGACGGTGGGACAACAATTCTCGCCGCAGGTGAGGATGCAGGACTGGATCTGACATTCGGTTGCCGCATCGGCATCTGCCACACCTGCGTAGGTACCCTGAAGAAGGGGCGTTTACGTGACCTACGTAACGGGGATATCTCAGAACCTACGGGGCAGGCAGTTCGGATCTGTGTCAACACTGCTGAGGGCGACATCGAAATCGAACTCTGATCTTCAAATCGAACAGGGGAATGTATGTCTATCGACGAAACCACCAGGCTCGCTAGGAACACCGGTGAGCCGGTGAACCCGCTGGCACACCTGAGCGACGAGACCATTGCCGAACTCGCCAAGGAGTTCGACGCCATTCATGACGAGGTGTACGCCAGCCTCGGTGACAAGGACCGCAAGTACATCACCTCGGTCATTGCCGCTCAGCGTCAGTTGCTGGTCGCGGGACGAGTACTGCTGCTCGGGTCCACCAGCAAGCCGGCGTGGCTGGCAGGCACCGCATGCCTCGGGATCGCGAAGATCCTCGAGAACATGGAGATCGGCCACAACGTCATGCACGGCCAGTGGGACTGGATGAACGATCCGGAGATCCACTCGTCCGTGTGGGATTGGGACACCGCCTCCACCGCGAATTCGTGGAAGCACTCGCACAACTACGTGCATCACACGTACACCAACATTCGCGGCAAGGACAAGGATCTCGGCTACGAGATCATGCGTATCGATCCGCGGCAGAAATGGCACCCCGCGTACTTGGCCCAGCCGTTCTACAACGTTCTGCTGATGGCGTTCTTCGAGTGGGGCGTGGCACTGCACGACCTCGACATCGAAGCCATCCGACGCGGCGAGAAGCCCGTCAAGGATCTCGTCGAGGACCTCAAGGGCATCGGCGTCAAGGCACGCAAGCAGTTCGTCAAGGATTACGTGGGCTGGCCGATCATCAGCGCGGGCGCGTTCGCGCTGGCTCAGCTGGCCTCGGGTGGCCGGTTGCCCGAAAGCAAGCGGTCGCGGCTCGCGTCCAAGCTGCGGGGCTCCGCGCGGTTCGGCAAGAACCGCAGGACGGCGGCACTGTTGGACAGCCGGCTCAGCGGTGTCGAGAGCACGTTCCTGTCGACGGTGGCGGCGAACTTCACCGCCAACATCATTCGTAACGTCTGGTCGAATGCCATCATCTTCTGCGGCCACTTCCCGGATCAGGCATACACCTTCAGTCAGGAAGAGGTGGAGAACGAGACTCGCGGCGGCTGGTACGTCCGTCAGCTCGTCGGTGCCGCCAATATCGACGGCGGACCACTGTTCCACCTTATGAGCGGCAACCTGAGCTACCAGGTGGAACATCACCTGTACCCGGATATGCCCAGCACTCGGTACTCGGACGTCGCGCCGAAGATCAAGGACATCTGCGAGCGCTACGAATTGCCGTACAACACCGGACCGTTCTTTCAGCAGTGGGGCATGGTCCAGCGGACCATCGCACGGCTGGCGTTCCCCGGCGGCAAGATGCGGCCGAAGCCGGGCCCCTACCGTCCCGAGGAGAGCTGGCGTCGTAAGTTCGCCGAGGGTGCCACCAAGGACAGCGAGGCCGCCAAGACGCGTGGTCGCGTTCCCGCCGGGCACCCTGCGGCTGGACCGGAGCACAACTCCGGTGGCGTCGACGTCCAGCCGCCGCCCCGCGGCAACGACTGAGTTTCACCCCGCACACAACTGAGAAATACCGCGGCCACCCGTACATGGGTGGCCGCGGTTTTTCGTTGTGCGTAAGTCAGGTCATGTCGACGTCCTTGGTCTCGATCAATCGCTTGGTGCACACCAGGCTCAGCACCGACAGCAGAGCCAGCATGACGCCGATCGAGATGCTGCCGAATGCCGCCGTGAGCGGTGCGGCGAGCATCGGCGGAATCGCGCCGCCGAGAACTCCGGCGAGGTTGTAGCCCAAACCTGCTCCGGTGTAACGGAATCGGGTCTGGAACAGCTCGGGGAGCAGAGCTCCGGTCGGTCCGTAGGCAACTCCGAAGATGGCGAGCGTGACGCACATGCCGATGACGAACGCGGCTGGTGAACCGGTGTCGAGAATGGGGAACAGCGCAATCGACCAGGGTATCGCGATGATGCACGCTCCCATGATCACTCGGCGCCGTCCGACGCGATCGGAGTAGGTCGCCGAGACGGCGATGGCGATTCCGAAGATCACTGCGGCACCGATTCCGGTGATCAACACGAAGGGACGCTCGAACCCGAGTGTCTTGGTGCCGTAGCTCGTCAGATACGCGGTGCCCATGTAGAAGAAGGCGAACAGTGACGCCAATGCGCCTGCAGCGGTGATGATTTCCCGCTTCTGGATGCGCCAGGCGTCGAAGATCGGCAGTTTCGTCGGGGCAGCATTCGCCGGTGCCTGCTCCTCGGCGAGCTTGTTGGCACGGAAGACGGGTGTCTCCTCGATGGCCAACCGCATGTACAGGCCGATGAGTACCAGAACGGCGCTGAGCAGGAACGGGATTCGCCAGCCGTAGTTCAGGAACGTCTCGTTGGTATCGCCGAGCAGGAGTCCGGTCGCAAGGAACGTAGCGCTGGAGAAGATGAACGCAGCCGACGGCCCCAGTTGCGGGAACATCGCGTAGAAGCCACGTTTGCCGGCAGGGGCGTACTCGGCAGTGAGCAGGGTCGCGCCCGCCCATTCCCCACCGACCGCGAACCCTTGCCCGAACCTGAGCAGTACCAGGATGATCGGGGCGGCCACTCCGATGGTTTCTGCGCCGGGGAGTAGACCGATGGCGAACGTGGACACCCCCATCAGCAACAGCGTCGAGATCAGGGTCTTCTTGCGACCGATGCGGTCGCCGAAGTGTCCGAACAGCACTGCTCCGACCGGCCTGGCGATGAATGCGACCGCGAACGTTGCGAACGACGCCACGGTGCCGGCCGTGGAGCCGAGAGCAGGGAAGAAGATTTTCGGGAAGACCAACGCGGCAGCGGTGCCGTAGATGAAGAAGTCGTAGAACTCGATCGTCGTGCCGATGCCGCTGGCGACAGCGACGCGGCGAACACTGGTCTTGGTCTGCACCGCAGGTGACGTCGATGCGGACACACCCGGGTCATCGGGTGAGACAGTGGTCATGGTTCCTCCGTTTTGTCGGGTATCGGATGAATGTTCGATACCGAATGCGACGAACGGTAGTGACCCGAGTCACCCTGCGAATACCCCCGAATGGGGGGATCGGAGGAGGCCTACTCCCAGTGGGCGGTCTCCACGGCTGCTCTGTGGGTCTGCTCCAGGAAGGCTCGCAACATGGCGTCGGGATTTTCCGCGGTACGGACCGAGCGATAGGGCAGGACGTACTCACCGAGATCGCGATCGAAGTAAGCGGGGGCTGTGACGGCCGAATGGCTGTCGTAGCCTTCGGGATTGGGATACGCGTAGGCGTAGAACACGCCCTCTGCGGCCCCACCGGGCCAGAAGCCTGCACTGGAGACCTCGTCGCTGTACGCCTCGTGCATCACCCAATCCGGGCAGTTGGGAATACCGCCGGGATGCTGCGGCGCGGGTCGGCCGGAGAAACGGGTGACTGCGAGATCGAAAGCGCCCCAGAAGAAGTGCACCGGACTGGACTTCCCGCGAAAGTCTGCCCGAAATCCCGAGAACACCCGATGTGCGCTCACGAGCGAGCGCCAGAACTTCTCGATCGCGACTGCGTGGTACGAGGCGTGCGCGACATCCTCGGCGAACGGCGTGGCGTGCGGAAGTTCGACGGGTACGCCCATGATGGGCGCGTCGACGCCCAGTTGCGAGAGCAGCTCGAGGTATTCGGTGTAGAAATCTGCGACGGTGCGCGGTTCGAGCTTCATGGTCCGGCGCTCACCATCGGTGGTAGCCAGGATCAGCTGGTGGGAAAGAAAATCGAAGCGGATCTCGAGCCCCCGATCGCCGACCGGCATCAGCGAGGTCGTGAGGCCGGACGCGTCCACGTACAACGAGACGCCCCACCAGTGATTGACCGAGGGCGATAGTGCCATTCGCGTCTTACCGACCATCTGGGTCCACAGGTGCACCGTGTCGCGAGTATCCACCCAACTGTCCACCTCGAGCTGGGGCCACGCATCGTACGAAGTTGTCATGTTTCGATGATGCCCGGTGGACGGTGTTCGAAGCCAGAGCCGGGTCGCCCGTGAAGAACACTGCTTCGGCGGTTTTTGCCTCGCAGTGGACACAACGACGAAACACGACCGGCACTTCGCGTTCGTACAGTCGCCGAGTCGGACTCCGCACAATCCAGGCGCGGAGCAGCACCGTGTCAAGGGGTAGCCATGAGTGGAAATACCGTCCGCCTGCAGGCGATCAAAGACGTCGAGGCGTATGTACCGCCTGCAGTGAGCTTCGTCGGAGACGAGAAGCCGGGCGAGATCTTCGGCGAGAACGTCTTCAGCAAGGTCGTCATGCAGAAGCGTCTGCCCAAATCGGTTTTCAAGTCGGTGATGGCAACGATCGACAAGGGCAAGAAGCTCGATCCGATGGTCGCCGACGCGGTTGCGTCGGCGATGAAGGACTGGGCTCTCGAGAAAGGCGCGACGCACTACGCGCACGTCTTCTACCCCCTGACCGGGTTGACGGCAGAGAAACACGACAGCTTCTTCGATCCCGTCGGTGACGGCAGCGCGCTCGCGGAGTTCGCAGGCAAGACGCTGATCCAGGGCGAGCCCGACGCGTCGAGCTTCCCCAACGGCGGCCTACGCAACACGTTCGAGGCTCGCGGCTACACGGGCTGGGACGTCACCAGCCCGGCGTACGTGCTCGAGAACCCGAACGGCAACACCCTGTGCATCCCGACGGTGTTCGTCTCGATGACAGGTGAGGCACTCGACCACAAGACCCCGCTGCTTCGCAGCCAGCAGGCGATGGGTGGGCATGCCGAGCGGATCCTGAAGCTCTTCGGCCACGAGAACATCGAGAACATCGTCTCGTTCTGTGGACCGGAGCAGGAGTACTTCCTGGTCGACCGGCACTTCTTCCTTGCCCGGCCCGATCTGCTCAACGCCGGTCGCACCCTGTTCGGCTCGAAGCCGCCCAAGGGTCAGGAGTTCGACGACCATTACTTCGGTGCCATCCCCGAGCGGGTTCTGGGATTCATGATGGACACCGAGCGCGAGTTGTTCAAACTCGGCATCCCGGCCAAGACCAGGCACAACGAGGTTGCCCCCGGACAGTTCGAGATCGCCCCGATGTTCGAGCGCGGCAACATCGCCGCCGATCACCAGCAGCTGCTGATGACGACATTCAAGACCATCGCCAAGAAGCACGGCATGGAGTGTCTGTTCCACGAGAAGCCGTTCGAGGGCGTCAACGGATCCGGTAAGCACGTCAACTTCTCGCTCGGCAACTCCGACCTCGGATCGCTGCTGGTACCAGGAGACAATCCGCACGACAACGCGCAGTTCCTCGTCTTCTGTGCCGCCGTCATCCGCGCGGTGCACAAGTACGGCGGACTGCTGCGCGCCTCGGTGGCGTCGGCGACCAACGATCACCGCCTCGGAGCGAACGAGGCTCCGCCTGCGATCATCTCGATCTTCCTCGGTGATCAGCTGGCCGACGTGTTCGACCAGATCGCCAAGGGTGCGGCCACGTCCTCGAAGGGCAAGGGCACCATGATGATCGGCGCCGACACCCTTCCCGTGCTGCCGACCGATCCCGGTGACCGCAACCGAACATCGCCGTTTGCGTTCACCGGCAACAGGTTCGAGTTCCGCGCTCCCGGTTCGATGCAGACCGTCAACGGCCCGATGGTCACGATCAACACGATCATGGCCGAGGCACTCGACTACATGGCGACCAACCTCGAAACGGCCGTCGCCGACGGCACCGACTTCGACACCGCCGTGCAGAATCTGCTGACCGAGATCATCACCGAGCACGGCGCGGTGGTGTTCAACGGAGACGGCTACTCCGACAACTGGCAGATCGAGGCGGAGGCACGCGGCCTACCGAATTTGCGTACGACGCTCGACGCGTTGCCGGAGCTGATCTCGGACTCGGCGATGGAACTGTTCGAGAAGTACAAGGTGTTCAACCACCGAGAGATGCACTCGCGCTACGAGATCGGGCTCGAGCAGTACGCACTGACGGTGTTCGTCGAAGCGCGCCTGACGCTCGAAATGGGGCAGACATCCATCCTGCCTGCCGCGGTGCGATACCAGACCGAGTTGGCCCAGAACGTCAGTGCGCTGAAGGCTGCAGGCGTGGAGCCGGATATGTCTGCGCTGCAGGCGGTATCGACACCGCTGGCCGATCTACGGGCAGCACTGGCGACTCTGAAGGCCGCCCTCGAAGCAGATCCGGGAGGCGAGGCCCTCGCCGAGGCCACGCACGCCAAGGACGAACTGCTGCCCGCGATGGCGGCAGCCCGATCTGCAGCGGACACCCTCGAGGCCATGGTGGCCGACGATCTCTGGCCGCTGCCGACGTACCAGGAGATGCTGTACATCCTGTAGTGCCTGCGCGCAGGAGTGGAGCCTGCGGAACGACCAGATAAGCAGTGGTGTGGATGAGTGCCCCAGGCGGCACACAGGAGTGGAGCCTGCGGAACGACCCGCAGGCTCCGCGCACCACTGCGTGAGCATTGTCTCGAGGCGGAATAGGTCCGTCGATCTCGTTCGTTTCGAGTGAGCAGTAGCAAAGACTGTGCACGCACTCGTGAGGAGAGATCCATGAAGTTGTTTTCCCCATTGACGCTCGGTGACCTGAAGCTGGACAACCGGTTGGTGATGGCACCGCTGACGCGCGTGCGGTCGGGGCGCGACGGCGTTCCGGGCCCGCTGGTGGTCGAGCACTACCAGCAACGAGCTTCCCTGGGGCTGATCGTCAGCGAAGGTACCTACCCGAGCCACGCCGGTCAGGGCTTTCCCGGCCAGCCCGGCCTGGTGACGGACGAGCAGATCGCCGGCTGGAGGAATGTCGCCGATGCGGTGCATGCCGACGGTGGACTGATCTTCGCGCAGGTGATGCATGCCGGTCGGGTGACGCACGAGGCGACGACGGGTGGGCACGAGGTCGTCGGGCCGAGCGCCATCGCGATCGAAGGCGAGACCCGCACGTACGACGGCAAGAAGCCGTACCCCACCCCGCGTGCTCTGCGTGAGGACGAACTACCCACGGTGATTGCAGATTTCGTGCAGGCGTCGAAGAATGCGATCGCGGCGGGGATGGACGGCGTCGAGATTCACGGGGCCAACGGCTACCTGTTGCACGAGTTCCTCTCACCCGCCTCGAATCAGCGGGAGGACGCGTACGGTGGCTCGCCGGAGAACCGCGCTCGATTCGTCGCCGAGTTGGTCGAAGCGGTGGTAGCCGCCCTCGGCGCAGGCAAGGTGGGCATTCGCATCTCGCCCGAGCACAACATCCAGGACGCGCTCGAAACCGACGCCGACGACGTGCGCGCCACCTACCGTGCGTTGATCGAGCGGATCGCGCCCCTCGGACTGGCCTATCTCAGTGTGCTGCACAAGGACCGGCGGGTGAGCTGGTTCAGGACCTGCGGCAGGCCTTCGGTGGCGCAGTGCTCGTCAACAGCGGCTTCGGTGAGATCACCAGCCGAGACGAAGCGATCTCGCTGTTGGACGACGGCATCGGTGACGCGGTTGTCGTCGGACGTCCGGCAATCGCCAACCCGGATCTCGCCTACCGCTGGCGTGAGGATCTGCCGTTGAACGAGCCGGATCCGAGCACCTTCTATTCCGAGGGCGCGAAGGGCTACACGGATTACCCGGCGTTGCAGCACTGAGTCCACTGCGCTGAGCGCACTCGGTAGTATCGGACAAAACGTACGCCACCCAACCCTGAGGAATCATGGACAGCGATAGACCCGGGCCGGACACGGCTCCCCGCACTACGACTACTACGTGCGAGGCGGTGTCCGGCGAATGAGCGTAGTGCTCACTCTTCTGCTCGGCCTGCTCGTCGTTTTTCTCATCACCGTCGCCACCGGCTACTTCGTAGCTCAGGAATTCGCGTACATGACCGTCGACCGGTCTCGGCTCGAGGCGCGAGCCGAGGCCGGTGACGCCGTCGCGGCTCGCACCTTGACCGTCACCAAGCGCACGTCGTTCATGCTCTCGGGTGCGCAATTGGGCATCACTGTCACTGGTCTACTGGTCGGCTACGTCGCCGAACCACTGATCGGTCGGTCGTTCAGCGCGATACTGGGCGGCGTCGGTGTTCCGACCGCGGTCGGCGTAGGGCTGGGTGCCGTTCTGGCAATCACGTTCGCAACGTTCGTGCAGATGCTCTTCGGCGAACTGTTCCCCAAGAACTTCGCCATCGCCCGCCCAGAGCCGGTGGCTCGCTGGTTGTCGCTCTCGACGACCATCTACCTCAGGCTCTTCGGCTGGTTGATCACCATCTTCGATCAGTCGTCGAACCTGCTTCTCAGGGCGCTGAAGATCGAGCCCGTGCACGACGTCGAGCATTCGGCCAGTCCGCGCGACCTCGAGCACATCGTCTCGGATTCACGCGAAACGGGTGATCTGCCCGACGAGCTCTCGACCCTGCTCGATCGCATTCTCGACTTCCCTACGCGCAACGTCGAACACGCCATGATCCCGCGTTCGCGGGCTGCCACGGTGCGTGACACCGACACGCTCGGTGCGGTGAAAGCGTTGATGGGCCAGGAACATTCCCGATACCCGGTGCTCGACGAGGGCGACGGCATCGTGGGTGTGGTGCATCTGCAGGACGTTTTGGGCTCTTTCGAGCCCGACTCGACGCCGATCTCCGGTCTCACCCGCGATGCTCTGATTCTGCCCGAGATGCAGAGCCTGCCCGACGCGATGCGCGAGCTGCGGGCCACGCGTAACCAATTGGCCTGTGTCATAGACGAATACGGCGGCCTCACGGGGGTCATCACCATCGAGGACCTGGCCGAGGAGCTGGTCGGTGAAATCACCGACGAGCACGACGACGGAGCGCTCGATCCGAGCCCGGTGAGCGCCGACGACGGCAGCTGGACGATGGCCGGCGAGGTCCACGTCGACGAGGTCGAGCGCGCAATCGGCGTCGATCTGCCCGAGGGCGACTACGAGACCATTGCCGGATTCGCCATCGCACACCACGGTTCGTTGCCGGAGGTCGGTACACGCATCGAAGTGGACCTGCCGCCCGACAACGCCGATCTGGCCAACGACGAGGAGGCACCCATCCGTTTCGTCGGGATCGAGGTTCAGGAGATCGACAGTCACGTGCCGTCACTACTCACCCTCACCATCGATGAGCGGCCCACCGAGCGCGACGAGAATTCGGCCGAGTCCGACACTGCAGGAGCACACCGATGAGCAACCTCTGGGTCTTCCTGGCCGTGACGATCGGACTCATCGCAGCGAGCGCCTTCTTCGTCGCAGTCGAGTTCGCTCTGCTTGCTGCAAAACGGCATCGCCTCGAGGACGCCGCGCCGAATTCACGGGCCGCCCGGGCCGCGTTGCGCAGCTCCTCGGAGTTGACTGTGCTGCTCGCCGGATCGCAGCTCGGCATCACCGTCTGCACCCTCGCCCTCGGCGCGACGACCAAACCCGCTGTGCACTACTGGCTCACACCGTTGTTCGAGAGCGCAGGACTGCCGTTCTGGTTCGCCGATGTGCTCGGATTCGTGCTGGCGCTCGTGATCGTCACGTTCCTGCACTTGGTCGTCGGCGAGATGGCTCCGAAGTCCTGGGCCATCGCACATCCGGAGAAGTCGGCGACGATGCTCGCACTACCGATGCGAGCGTTCATGTTCCTCACGCGTCCGCTGCTCGCGCTCCTGAACAACATGGCCAACTGGTGCCTGCGCAAGGTCGGAGTGGAACCGGCAGATCAGGTGGCCTCGGGACAGAACGCGGACGACTTGCGTCACCTCGTGGAGCACTCGGTCAACGTCGGCGCGCTCGATGCGAGTTACCAGGCGCAGATCTCGGGTGCCCTGGAGTTGCAGGACCTCACGGTCGGCGATCTGGTGGCCCGGAGCGCAACGCTCGTTTCGGTACCGTCGTCGGCGACGATCGACGACGTGCGGGAAGCGTCGCGCACCAGCGGGCATCTACGAATCCTCGTCAGCGACGACGAGGTGGTGAAAGGTGTTGTGCACGTTCGCGACACGCTGACCGAGCCCGAAAGCCTCGCGGAGATCATGCGTCCGGCGTACTCGTTGGATTCGAGCACCCCGGTCTACGTCGCGTTGGCGTCGATGCGGGAGACCCGGCACCATTTGGCGTTGGTGGTGGATGCGTCGGCAGGAGTGGGCGAGAGCTCACGCACGGTCGGCGTGGTGACGCTCTCCGATGTGCTGACCCGATTGCTGCCCGAACCCGTCTGATACCGGCGCATGTCGAACGCGTTCATCCCCGCCCGGCACCGTGGCCGAGCGGGGATGAACGTTCGAGCGATGCGTCCGGTGTATCAGACCGGGGCGATGACCAGCAGGTGTGCCCAGTACGACGCGACGTCGTGGCCGAGCTGGGGGAGCAGAACGTCGTAGAGCAGGTAAGACATCATTGCCGTCGAACTCCTTGTTCAGCGGGTCGTTGCCGACTCGCATACCGAGACTGTGGTTGACCGAGACTGTAGGTCAATCAGACTGTAGATCACGCAGTCATCGGGGGCATCCATATGGCTCACTCGCGTCCCCCCGCCGTGGCGGATGTCAGCCGATGCAGCCCTGCAGTGTGGTGAAGCTGCCTGCGATTCCGGTTCCGTTGCACACCGCGCCTGCCGGTGTGAGGGTGACGGTCGAGCCCGGTGCGGCCACCGCGATGGAGAGCCCGAGGCCTGCTGCGGTGTTCTGTGCGACGGCACCCGGACCGAAGGCGATCGCTGCGGGCGCGCCCCCGAAGCTGCCGTTGCTGACGGCAGTTCCGCCGTTCAATCCGAGTGCCAGGGCAGCTGCGTTGTTCATCGCCTCGGCCGAGCCCCAGCCCTCGAGGCCCAGTCCTGCTGCGGCGCTTGCGACGTCGGCGGAACTGTCGCACTGCGATCCTCCGACGAGTGCGGCGAGATCTGCTCCTCCGGGTCCGGTGGTGCAGGCGACCGGTGCTGCCGATGCCGTGCCGGGTACCAGTGCCGCGAACGCACAGGCAAATCCGAATGCCGCGGCTCCGCCGACGATTCTCTTGGTGTGGAACATGGTGAATGCCTCCCGAGATCAGTGCGCCGGCACCGGTGTGCCGAGCGTGTCCGGTCGCTGGGTCATTGCTGTGTACGACCCTTGCGTCCCGCTCCGAGTCTCGACGTGTCCGAACGCGGCACGGGTTCGGCATCATCACGGAAACATCTCGGTAGTATCACGCTGGCGTAACGGACCGGTGGGTGCTCGGGGCCCCTAGGATCGCCTGATGATCGGACGGATGGACGAAGTGGTTTTCGATTGCGCGGAGCCGGCGTTGCTGGCGAAATTTTGGGCCGGGGTGCTCGGTGGAGAGCCGATGATGCGCGACGACTCATGGCATTACGTCGACGTCCCCGGCTTCTCTCGGCTGGCGTTTCAACGAGTCCCGGAAGGAAAGTCGGGCAAGAATCGACTCCATCTCGACGTCGACGTACCGGATATCGACCGTGCCGTCGGCCTGGCCGTGGCGCTGGGCGCGAGGGTGCACGGCGACCGGCACTCCGACTCTGCGGGATCTTTTCAGGTGCTCCTCGACCCCGAGGGCAACGAGTGGTGTCTGGTGACCCCGCCGGCGTGACGGGCAGCCTCAGCGCGCGTCGTGCTCGGCGCGCGATTCGAGAACGGCGGGCATGGAGCCCTCGATGAGTTCGATGAGATCGCTCAACCGAGTGCCGACGTCCCGGCCCAGCGGAGTGAGGCTGTACTCGACCTTCGGTGGGATGGTCTCGAGTACGGTCCGAACCACGAGGCCGTCGCGCTCGAGGGTCTGCAACGTCTGCGAGAGCATGCGTTCGCTGACGCCGTCGACGCGTCGACGCAGTGCATTGAATCGATAGTCACCCTCGGTGAGAGCGGCCAGTGCCAGCACGCCCCACCTGCTGGTGGCGTTCTGCAACGTCTGCCTCGACGCGCAATCCCGTGCGAAGACGGAGGCTTCGAGTGACGGTGCGATTTCGGGCATACCTCCATGCTAGCGCGTGCGCAGACGTAAGCAATTATTTCGAGGGTTGCACTGCACGAAAAGTAAGTGCATAGTGGTGTGGAACTTGAAACCTCAACCCCAGGAGTTCTTCATGACCACTGCAGTGACCGGAGCAACGGGCAATCTCGGCGGACTCGTCGTCGACGCACTCATCGAGCGTGGCGTCGCACCCGCCGAGATCGTCGCCGTTGTACGCAATGCGGACAAGGCCTCGGCTCTGGCCGACCGCGGAGTTGTGATTCGGGTTGCCGATTACAGCGACACTGCCGCTCTGACGTCTGCCCTCGCGGGCGTCGACAAGCTGCTACTGGTCTCGGGTTCGGAGGTCGGTCAGCGAATTGCGCAGCACAACAACGTGATCGACGCTGCCGAGGCGGCTGGGGTCAGCCTGATCGCGTACACCAGCCTGCTCGCCGCCGACACCTCCGGCATCAGCCTTGCGCCCGAGCACAAGGCGACAGAAGAGCGCCTGACGGCCTCGTCGATCCCCGCCGTCTTTCTGCGCAACGGCTGGTACTGGGAGAACTATCTCGGCTCGCTCGCTCAGACGATCGAGAGCGGAGTGCTGCTCGGTGCGGCAGGCAACGGCAAGCTTGCGGCCGCCTCGCGCGCCGACTTCGCCGAAGCGGCCGCAGCCGTGCTGACCCTCGATGGCCAAGGCGGAAAGGTCTACGAGCTCGGCGGCAGCGAGCGGCTGACCTATGGCGAGCTCGCGGACGTCATCAGCGAGATCTCCGGCAAGTCGATCGTCTACAAGGACCTCGCCGAGTCCGAGTACGCCGCAATTCTCCAGGGCGCGGGACTGCCCGACTTCGTGGCCGCCATGTTGGCCAGCGCGGACGCAGGCATCTCGCGAGGCGAGCTCGACACCGACTCCGGCGATCTGCAGGCGCTGATCGGGCGAGCATCCACTCCTGCTGCACAGGTGCTCCGGGCCGCAGTGTGACGGGAGGCGGAGGCGGTACTTGTAGCGTGGGCGCGGTGAATCACACCCGCACCCGCACTCTGTTCCTGGCCGCCTCCGCATCGCTCGTCTTGTCGACGGGTGCCTGCAGCTCGGATTCGGACACCTCGTCACCGGCGACGACCTCTTCCTCGGCTTCGACGTCCTCCGCTGCAACGGCCGCCGGCGCGAGCACGTGCCCCACGGCACCGGTCGAGGCGTCTGCCACCCCCGAGTGGACGCTCGACGGTGACACCGGCAGCATCGCCGTCGTCGGATCCACGGACACAACCGCACCGTCGGTCACGGTCGGGGCTCCGTTCAGCGTCGCCGAAACGCAGGTGAAGACGCTGAAGCCGGGTGACGGCCCGGTCGTTGCTGCCGATGCCAGTGTCTCCGTCTGCTACATGGGCGTCAACGGCCGCGACGGGTCGACGTTCGACAGCAGCTACGAGCGTGGCCGACCGGTCGAGTTTCCGCTCGACCGAGTTGTCGCAGGCTTCCAGAAGGCCATCGCCGGGCAGACCGTCGGCTCGACCGTTGCCGTTGCGGTCACCTCGGCCGACGGATACGCGAGCGGAAATCCGGCGGCCGGAATCGAACCGGGCGACAGTTTGATCTTCGCGATCTCGATTCTGTCCGCGAGCTGAGTGCCTCCGGCAGTGGCGTGGTTATGTGCCCTCTGCGGCACATAACCGCACCACTGCGGCTCCGCCGCACTTACACCGTCGAAAGCTGCTGAATCGTATTCGCGCCACCCGGGGTGGGTGTCGTGGTGATGAAGTTCGAGTCGTAACCAAGCGATTCGGCGACGCGGCGGATCTCGCGGAACTGATCGACGCTCACGTCGGGCGTGCGCTTGAGCACGAAACCGGACGTGCGGGTGGGGCTTCCGACGAACGCCCACGAGTAGTCGTCGGCGATGTAGGCCACGATGTAGTTGGTCGGCCCTTCCTGGCTCTCCTGGGTGGGAACTCCCGGGAAGCTCACGTGCAGTTGGGCTTTGGTGACGGTGTCGTTGACCCGTGCGTTGCCGACGATGCGGTTCTCGCCACCGGTCCAGGTGGTGCAGGTGTTCTCGACTCGAATGTTGGATTCGTCGATCATCTGGTAATTCGCCTGGGTGTCTCGGGCACAGATCAGGTTGAACGGTTGCGGCACAGCAGCGACCTGGTTCCAGGTGCCCAGGTAACGCTCGACATCGAGTGACTGGATCGGAGCCAGTGGCTCGAGGCCGACCGATCCCAGGGGGCCGACCGGCTGCGCCTGAGCCGGGGCCGCGGTCAGCAGTGCGCCTGCGGCGAGGGCACCGACGAGTGCGGTGCGGCCGAATGCGTTGCGGATCTTCATGAATTCGCTCCTTGGGTTGCGGTTGTGCTCGTGTTCGAGTCGATCCTGTTCGGCCACCAGATCCCCGGGCCGATGAGGGTGAACAGGGCGGGAATCACGACGGTTCGTACCACGAAGGTATCGAGCAGAATGCCGAGTCCGACGATGATTCCGAGTTGGGTCAGGGTGATCAGCGGTAGGACGCCGAGCACGCAGAAGACGGCTGCCAGAACGATTCCCGCGCTCGTGATGACACCTCCGGTGGCCGACACGGCTCGCACGATGGCAGATCTGGTGCCGTGCCGAGGCGTCTCCTCGCGGGTGCGAGTGACCAGGAAGATGGTGTAATCCACGCCCAGCGCGACCAGGAACAGGAACGCGAACAGTGGAGTGTTGTCGTCGAGGGCGGGGAATCCGAAGACGTGCAGGCTTACCCAGCTGCCGATTCCGATCGCGGCCACTGCGCTCAATACCGTTGTGGCAACCAAGATCAGGGGTGCGACGAGGGCGCGCAGCAGTACCAGGAGCACGGCGAGCACCACCGCGAGGATCGCGGGAATCACCACGACCCGATCCCGAGCCGCGGCGTCGGTGGTGTCGAGTGCCTTGGCGTCGCTGCCGCCGACTTGCGCGCGGTCTACGTCGTTCAGTGCGAAGCGGATCTTCTCGACGACGGTGAACGATTCGTCGGATGCGGGGGCCGCGTCGGTGACGACTGAGAGTCGGGTGAGTCCGGTGTCGGAATCTGCGACGCGTTCGACGGAGACGACCCCGTCGATGCCCTCCACGGTGCTGATGACCCCATCGATGTCCGCGGTGGGTGCGAGGACCGTCGTCGGATCGGCGGATCCGGCCGGGAAATGCTGGGAGAGAGTATCGAAGCCTTCGACGGACTCGGCGGTGACGCGGAACTGCTCGGTTTGCGAGAGTCCGATCTGGGTCCCGAACAGTGCGGCACAGCAGGCCAGTAGCGCCACGATGGTGACCGAGGCGGTCGCCATGGGGCGTCGGGCAACGCCTGCGGCGATCGAATGCCAGACGCCCTCCGTTGTGGTGTCCCTGTCCGAGGCCTTGGGTACGAAGGGCCAGAACAACTTCGGGCCGCACAACGCGAGTAGCGGAGGCAGTACGAGCAGGACGAAGACCGCTGCGACGACGAGGCCTGCGGCGGCCAGGGCTCCGAGGCTGCGGGTGCTCGGCAGGATCGCGAGCAGCAGTGTGAGCAACGCCAGTACGACGGTTGCATTGCTGGCGAGGATGGCCGGCCCGGCGTGGCGAACGGCGTGGCGCAGGGCGAGGCGATGGTCGGATTCGCGCCGCAGTTCCTCGCGGTATCGGGAGATCAACAGCAGCGCGTAGTTCGTGCCTGCTCCGAAGACCAGCACGCTGGTGATTCCGGAGGTCGAGCCGTCGAAGGACAGGCCGGTGACCTCGGCCAGGGCGGTGCCGACGGTGGTGGCGAAGCGGTCGGCGAAACCGATGACGGCCAACGGCACCAACCACAGGATGGGTGATCGGTAGGTAACGATGAGGAGGACGGCCACCACGAGTGCAGTGACGGCGAGAAGGGTGAAGTTGGCACCGGAGAACGAGTTCGCGATGTCGGCTCCGAAGGCAGGTCCGCCGGTGACCTGAGCAGTCAGATCGGGCGACAGGCCGTCGGTCGCAGCGGACCGCAGTTCGGTGATCAGTTCGTCGAGCGTGAAGCCCGACAGTTCGGAATCGACCTGGACCAGCGCAATCGCGGCTTTGCCGTCGGGTGCGACGATCGGGGGCGGGCCGGGCTCGTCCGGTACCGAGCGAGCCACGGCGATCAGCCGGCCCTGCGCTGCGGCTGCGCCCTCGATGTCGGACGGTGTGAGGTCACCGCCATCGGCGCGGCTCAGAACCAGAATCACGGGTGCGGTGTCGGAGTCCGGGAACTGGGAGAGTAGCTGGTCCACCTGGTAGGACTCGGCGGAGGTCGGCAGTGAATTCGGTGATCGACCGGCGGAGTCGTTGCTGCCGACGAGGCCCATCACGACGACGGACAGAACGAGGATCGCCAGCGCAACAGCCCACGATCGACGGTGCGTCACGGCTGCGGCGACGCGGTCCCAGGCGGCGGTGTTCTCGGTTCGAGTGCTGTCCACGTCAAAACAATCTCATTTACTTAGATATTAAGCAACTGAATCTTTTGCGGGCAGTAGTCTGACGTTGACCGCAGCGAAGGAGTTACCACCGACATGGCCGACCGAAACCACCTCGAATCCGCTATTTCCGCGGATCTTCGAGCGCTGTCGTCGGTCTCCGAACAGATCGGCCAAGTGTTCGGTGCGCTACACAGCCTGCGTCCCAACGATTTTCGAGCACTGTTGCATGTCATGGTTGCCGACGTCGAGGGTGCACCCCTGACGGCGGGGGAGCTGGGCACGATGCTGGGACTGTCGTCGGCGGCGATGACCTACCTCGTGGAGCGCATGATCGCCTCCGGTCACATTCGCCGCGAATCCGACGCATCCGATCGACGAAAAGTCATTCTGCGCTACGACGAACACGGGATGGAGGTCGCTCGGGGGTTCTTCGGTCCCCTCGGCTCGCGCACCAGCTCCGCGTTGGCAGAGCTGCCCGATGCCGATCTCGCAGCGGCGCACCGGGTGTTCGAAGCGCTCATCGGAGCCATGCGCGAACATCACGCTGACCTGGGCAACACTCCACGCGCGTAGTCGCACCGGCGCGTATGTGCGCCGCCGGATGTTCGAACCCGCTGCTGGGGGGATGGTTCCGAATCGATGCTGGACGTAACGCACGCCGGTGCCGTAGGGTTGCACCTGGTTGAGCTAACAGCCGGTCACGGGGAAACGCAGCGAAGTCGGCGTCCGGGTCAGGCAAATATTCTGCTCCCGCTGCGTCTATCGGTTTCCCCCTCAGTTCGACCGATCGATGGGATCTGCCATGAGTGTTGAATCTTCAGGCAACAAAGTTCGCACCACCCCGGTGACCGTCGCGGAGAAGTCCGTGTCCGTCGCAGCAACCGGAGCAATCTTCACCGCGCACGACGGCCCCGACGGCTCGCTCGTCGTCGCCGTCCACGGCGACATCGACATGCGCAGCGCGCCGATGTTCTCCGATTTCGTCCGCAGCCGCGTGTCCAGCAAACGGCACGTCACCCTCGACCTGTCCAATGTCGAATTCTTCGGCATCGCAGGTCTCACCGTCTTCGATGCAGTTCGTGACTACACGGCCGGCATCGGCGCATCCTGGTCGATCGTCGCAGGACGCTCGGTCTCACGATTGCTCAGGGCCGCCGACCTCGAGTCGTCCATCCCGACGACTCGTCCGTCCAGCGACCAGTAGAACTCCGGCGATCATCGCCGCGACAAGAGGTGGGCAGCTCCGGTAAAGGGGCTGCCCACTGTTCGTCCTGTACACAGGAGAATCGAACGATCCCGCGCCGTACAGCCGGCCGGCGGGATCGTCCGATAATGTTCCGACGCAAACGAACTAGTCTTTCGTACCCTCGGAATCGCTGAAGAACGCCCACTCCCCGTCGTGCTCGACCTCGAGTCGCCAGCCCAACTCTTCGTTGTCGGCGCGGCTGTCCTTGAACCACGCATGCGCGTCCTCGGAACTCGAAATGTCCTTGGTCTCGACGACGGTTCCATGCGGATCGATAACTCTGTAATTTGCCATGCAGCCAGGGTGCCCCGATGTCGCAGAACCTAATCCACGCGGGAACGCGGCGGTCGACTCCTGGAATCCGCAAACGCGCGCGCATTCGTCGAATGCGCGCGAAACCGCCTCGGAAACGACGCGATTCTGCGCGCGGATGACAAACGCGCGCGCGTTTGCGGCGACCGGGTTGTGTGGTGCACCCGCTACGTGCGCGAAAGCACCGATCGCGCGAAGAACAGCAGATTGGCGGGGCGCTCGGCCAGTCTGCGCATGAAGTACCCGTACCACTGCGACCCGTACGGGACGTACACGCGAACGTGCCGACCGGCCTCCACGAGACGCCGCTGTTCCAGGTCTCGGATTCCGTAGAGCATCTGGAACTCGAAATCCTCGGACGATCGTCCAGTAGCCGACGCGAGCCGATCTGCCGCCTCGATCATCTCCGGGTCGTGCGAGGCCACCATGGGATACCCGCGGCCGTTCATCAACACCTGCAGGCACCGGAGATAGGAGTCGGATACCTCCTGCGCACTCTGAAACGCCACGGACGACGGCTCGTTGTACGCGCCCTTGCACAGTCGGATACGAGATTTCGGCCTCGACAGGTCGTGGCAGTCGGCCTCGGTGCGCCGTAGGTAGGCCTGCAGCACCGTGCCCAGATCGGGGAAGTCCTCACGAAGTTCGCGGACGATCGACAGGGTCGAATCGGTGGTGGTGTGGTCCTCGGCATCCACCGTCACCCACACCCCGGCCGCGGTGGCCGCAGTGCAAATCGTCCGTGCATTCTCCAGCGCCAGGCTTCGATCGATTCCTTGGCCGAGCGCGGACAGCTTGAGCGAGATCTCCAGCGCGTCGATCGTGGACCTTCGGTGCGAGAAGCGTTGTATCAGAGACAGATACGCGTCCACGGTCACCTGCGCCTGCTTCCGGTCGGTGGTGTCCTCGCCGAGGTAGTCGACGGAGACGAACCGACCCGATGCCAGCAAGGCGTCGACGGCGCCGACAACCGCGGGCTCCGATTCGCCCGCCACGAAGCGGTCGACGAGCGATCGGGTGGCGCGCAGACGCGTCACCGTCGCCTGCAGTTTCGGTGAACGCGCTGCCGCCAGCAATGCCGGCCGCAGCGGATTGCTCAGCAGAGTGGTCATCGTGTGCCCTCGCCTTCCTGATGCGGGTAGCCGTGGGTGGTCGGCGGGACGAATGTCTCCTTCACGGTGCGGGCCGAGGTCCAGCGCAACAGGTTCTGCGGTGAGCCCGCCTTGTCGTTGGTTCCCGACGCACGAGCTCCACCGAACGGTTGCTGTCCCACCACCGCGCCGGTCGGCTTGTCGTTGACGTAGAAGTTTCCGGCCGCGAAACGTAGTGCGGTGTGGGCTTGTTCGACGGCTGTGCGATCGGTGGCGATGACGGCTCCGGTCAGGGCGTACGTCGATCCGGTGTCGACGGTGCGCAGTGTGTCGGCGTAGGCGTCGGGCTTGCTGTCGTCGTAGACGTGCACGGCCAGGATCGGCCCGAAGTACTCGGTGGTGAAGGCCTCGTCGGTGGGGTCGTCGCCGAGGAGCACGGTGGGGGAGACGAAATACCCTTCGGAGTCGTCGCAGGTGCCGCCGGCAGCGATGGTCAGGCTGGATACGGATTTCGCTCGATCGAGGGCAGCTGCGTTGCGGTCGAACGCCTTTCGGTCGATGACGGCACCGCCGTAGTTGGACAGGTCGGTCACGTCGCCGTACTTCAGCGCCGCGACCTGCTCGATGAACGTCTCGCCCATCGAAGCCCACAACGATTTCGGTACGAAGGCCCTGGACGCTGCCGAGCATTTCTGGCCCTGGAAGTCGAATGCGCCGCGAATCATGGCCGTGGTCAGCACATCCGGATCGGCGGAGCTGTGCGCGACGATGAAGTCCTTGCCGCCGGTCTCGCCCACGAGCCGTGGATACGAGTGGTAGTTCGAGATGTTGTTGCCCACCTCGCGCCACAGCGTCTGGAATGTCGCGGTCGATCCGGTGAAGTGGATGCCGGCCAGACGCGGATCGGCCAGGGCCACTTCGGAGACCGTCGGCCCGTCGCCGAGAACCAGGTTGATCACTCCCGGTGGCAGACCTGCCGCTTCGAGCAACTGCAACGTCAGATACGCGGCGACGGCCTGAGTCGGTGACGGCTTCCACAGCACGGTGTTTCCCATCAGCGCAGGCGCGGTGGGCAGGTTGCCTGCGATGGCGGTGAAGTTGAACGGGGTTATGGCGTAGACGAATCCCTCGAGCGGACGATATTCGACGCGGTTCCACACTCCCGGTGCCGATACCGGCTGCTCGGCGAGAATCTGTCGAGCGAACGCGACGTTGAACCGCCAGAAGTCGCTCAGCTCGCAGGGTGCATCGATCTCCGCCTGGTAGGCCGACTTGGACTGACCGAGCATCGTTGCAGCAGCGATTCTTTCGCGCCACGGGCCGCACAGCAGATCGGCGGCGCGCAGGAACACCGCGGCCCGCTCGTCGAAGGGAAGATCGCGCCACGTGGGGGCTGCTGCCGTCGCGGCGTCGATGGCGTCGCGCACATCCTGGTGAGTGGCCCCGGTGAAGCTGCCGATGATCGACGAGTGGCGGTGCGGCTCGACGACGTTCTGCACCGGACCGCTGGCCTGTCGGTGTACTCCGGCGATGACCTGGCGGATCTCGACGGGCGATGTGCGGAGCTCGCTCAAGCGGGTCCGCAGGCGAGCCCGTTCCGGGCTACCGGGGGCGTAGTTGTTGACCGGCTCGTTGATGGGTGTTGGGACGGATGTGACGGCGTCCATGGCTGCTCCTCGTCGTCGGTGTGTGGTGCTCATTCAAGTCCGACGGCACGCTCGATCAATCAGCTCATCGGCCAAAGATTTCGTGATCTACTTGTCCGTATGGCCAATACTGTGTCCCTGCGATCGCTGCTGGCATCGCTGCACAGTGCCGTCGTCGAACTCGTTCTCGCGCCGACGGGAACGAACATGGCCGTCGAGTCCGTGGCGCTGCTCGATGCCGACGACCTGCGACTACCCCTGGAGACATCCGCCGATCTGACGCTGCTGGTGGGCGTGACCGAGGCCGACGTGGTGCGGTGGTTCGACGATCTCGCATTGCGTCCGGTCGCAGACCGACCGCGCGCGGTGCTGACCAAGGTCGCCGCGTCGGCTGCGCTGAACCACGGCGCGCGCGAGACCGGAATCGCACTGATCGCCGTGCACCGACAGACACGGTGGGAACTGTTGCTGTCGACGATGCGCGGAGTCCTCGACCAGGTACGTGCCCAGAGCCCGGACGACGCACCGTTCGGAGCCGACACCGACCTGTACGAACTCGCGCAGACGGTGGCCTCCCTGACGAAGGGCATGGTGAGCATCGAGGACGAGCGCTCACATGTGTTGGCCTACTCCGCATCCGACGACGCTGCCGACGAACTACGTACCCTGTCGATCCTCGGCCGAGAGGGGCCTGCCGACTATCTGCGCAGACTGCACGAGCAGGGCGTGTTCGAGCGACTCCGCCGCACCGAAGACGTGATCGACGTACCGGCCGACACCGAACTGGGTATTCGCCGACGCCTCGCCGTTGGAATCCGCCGAGTATCGGTCAGCTCAACGACTCTCGGCACGATCTGGGTGCAGGAGGGTGCCGCTCCGCTCGCCGCCGATGCCGATGCGGTACTGCGTGGTGCCTCCGCCGTCGCGGCCCGCCTGATCACCCGCATCGCGAACGCACCGACCAACGAGGCCCTGCAGATTCAGCGGTTGCTCGGGGCGAGGGGAGGCGGCGTGGACGTTCCGTCGTTGGCCTCGGCGCTGTCGATACCCACCTCGGGATCGGCGGCGGTCGTCGGATTCGCTGCCTGCGGAGAGTTCGAGATCACCGCACAGGCACCCGCGATCCGATTGCACGCCAGCGCCTTTCGGCGAGACTCCCTGGTCACCACCATCGGTGAGAGAATTTACGCGCTGTTTCCCGGGGTGGCGTCGGGCACGGGGATTGCGGCGTGGACCGCCGACGCCGTGGCACGGATCGAGATGCGTACCTCGCTGGCACTGCGCGCTGCGGTCGCCGCACCGATCGCAGACCTCGACGGGGTGGCCGTGGCCAGATTCGAAGTCGATCGGGTACTCGACGGCACCACCGGCGAGGTGCGTGTCACGACGCTCGAGCAGTCGAGAACCTCTGTGCTGCTGGGGGAAATACTCGAACTGATCGCCAATCACGACCAGTTGCGAGACCCTCGTGTCGCTGCCCTCGACCGCTACGACGAGACCAACGACTCCAGAATGCGCGAGAGCCTGGTGACCTACCTGTCGTGCTTCGGCGACGTTCGAGCGGCAGCCGAGCGCCTGCACATTCACCCGAACACCCTGCGTTACCGCATTCGCCGCGTCGAACAGATTCTGGATCTCGATCTGACCGATTCCGATGCGCGCCTACTGGTGGAGATTCAGCTGCGCATGTGAGCGGGGTGGGAATTCATCGCCCGAGGGGCACCGAACAGCCGGTTCCGCGGCGGGCGAAGGCAACCAGTTCGACTCATGGACGGATGGAAACCGGGAATCCAGTCCACTGCAGTTGCTTTGGGAGGTGGCTCATGTCGTTGAACATGACGAGGCTCGGCGGGAGCCCTGTCCGATATTCGATAACGGTGAGCGCGGTGTTCGCGCTGTCGATGCCGAGCCACCGAACGGGTGGTGCGCCGAGGGCGTGACGGACGAACCATGCGATCGGATATGCGTGGGTGATCAGAAGTTCGTGAGTGTTGTTGGGGGACTTCGCTGAATCGGGCGTCGTGGCGAAGCGCTCGATCATTGCTTCCGCCACTTCGCCACCGCTCGTTGCGTCGCCGGTGTCCCAGCCGTCGAAGAACGGGATCCAGGATGGCGGTGTCTCGCTCGGTGCCGGCACGTAGGGGACGTTGTCGACGAGTTCTTCGGACTCGATGACGGATGTGCGAGACCGGCGGTGACGGGCGATCTCGTGTGCTGAGTCCACAGCCCGTGGCAGAGGAGAATGCCAGATGACGTCGAGCGGGATGTGTTCGAGGCGTTCACCGAGTAGGCCGACTTGTTCGCGACCGGCGTCGGTGAGATCACCGAAGGCGTCGGCGTCTCCGTGACGGGCTATGTACGCGTATCGAATTGTCATGTGGTGATCGTTCCTTCGTCACCGTCGATAGCGATGATGTCGTTGTCGCGCAGTAGATCCGTGGCGTTCGCGACTGCCAGAACCGCCGGGATTCGCAGCTCGCGGGCGACAATCGCGGCGTGGGACAGTACGCCTCCGGTTTCGGTCACGACCCCTTGTGCTGCGCGCAGCAGAGGAGTCCAGGCGGGGTCGGTATGAGGGCACACCAGAATGTCGCCACGTCGAACCCGGGCGAAATCGCTGGGACCACGAATGATTCGAGCTGATCCTGTCGCACGTCCGGCGCTACCCGGTGTACCGGTGAGAATCGTGGGGGAATCGAAATGTCTGCCGATGGTGCCGGTATCGGCCGTACTGCTGTGAAGTGGCAGCGCGGCTGTGATCGGCCGGGCTTGCAAGATCGAGATTCGACCGTCGGCGATAGCCCATTCGATGTCGCGAGGTCCACCGAACAAGGTGGCGATCTCGCGTCCGAGCTGAGCGAGCCGCATCGCAGTCGAGTCGTCGAGTGTCGCGCTGTGGCGATCCGACGATACGACGTCGCTGGTGACCAACTGTGTCCCGCGGCGATCCGTTCGAATCCGCTTGTCGGCAATGATCGAGGTGGCGGTCCCGTCGTCTCCGATGCGGTACCGGTCGGGGGTGACGGTTCCGCCGACCACTGAAACCCCGAGTCCCCACGCTGCTTCGATCTCGGTGACGTCGCCCGGTGTCGATGGGGTGAACATGACCCCCGAGATGTCGGCATCGACGAGACGCTGGATGATCACCGCCATTGCGCCGTGTCGGGGCGAGGTGGACCGATTCCCCGACAGATTGTCGCGGTAGCTCACGGCACGTTCGGAATGCAATGACGCCCAACAGGACTGCATCGCGCTCATGATCGCGTCGATGCCCTGTACGCCCAAGATGCTCTCGTGTTGGCCTGCAGCCGATGCTGCCGAACCGTCCTCGCTGTCGGCCGACGAGCGCACCGCCAGAGGAGTATCACCGAATGCTTCGAGCCAATCGGCGATTGCGGTGCGTAACGCCTCCGTCGCACCGGTTCGATCGCTCTTCGCTGCCCAGTATGTAGCGAACGGAGCGACAATGCCCTCCGGCACAGGAAGATTCGACCGAAGGAGCATTCCGAGCGCATGCGCTTTCCCTCCGCAACGCGATAGTGCTGCGTCCCTGAGATTTACAAGCATCTCTACGACCCTTCAACAAAATGTTGACAACTTTGGGTCGATACTGCAGGCTTCGGCGATGGAACACAAGGGCGAGGTCGGGTCATCGACGGGTCGAGCGCACCTGGACGCCGAGCGAGAACAGCAGGCAACGAAGCATCTTCTGGGTCTCGGTGCGCGGGATCTCGACGCTCGCCCTTGGCGCCGTGCGCCTGCTCCGCCGTCTGCGGTCGACCTGGCGGCATTCGCTCTCTGGCGTTCGGCCGAGCTGGCTCCGGACGCGATCATCAGCGCTCTGACACTGCTGCCCGCCGCCCGAGCGGAGGTCGAAGGTCTCGAATCGGGCCTGCTGTTCACCGCTCGCAGCGCTGACCTGACCTGGGCACACATCGCAGAAGCGATGGGATTCAACTCGAAGCAAGCGTGTCAGCAGTACTACTCTCGACTCACCGCACATGACGCCGCTCGATCATGACCGCCGTTTCCTCGCCCGAGCTTGTTGTCCTTCACGCTGTTCGCATTCTCGGGTTTGCCGACACCGCTGTGATCGCTCGCCGTTACGGCGTCGACACCCGGCTGGCAGGCGAGATCCTCCTCGATGCTCAGGCGTCCGGATGGATCCAACGCACCGGATTCGCAGACCTTTCCGGGTGGTCGCTCACGGAATTGGGGCGGACCGTCGACGAACGACAACTTCGCGAAGAGCGAGAGGCGACGGGCCGGACCGACTCGGTGTGGACCGTCTATCGGGAATTCCTGCCGCTCAACAAGCGGCTGCTGCGAGCGTGCACCGATTGGCAACTGCGGCCGAGCGACACGAACAGGCTGACCGTCAACGACCACAGCGACCAGGGATGGGACCAGCGAATTCTCGACGAGTTGGCGTCCATAGGCGTGGCACTGAGCCCGCTTGTCCACCAACTGAGTTCAGCTCTCGCGCGGTTCGCCGGTTACGACACCCGATTCGGTGCGGCATCGGAACTCGCTCGAGCCGGAGAACATAGTTGGGTCGACGGCATCGATATCGACTCGTGCCACAAGGTCTGGTTCGAGCTTCACGAAGACCTCCTGGCGACACTCGGTCTAGATCGCCGATCGGAGGCAGGCATCGACGAAAGCTATTGATCAGGAGACGTATTCGGTTGACCGGTGCTGGATCGGATCACCAGGCTCGGTTCGATGAGCGAGCGTCTGGTGCTTCTGTTTCCGGTATCGATCTGGTCGAGCAGGATTTCGACGCTTCGGACGCCGACGTCGGTGAATTCCTGGCGAATGGTGGTCAGGGGCGGGGAGAAGAACTCCGCGTCGGGAACGTCGTCGAAACCGACCACGCTGACGTCCTGCGGTACTCGTTTGCCGTGAACATCGAGCGCCCGGAGCACCCCGAGTGCCATCGAATCGTTACCCGCGAATACTGCTGTGACTGCGTCGATTCGGGCCAGTTCACTGCCGGCCAGGAACCCCGATTTCGCGGTCCAATCGCCGCTGAGTGTTGCCGGCGGATCGATGCCGGCATCCTCGTGGGCCATCCGCCACCCGGTGACGCGGTCTGCGGCCTCGTACCACCCGAGGGGCCCTGCAACGTGCCACACCGCGCTGTGCCCGAGGGAGAGCAGATGCGCGGTTGCGGCCCGCGCTCCGGCGATCTGGTCGACCGAGACCACGGCCAGATCGCCTGCAGGTGATCCCTCGACGGCGACGAGCGGGAGCTCCCCGGCCAGATCGGCAATGTCGCCGCCGTCGGTTCGCAGGGGCGCGATGACGACGACACCGTCGACCCCCTGCTTCTGCAACCGGCGGACACACGTGATGATCGCCAACTCGTCGAACGAGGTGGGGACGGCGACCACGACGGAGTAACCGGCTTGGCGGGCGGCGTACTCGACGCTGTAGAGCGTCGACACCGGACCGTACAGAGCGTTACCGGTTCCCACGATTCCGATGGTCTTGCTGCGACCGGTGACCAGAGCGCGAGCGGCAGTGTTCGGCCGATACCCCAGTTCCGAGATCGCCTGGTCCACCTTCGTTCTCGTCGCTTCGGTCACGTTGGGATGACCGTTGATGACGCGGGAGACTGTCTGATGAGACACGCCTGCCAGCCGGGCTACATCGGTCATGGCCGGTCCGCGTGTCGGCGTCATCGCGTCGCTCCCTTCCAGTGGTCGAGGACAATCACAGCATGTCCGGGCCTGCGATGCCCGTGACCGAGCCGATCACGTGGGTGTGGTCACCGATCCGGTCGTGGTGGGCGCAGGCTTACCCGGCTCGGCACCGGAGAACATCTCGGCGGGCACAGGCACGCCCAGATAGCTGCTCGGAGATGCCGCTTTGTCACCCTTGCTGCCCTTTCCGCTCGCTGCTCGACGCTTGGTCCAGATATCGAAGGCGACCGCCGCGAGCAGCACCAGGCCCTTGACCAGTTGCACTCTCTCGCTGGGTGATCCGATGAGCGACATTCCGCTGTTGATCACGGCGATGATGAGTCCGCCGGTGAGGGCACCGACGATGCGTCCGACGCCGCCCTGCACTGCCGCGCCGCCGATGAAGGCCGCCGCGATTGCGTCGAGCTCGAAGCCGTTGCCCGCGGTGGGGCCTGCCTGGTTGAGTCGGCCGGCGAAGATGATTCCGGCGAGGGCCGAGAGCACGCCCATGTTCACGAAGATCCAGAAGGTGACGGGCTTGACCTTGATGCCGGACAGCGACGCGGCGTGGATGTTGCCGCCGATGGCGTAGACGTGCCGGCCGAACACCGTCTTGCCTGCGAGTGCGGAGTAGCCCATGACCAGTACGGCCAGCAGGATGAGCACGTACGGCAGGTTCTTGAAGCGAGCCAACTGGATTGCGATGGCCAGCAGGAGTCCACCGGCGAACGCCATCTTGATCAGAAACAGTGGCATCGCATCGACGGCTTGCCCGTACTTCTGCCGTCCTGTTCGAGAACGCCACTGGGTGAACACGATTGCGGCAACGGCGAGGACGGCGACGAGCAAGGTGAAGATATCTGCGCCGCCCAGAGGCCCGAGGGCGACATTGCCCATGAAGCCCGGGAGGAACCCGTTGGAGACGGTTCGTACGGGCCCGGGGAACGGTCCGATGCCCTGGTTGCCGAGGACGATGAGCGTGACTGCTCGGAAGATGAGCATGCCGGCCAGGGTCACGATGAACGCCGGAATGCCGAAGTACGCAACCCAGTAGCCCTGCCAGGCACCGATCAGGCCGCCGACGATCAGCGTGATCAGCACCGCGAGTGGCCACGGCACGTTCTGTTGAACCATGAGGACACCGGCAATGGCTCCGGTAGCCGCCACGACCGATCCGACGGACAGGTCGATATGGCCGGCGATGATGATGACGACCATGCCGATGGCCAGAATGAGAATGTACGAGTTCTGTATCACCATGTTGCTGATGTTCTGCGGCACCAGAAGCTGACCGCCGGTCAGCGCGGTGAAGAGCACGATGATCAGCGCGAAGGCGATGAAGATTCCGCTCTGTCGGAGGTTTCGCGTGAGCAGCCCCCGAACTGTCGACAGCTGGTTCATCGAAGTACTCCTGTTCCACGGGTCATGAGATGCATGAGAGATTCCTGGGTTGCGTCCTCGCGGTCGACCTCGCCGGTGATCCGGCCGGCGGACAGCGCGTAGATCCGGTCGCACAGACCGAGAAGTTCCGGAAGTTCGGACGAGATCACCAGCACGGCCTTTCCGGCGTCGGCGAGTTGGTTGATGATCGAGTAGATCTCGAATTTCGCGCCGACGTCGATTCCTCGCGTCGGTTCGTCGAGGATCAGCACATCGGGATCGCTGAAGATCCATTTGCTCAGCACGACCTTCTGCTGATTGCCACCGGAAAGTTTGCCGACCACCGCGGAGACGTTCGGTGCCTTGATGTTCATGCTCTTGCGGAAGCCCTCGGCGACTTTGTATTCCTGGTTTTCGTCGACGAAGCCTCCCGTCACCAGTTTGTCCAGCGCAGCGGCGGAGATGTTGCGCTTGATGTCGTCGATCAGGTTCAGCCCGTACCGTTTCCGGTCCTCGGTGGCGTAGGCGATGCCGTGATGGATGGCATCGTTGACGGACTTGACGCGAATTTCCTTGCCGTACTTGTAGAGACGGCCCGAGATGTCGATACCGTAGCTGCGGCCGAAGACGCTCATGGCCAACTCGGTACGTCCGGCACCCATCAATCCGGCCAGACCGACGATCTCACCGCGTCGCAGCGTGAGATTCGCCTTGTCGACGACGGTTCGTCCCTGCTGGGTGGGACTGTGCACGGTCCAGTCCTCGATGCGCAAAACCTTCTCTCCCACAGTGGATTCGTGGGGCGGAAACCGGTGCTCGAGATCGCGGCCGACCATGAGCGAGATGATGCGATCCTCGGTGACATCGGGGTCTCGCATGTCCAACGTCTGGATGCACGTGCCATCGCGAATGATCGTGGTCCGATCCGCAACGGCCTCGATCTCGTTGAGCTTGTGCGAGATGATCACACACGTGATGCCCTCGTCCCGTAGACCTCGCAGTAGGTCCAAAAGATGAGCCGAGTCCGAATCGTTCAGTGCCGCAGTGGGTTCGTCGAGAATCAGCAGGGTCACGTCCTTGGACAATGCCTTGGCGATCTCGACGAGCTGCTGCTTACCGACGCCGAGGTCGCTCACCACACTGACGGGGTTTTCCCGCAGCCCTACTCTCTTCAGTAGGGCTGCGGCCTCGGAGTTGGTTCGGTTCCAGTCGATGAACCCGCGCTTGGATCGCTCGTTACCGAGAAAGATGTTCTCGGCGATCGACAGATGCGGACTCAGCGCGAGTTCCTGATGGATGATGACGATGCCCTTGGATTCGCTGCTCCGGATGTCGGAGAACTTGCACGACTGACCGTCGAACACGATGTCCCCGTCGAAGGTGTCGTGTGGGTACACACCCGACAACACCTTCATGAGCGTCGATTTGCCTGCGCCGTTCTCGCCGCAGATCGCGTGAATTTCGCCGCGGTTCACCCAGAGATTGACACCCTGTAGCGCCTTGACGCCGGGGAATGTCTTGGTGATTCCGCGCATCTCCAAGATCGGGCTCGTCATCGTCGAACTCACTTCAACTGATCCTCGGTGTAGTAGCCACCCTCGACGAGCAGCTTCTCGTAGTTGTCCTTGTAGACGATCGCGGGCTGCAGCAGGTACGCGGGAACGACCTTCTCGCCGTTGTCGTAATCGGTGGTGTTGTTGGTCTCGGGAGTCTGACCGTTGAGCATCGCCTGAGCCATCTGGATCGTGACTTCGGCCAGCTGGCGCGTGTCCTTGTAGATGGTGGAGTACTGCTCACCGGCGATGATGGACTTGACCGACGGGACCTCGGCGTCCTGCCCGGTGACGATCGGGTAAGGCTGGCCGGCAGTTCCGTAACCGTTGCTCTTGAGTGCGGAGAGGATTCCGATCGAGATGCCGTCGTACGGCGAGAGCACGCCCTGGACCTTCTGGCCCGAGGAGTAGGTCTTGGTGAGCAGATCCTCCATGCGCTTCTGCGCGGTCGCCGGATCCCAACGCAGGGTCGCGGCCGTCTCGAAGTCCGATTCGCCGCTGCCGATCTTCAGAGTTCCCTTGTCCAGGTACGGCTTCAGAGTCTCCATTGCACCGTCGAAGAAGAAGGTGGCGTTGTTGTCGTCGGGCGAACCTCCGAAGACCTCGATATTGAGCGGGCCCGCTGGAGCGTCGGCCTTGTCGGTGCCGTCCTGATTCTTCAGTCCGAGGCCGACGAGCAACGACGTGGCCTGGTCGACGCCGACCTTGTAGTTGTCGAACGTCGCGTAGTAATCGACGTTCGGGGAGTTGCGGATGAGGCGGTCGTACGCGATGACGCCGATGCCGTTGTCCTTGGCTTCCTGCAACTGCGTGGTGATGGCAGTGCCGTCCACGGAAGCCACGATGAGAAGCTTTGCGCCCTGGGTGATCTGGTTCTCGATCTGGTTGACCTGGGTGGGGATGTCGTTCTCTGCGTACTGCAGATCGACCTTGTAGCCCTGGCCTTCGAGCGCGCTCTTGAGGTTGTCGCCATCGGCGATCCATCGAGCCGAGGACTTCGTCGGCATCGTGACGCCGATCAGAGCGCCGGCCGTGCTGCCGCCTTCGGCGGGAGCCTCGTCTGCGGTCTTGGTACTCGACCCGCACGCGCCGAGCGTGAGGGTGAGTGCCACCGCGGCCGCGGCCATGGATAGGTGTCGAAACTTCATCGTTTCTCCCTGCGTAGTGAAATGAGACCGCGGAGGTGGCCGGTCGGTGGGTCCTGTGTGCTTCGCATCACATCAAAACGAAAGTGTGAGCGATAACATCGGCAATGTCAAAGTTTTCTTTCCACAGGCCCGCTGAGCAGTGTGAGCGCTAACATGCCGCCGCGCCGGAGTACCTCGATCGTCGTGTGCGACGGTCAGTGCAGCTCGTGCACCGACTGCTTGCCACTCTTGAGCCAGCGGCCCGGGAGTCGGCCCACCAACTCGCCCAGAGGATGCACGGCGGCCGAGAGAATCTCCACGGAATCCTGCAGGATGTCGATCGAGATACTCATTCGCTCGATGTTCGGGGCCACCGAGGTCAGCGTCTCCGACAGCTTGACGAGTTGATCGAGCGGCCCGCCCTTCGCCGTCAGTCTCTCGATGGCACCGTCCTCGGCGAGAAGCGTCTCGAGGATGCCTTCCTCGGCGATAGCTCGCTCGATGAGGCCGTCCTGACGCGTCAGCACTTCCAGCGGGCCGTCCTTGGCCGTCAGTCGTTCGAGTGGTCCGTTGGTGGCGGTGATCCGATCGAGCAGACCGCCCTCGGCGAGCAATCGTTCGAGTGGTCCGTCCTCGGCGAGCAGCCGGTCCAAAGGCCCGCCGGGAGCCAGGATTCGCTCGACCGGCCCGCCCGGGGACAGCAGCCGTTCGAGGGTGCCGTCCTCGGACGTGAGGCGATCGACGACGCCACCCTGGGCGAGAAGGCGATCGAGCGGTCCGCCTTCCTTGAGTGCATTTCCCAGGGCGCGGTCGTCGGAGGTGAGCTGGCCGAGCTGGGCAAGCAGTTGCATCGTTCCGCCGCGCGGGTTGGCGAGCGAGGCGACTCCCGCGGTGCCCGACGCCCCGGTGGCCAGTGCCATCCTGGTGGTTGCCAACGCGACCTCCGCGACGCCGATCGCCTGCTCGGCGATGGCAATTCCGGCACGCGCGGGCAGTGTGATCGCTGACACCCAGTTCATGGTTTTACTGTAACTGCTCGTAGCCCGGAAAATCAGTGAAGAAACTTCAGACCCACGACGCAGCCGACGATCCCGAGCAACAGGGCAATTTTGAGCAGCGACGCCGATTCGGTCCCGGTGACCATGGCATAGGTGACAGTGAGGGTCGCGCCGATGCCCACCCAGACTGCATAGGCCGTGCCGGTGGGCAGCGATCGCATCGCAATCGCGAGGCCGATCATGCTGAGCACCACCGCAACGCCGAAGACGATGGACGGTCCGAGTTTGGTGAAGCCCTCGGACTTGCCCAGCGCGGTCGCCCACACGGCTTCGAGAACGCCGGAGACGACGAGAATGAGCCATGCCATGAGAAATCACTCCTCCAGCACCGTCTTTTCTAAGCGGGTACGGTGCCCCTCGTCCGATCGTCGGAAGTGACTTGCACGATCGTACCAATTGTCGGTCGGGCGGGACGCCGTCAATAGGCGTAGGTGTTCGCCGGCGCCTCGATTCTCTCGACCGAGGAGACCGTCATCGTGGGTGTGAACGCGGTCTTCTCGGTCGCCGTTGCAGAGTCGACGGTTCCCGATATCCGCAGCCAGGTGCCGTCCGGAATCTCGTCGAGAGCTGCGCTACCTGCGTCGAGGTGGATGCGGATGGACCGCGCGTCGGCCGCGCAGCAGATGATCAGAACGCGGGCGAGATCGAGGCCGCTCGTCGAGCCGTCGGCGCGCGGCGAGCCTCCGTGTGCAGTGGCAACAGCGAATCCGGTGACACTGATCTCCCGGCCGTCCAGGCTGCCTTCCGAATCACGAACCGCGCGTTGCACGACGTCGAGCAGGGGTACTTCGGGAACGGGCTCGTCGGGAAGCGTCGGGAATGCCGTCTTCTGCTCGGCGGATACGGCCGTGACGGGTCGATCGCCGACGGCGGAGACTCCGAGCGCGGGCGGCGCGATGAACAGGATGACCGCGACCGGGATCAAGAGCAGCCAGTACGGACGCGAATCGTGAGCGTGCCCGTCGCCCTCGCCCGCCCCACCGCGACGGATGTCGGCAACGATCGACGCCGCCGCCAAGGCAACGATCAACACCCCGGCGGCCAGCAGATATGGATGCAGCGAGGGTTTGACGTAGCGGACGAAGCTACCGTCCAGCGAGATCTTGACCATCGATCCACCGAGGAGCACCAGCAGCAGGTTCTGCACTTCACGCTTCATCGCGCTCCCACGAAGAGGTAGCCGCTCACGCACGCGCACACGATCGCCACGACGAACGTCAGCGGTGCGAAGCGGGCGACGAATCCGCGCCCGAAGCTGCCCGCCTGCATCGCCATCAACTTCACGTCGACGGCGGGCCCCACCACCAGGAAGACCAGACGCGGCAGCAGGGGCAGCATCGACATGCTTGCCGCGACGAATGCGTCGGCCTCCGAGCACAACGCCAGGATCACTGCCAGGACGGCCATCACCAGGATCGAGAGCAGCAGCTGCCCGGCGAGGTGGGCGAACACCCAGTCGGGAACCACCAGGTGCAGCATCGCGGCCGCCGCTGCCCCGAACACGAGGAAGGCTCCGGCCTGCAGCAGATCGGCACGCGCCGACTCGCGGAACGTCTCCCACCTCGAGGTGCCGTGGTCGTGTGGACGATCGGTGAGTCGCGCGGTGATCCATTCGGCCTTGCCGAATCGAGTCCACAACCAGCCCATCACCAAGGCCGTGCCGAGCGAGCCGAAGAACCGGGCGAGCACCATCGCCGGCTCGCCGGGAAAGGCAACCGCGGTGGAGACGAGGACGACGGGGTTGATCGCCGGTGCCGACAGCAGAAATGCCAATGCCGCAGACGTCGGCACCCCCTGATCCATCAGCCGACGCGAGACGGGCACTGCGCCGCACTCGCAACCGGGCAGCGCCATGCCCGCGAGTCCGCTCACCCCGACAGCGGCGGTAGCGTTTCTCGGCACCACCTTCTGCAGCAGCGTGGGTGAGACGAACGCGGCGATGCTCCCGCTCACGAGCATGCCGAGCACCAGAAACGGCGTCGCCTGGACGAAAATTCCGGTGAACACCGTGGCCCCGGTCCGCAACGCGGGAGAGCCGCCGACCCACTCGGCCAATTCGGGGCCGAACCCGATGCCCAACACGAGCAGAGTTGCGAATACGTGCATGGATGACACCGCAGGCCGAGTCCTGTTCGGGGAATCGGCCTTCGCGTCGAGCATCGCTGCCATCATGCCCCTTCCAGGGTGGCTCACAGCAACCTCACAGCGAGATCGCAGCGGACGAGCAGCTGTTCGCGCGATGATGAATACCGTGAGCAACACACCCGAGGCCAGAGTCCTGATCGTCGACGACGAACCGACGATCGTCGAGTTGCTGTCGGTCAGCCTCAGATTTCAGGGATTCGAGGTGGCGACGGCGGCGTCCGGCCCGGAGGCGCTCGACAAAGCGCGCAACTTCAGACCCGAGGCTCTGATACTCGACGTGATGATGCCCGGCATGGACGGTTTCGGTCTGCTGCGTCGGCTGCGCGCCGACGGAGTCGATGCGCCCGCTCTGTTCCTGACCGCACGAGATTCGGTGGAGGACAAGGTGACCGGCCTGACACTCGGTGCCGACGACTACGTCACCAAGCCGTTCTCCCTCGAAGAGGTGGTGGCCCGGCTCCGGGTGATCCTGCGCCGGTCGGGCAAGAGCGAGGACACACAGCCGTCCCGAGTTGCGTTCGCGGACATCGAACTCGACGACGACACCCACGAGGTATGGAAGGCGGGTGAGCCGGTCTCGCTCTCGCCCACCGAGTTCACGCTGTTGCGATACTTCATGGTCAACGCCGGAACGGTACTGAGCAAGCCGAGAATTTTGGACCACGTGTGGCACTACGACTTCGGCGGAGAAGTAGGAGTGGTGGAGTCGTACGTGTCGTATCTGCGGCGCAAGGTCGATACCGGTGACACGCGCTTGATCCACACACTGCGGGGCGTCGGTTACGTCATGCGACAGCCACGGTGACGGCCGTTCGAGCTCGGCTTCGGAGTCTGCCACTGCGTTTCACCCTGGTCGCGGCGCTGCTGCTTCTGGTCGGGCTCGGCCTGTTTGCGTCGGGAGTGGCAGTGACCTCGTCCCTCGAGACGTCGCTGATGCGGCGCCTGGACAGTCAACTGATCGAAGCATCCCAGGGGTGGGCGAAGCCAGGCGGCGATCGACCGTTCCCACCCATCGACGAACCCAATCCCGGTCGTCCGCCGTCCAACTTCTACGTGCGATCTGTCGCCGTCGACGGGACCGTCCGTGGCCCGATCAACGATGTGGCCGAGAGCGTTCCGGACCTGTCGAGTCCACCGTCCGCGATTCCCGAGACCGTCGGTTCCGAGGGCGACCCGGCGACGCAGTGGCGCGTGATGACGGTGACCAACAGTGAAGGATCCACCACGGTCGGGATGCCGCTCGGTCCCAATCAGCAGACCGTCAACAGGCTCGTGGTTCTCCAGTTCTACATCGGCGCAGCCGTATTGCTGGCTCTGGGCGTGATGGCCTACTTCGTGGTTCGGCGCAGTCTGCGTCCACTACGCGAGGTGGAGACGACGGCTGCCGCCATCGCTGCCGGGGATCTGCACCGCCGGGTTCCCGAATGGAGTGAGAAGACCGAAGTCGGCCGATTGTCGGCGGCCCTCAACGGAATGCTCTCGCAGATTCAGCGCGCCTTCGCCGCAACCGCGGCCTCGGAGGAGGCGGCGCGAGCGTCCGAGGATCGGATGCGCCGCTTCGTCGCCGACGCCAGTCACGAATTGCGGACGCCGCTGACGACGATCCGCGGGTTCGCCGAGCTGTACCGACAGGGCGCGATGAGTGACATCGCTCTGCTGATGAACCGTATCGAGGGCGAGTCGGCGCGCATGGGCCTGCTCGTCGAAGATCTGCTCATGCTCGCCCGCCTCGACGCTCAACGGCCACTCGAGGTGCGCCGCGTCGACCTGCTCACCATCGCCGCCGACGCCGTGCACGACGCCAAAGCGGTCTCACCCCGGCGCGACATCTCGCTGAAAGTGTTGGCAGGACCGGGAATTCCCGAGGTCGACGGTGACGACGCTCGGCTGCGTCAGGTGCTCGCGAACCTCGTCGGAAACGCGGTTCGGCACACACCCGAATCCGCGGCGATCACCGTGTGCGTCGGGACGACAGAGTCTTCGGTGCTACTCGAAGTGCAGGACACCGGTCCTGGGCTCAGCGTGGAGGAATCGGCGCACGTCTTCGAGCGCTTCTATCGAGCCGACTCCTCCCGGACCAGGGAGAGCGGCGGCAGCGGGCTCGGCCTGTCGATCGTTGCGGCCCTGGTGGCCGCTCACAAGGGAACCGTCGACGTGCGGAGTACGCCGGGGAAGGGCGCAACCTTTCGAGTCGAATTACCCCGCGCCGACGGTTGATTCGCGTTCCGCCCTGATCCTCTTGCGTTCGGCGAGCTTGGTGTACGCGGCGGCGGCCAGCGGCGCGGCGACGAGCATCGACACCAGTCGGATCACCTGAACGCAGGCGACGAAGGTGACGTCGGATCCCGTCGTCGCAGACACCGCGAGCACAGCCGCCAGTCCGCCGGGCGTGGTCGCGAGGTAACCGGTGAGCATGCTGACCCCGGTGATGGCCGAGAGTGCCCAACCGAACCCGGCGCAGATCAGTCCGATCGAGAGAACCAGCAGTGCCGCCCATGGGAAGATTCGTCCGATGGCCCGGAGGCTGGCAATCGTGAAGGCAAGTCCCGCTTGCCATCCGATGACGATGAACGCCAACGGCAGCAGTACCTCCGGGACGGAGATGTCGACGGGCCAGCCGAGCAGCTCGCATGCGCCCGCGACGATCAGTGGTCCGAGTGTGGCCGGTGCCGGCAGTCTGATCAGGCGAGCGAGCACGATTCCGGCGACAATTGCTCCGAGAAGGAATGCGGTGCCGACGAACCACGGCGTCGTCGACAATTCTTCTGTTGCAGCTCCACCGCCGGTGTCGGTATGGAAGGCGAAGGTGACGATCAACGGCATCGTGACCACCACGAGTGCGACGCGCAGGTATTGCACCACTGCGACGATTCGCTCGTCACCGCCGAGTTCGCGAGCGATGGACACCAGACCCGTTGCACCGCCGGCAATCAGGGACAGCGCGCCGGTCACCGGATCGACGTCGCGATGCAGAGCGAGCAGTGCGCCGCAGCCGGCGCTGACGATCAGCGTCGCCACGCCGACGAGAACGGCGGGGATCCAATTCTCGCCCAATGCGCCGAGCGTTTCGGTGTCGAGCATCAGCCCGATCGTCACCGCCAGCGTTCCCTGCGCCGCCATCGATGCCGGGCGGGGGACGGCCGCGGGGCCGAGGCCTGTCAGTGCGAAGACGACGGCAACGACGAGAGCGGCGAACAACGATGGTGCCGTCAGACCGAGGGATTCGAAAAGGGCCCAGCCCCCGACGGATACGGCCGCGAGGCCGATCCATCGGAGGCTGTGCCCCGCCACCAGGGTCATGCGGTTCGAAGCTCTCACGCTCCGGACTTGACCAGCAGAACGGGGACGGGGATCTCGAGCAGCAAACGCTGAATGGTCTGTCCCATCAGGAATTTACCGACGGCCGAGCGGTGACGCGAGCCGACGACCAGGATCTCGGACTTCTGCTCCTCGACCAACGTCAGCAGGGTGTTGACGGCATCGGGATCGGGCCTGCCCACCGCCACGGTCCAGGAGATGGAGTCGGCGTGCTCGATGTCGGCCAGAGCGGTGTCCACCGACGTGGACACGGCCTGCGTCTCGGCTGCTTCGGCGGAGGGCTCGGCCGATCCCGAGAGTGCGTGCAGGACGACGAGATCCGTCTCGCGGATGCGAGATTCTCGAACCGCGGCCGCCAATGCTGCGCGGCCCTCGGGTGAATTGTTGTGCAGTACGCCAACAGTCATGACAGTTACTCCTACGCGAGGTGTGGGTGGGGGATCAGCCGAACGGGATCTGGCCGAGGACGATGCCGACGGCCAGCATCGCGAGGGAGACGACCACCGCGCGCCACAGCACCTTCTTGTGGTGATCGGCCAACGACACACCGGCGAGCGTGACCAAGAGCAGGATGGCCGGAACCAATGGGCTCTGCAGGTGGACGGGCTGACCGGTGATCGAGGCGCGGGCCATCTCGACCGGGTCGATGCCGTACTTCTCGGCGGTCTCGGTGAGCACCGGGAGGATGCCGAAGTAGAACGCGTCGTTGGTCATGAAGAACGTCAGCGGAATGCTCAGGATGCCGGTGATGACGGCCAGGTACGGGCCCATGCCGGGCGGGATGACGTTGAGCAGCCACTCGGCCATGGCCTCGACCATGCCGGTGCCCTGGAAGACACCCGTCAGAATTGCAGCGGCGAGCACCATGGCGACCACGGAGACGATGGAGGACGAGTGCCGTGCGATCGCGTCGCCCTGCTCCTTGACCTTGGGGAAGTTGACCGTCAGTGCGATGGAGGCAGCGATCATGAACAGCACCGGGATGGGCAGGATGTCCATGACGAGGATGACGAGGAGGACGATCGTCAGCGCAGCGTTGAACCACAGCAGCTTGGGGCGCAGCGTGTCTCGATTGGGGTCCAGGCCGTCGAAGAACTGACCCGATTCTCCCTCGTCCGATCCGCCGGTGCCCGATCCGCCGGAACCCTTGCCGCCCTTACGGATACTTCCGCCGCCGCCGGACGCCACCAGCTCGGGCTCGTAGATCAGCTTGCCGATGCGTCGACGCTCCATGATGCCGAGGTGAACAGCGAAGAGCAGCACGATGATCAGACCGACGATCATCGAGGGAACCATCGGAACGAAGACGTCGGACGGAGAGATTCCGAGAGCAGATGCGGCGCGAACCGTCGGGCCGCCCCACGGGATGATGTTCATCGTGCCGTTGGCGAGACCGGCGACGACCGTCAGAATCACCGGGCTGACACCGAGTTTGAGGTAGAGCGGCAGCAGTGCGGACGTGACGATGATGAACGTCGTCGAGCCGTCGCCGTCGAGTGAAACGACCATGGCCAGAATGGCAGTTCCGACAACCAGTTTCATCGGGTCGTTGCGCACCAGGCGCAGAATGCCTCGCACCAGTGGATCGAACAGTCCGACGTCGATCATGATTCCGAAGAAGATGATGGCGAAGAACAGCAGAGCTGCGGTGGGGGCCAGCGACTTGATGCCGTCGGTGATCATGTCACCGATGCCGAGCCCCGCGCCGGCCAGCAGGCCGAAGATGACGGGTACGAGGGTGAGTGCGACGACGGGCGTGGCTCTCTTGGTCAGGATCAAGAACATGAAGGCGGCTACCATGAGGAAGCCGAGTATCACCAACATCGTGCACTCCTTCTCGAAATGTGTGAGGTGGGTCCGGTTGGACCACGTGTTGTGACTGAAGTTACGTAACCGGCGTCACATGATCGCTGTTGTGCGCACTACCCGCGCAAGCAACGTAAAGAGCCTTTTGCGCATTGTGCTCGAGCCTGCCCCGCGCATAGCCTTGTTGGATGCGATTGAGGACCCAGGTGCTGTTGTTGCAGGCAGCGCTGGTCGCGGTGGCCCTGGCAGTGGCGTTCGGGGTGTTCGCGATCAGTAGTGGCAGGCAGGCCAGCGAGGAGTACGGCGAGCGTGCGCTCGCCATCGCGCGGACGGTGGCGTCGGATCCGGAGGTGCGCTCGCTCGTCGAGCAGTTCTCCGCAGCAGACACCGCGGGCACCGATGCCGCGCCTGCCGGAGTGTTGGCGGGTGGCGCTCTGCAGCGTGCGGGTGAGGGTGCCCGAGATCGCACCGATGCGTTGTTCGTCGTCATCACCGACGATCGGGGTCTGCGGCTGGCGCACCCCGATCCGACAGTGCTGGGGCAGCGAGTGAGTACCGATCCGTCGGGCGCGTTGGCGGGCAACGAGGTGGTCGAGCAGGAACGCGGCACGCTCGGGGACTCGGTTCGCGCGAAAGTGCCTGTGCTGGCTCTCGGTTCGACCGATGTGGTGGTCGGCGAAGTGAGTGTCGGCATTTCGACGACGGCGGTGCGCGGCGAGCTGGTGAAGGATCTTGTCAACGGCGGGTTGGTGACCGGTGCCGTGTTGTTGCTCGGACTGGCCGGCTCGACCCTGTTGGCGCGCAGGTGGAAGCGACTGACGCTGGGGCTCGAACCGGAGGAACTCGCCGAACTGGTCCGTGAGCAGGAGGCCGTGTTGCACGGTATCGGCGAGGGAGTGGTCGCCACCGACCCGGACGGCGTCGTCACGGTCGTCAACGACGAGGCGCGTGCGTTGCTCTCGATCGACGGCAAGCCGGGGATGCGCGTGGAGAACATCGGTCTGACTCCACGGCTGCTCGAGGTCGTCCGATCCGCCACGGCCGATCCGGTGCTCGCGACCGTGGACGACGTCGTCGTGATCGCGTCGGCCCGAAAAGTGCTGCGCGACAATCTCGATCTGGGTACGGTGCTGACCGTGCGCGATCGAACGGACGTGGAGACACTGACCCGTCAGCTCGATGCGGTTCGATCGATGTCTGCGGTGTTGCGCGCCCAGCGGCACGAGTTCGCCAACCGAATGCATCTGGTCAGCGGATTGCTGCACGAGGGTCACCCCGATCGAGCGTCGCAGTACATCGACGAAATTCTGGGCGTGGGACCGAGATCGGAATCGGTCGAAGGGATGGACGCAGTGTCCGACGCCTACCTGCGCTCCTTTCTCGCCGCCAAGGCCGCGCACGCCCGCGAAAGTGGCGTGCGCCTGGTGCTGGGGGAGAACACCTGGGTCGGTGGTGAACTGGCCGGACCGGTGGACGTCACCACCGTGCTGGGCAACCTCGTAGACAATGCGATCGACGCGGCTCGGGTCGGGGCGCGCCGACCCGCCGAGGTGGAAGTGGAACTGGTGCAGGAGAATTCGACCTTGCACATCGTGGTCGTCGATTCGGGCGACGGCGTCGAGTTGGCACCCGAGCAGGTCTTCGTGGAGGGGGTCTCGACCAAGTCGACGGCAGACGCGCCCGGAGGACGAGGAGTGGGATTGGCGCTGAGTCGGCAGATCGCGCGTACTCACGGCGGTGACGTGACGTTGGCCGATGTAGGTGGGCAAGTCACGGTGGACAACGAACGCGGAGGCGCGGTGTTCATCGCCTCCATTCCCGACGCACTACTGATTCAGGAGTTGACGCAATGAGGGTTCTCGTCGTGGACGACGACTTCAGGGTCGCGGATCTGCATGCGGTGCTGGTGAATTCGCTCGATCGGTACGAGGTTGCCGCCGTGGCGACCAGCATCGCCCAGGCTCGCGAATTGGCGTCGACGCAGTCGTTCGATCTGGCGCTGGTCGATGTCTATCTGCCCGACGGCTCGGGAATCGACCTGGTACGCGAATTGCACTGCGACGCAGTGGTGCTCTCTGCCGCGGCGGATCAACACACGGTGCGTTCGGCGATCGCCGCGGGTGCCTGGACGTATCTGATCAAGCCGTTTCCCCGTTCGGCACTGATCGACCGGCTCACCGGATACCTGACGTACCGCGGCGCTCTGGACCGTACGGACGAGCTGAGCCAGGTCGACATCGACAGCGGACTCGACGCGTTGCGCCCGCGCGCTGCGGCACCGCTGCCGTCCTCGCAGTCCGTCACCCGCGATCTGGTGCTCGACGCGGTGCGCACCACGGCCGAGCCGATGTCTGCGGGTGAAGTTGCCGCTGCCATAGGGATTTCGAGAGCGACGGCGCAGCGCTACCTGGCAACCCTGGTGTCGAAGGGGCGGCTTCGTATGCAGCTGCGCTACGGGTCGACCGGAAGACCGGAGCAGGAGTACTCGCTACCGCCGGGAGCGTGAGGCGGCCACGACAACGGCTCCGATCACGGATATCGCCGCGGTGACCAGAGCTGCAGTGTTCCAACCCGCCGTCAACGCCGTCGCACCGTGATCGCTTGCCGGTACGGCGACCACAGCAACGACGGTGACACCCACTGCGGATCCCACGTAGCGCGCGGTGTTGTTGGCCCCGCTGCCCATGCCGCCGCGACCGGCGGGCACGCTGGCCACGGCCTCGCGTCCGAGAGCGGCGTTGAGCACCCCGCTGGCAATTCCTGCCACGAGCAGCCCGGGCAGCAGGCGCGGCCAGGATGCGGTCTCGGACAATCCCGTGAGCATCAACATGCCGATCGCGACGCCCACCAGACCGATGGCGAGTTGCGTCCTACCGCTCACGGACGCGGGGAGTCGGCGTGCCAGCAATGCCGTGACAACGGAAGTGGCGGACCACCCGAACAGCAGTAGCGCGGCACCGAGCGCGTCGATTCCGAGTACGGTTCCGACAAACCCCGGCATGTACGACATCAACGCGATGATCCCGCCACCGGTGGCCAGCGCGGCAACCGTGGCGGCGAGAAACGGTGGGTGCCGGAAGAGCGTGAGATCGAGCATCGCTGTTGCACTGCGCAATTCGAGGATCACGAACGCAGCCAACAACAGGACCGCCAGAACGAAGAGAACGATCGGGGTAACGGCCGTCCAGCCCTGCCTGCCCTCGACCAACGCGGCCAGCAGTGCGCCGATCCCCGTCGCCAACAGCAGGGCACCGATCGGATCGAGGCCGCGCGGGGCGTCGGACCTGGATTCTTCGACGAGCCGGTGCGCGGCGACGGCCAGAGCCACCGTGGCGACGGCGAGAACTACGTACGCCTCACGCCAACTCGCCACGCGATCCAGCGCAGCGGCCAACAGTGGGCCGAGGGCAATGCCGGCTCCCACGCTCGCACCCCAGACTCCGCTGGCCTTGGCGCGCACAGGGCCGGCCGGGTGGGTGTGCGCGATGATGCCCAGGCTCGATGCGATGACGGCCGCGCCGCCGAGTCCTTGCAGAATGCGCGCCAGCACGAAGATCAGCGTGTTCGGGGAGACAGCGCAGACGATCGCGCCGACGGCGAGCACTGCGGCCCCGAGTGCGAAGGTGCGGCGGCGTCCGAAGTCGTCGGCCACGGTGCCGGTGGTGAGCAGGGCTGCGGCGAGTCCGATGCTCATCGAGCTGAGAATCCAGGTGCGGCCCGCTGTATCCGACATCAGATCGGCCGCGGTGCTGTTGATCGTCGCGAGCGGTGCGGTGAACGCCATCAGGGTCAGCAGAGTGCCGAGCGCTGCGATGGTCAATGCGCGGGTGCTGTTCGTGGTGCTGGTGGTCGAGGGTGCAGTGTCGGTCATCGTCGTCCTTGTGGTCTGGTGATCGAACTGTAAACGCGCAACTTGGTTCGGTCAACAGACTGTACTATCGCGCCATGGCACTCGGAACCGACTACGCCCGCCAGGATTGCTCCTTGGCCCGTGCCCTCGAACTCGTCGGGGAGCGGTGGACCATGCTCATCGTTCGCGACTGCTTCTTCGGCGTCCGGCGATTCGGCGACTTCCAGGTCCACCTCGACATCTCCAAAGCGGTCTTGGCTCAACGACTCGGCGCGCTGGTCGACGCCGGGCTGCTCGAACGACGAGCCCGGGCCTTCGAGGGCGGGCACGACGACTATGTTCCGACGGCCGCCCTCGAAGGGCTGTGGCCCGCGGTCTTCGCCCTGAGTTACTGGGGTGAGGAACAGACCGCGAAACCCGCAGGGAAGCGTCGAAAATTCCTGCACGCGCCCTGTGGAACCGACCTCGGACCACTGGGGATGTGCCCCGAATGCGGCGTTGCGCCAGGGCCGCACGACATCGACACCGACATCGGCCCGGGCTACGACCCCCACACCCGATCCGACGAGGTGTCGATGCACCTGCGAACGCGTCGACGACTGTTGACGCCGCTGCGCTGAGCGCCGTCAGTTCGGCACGTATGCCTCGTATCCGAGATTGCGCAACGCCGTCCGCAGCTTCGCCGCGGCCTCGTCCTGGGACTCCGCGGAGGGATTTGGATCGGCACCGGAGATGTCGAAGTTGCCCATATCGTAGGCCGGGAACACGTGCAGATGAAGGTGCGGCACCTCGAGCCCGGCAATCAGCAGTCCGGCGCGAGGCGCATCGAATGCAGTCCGGACGGCCTGGCCGATCACGCGCGCGACGGCCGTGACCTTGCCGAACGCGGCACCGTCGACGTCCTGCCACTGGTCGATTTCCTCGCGCGGAACCACCAGCGTGTGCCCCTGCGTGACCGGTGCGATCGTCAGAAATGCGACCACGTCGTCGTCCTGCCAGACGAACCGTCCCGGAATCTCGCCGGCGATGATCTTGCTGAAAATGGAAGCCATGGGAACAGGATGCCCTACCGGCCGGCCCCGTGGTCACTCCGCAGGCTCCGCTCCTGTCCTCCCAGCACATTGCCAGACTGGTCCCAGGCTGGGCGCAGGTCCAGGGCCGACTCTTGTCCCCATGACAACGAATTCCCTCGCACGAGCAGCAGGCCAGCGGCCCGGCTCGAACGCCACGGCCACGCTCGAGGTGGTCATCCCGGTCTACAACGAAGAGGCAGACCTCGAACAGTGCATTCGTCGTCTCCACGAGCATCTCGAGCACCGGATCCCATTTCCGTCGCGAATCACGATCGCCGACAACGCCAGTACCGACGGCACCCTCGCCGTCGCGCAACGGCTCGCGGACGAGATCGACGGAGTGCAGGTCCATCACCTGGACGAGAAGGGTCGCGGGCGCGCGCTCAAAGCGGTGTGGCTCGCGTCCGACGCCGATGTGGTGGCCTACATGGACGTCGATCTCTCCACCGACCTCAATGCCCTGATGCCGCTGATCGCACCGCTGATGTCCGGTCACTCGGACCTCGCCATCGGATCTCGACTGAGCCGATCGTCTCGGGTGGTCCGCGGTGCGAAACGTGAATTCATCTCGCGCAGTTACAATCTCATCCTGCGTACCTCACTGCGTGCACGTTTCTCCGATGCACAGTGTGGCTTCAAGGCAATGCGTACCGACGTCGCCCGGCAACTGCTGCCGCTGGTCGAGGACACCGGATGGTTCTTCGACACCGAATTGCTCGTAATCGCAGAGAAAGTCGGCCTGCGTATCCACGAGGTACCCGTCGACTGGGTCGACGACCCCAACAGCAGCGTCAACATCGTCGATACCGCCGTCAAGGACCTGCAGGGGTGCTGGCGCGTCGGCCGGGCCCTGGCCACCGGTGTGCTGCCGGTCGCCGAACTGCGTCGAAGCTTGGGGCGGGAGCCGCTCGTGCCCGGTGTGCCGCACGGAATGATCAGCCAGATGGTGCGATTCGGCATCATCGGCATCGCCAGTACCGTCGCCTACGCGCTGCTGTACCTCGTTCTGCACTCGTTGATCGGTGCGCAGGCCGCCAACTTCTTCGGACTGTTGATCACCGCAGTGCTCAACACTGCCGCCAACCGCGCCTTCACCTTCGGCGTCCGAGGATCGGAGGGAGCGGGCAAGCATCAACTGCAGGGATTGGCGATCTTCGGTTTCGCTCTGCTCGTCACCAGCGGATCTCTTGCCGTGCTGCATGCCTGGGTGCCCGACGTGTCTCGACACGTCGAGCTGGCCGTCCTCATCGTCGCCAATCTCGTTGCCACCGTGTGCCGATTCGTCGCACTGCGGTGGGTCTTCCGTAGTGCGGAGCAGGCGCGGTGACCGCCCTGATCGAACGCCCCGCCGCGGACGCGCCGTCCACCCCTGAGACCTCCCCGCGGTTGGAGTGGATCGGATTGGTCGTTCTGCTGGTCGGCACCGGCGTCGCCTACATCTGGGGACTCGGCGCGTCCGGCTGGGCCAACTCGTTCTATTCCGCTGCGATACAGGCGGGTTCGGTGTCGTGGAAGGCCTTCTTCTTCGGTTCCTCCGATGCCGCCAACTCGATCACCGTCGACAAGCCCCCGATGTCGCTGTGGCTGATGTCGTTGTCGGTGCGCATCTTCGGACTCGATACCTGGGCGATGCTCGTGCCCCAGGCTCTGCTCGGCGTGGCCTCGGTGGCCCTGCTGCGCGCCACCGTCAAGCGCCGCTTCGGTGGTGCGGCCGGTCTGCTCGCCGGACTGATACTGGCTCTGACTCCCGTTGCCGCACTGATGTTCCGGTTCAACAATCCCGACGCGTTGCTCGTGCTGCTGATGATCGCATCGGTGTGGGCTTTGCTGCGAGGCGTCGAGACCGGAAAGACCAAGTGGCTGTTGATCACCGGCATGTTCGTCGGATTCGGCTTCCTCACCAAGCAACTTCAGGTGATGCTCGTCGTACCGCCCCTGGCGCTGACCTATCTGATCGCCGGGCCGCCGAAGTTTCTCACCCGACTATGGCAGCTGTTCGGAGCACTGGGCGCGATGATCGTCTCGGCCGGATGGTGGCTGCTGATCGTCGAATTCTGGCCGGCATCCTCGCGGCCGTGGGTCGGTGGTTCGCAGAACAATTCGATCCTCGAACTCACGCTCGGCTACAACGGATTGGGCCGGCTCAGCGGTGACGAGACCGGAAGCGTCACCCCCGGACGGGGTATGGGTGGGGACGTCGCGGGTGGTATGCCCGGCGGCATCTGGGGAGAGACCGGCATTCTCCGCATGTTCGACGCGTCCCAGGGCGGCCAGATCGCCTGGCTCATCCCGGCTGCGCTGATCCTGCTCGTGGTCGGACTCGTGTTGCGCGGCAGGGCTCCTCGGGTCGACGTGCAGCGCGCGTCGTTGATCGTGTGGGGTCTGTGGCTGCTCGTCACCGGTCTGACGTTCAGCTTCATGGCGGGAATCTTCCACTCGTACTACACCGTTGCGCTCTCACCTGCGGTGGCTGCTCTCGTCGGGATCGGCAGCGTGGTGCTGTGGCGTCGACGCGAGAGGTACTGGGTGCGCATTGCCATGGCTCTCGCGGTGGCGTCGACCGTGGCGATGTCGTGGGTGTTGCTGCGCCGCAGTGAGAGTTTCGTGCCGTGGCTGAAGTGGGCGATTCTCGTCGTCGGAGTTCTCGCGGTCGTCGCGCTGCTGATCCCGGCGCTGACTCGCGGTCGGCTGGCGGCAGCGTCGATCCTGGTGGTGATGTTCGCCGGACTGGCCGGCCCGACGGCCTACGCGGTCGACACGATCGATACCCCGCACACCGGATCCATCGTCTCGGCCGGGCCCAATACCGGGATGCGCGGATTCGGCGGCATGGGTGAGGGCCGACGAGGTCAAGGCGGGATGCCGGGCGGGATGCCGGGTGGGATGCAATTGCCGGCCGGTGTCCAGATGCCTGCCGGGATGCAGATACCGGCAGGGTTCCCGGGTCAGGACGGGGCTCCCGGCACCGAGATGGGCGGGGGTATGGGTGGTCTGCTCGAAGGCAGCACGCCGACCGCCGCGATCACCGAGATGCTCGAGCAGAACGCCGACTCGTACACCTGGGTGGCAGCGGCCATCGGAGCCAACACCGCGGCGGGCTACCAATTGGCCACCGAGGACCCCGTCATGCCCATCGGCGGGTTCAACGGCACCGATCCGTCGCCGACCCTCGCCGAATTCCAGCAGTACGTCGCCGACGGGCAGATCCACTACTTCATCGGAGGCGGCGGCATGCCGGGCCGGGAGTCGGGTACCTCGTCCGAGATTTCGGACTGGGTTGCCGAGAACTTCACCGCGACCACCGTCGACAACGTGACGTTCTACGACCTCACCCGGTAGACGACCACCACGAAAGAGCCCCGCATCGTGACAGGTGCGGGGCGCTTTCGCGTCGAGCAGATAGTCTGATCCACTGTGCGCGTACTCGTCATAGGTTCCGGTGCTCGTGAGCACGCCCTTCTACTTGCGTTGAATGCCGATCCGTCGGTCGAGCAGCTCTACGTTGCTCCCGGCAACGCAGGCACCGCGAAGATCGCCGAGCAGCACGCTGTCGACGTGGCCTCCGGTGAGGCGGTGACCGCGCTCGCGAAGAAGGTCGACGCCGATCTGGTCGTCATCGGACCCGAGGTGCCGCTGGTCCTCGGCGTGGCCGACGCACTCCGCGAGGCGGGGATCGCCACGTTCGGCCCGTCCGCCGACGCCGCGCGTATCGAAGGGTCCAAGGCGTTCGCCAAGGACGTCATGGCAGCGGCCGGAGTGCGGACCGCGCACAGTGAGATCGTCGACTCGCCCGCCCTGCTCGACGCAGCCCTCGACCGTTTCGGCCCCAACTGGGTGGTCAAGGACGACGGTCTGGCCGCAGGTAAGGGCGTCGTCGTCACCACCGACCGCCTCGTCGCCCGCGATCACGCCGCCGAACTCCTCGAGAACGGCCACCCGGTGCTGCTCGAATCATTCCTCGACGGCCCCGAAGTCTCCCTCTTCTGCCTCGTCGACGGCGAGACCGTGGTGCCGCTGCTGCCCGCCCAGGACCACAAACGCGTCGGCGACGGAGACACCGGACCCAACACCGGCGGCATGGGTGCGTACACCCCGCTGCCGTGGCTGCCCGAGGGCGCAGTCGAGGAGATCGTCCGCGACGTCGTGGAACCCGTTGCCGCCGAGATGGTGAAGCGCGGCGTGCCGTTCTCCGGCTTGCTGTACGCCGGTCTCGCGATGGGTGCAGACGGTCCTGCCGTGGTCGAATTCAACTGTCGCTTCGGCGATCCCGAGACCCAGGCGGTGCTGGCGCTGCTCGACACCCCAATCGGTGCGGTCCTGAACGCGACGGCCACCGGCACATTGGCGTCACTGCCGCCGCTGCGCTGGAAGGACGGCGCGGCGGTCACCGTCGTCATCGCCGCCGAGAACTACCCCGGTCGCCCGCGCACCGGCGACGAGATCATCGGCTCCGAGGGCGCAGGCGTTCTGCACGCAGGCACTGCGGTCAAGGGTGGAGTGGTCGTGTCTGCGGGCGGACGCGTACTGAGCGTGGTCGGCACCGGATTCGACCTCACCGCCGCCCGCGACGACGCCTACTCCCGTATCGCGGGAATCCGATTGCCGGGCAGCCATTTCCGCACCGACATCGGTTTGGCGGCAGTGGAGGGTCGTATCTCACTGTAGGTGACCTCAGCGCCCACTATTCGTGCTGAAACACCTTTTCCCGATTGTGGCAGCGAATTGTGGGCGCTCAGGTCAGTGCCTTCCGGCGTCGACGCACCGTATCGATGATCTGGTCCACCACGTACGCGAGGTTGCTCATCACCATCGCTGCCGAATAACGCAGAACCAACCAACCGTCGAGCTGCAGAGAGTTCTGCCGAACTCGATCGTTGGTGAACACGTTGGACTCTGTGTGGAACTCGCGGCCGTCGATCTCCACGATCACCCGTGATCTCCGGTCCATCAGGTCTGCAAAGTACCGGCCCACCTCGGCGTTGATTTCCAAGTGGTAGCCCCGCGCCGTGAGTGCGCGCGCCACTATTCGCTCCGGCTCGGACAAGGTGCGTGGACAACACACGCGTAGTTGTTTTCTCACCGCTGCAATCCCGGCCATCCCCGCAGACTTCTCACACTGCAGCGCAACCGCCCGCCAGCTGACCTTGTGCGTGAGTGCGGCGTCGAAGAATCGCTCCAGTGCAGTCCTGGGCAACATGGCTGCAGCGTCGATGATGCACTGTTCGATCGTCACAACGGGAAGCAGATCGACGTAGCTGGACTCGATCAGGGTTCGGCGGTATTGGCGAACCCACGGCGGGCCAGCCCGTTTCGTCGAGCGAGCGATCGTGAAATGAACCTGCTCCGGTTCGTGGTCGAGCAGGGTCCACCACCACGCAGCCGTCAGGTGACTGAGCACGGCTTTCGGTTGCCACAACGTGACCGCGGCGCACCGGTCGCGGAAATCGGGCTCGCCGGTGCAGTAGATGGCAGGCAGTATCCGCGTCAACTTTCCGGTCTTGGTGCGGTAGGTGATAGCTCCTCTGGTCAGTCCCGAATCGAGTAGTTGTTGTTGCGTGTATACGGTCATTCGCACAGCCTTGCGTCGAAATATTCGCCGCGGGAGAGAGATTCGCGAATTGTGGATAGCCTTGATTCCTGTGGATAACCGACCTCAGGTCACACTTTGCGAAGGCTCCGACGGTATGCCGTGTGGTAGTGCGAATTGTGGGCGGTGAGGTCAGTAGTGTCGAGCCAATGCACAGTGAATCGCAGCGATCGAAGGTCGAGCCGTTTCATGTGATGGATGTGTTCGCTGCGGCGGCCGAGCGGGCACGCACTCACGGTGACGTGCTTTCTCTCGCTGCCGGTCAGCCGTCCACCCGTGCGCCCGAGCCCGTGTTGCGTGCAACCCGCGAGGCCTTGGATGCGCATCTGCTGGGATACACCGAGACGTTGGGGATTCTCCCGCTGCGGCAGACGATTGCCGAGTATCACAGCGCGCGATACGGCATTACGGTCGGAGCCGACGACGTGGTGATCACCACCGGATCGTCGGGCGCGTTCACGTTGCTGTTCCTCGCTGCGTTCGACGCCGGGGATACCGTCGTCATGGCGAGGCCTGGATATCCGGCGTATCGAAACACGTTGGCGGCGTTGGGCTGCCGCGTCGTCGAACTCGATTGTCTGGAGAGCACGCGGTTTCAGCCGACCGTTGCCATGCTCGAGGAACTGCCCGAGCCGCCCGCCGGGCTCATCATCGCGAGCCCCGCCAACCCCACCGGAACGATCATCGACCCCGACGAGCTGGCCGCCATTGCGCGCTGGTGCGACGAGCACGGAACTCTGCTGATCTCGGACGAGATCTACCACGGCATCGCCTACGGAGACGCGCGCACGTCGAGCGCCTGGGAAACGTCGAAGGAATCGGTCGCCATCGGATCGGTGTCGAAGTACTTCTCGATGACAGGATGGCGGTTGGGCTGGATGCTGCTGCCCGCTCGATTGCGCAGAGCCGTCGAACGATTGGCCTCGAACATGACCGTCTGTCCGCCTGCAATTTCGCAGGTGGCGGCCATCGCGGCGTTCAGCGAACTATCGCGCCGAGAGCTGGACTCACACGTCGAGCGCTACGCCGTCAATCGCCGCATTCTGCTCGACGGTCTGCCGGCCATGGGTATCACCGATCTCGCACCGGCCGACGGTGCCTTCTACGTGTACGCCGACATCGCGCACCTGACGGACGACTCGCGGAGTTGGTGTGCGCGAGTGCTTTCCGAGACCGGAGTTGCATTGGCACCGGGTGTCGACTTCGACACTGTGCGCGGCAATCACACCGTGCGATTTTCGTTCGCGGGCACCACGTCCGACGTCGAAGAAGCGTTGGAGCGACTACGTCGCAGGTGAGTGTTTCTTCGTAGCAGGCTACGAGGCAGGAGTGGAGCCTGCGGAACGACACGAAGGCGCTGCGTTCACGTGCGGCGCAGCCGCTCCAGTACCTCGTTGATGTCGGCGGCGGACACGTCGCGATGCGTCACGAAGCGCACCTTGCCGGCGACGGTGACGGCAGCGATGCCCAGATCGGCCAGCTCGGTCACTGTCCGTACGGGATCGGCGACAGCGGCGAGCACGATGTTCGTGTGCGGTTCTGCGACCTCCCAGCCCTGCTCACGCAGTCCACGGGCGAGGGTCGACGCGTTGGCGTGATCGGCGGCCAGATCACCGATGCGATCCAACGCCACGAGCCCGGCGGCAGCGAGGACGCCACCTTGACGGACGCCGCCGCCCAACATCTTTCGGACACGTCGGGCCTCGTGAATTCGTGCGGCATCGGAGACCAGCATCGAACCGACGGGTGCGCCGAGGCCCTTGCTCAGGCACACCTGCACCGTGTCGGCACCGACGGCCAACGAAGCGATCGGAACACCGAGCGCGACAGCGGCATTCCACAACCGCGCACCGTCGAGATGGATCTTCAACCCCGAGTCACGTCCTGCCGCAACCAATTCCGACCACTCGTCCGGACCGAACACGCTACCGCCGGCGAAGTTGTGGGTGTTCTCGAGCGAGAGCAGCGTCGTCCGTAAGGCGAAATACGGACCGGCACCGCCGGCTTTTGCGCGCACCGTCGACGCGAGGGGACGGCCGGGGCCGCCGTCGTGGGGGAGCGCGTCGGGCATCCCGCCTGCCAGCCAGGCGGCAGTACCGAGCTCGGATCCCAGTACGTGTGCATGCTCGGGTGCCAGGAATCGATCGCCGCGCTGCAGATGCAGCATGAGCGCGATGATGTTGCCCATCGAACCCGACGGGACCCACAGTGCCGACTCGAATCCGAGCATGCCTGCCACAGCTTCTTCCAGGGCTGCCATCGTCGGGTCGTGATCGAGGACGTCGTCGCCCACCTCGGCGTCCGCCATTGCTTTTCGCATGACCGAATCGGGTCGGGTGATGGTGTCCGAGCGTAGGTCGATCGTTGGATGTGCCACGAACACTGACAATTCCATAGCGCGAAAGCAGTCCGACGAACGGCCTCGAGCTGGCACGATGACTTGAATGTCCGCAGGTCCGACCGAGTCGCAGCACAAGGTGTCGGGTGCGACTCCGAAGGGGGTGCGCCGCCGCCAGGCATTGGCGTCGGCCGCAGCGGACCTACTCGTCGAGGGCGGATTCGACGCGGTGCGGCACCGATCGGTGGCTGCACGAGCCGGGTTGCCGCTTGCGTCGACCACCTACTATTTCGAGTCCCTCGGAGACCTGGTGGCCGCGGCGGTCGATGTGGTCGGGACCCGCGAGATCGACGTCATGCGGGGGCGCATCGACGTCGAGGGCACATGCTCCAACGAAATGGAATCGACGGTGGACCTCATCGTCGACCTGCTCATCGGGCCACAGGACGGGCACGAGCAGTTGATCGCGCGATACGAGCGGTTCATCGCCTCCGCTCGCCATCCGGAACTGCGGGAGGTGCAACTGCGGCTCCGCGCCCAAATCGACGACCTGCTCACCGACGTCCTACGCAGATCGGGTCGAACCGTGCAGGAGGAGCAGCTTCGCAGACTCGTGGCAGTGGTCGACGGGGCCGTCGTCGGCGCACTCAGCGAAGTGGATCCCGATCCTCGCGAAATGGCGCGAAGCATGCTGCTCGCCGTCATCGACATCGTGGCACCGGCGGAACAGGTGCCGGCCGATTGACTGCTCCCGGGCCGAGGCGTTCGGCCCCACTCGTTCTAGTCGGTCTCGCCGGAGTCCGCGTCGTGGATCGCTGGCACCTCGCACACACCGTCCTCGCAGACAGGGCCGTGGTCGTCGCCGACCATCTCCAATGGACCGCTCATGAGCCGGTTGCGGCCTTCTGCAGAACGTCGGCGAACACCGACGGCTCCTGCGCGCCGGACACACCGAGCCGTCCGTCGATCACGAAGAACGGCACACCACTGATCCCGTAGGCGATGGCCTGCTCCTTGTCCGCGTGCACTGCTGGCAGGAACTCCTCGGACTTCAGCGCCGCGAGCGCCTCGTCATGGTCGAGGCCGACCTCCGCGGCCAGGTCGGCGAGGTCATCGGCGCGGCCGACGTGGCGGCCCTCCTCGAAGTAGGCCGCCAGGAGCCGTTCCTTCATCTCCACCTGCTTGCCCTTCGACTTGGCGAAGTGCAGAAGCTCGTGTGCCTTGACGGTGTTGGTGTGCTGCAAGGCGTCGAAGTCGTACGCGAGCCCCTCGCCTGCGGCCAGCTCGGTCATCTGCGCCAACATCTGCGTGACCTGGGCGGCCGGCATACCTTTGTGGGAGACGAGAAAGTCGACCTCGCTGCCGTCGAAATCGACCGGTGTGTCGGGTGCCAGCTCGAACGAGTGGAACTCCACCTCGAGCGTCCCGCCACCGGCGGTGAACTGCGCAGCGCCTGCCTCGAAACGGCGCTTTCCGACGAAGCACCACGGGCATGCGATGTCGGACCAGATGTCGACCTTCACTGTTCGGCTCACGGCGGCTGCAACATCGGAATGCGCCGCGGTTATTCCACGCGACGGCCATGGTCTCGATGCCCGAACTCGCGTCGTTCCGCATCCGAGCACGAGCCCGCGACGCCAGTGCCGCAGCCGCCGCGGCCGGCCGGGTGAGCAGCCACTTCTGAAACAGTGCAGTCGTCTTCTCGAACTGACAACTGCGCCACGTAAGCTGGACGCTCGTGAGCATCCCGAATGTCCTGGCCACCCGTTACGCGAGTCCCGAACTGGTGGAGCTGTGGTCTCCGGAGCACAAGATCTCCCTCGAGCGTCAACTGTGGATCGCTGTGTTGCGCGCGCAGTCCTCTCTCGGTGTCGACGTTCCCAACGCCGCGATCGCCGACTACGAGGCCGTCGTCGATCAGGTGGACCTCGCGTCGATCGCCGAGCGTGAACGCGTCACCCGGCATGACGTCAAGGCCCGGATCGAGGAGTTCAACGCCCTCGCCGGCCACGAGCACATTCACAAGGGCCTCACCAGCCGCGACCTCACCGAGAACGTCGAGCAGCTGCAGATCTTGCGCTCCCTCGAACACGTCCACGCGCACGGTGTCGCCGTCGCGAAGCGGTTGGCCGAGCGCGCTGCCGAATACTCCTCGCTGGTCATGGCCGGCCGTAGCCACAACGTCGCAGCTCAGGCCACCACGCTGGGCAAGCGCTTCGCGTCGGCCGCCGACGAGCTGCTGTTGGCGCTCTCCAGGGTGCAGGAACTGATCGCTCGCTACCCACTGCGCGGGATCAAGGGGCCGATGGGCACCTCCCAGGACATGCTGGACCTGTTCGGCGGCGACTCCGCCAAGCTCGTCGCCCTCGAACGCATCGTCGCCGACCACCTCGGCTTTCGGCACACCCTCACCAGCGTCGGCCAGGTCTACCCCCGCTCACTCGACCACGAGGTCGTGTCCGCGCTGGTCCAGGTCGGTGCCGGACCGTCCTCGTTTGCGCACACCGTTCGCCTGATGGCAGGCCACGAACTCGTCACCGAGGGCTTCCAGCCCGGCCAGGTGGGCTCGTCGGCGATGCCGCACAAGATGAACACCCGCTCGTGCGAACGCGTCAACGGCCTGCAGGTGGTGCTGCGCGGCTACGGCTCGATGGCCGCCGAGCTCGCCGGCGCGCAGTGGAACGAGGGCGACGTCTTCTGTTCCGTGGTGCGCCGAGTCGCGCTGCCCGACGCCTTCTTCGCCATCGACGGTCTCATCGAGACCTTCCTGACCGTGCTCGACGAATTCGGCGCGTACCCGGCCGTCATCGCCAAGGAACTCGACCGCTACCTGCCGTTCCTCGCGACGACCAAGGTGCTCATGGCAGCCGTGCGCGCGGGCGTCGGACGCGAAACTGCGCACGAGGCGATCAAGGAACATGCTGTTGCCGTGGCACTGGCCATGCGCGAGCAGGGACTCGAGCCCGACCTGCTCGACCGCCTGGCCGCCGACGATCGTCTCCCACTCGATCGCGCCGCCCTCGACGCTGCGCTGGCCGACAAGACGGCCTTCGTCGGTGCGGCAGACGCCCAGGTCAGTGCTGTTGTCGCAGCAGTGGAGCGGTTGATCGCGAAGTTCCCGGCCGGGGCGTCGTACACGCCGTCGCCCATTCTTTGATCAGACCGGGTTCTGTTCAGGTCAGGACCCCGGGGAGGTCGGCGACGGAGTCGATCACGTGATCGGGTTCCATCGCGAATTCGTCGGTGATGCGTCGATCGAGCACGTCCTGACGAAACTTCCCGGTCCTGACCAACACCCCCGTCATTCCGACGACCTGGGCGGCGAGGACGTCGTTGTCGAGGTCGTCCCCGACCATCACGACGTCGTCCGGGTCGACGCCCATCCGCTCGGACGCCGTCCGGAAACCCAGTGGTGCCGGCTTACCGATGGCCTTCGCGGTATGTCCCGACGCCTGCTCCATCCCTCCGAGGTACATGCCCGTGTCGATGCGCAGTCCGGCTCCGGTGCTCCACATCAACGATCGATGCATTGCGACGACGGGTATGCCGCGGCACAGCCAGTCGTAGACGCGGCTGAGGCGCTCGTGCGTGAACTCCGGGCCTGCACCGCCGACGACCACGACATCGGGATCCTCGGACGACTCGTCGACGAACTCGATGCCCGGCATGTCGCCCGCGATCTCACCGTTGTTGATCAGCACCACCCGCGCATCCGGATAGTTCTCGCGCAGATGATCGGCGGTGAGCGACGCGGCCGTGACGATCTCGTCGGAATGGACGTCCAGTCCGACGTCGCGCAGCGCGGCGGCGATCTGCTCACGCGTCTTCGATGTCGTGTTGGTCAGAAACGCGCGAGCAATGTCGTTGCTGTCCAAGTACTTCAACGTGGCGGCCGCCCCCGGTACCGCCTGCCATGACGTGACAAGGACGCCGTCGATGTCGAAGAGAACCCCGCCGATGCTCATCGGCAAACAGTAGTCGCCGGGTCCGGGCCCCGCAGCCTCAGAGGACCAGCGCCTAGGCTCGGTGGCTGTGAATCCCTACACAATTTTTGCCGAGATCATTGCCGGAACGGCCGAGGCGTCTCGGGTCCACGAGGACGAGACTGCGATTGCGTTCATGGACATCAGGCCGCTCACCAGTGGGCATGTGTTGGTGGTGCCCCGGCAGCAGTTCCGAACGCTGGCGGAGTTGCCGCCGGAGGTCGGGGCTCATCTGTTCGTCGTCGGGCAGAAGGTGGCAGCCGCAGTGCGCGCGAGCAATCCGCGTGTCGCCGGAATCAACCTCTTTCTCGCCGACGGCACGGTCGCGGGTCAGGAGATCTTTCACGTGCACCTACACGTCATTCCACGCATGATCGGCGACGGTTTCGGCCTGCGGGCACGGCCGTCGTCGCCGCATCGGCACGAACTCGATCGGCAAGCTGCGGAGATCGCGGCCGCTCTGATGTGAGCCCGATGCGCTGGGCAGCGTGCCCGGCACCTGAGGTAAGCCTGACCTACTTCGGTGCTATCTTCAGTGCGACCCCAGTTCGGGTGGTACGTCGGGAGAGAGGGTTCGAGCAACGATGAAGGTTCGTACGAAGTGGATGAGGAGCGCCGCGGCGGTTGCGCTCGCCGGAGGGCTCACCGTCGCTCTCGCAGCCGGTTGCAGCACCGAGGAGGCACCGGCACCCGAATCCACCACGTCGGCGCAGGAATCGGCGTTCCCGGTCACGATCGACTCCGCTCTCGGATCCGCAAAGATCCCCGAGGCCCCCGAGCGCATCGCCACCTGGGGCTGGTCCAACCAGGACGCCATCCTGGCTCTCGGCGTCGTGCCCGTCGCCATGCCGACCTTCGACGGCGCCCAGTACGGGGCAGATGAACGCGGCATCCTGAAGTGGGACGCGGAAGCGCTCGCCGACCTCGGCGGTGAAACACCGACACTGCTCACGGGTGACGGAACCGGAGCGGTCCCGGTAGAGCAGTTCGCCGCTGCCGCACCGGATCTGATCTTCGCGCCCTACTCAGGGCTGACGCAGGAGGAATTCGACAAGCTCTCCGATATCGCACCGGTCGTCGCGTTCCCGGAGAAGGCGTGGACGACCTCGTGGGAAGACCAGCTCACCATCGCGGGCAAGGCCCTCGGTAAGGAGAAGGAGGCCGCAGGTCTCGTCGCCGGTGTCGAAGGTTCCATCGCCGACGCGGCCGCGAAATACCCAGCGCTGCAGAGCAAGACGGTCACCATCGCTCTCCCCAACGCTCCCGGCACCTTTGCTGTGAGCAAGGACAACGACGTGCGTGTGGAGTTCCTCGAGGAGCTCGGTCTGGTCAACGAACCCACCATCCAAAAGGCCGACCCGGCGGGGGACCCGGATGCCGTGTACTTCGAGCTCAGCCTCGAGCAGGCGTCGCTGCTGAAGTCGGATGTGCTGTTCGTCGTCGCCTATGACAAGGAATCCCTCGGTGCCTTCCTCGTGGAACCGGCCGTGGCTTCGCAGCCCGTGCTGGCGCAGGGTCGCACCGCATCCACCGAAAGCCTCAGTGCCGACAAGAACTTCGCGTTCGGTGGCCTGACGGTGCTGACCATTCCGTACATCCTCGACGACGTGGCATCGGCGCTGAACACCGCCGCCGAGAACGTCCAGGGCTGATCCGACCGCCGACAGGAGCGTAATCCATCGTGGCGAGGTCCCATCGGCGTCAGGTCGTCTTTCCCGAAGTCATCCGCAGCGCCACCGTGATCGACACGCAGCAACTGAGTTCGGGAATGCGCAGGATCGTGCTGGGTGGGCCGCAGCTGCGAGAGTTCTCGCGTGACGGGTTCGACTTTCCGGCGCTGCGCAGCGAAGGATTCGACGACTTCGTTCGACTGTTCTTTCCAGTCGACGACAACGGCACGATGGCGTTGCCGGTCCAACGCGAACGCACGGTGAAGTGGCCACAAGACCCTCGTCCGGTGACCCGCAACTACACCGTCCGCAGCATCGATTCCGAAACCGCGCAACTGACCGTCGATTTCGTCACCCACGCCACCGGAATCGCCTCGACGTGGGGGCGTCGCTGCGCACCGGGTGATTCCATTGCGCTGCTCGGTCCGGTGCGATCGGGGCACGCGCCGTCCGGCGTGGACTGGGTGTTGCTCGTCGGTGACGAGACTGCGTTGCCCGCCATCGCCCGCTACCTCCACGAGGCTTCCCCCGGTGACCGAATCCGGGTCTTCGTCGAAGTGGCCGATGCCGAGCGGCAACTCCCTCTGCCGACGGCCGCCGCCGCGGAGGTCACCTGGGTGCACCGCGACGGCGCGGCCGCCGGCAACGGTGATCTGCTCGAATCTGCGGTCCGCGCATCGGCATGGTGGGACGGAACGGTATTCGCATGGGTCGCAGGCGAATCGACAGCCCTCAAGGGTATTCGGCGGTATCTGCGCGAGGATCGCGCACTTCCTCCCGAGATGGTCGATGTCACCGGCTATTGGCGTCGCGCAGAGGTTGCGACCCGCGCAGACGATCCTGAGGTGCCGGATCTGAGCGTCGCCGATTCCGAGCCTTTCGACAAGCTCGTCGAACAAGCAGAGATTTTCTCGCCCTTCGCAATCAGGGCCGCCAACACCCTTCGGATCCCGCTGCACGTCTCTCGCGGGGTGCGTACCGTCGACGCACTGGCGTCGGTAACCAGCACCGACAGAGGCGCATTGGCGAAATTCGTCCGATATCTGTGTGCCGTCGAGGTGCTCACCGAGGATACCGACGGCGGATTGATTCTCGCCGATGTCGGCGAAGCGATGCTCGGTGACGATTGGATCTCGCACTGGCTCGACTTCGACGGAATCGAGGCGCGGGTGGAGTTGTCGATCACCGGGCTCGTCGAGAGTCTGCGGACCGGAACTGCCAGCGCCAGCATGTCGACCGGCAACACGTTGAGCCAGGACCTCGCCGACTCACCCAGGCTGGCCGAACTGCACCACAACCACATCGCCGACGAGGCGGCGTTCCTGGGTCCTGCTCTGGTCCAGGACTATTCACTCGACGGGGTCTCGAACCTGTTGGTGACCGGAGCGGCATCCGGGGTGGTGCTCGGTTCCATCCTCGCGCGCTACGACGGTGTGTCGGCCGGCGTTGTCGGGTTGCCCAGTGAGCTGGAACTGGTTCGACGCGACCTACGCAACTGGTCGGGAATCGACGGGCGGGTCACGGAGTGCCCGCAGAGTGTGATGTCCGAACCGCACGAGGTCCCTGCGGGCGGATACGACGCGTACCTGTTGCTCGAGGTCACCGGACACTATCGAGACGACGACCTCGCGCTGCTGTTGCGCAATGCGGCAAAGGGATTGGCCGACAACGGCAGATTGGTCGTGGTCGAGCGAGTGCCGGCCGACGATTTCTTCGACGAGGATCAGTCCGAATTCGACCTGCTGATGCTCTGCATGCACGGTAGTGGTGTGCGTACGAAGACCGAGTTCGCCTCCGTGGCAGCCGATGCCGGCCTTTCGATCACGGCGTCGACTCTCGTCGGTTGGGGGATCACCGTGCTCGATCTCCGAACGTGTGCCCCGACACCGTCGAAGCCGTTGTGCCACCGAGGTGGTTAGGTTAGCGTTGCCTACCGAAGGCGTGCGCGGATGCCCAAGCACTTTCGCTGCGCGCAGAAACGCGGTCATGGACCCACATACTGTCAGGAGCGCTTGCACGATGACTGTCGACAACTCGCGAGAATACGATCTTTCGGAAGACGGCGAGTACGACATCGTCGGAGTCGGATTCGGGCCGTCCAATCTGGGATTGGCCATCGCGATCGAGGAGCACAACCGAACCTGCTCTGCGGCAGAGCGATTGACGGCACGTTTCGTCGAGTCCAAGGACGAATTCGCCTGGCACCCCGGAATGCTGTTGCCGGGCACGTCGATGCAGATCTCGTTCCTCAAAGACCTGGCGACCCAGCGCAATGCCAGCAGCGAGTACACATTTCTCGCCTACCTGTCGGAGCAGGGTCGGCTCAATCATTTCATCAACCTGCAGACCTTCTTCCCGAGCCGGCTCGAGTTCCACGACTACCTGGCCTGGGCCGCAGGCAAGGTGAACGCACGAGTGCACTACGGCACCCGTGCGGTCGACATCGTCGACACCGGTGACGGCTACGGCGTCCGCACCGAGGGCCGGCGGACCGGGACAGTGCGGGGCCGCAACATCGTGCTCGCCGGCGGCTTGACCGCCACCCTGCCCGACGGGATCAGCGCGTCGGTGCGGCAGTTCCACAACCATGGCCTTCTCGACGAACTCGACCGGTTGCCGTCGCGGACGCATCGCACATTCGTCGTCGTCGGTGCGGGGCAGAGCGCCGCCGAGGTGGTCGACTATCTACACTCGACCTACCGCGACGCGTCGGTACACGCGGTGCTGCGCAAGTACGGGTACAGCCCGGCGGACGACAGCCCGTACGCCAATCGCATCTTCGATCCGACCGCCGTCGACGACTTCTATTCGTCCTCGCACAATTTGCGCGATCAGCTGTTGCAGTATCACCGTGGCACCAACTATTCCGCCGTCGATCTGCCTCTGATCGAAGAGCTGTACGCGCGCGAGTATGCCGAGCGAGTGAGCGGTCAGCGCCGCTTGTTCGTCCACGGAGCATCACGGTTGGTCGAGGCAACCGAGGAGCCGTCGGGTGTTCGTGCGTCCGTCGAGCACGGCCCGACCGGGCTGGCCGAGGACATACTGTGCGACGCTGTCGTCTATGCCACCGGCTTCACGTCCCTCGATCTGCCCGAGATCCTCGGTCCGTTGCTCGACGACGTCGAATTCGATTCTCGGGGTCCTCGCGTGACGCGGGACTACCGGCTCGTCACGCGTGAACCGAGCGTTGGATCGATCTATCTGCAGGGCGGCACCGAGCACACGCATGGTCTGACCTCGTCGTTGCTGTCCAACATCGCTGTGCGCAGCGGTGAGATCGTGAAGTCCGCCGTGAACGCGAGGGTGCGATCGGTGGTGTGAATCGGGTGCGGACGGGCGCGGGCGACAAGCCGGAACAGCGAGACGTTCCGGGCTTCGTGGGTGGTCTCGCTCGCACCGATGCGCGTCGGGCAGCGGGGTTGTTCGTCGTCGTCGGTGTCCTTACCGCGCTCTGCCTGGTGAGCATCGCGGTGGGAACCGAGTACATCCCGATCGGTGAGGTGTGGCACGTCCTGCTGCACCCCGACGGCTCAACCGATTCCGTGATCGTCCGCGAATTACGGCTTCCGCGAACCGCTCTCGGCCTGCTCGTGGGAATCGCATTGGGGGTGGCCGGTGCACTGATTCAGGCGATGACGCGAAATCCTCTGGCCGACCCCGGAATTCTCGGTGTCAACGCCGGTGCCGCGTTCTTCGTCGCGATCGCCGTCGGCGTGCTGGGCTTCACCGCAATCGGCTCCTACATCTGGTTCGCCTTCGCCGGGGCAGTGCTGGCCACGGTCGCGGTGTACGCGCTGGGCTCGCTGGGGCGAGCGGGTGCGACCCCGATTCGCTTGACGCTCTCCGGTATCGCGCTCGGTGCGGTGCTCGGTGGCGTCACCTCGGGCATGCTGCTGCTCGATCCGGATGCTTTCGACAGGATGCGGTACTGGAGTGCAGGTTCGTTGGCCGGTCGTGGCCTGGACATCGCATCCGAGATCACCCCGTTCATCGCACTCGGACTGCTACTGGCCGCCCTCGTCGCACGTCCACTCAACGCGATCGCACTCGGCGACGATCTCGCCCAGTCGTTGGGGGCACACGTTCTGCGTACTCGGATCATCGGTGTCGTAGCGGTGACGGTGCTGGCCGGTGCGGCCACCGCGGCAGTGGGGCCGATCGGATTTCTCGGACTGATGATTCCGCACATGGTGCGGTGGTTCGTCGGACCGGACCAGCGCTGGATTCTGCTCTACTCGGTGTTCGCGGCACCGGGCTTGTTGCTGCTCTCGGATGTGGTCGGACGCATCGTGCTCAGACCTGGGGAGCTGCCGGTCGGCATCGTGACCGCGTTTTTGGGCGCTCCGGTGCTGATCGTGTTGGTTCGCCGCACGAAGGCGAGTGGACTGTGACTCGCGAACAATCCAGCGGCGGCATCGATTTCGGCCGAAGACTGCGAATCGTCCGATTCCGAGATCGCGTCGACGCTCGAATCGATGTCCGGACGGTCGGTGTCTGCACGGCACTGCTTCTCGTGACGATGGTGGTCTGCGTTGTGGCGGTCGGCACCGGCGACCTCTACATTCCGCCGAACGAGGTACTCGAGGCGGTGCTCGGCGATGCGCCGCGCGTGACCGAGATCGTGGTGATGGAATGGCGATTCCCCCGAGTGGCGCTGGCGTTCCTGTTCGGAGCCGCTCTCGGCGTCTCGGGCGCCGTCTTTCAATCCCTGACGCGAAATCCGTTGGGCAGTCCGGACATCATCGGCTTCGCCACCGGCTCGTACACCGGTGCACTCGTTGTCATCCTCACCCTCGGTGGTGGCTACTACCGGATCGGAGTGGGCGCGCTCGTCGGCGGACTGGCGACGGCCGCCGTGGTCTACCTGCTCGCGTACCGACGCGGAGTGCAGGGCTTTCGGTTGATCATCGTCGGTATCGCCGTGAGCGCGGTGCTGGCCTCGATCAACACCTGGCTCGTCATCCGAGCCGACCTCGCCGACGCGATCGCGGCCGCCGTGTGGGGTGCGGGCACACTCAACGGGCTGGGGTGGTCGCAGGTGGGGCCCGTGCTGGTGGTGCTGGTGGTCATCGCCCCGTGCTTGGCGGTGCTCTCGCGGCGGATGCCGATGTTGGAGATGGGGGACGACGCGGCGCGGGCGCTCGGGGTGCGGGCCGAGCCGACCCGTCTGATGCTGGTGCTGTTGGGAGTTGCGCTGATCGCGCTGGTCACTGCGGCCGCAGGACCCATCTCGTTCGTCGCGCTCGCCGCGCCGCAATTGGCGCGACGGCTCACCGGCACCTCGGGCGTGGCCATGCTGCCCTCCGCCTGCATGGGGGCGCTTCTACTCGTGGTCGGTGACGTTGCTGCACAGCGCATGTTCGCTCCGACTCAGCTGCCGGTCGGTGTGGTGACGGTATCCGTCGGCGGCGCATATTTCGTGTGGTTGTTGGCGCGGGAAGGCAGGAAGCAGTGACAAAGCCTCGGTTGCACGCAGACGACATCACGGTCGGATACGACAGGAGCGTCATCAGTGAGAACTTGACCGTCGAGATTCCCGACGGCAAGTTCACCGTCATCGTCGGGCCGAACGCCTGCGGCAAATCGACTCTGCTGCGAGCACTCTCGCGGCTGCTGAAGCCCTCGCACGGAACCGTTGTGCTGGACGGGAAGGCGATCTCGTCGTACCCGGCGAAAGACGTTGCCCGACGCCTCGGCCTGCTCCCGCAGACCTCCATCGCACCCGACGGTATCTCGGTGGCCGATCTCGTTGCGCGAGGGCGCTATCCGCATCAGAAGTTGATCCGGCAGTGGTCGACTGCGGACGAGGCCGCGGTGGTCCAGGCCATGGAGGCCACCGGAGTGACCTCGCTGTCGGCTCGGCCGGTGGACGAACTGTCCGGCGGACAGCAACAACGAGTATGGGTGGCAATGGTTCTGGCGCAGCAGACACCGCTGCTACTGCTGGACGAGCCGACGACCTTCCTGGACATCGCCCACCAGATCGACCTTCTCGACCTGCTGACGACCCTGAATCGCGAGGGCGGCCGAACGCTCGTTGCGGTGCTGCACGACCTCAACCACGCCTGCCGGTACGCCGACCACATCATCGCGATGAAGGACGGCGCGGTGGTCACCGAGGGCTCACCCGCCGACGTCGTCACCGCCGAGTTGGTCGAGGCAGTGTTCGGGCTGCCGTGCCGCATCATCGACGATCCCGAATCGCACACTCCGTTGGTGATTCCGCTGGTGAAGCCGTCGGGCAGGCGGCGTCGAGGTGCGGGTTAGCCTGGAGATACACCGACATCAGTGCGAACCGACGAGAATCCGACGAGGACGACGATGAGTGAACAACCGCGAGGCTTCTACTACGCCGATGTCGTTGCGGTGGAACGGCTCACGGTGCATATGGTGCGCGTGACGTTCGGCGGCGAGCATGTTGCCGAATATCGCACACTCGGTGTGCCCGACGAATGCGTCGGCGTCTACTTCCCGCGAGCAGGCGAAACGAAGCCGCCGCCGATGACCGAGGTCGACGGGCTCTGGTGGTTCCACGGTCTCGACGATGCCCCCGAGGGCCGCAACTACACCATCCGTCGCGTCGATCCGGAGCGCGGTGAGCTGACCATCGACTTCTTCGCACACGAGGGTGGCGTCGCGGCCACCTGGGCGCGGCAGGCCGCCCCTGGGCAGACCGTGCTGTTCACCCGTCCGCGATCCTGGTATTCACCGCCCGCCGATGTGGAATGGCTGCTGCTGGTGGCCGACATGACCGGGTTGCCTGCGCTCGGCCGACTGATCGAGCAACTACCTGCGGGGATGCGGGCACACGCGATCGTCGAGGTGCTCGAACGCGGCGACATCCAATCCTTCGATACCCCAGCAGACGTCACGTTCGATTGGCGTATCGGTTCCGGAAACGGCGACAGCGCAAGCGTTCTCGACGATGCTGCTCTGGCCTACCCACTACCCGAGGGACGCGGCTACGTGTGGTTCGCCGGCGAGGCGTCGTCCTCGCGCCGGGTGCGTAAGCACTTTCGCAAGGAATTGGGTTACGACATAGCGTATTTCGACATCATCGGGTACTGGCGGGCAGACTCCGAGAAGTGGCTCGAGAAATACAAGCAGTACCAGCAGGAGGCGCTGGCGGTGTACAACGGCGTCATCGAATCGGGCCGCTCCGAGCAGGAAGCCAGCGAGGCGTTCGACGCTTTGCTCGAGCGGGTGGGGCTCTAACCCTGGAACGTGTAGTTCGGCAATTCGAGCGTTGCCGCGTCGGGCCCGAGGAACTTGCTGGTCATGGCCTGCACGGGCTTCGATCCGGCCAGGCGTAGGACGCCGCGGAAGGCCGCGACCCCCACCGCGGTCTTGGGATGAGCGACGCGAGGCACGCCCGGCGGCAGTTTCTGAGCCTGCTCGACGAACGGACGCATGCGCGCCTCGAAGGCCTCGAACCCGGCGCGATGACCGCCGGCCCGGGCGAGTTCGCCGGCGAGAACGTAGGCACCGGTGACCGACAACGTGGTGCCCATGCCGCTCAACGGCGTTGCGCACCAGGCGGCATCGCCGAGCATGCCGATCCTGCCGTTGGACCAGCGCGGGGCCTTCACCTGCGCCAAGTAGTCGACGTAGAGTTCCGAGTCCGGTCCGAGTGAGTTCAGGATTCGGGGCACTTCCCAGCCGACGTCGTCGAACTGCGCCCGCAATGCAGCAACGACCTGCTCGTTGGACGCACCCTCGTATCCGCCGGCGTCGGACACCCACGACAGGCTGAATCGCGTCGTGCCGAGGTTGTCCGGACGCAGGCCGGCCACTCTGGATCCGGTGGCGTTGTACCAGCGCCACCAGCCGTCGTCGCTCGGGCCCTTCGGCAGTACGCCGTAGGCCGTGTACAGGCCGACGGGTGTGGTCTCGGCTTCTCCAGGAAACGCCAGTTCCCTGCTGCTGGAGCGGATTCCGTCTGCAAAGAGGACCAGATCGAATCGCTCGTTCTGCTCGGACGCGAAAGAGACATCGACGCCGTCGGCATCCTGAGCCACGCCGACGACACGATCGCCGTACCGATACTCGGTTCGCGGACCAGCCGAGTCGACCAGAATCCGCGCGAACTCGCCGCGCAGAATTTCCAACTCCGCTGTCGGCCCGTCGTGGGTTCCGTCGCCGGCCGGGAAGGCAGCGATGGTGGCGTCGGCGTCGTCGACGAATCGGGTGCCCTTCTCGGTGGTGCCGTTGGCGAGGAGGGTCGCGTCCAGGCCCATCCGTCGCAGCACCTCGCGGCCGGACCCACGAACATCGATGTTCTGGCCACCGAGCCTGAGCTGCGGAGATCGTTCGAGAACGGTGACCTCGTAGCCCGCCTTGTCGAGCCAGAACGCCACGGTCGGTCCGGCGATGCTGGCACCGGTGACGAGTACACGAGAGGTCATGGCTACCGGAGTGCCCCGGCCGGGCGGGATCGAATCACTTCTCGACGTGAGCGGAATTTCGACCCCTGCTACGAAGTCCCGTGCACATGGGGAAGCGAAATAGCTGAGCCTCACCTTTGCGGTGTACTTTCATCGAATTGTCTCGAATGACCCGTTTTCGTCAGGAGAACCGTGTTCACCGTTCGTCGTCTGGCGCTGCTCTCGCTCAGCGCAACCCTTGCCCTCGGTCTCGCTGCCTGCAGCTCGGATGGCTCTTCCGAGGACGGCGCATCCACTTCGGAGAATGCACTCGTCGTGTACTCCGGCCGTGGTGAAGAACTCGTCGACCCGTTGATCCAGCGCATCGGCGGCGGCATCGAGGTCGACTACTCGGGCAACACCAACGCCCAGGCCGCGAAGATTCTCGAAGAGGGCGACGCAACCCCGGCGGACGTCTTCTACGGTCAGGACGCAGGCGCACTCGGTGCCCTCGACGAGCAAGGCGCACTCGCGCCGCTGCCCGAGGACATCCTCTCGCTCGTCCCCGAGCAGTACCGCGGTGCCGACGGCACCTGGGTCGCCACCTCCGCACGGGCCCGTGTCCTGGCGTACAACTCCGACTCGGTGCAGGCCGCAGACCTGCCCACCGGCATCGACGGCCTGCTCGACCCGCGCTGGCGCGGACAGATCGGCTACGCACCGACCAACGCGTCGTTCCAGGCCTTCGTCACCGCTCTGCGTGTCCAGCGCGGCGAGGACGGTGCCCGCACCTGGCTCGAAGGATTCGTCGCCAACGAGCCCGTCGCATTCGAGGGCAACGGCCCGCTGCTGACGGCTGTCAACGACGGCCAGGTGGCCACCGGCCTGATCAACCACTACTACTGGTACCCGTTCAAGGACGAGAACGGTGCCGACGCTCCGGTCGAGCTGCACTACTTCGAGCCCGGTGATCCCGGCGCACTGATCAACGTCGCCGGTGCCGGTGTGCTGGCCGCCTCCGACAATCAGGACGCCGCCTTCGACTTCGTGCGCGAGTTGCTCTCGACCGAATCGCAGACGTACTTCGCGAACGAGACCGCCGAATACCCCGTCATCGACGGCGTCACGTCCGAGTACGATTTGCCGCCACTGTCCGAGTTGGGTTCGACCGACCTCGATCTGGGCAAGCTCTCGTCCCTCGAAGCCACCCAAACCCTGCTCACCGACGTCGGAATCATCTAGTCGGTGCTCGCGTCTGCACTCCGGCCGCGTCGGCGGCACCACGTCGACGGTCGTCCCGTACTCGGGGCGGCCGCGTTGTGTGTCGGAGCGCTGACGCTGACACCGCTGGTGTACCTGTTCGTGCGAGCGTTCGACGGCGGCACCGAGAAAGTCCTTGGACTGCTCCTGCGGCAACGCACGCTCGATCTCGCACTTCGCACGGCAACACTGACTCTCGCCGTGCTGGTCGCGTCGGTCGTGGTCGGGACTCTGCTGGCGTGGCTCACCGTTCGCACCGATCTGCCCGGCCGACGCTTCTTCGCGATGATCCTCGCCGCACCGCTCGCCATCCCGTCCTATGTGTCCGGATACCTGTGGATTGCCGAATTTCCTTCGTTGGCAGGCTTTTCCGGTGCGGCCCTCGTGCTCACGCTCTCCTGCTTCCCGTTGGTGATGCTGCCGGTATCCGCGGCGTTCGCCACTGCAGATCCATCGTTGGCGGAGGTCTCTCGAACTCTGGGCCGAGGGGCTGTGCGCACCGCGCTGACCGTCGAGTGCCGCCGCGTCGTCCCGGCTGCTGCAGCAGGCGCTCTTCTGGTCGCGCTGTACACCATCAGTGACTTCGGGGCGGTGGCTCTGATGCGGTACGACGCCTTCACACTGGGTATCTACAGCGCGTACCGCGGGGGACTCGATCGCACTGCGGCCGCCGTCCTGGGGCTGGTCCTGGTGGTGGGTGCGTTGGTGCTGACGCTGCTGGAACGGCGTGCCCGACGCGGGGCCACGGCGCGGGTGGGATCGGGAACCGACCGGACGGCCGAGCCGATCGTCCTCGGCCGGTGGCGTATCCCGGCTCTGGCCGTTGTCGTTGCGGCGCTGACGCTCTCGGTTCTGGTACCGATCCTGGCTCTGGCGCGGTGGTTGAGTCGATCGCTGCGGTTCACCGTCGACTGGGCGGACGTGCTGGCCGTCACCGCCAAGACGGTTCAATATTCCGCGACCGCTGCGGTGGTGGTGGCGGTGCTCGCGTTGCCGGTCGCGCTGTTCGCGGCCCGATCCACGTCGAAGGCCGCCCGCACTGCCGAGTTGTCCACCTACATCGCGCACGGTCTCCCTGGTATCACCGTCGGGCTCGCCACGGTGTTTCTCGGAATCCGGTTTCTGCCGTCGTTCTATCAGACCGCGGTGTTGTTGGTGCTGGCGTACGTGGTGCTGTTCCTGCCCTTGGCCGTCGGCAGCACCAGAGCTGTCGTCGACGCCACTCCGGTTGTCCTCGGGGATGTTTCACGGACACTCGGTGCGGGCCGAGTGCTTACCGATCTGCGGGTGACGATTCCGATCGCGCTACCCGGCATCGCTGCCGGGTCCGCGTTGGTCTTTCTCACCGTCGCCAAGGAACTGCCGGCGACGCTGATGCTTCGACCTCGTGGAGTGGATACGCTCGCGACCACGCTGTGGTCCACCACCGAGGCGTTCAGATACGGCGAGGCCGCGCCGTACGCACTGGCCCTGATCCTGATCTCCGTGGTCCCGACGGTCGTTCTGACGCGGGCGCTCGGACGCACGACGCGGAAGCGAGCAGCACAATCATGAGCATGGTGATCGCCGGTCTCGTTGCCTCGTACGGCAATACAGCGGTGCTGCACGGGATCGATCTCGATCTCGGCGACGGTGAGATGCTTGCTGTTCTCGGCCCTTCGGGCTGTGGCAAGACGACCCTGTTGCGGTCCATCGCGGGACTGCACCGCATCGATGCAGGCCGGATCACGACCGACGGGCGGGACATTTCGGTGGCGGGGCAGCTACAGGTGCCGCCGGAGAAGCGGGGGATAGGCCTGATGCCGCAGGAAGGTGGACTGTTTCCACACTTGACGGTGCGGAGGAACATCGAATTCGGTTTGCGTGCAGGGTTTGTGCGGCCGTACCTCGCCGGCCGCGCCGAGCGCGCACGACGCGTCGACGAGATGCTCGAGCTCGTTGGGTTGCCCGATGCCGGTGCGGTCAGGCCCAGCGAACTCTCGGGTGGTCAGCAGCAACGCATCGCGTTGGCGCGCGCGCTCGCTCCGGCTCCGTCGGTGGTGTTGATGGACGAGCCCTTCGCTGCTCTCGATGCCGGTCTGCGTACCTCGATTCGGCAGGACGTGCGAGAGTTGTTGCAGGCCAGCAAGACTGCATCGATCCTCGTCACCCATGACCGGGCCGAGGCGCTCGGAACTGCCGATCGGGTGGCCGTACTGCTCGGCGGACGCTGCGCCCAGGTCGATACGCCGCGAGAGGTGTACGAGCGACCGTCCACACCCGCTGTGGCTCGCTTCGTCGGCGACGCGTATCTCGTCGACGGCGTCGGCCGCGGAGGGTACGTCGAGACGGTGCTCGGCCGCCTGGGCACCACCACCGGCGCGACCGGCGACGGGCAAGCGTTGCTTCGGCCCGAACAGCTGATGATCACCGAACGCAAGGACGGCGCATTCGTCGTCGAACACGAGCTGTTCACCGGACCGGAATCCTCGGTCACGCTGCGGCACAATGACACCGGACTACCGCTTCGTGCGATCGCCCGTATCTCCGAGCGATTCGCGCCCGGCACCGCCGTCGATGTCTCGGTGGCATCCCCGGTGCACTTCTTTCCGGGCTCGGAGCTCTAACCCCGCAACTCCACCAGCACGACTGGCTCGGCCTGGCCCGGCCAGGTACCGATCAGATGCGGCAGCTCGGTCGGCGCGGCATCGATCACCCGACGGACCGACAGGCGCGGTGCCGTCGGCGCAGGCCCACCGGTACCCCACACCTGCGTGGTGGATTCGCGGACCGAACGGGAACCGTCTTCTGATTGCACCACCAACTCGGCCTGATGTGCGCCCTCGGCGATGGCCGTGGCGGTCACCGCCACGTACACCGGATCGCCGACGCCGTCGTACACCCAACGCGGGCCCAGCACCGAATGATCCATCGTGGCAACGAGATACGCGTCCGCCCCGTCCAGCGGTGCGCTGCGGTAGGTGAGTGGTACCTGAAACACCGTGCCCGACGCCGTCCGCAGCAGATGTGTCTCGATCCCCACCTCGCCGTCGGGATCGTCGAAGCGGTACGCAGCCGCAGCGTCCAGTTCGTCGGCCCCCGATCCATCCCACCAGGGTTGAGACGGAATCCACGCCGCGATGGCGTCGAGTTTCGAGGGGACGAGCGTCGCGCGATGAATGAGGGCCATGGAGAAAAGCTACCGGGTCGGTTCTGCAGCACGCTTGGGCATGAACAGTGCCGCGACGGCCATCACCACGGCCGCAGCCAAGACACCGAGAAAGACGGGATGGATGGCGTCGGACAGTTGCTCTGGGCTCGGGTCACCGGAGATGCGTGAGTTGACGATGGCACCGAACACCGCGACCCCGACGGCGCTGCCGATGGAGCGGGCGAACATGTTGGTGGAGGTGGCGACGCCGCGCTCGGCCCAGTCGACGCTCGACTGGGCGGCGATGAGGGTGGGGCTGGCGATCAGGCCCATACCGAGGCCGATCACGAAGCACACCGCGCCCACCTGCCACACGTGCGAGCCCGCACCCAGACCGGTGGCGAACGCCGCGCCCACCACCGCGATGGATGCACCGATGAGGGCCGTGGTGCGGAATCCGAATCGCAGATACACCCGCCCGGAGAGAGACGCCGCGATGGGCCATCCGAGCGTGAGAGTGGACAGCGCGAACCCGGCGACGATGGCACCGGTGCCGAGCACGCCCTGCACGAATGTCGGCACGTAGGACGTCAGGCCGAGGATCAACGCACCGACGAGCAGCGAGATGAGGCTGCTGACCACCAGGACCCGACGCGTGAACACCCACAGCGGCAGGATCGGCTCCTCGACCTTGGTCTGAACGACTGCGAAGGCGGCGAGCATCGAGATGCCGGCGGCGAAGATGGCGATGCTGACTGGGGAGTTCCATGCCCAGGACTGTCCGCCCTCGAGCAGACCGAGCAGCACCATGGCCGCGCCGACCGTCAACAGCGCGGCACCGAGGTAGTCGATCTTGGGCTTGGTGCGCTCCACGGCTCCCTCGTCGAACTTGCGCCACAACATCACCGCGGCCAGCGCGCACAGCGGGATGTTGACGAAGAAAATCCAGCGCCACGTCAGGAACTCGGAGAAGATGCCGCCGAGCGCCGGGCCGATCACCGAGGACATCGCCCACACGCTGGCGAGGTAGCCCTGCACCTTGGCGCGCTCGGCCAGGGTGTAGATATCTCCGGCGATGGTGACGGCCATCGGTTGCACGGCACCCGCGCCGAGACCCTGGACCGCCCGGAATGCGATCAGAGCGGGCATGCTCCAGGCCAGGCCGCACAGGATCGAGCCGAGCAGAAACACCGCTATACCGAACAGCATGATCTTCTTGCGGCCGAACAGGTCGGCCAGTTTTCCGTACAGCGGAACCGATACAGCCTGGGCCAGAAGGTAGATGGAGAACAGCCACGGGAACTGGGTGAACCCGCCCAGGTCGTCGACGATGGACAGGACCGCCGTGGCGATGATGGTCGAGTCGAGCGCGACCAGAGACGTGCTGAGCATCAGCGCGACCAGGATCGGTCCGCGTTCGGAGCGGAATCCGACATCCGACGTCGTGTTTTTCGTTGCCACGGCTACCAGTCTGATGCCTACCGGCACCCCCACCGCCACCGGCCCAGATAGTGTTGAACACCGTGCGACCATCACTGAGTAGCTACGAGCATCTGGCCGGCGGCAAGGTCCGCGATCTCTACACCATCGACGACGCGCATCTGCTGCTCGTCGCGAGCGACCGAATCTCGGCGTACGACCACATTCTCGACACCCCGATCCCGGACAAGGGACGTGTGTTGACGGCAATGAGTGTGTTCTTCTTCGAAGAGCTCGGCGGCGTCAACCATCTGGCCGGCGACCCCCTCGACGAACGTATCCCCGCCGAACTGCTCGGCCGCGCCCTGGTGGTGGAGAAACTGAACATGGTGCCGATCGAATGCGTCGCGCGCGGCTACCTCACCGGATCCGGGTTGGCGGACTACAACGCGACCGGAGCCGTCTGCGGAGTCCAGTTGCCGCCCGGATTGATCGAATCCAGCAAGCTCGACGAGGTCATCTTCACGCCCGCATCCAAGGCCGAACTCGGCGACCACGACGAGAACATCACCTTCGACCGGGCCGTCGAGCTGGTCGGTGCCGAGCTCGCGTTCAAGTTGCGTGAAGACACCATCGAGATCTACTCACGCGCAGCCAACTTCGCGCTCGAGCGCGGAATCATTCTCGCGGACACGAAGTTTGAGTTCGGAACCGACGCCGACGGCAACCTCGTCCTCGCCGACGAGGTTCTCACCCCCGATTCCTCACGGTACTGGCCGGCCGATTCGTATCAGGAAGGTCGCGTCCAGCCCAGCTTCGACAAGCAGTTCGTTCGTGACTGGTTGACCGGCGAATCGGGCTGGGACCGTAGTTCCGACACCCCGCCGCCACCGTTGCCCGACGACATCGTCGCCGCCACCCGCAGCCGCTACATCGAGGCCTACGAGCGTATCTCGGGCCTGAACTTCGACGATTGGGTCACACCATGACGATCACCCCACCCGTAGCCAAGAAGGTGCCGCACGAGCGCACCCACCACGGCGACACCTTCATCGACAACTACGAATGGTTGCGCGCCAAGGAAGATCCCGAGGTGATCGCCTACCTCGAATCCGAGAACGCGTACACCGAGCAACAGACGGCAGGCCTCGAGTCGTTGCGCGGCAAGATCTTCGACGAGATCAAGTCGCGCACCCAGGAGACCGATCTGTCCGTGCCGACGCGCATGGGCCAATGGTGGTACTACTCGCGCACCGTCGAGGGTAAGTCGTACGGCCTCCAATGCCGTTGCCCCGTCGACTCTCCCGACGACTGGACTCCTCCCACGCTCTCTTCCGACGTGGACGTACCAGGCGAGCAGATCCTGCTCGACGCAAATGTCGAAGCCGAGGGTCACGACTTCTTCTCCCTCGGAGCGTTCTCGATCAGCCTCGACGGAACGCTGTTGGCCTACTCCACCGACACCGAGGGCGACGAGCGCTACACACTGCGCTTCAGGAACCTCGACACCGGCGAGTTGCTCGCCGACACCATCGAGAACGTCGCCCCCGGAGCCACCTGGACCGCCGACGCCACCCACGTTTTCTACCTGACGGTCGACGAATCCTGGCGTCCCGACACCGTCTGGCGACACACCCTCGGAAAAGCCGAGGACGTCAAGGTCTTCCACGAGCCAGACGAAAGCTACTGGGTCGGATTCGGTTCCACTCGCAGCGAGAAGTACCTGATGATCTGGGTCGGCTCCAAGATCACCTCCGAGTGCCTGGTCCTGGAATCCACCGATCCCGAGGGTGAGTTCCGCGTCGTGCTCCCACGCACGGACGGCGTCGAATACAGCATCGAACATGCCGTCGTGGCCGGTGAGGATCGATTCCTCATCACCCACAACGGCTCGGTGAACGGCTGGGGCACCGAGGGGGAGAAGGCCGAGAACTTCCTGCTCGCCGAGGCCCCGGTCTCGAACCCGCTCGATCAGCGCATTCTGGTTCCACATCGCGACGACGTTCGCGTCGAGGACATCGATGCCTTCGCCGGCCACTTGATCTTTACCTACCGGCGAGAAGCGTTGACCCGCATGGCGATCTGGCCGCTGACCGACGAGGGATACGGCGAGTACCGCGAGCTCGAATTCGACGAGGAGCTCTACTCCGTCGGCGCGGGCTCGAACCCCGAGTGGGATCAGCCCCTGCTGCGGATGGTGTACACCTCGTTCATCACCCCCGGGCAGGTCTACGACCTCGACGTCGCCAGCGGCGAACTGCTGCTCCGCAAATCGCAGCCCGTTCTGGGTGAGTTCGACGCCGGTGACTACGTGCAGCATCGCGAATGGGCCACCGCACCGGACGGGACGCAGGTTCCGCTGTCGGTCATCCGACGCAAGGACGTGCCCGAGGGCCCCGCGCCGACGCTCCTCTACGGCTACGGATCGTACGAGGCCTCGATGGACCCGTCGTTCTCCGTTGCGAGGCTGTCGTTGCTCGACCGCGGCATCGTCTTCGTCGTCGCACACGTTCGCGGTGGCGGTGAGATGGGTCGGCACTGGTACGACAACGGCAAGACGCTGAAGAAGAAGAACACGTTCACCGACTTCATCGCTGCGGCGCAGCATCTCATCGACACCGGACGCACCTCACCGAAGCATCTGGTCGCCGACGGCGGCAGTGCGGGCGGACTGCTGATGGGCGCGGTGGCGAACCTCGCGCCGGAGCTGTTCAACGGGATCCTGGCAAACGTGCCCTTCGTCGATCCGCTCACCTCCATCCTCGACCCGTCGCTTCCACTCACGGTCATCGAATGGGACGAGTGGGGAAACCCGTTGGCGGACAAGGAAGTGTACGAGTACATGAAGTCGTACAGCCCCTACGAGAACGTCGAGGCCAAGGACTACCCGTCGATCCTGGCGATCACGTCGATCAACGACACCCGAGTGTTGTACGTCGAGCCCGCCAAATGGGTTGCGGCCCTGCGCGCAACCAAGACCGGTGACTCGAATCTGCTGCTCAAGACAGAAATGAGCGCCGGACACGGCGGGGTGAGCGGTCGCTACGAGAAATGGAAAGAAGCGGCCTTCGAATACGCGTGGATCGTGAGAGCGGCTGGCGCCGCAGTGGAGTGACTGACCCCCCGGGTCGTTCCGCAGGCTTCACTCCTGGCGCGCCCGAGGGGCACTTATCCGCACCACTGGAGCGTCAGCGCCACATGTAACGAACCTGCGGTCGCCCGGCCTTACCGTATTCGGTGTGCCGGGTGACCAGGCCGTCGTCGGCGAGGCGTTCGAGATAACGCCACGCCGTCACGCGGGACACTCCCACGACCTTGGCGGCCTCGGATGCATTGAGTCCGTCGGCCGCTTCCTTGACGCTGGCGGTGATGCCGTCCATTGTCTGCGGGGCAATGCCTTTGGGGGTGGACACGCGTTCGTCGGCCGTGCGCAGATGCGCCATGGCGCGGTCGATGTCGCGCTGACTCGACGCGTTCTCCCCGGCGGGTAGCGCATCGTGGAATTCGCGATAGCGCTCGAGCTTGTCGCGGAACGCGGCGAACGTGAAGGGCTTGAGCAGATACAGCACGATGCCGTGCGCGACTGCCGAACGCACCACCGACAGGTCTCGTTCGGAGGTGATAGCGATGACGTCGGGGCTCGGCCGCAGACCGCCGAGCGCAGCCGCGACGTCGATGCCGCTCGCGTCGGGTAGGCCGATGTCCAGCAACACCAGATCGACGGCCTCGGTGCTGGCGAACCGCATGGCCGCAGCACCGGTGTGTGCGACGCCTGCCACCTCGAAGCCAGGGGTGCGCTCGACGTAGGTCTTGTGCGCCTCGGCGATCAAGGGTTCGTCGTCGACGATCAACACCCGGATCACGACGGCGATCCCGGAATGGTGGCAATCAGGACCGAACCGTACGTCACTTCGGAGGTCAAGGTGCCGCGATGGCGTCCGATCACTTGAGTTACCAGGGCCAAACCGAGGCCACGTGATCCGGACTTGGTCGAGTAGCCGCGCCGCAGAGCAGCTTTGAGCGTCTCCGGCGGCATCCCGGGACCGCTGTCGGCCACCCGTACGACGAGCTCACCATCGGCGTCGCGGACCGTCACTTCGACCCACGGCTGGTCGGATTCTTTCGAGGCATCGATGGCATTGTCTATCAGATTGCCCACCAGCGTGACCAATTCACGTGCAGTGAGCACACCCTCGTGTTCCATCGCCGTGTCGTCGGTGATGGTCAGCTCCACACCCTGCTCGGCAGCCTGGCTGACCTTGCCGAGTAGCAGTGCAGCGAGCGCAGGTTCACCCACCGCGTTCATCAGACGGTCGATGAGAGTTTGCGAGAGCTCGAGATCGGCCGTCGCGAACTCGACGGCTTCCTCCGGCCGCCCGAGCTCGACCATCGTGATGACGGTGTGCAGCCTGTTCGCCGACTCGTGAGCCTGTGATCGCAGCGATTCCGCGAAACTTCGCACAGAGTCCAATTCACCCATCAGTGAACGTAATTCGGTCTGATCGCGAATCGTCAGCACATTGCCCAGGCGCTTGCCCTCCCACATCACCGGATCCTGATTGACGACGAGCACGCGGTCCTTCGTCAGATGCAACTCACCGCGCACGATGCCGGTGTCCATCTGCTGCATCGACTCCGGCAACGAGGTGAGCAGGACCGGCCCTTCCGGCAGATCGAGCAGGCGTCGAGCCTCGTCGTTGACCAGCTCCGCCTCGTCCCCGCGGCCGAACACCAACAGTCCCTCACCGATCGAGTGCAGCACGGCGTCGTGATGCTCGTACATGGTGCGCAGTTCCGCAGGTGCCATTCCGAGTGTCTGACGCCGGAGTCGGCGGCTGAGCAACGTCGATCCCGCTGCGGCGACGACGAAGGCAGCGAGCACGACTCCGATGATCAGCGGGAGGCCCTGCAGGAACTGGTCGCTGATCTTGGCCCTGGTGACTCCCGCCGAGACGAGACCGACGATCTCGCCGGACGAGTCGGTGACCGGAGTGACCGCGCGGATCGACGGCCCGAGTGAACCCACGTACGTCTCGGTGAACGTTTCGCCCTGCAGCGCACGATCGATGTTGCCGCTGAACGGTTTACCGATCAGGTCGACGGTGGTGTGAGTGAAGCGGGTGCGATCCGGTGCCATGACGACGATGAAGTCGACGCCGGTGACCTGACGAATCTTCTCGGTTTCCGGCTGCAATCGTGACGTCGGGTCGTCGGATTCGATCGCAAGAGGCGTCGACGGTTCGTTGGCGATGCTGACGGCGATCGCCGTGACTTCGCGTCGGGTCGCGTCGTCGCTGTTGGACCGTTCGTTGAGCACCGTCAGGATCCCGCCGGCGAACACGATGACGGCCATGACGACGAGCTGAAGCACGAGCACCTGGCCGGCGACGCTCAGCGGACGCTTGGAGGACAACGCATTCCTTTCGCGCAAGAACATTCGGTGTGAACGAAATGAACGTATAGGTGACTCCAGTCACCACGTCCAGCAACATCATCTCTCAGCAGGGGTGATCCACCTCACTCCACTCCAGAAGTCAGCAGTCCACACTCGCGCTTCACCAGAAACAAGAAGGAACCTTCATGACTATCAGCACCGATGCTGAGCGGTTCGACAACCCGCCCACCGAGCCCAAGAAGAAGCGCGACAAGACGCACTGGCTCTACATTGCCGTGATCATCGCCGTCATCGCCGGCGTCATCGTCGGATTGATGTGGAAGGACTTCGGCGTATCGCTGGCCGTGCTCGGCACCCTGTTCGTCAGCTTGATCAAGATGATGATCAGCCCGGTCATCTTCTGCACCATTGTGCTCGGCATCGGGTCGGTTCGTGCAGCCGCCAGTGTCGGTCGAGTCGGCGGTCTCGCCCTGGCTTACTTCCTCAGTATGTCGACCATCGCGCTCGGTATCGGCATGGTCGTCGGCAACTTGATCCAGCCCGGTGACGGTCTGGACATTCCACCCAGCGGCGGAGCCGATGACCTCGTCAAGACCGCCGAAGCCGCGGGCGGCACGATGGACTTCATCGCCGGCATCATTCCGACGTCGCTGTTGTCCTCGCTCACCGAAGGCTCGGTACTGCAGACGTTGTTCGTCGCCATCCTCGTCGGCTTCGCGCTGCAGGCCATGGGCAAGAGCGGCGAAGGAATCCTCAAGGGCATCGGTGCGGTACAGAAGCTCGTCTTCCGAATCTTGACCATGATCCTGTGGCTCGCCCCGATCGGTGCCTTCGGTGCCATCGCCGGTGTCGTCGGCAAGACCGGATTCGACGCCGTCGTCCAGCTCGGCACTCTGATGCTGGCCTTCTACGTCACCTGCTTCATCTTCGTCTTCTTCTTCCTTGGACTGATCCTGAAGTTCGTCTCCGGGTTCTCGATCTTCAAGCTGGTCAAGTACTTGGCCCGGGAGTACCTGCTGATCGTCGCCACGTCGTCCTCCGAGTCGGCCCTACCGCGTCTGATCGCCAAGATGGAGCACGTCGGAGTCGAGCGCACCACCGTCGGAATCGTCGTCCCCACCGGCTACTCCTTCAACCTCGACGGCACCGCGATCTACCTGACGATGGCCTCGATCTTCATCGCCGACGCCATGAACCTGCCGCTGTCGATCCCCGAGCAGTTCTCGCTGCTGCTGTTCATGATCATCGCTTCCAAGGGCGCAGCCGGCGTATCCGGTGCAGGCCTCGCCACGCTGGCCGGCGGCCTGGAAAGTCACGCTCCCCAGCTCCTGGACGGCGTCCCGATCATCGTCGGAATCGATCGCTTCATGTCCGAAGCCCGCGCAGTCACGAACTTCTCGGGTAACGCCGTTGCCACCCTGCTGGTCGGTACCTGGACCAAGACGCTGGACAAGGAACGAGTCAACACGGTGCTCGACGGTAACCTGCCGTTCGACGAGGAGACCATGGTCGACGACCATTACCCCGAAGACGACGCACCCGCCGACAAGCAGGTCATCATCGAAAAGCACGCCGCCAAGGCGTAAGACCTGCCGGGCGACGCGCATCCCCCCGTCGCCCGGTTCGGAAGAAAATCGAGAACGACCCCGCCACCAGCGGGGTCGTTCTTGTTTTCCACGTCGGTTCTCGTTCTCCGGGTACTCACAGGTAAGTTCGGGTCATGACTGAAGTGCAGAACATCGGCATCAACACGCTGGGCGGTGCGCCCACCTCGCTCGACGAGTACGCCGGAAGAGCCGTCCTCGTGGTCAATGTCGCCTCCAAATGCGGACTGACCCCGCAGTACGAAAAGCTAGAGAAGCTCGCCAACGAGTACTCGTCACGGGGACTGTCGGTCGTCGGAGTGCCCTGCAACCAGTTCGGTGGCCAGGAACCCGGCACCGCCGAAGAGATCGAGACATTCTGCTCCACCACCTACGGCATCACCTTTGCGATGACCGAGAAGGTCGACGTCAACGGTGACAACCGGCACCCGCTGTACGCCGAGCTCACCAAGGCCGAGGACGCCGACGGCAAGGCCGGAGACGTTCAGTGGAACTTCGAGAAGTTCCTGATCTCACCGGAGGGCGTCGTCACCAACCGCTTCCGCCCGCGCACCGAGCCGGACGCACCGGAAGTACTCGCTGCGATCGACAAGATCCTGCCGAAGGAAACGATCGCCGTTTAGCTTCTGTCTGCATCGACTTCGAGCCTCGTTCACGCTGGTGTGCGAGGCTCGAGTCATGTCTGGACGCCTGATCGTGTCGGTGAGCGGTATCAAGAACGACACCTACGAACATGCCGCCGAATTCGCGCGAATCCTCGACGGGCGAGGCGTTCCACTGTCGTTGCTCGTCGCACCGCGACTGAAAGACAAGTACCGGCTCGCCGCGGACATCCCAACCCAGGAATGGCTGCGGGCACGACGTGACGGCGGCGATGCCATCGTTCTGCACGGCTACGACCAGGCCGCGACCAAGCGTCGACGCTCCGAATTTGCCGCACTGCCGCGTCACGAGGCCCGACTGCGATTGATGGCGGCCGATCGCGTCATGGAACAGACCGGCCTGCGCACCCGAGTGTTCGCCGCTCCGCGCTGGATCGCTTCACCCGGTGCCGTCGAAGCCCTGCCCGACGCCGGATTCCGAATGCTGGCCGCTCTCAACGGCATTCACGACCTCGACCGCGACGGCGTCATCCGCTCCCGAGTGTGGGGAATCGGCGAAGGATTCAAAGCCGAACCCTGGTGGTTCAAGGCCCTGGTACTCGGCGCAGGACGCACCGCCCGACGCGAGGGAGTGGTACGCCTGGCCATCAGCGCCAAGCAACTCGGACGGCCAGGACCGCGTCAGGCCATCCTGGACGCCATCGACCTCTCCCTGCACCACGGAGCCGAGGCCGGCGTGTACGAATGGATCCCGCGAACCAAAGCTCGCGTGGCGTAGCAGTCCGCTCGCTTCGCTCGCTCTCGCGTCAATGGACCCTTGCACGGCCCAGACGTATGCAATGCGCCATTCACGCACGTCCCGTAGCTGCGTGAATGGCGCATTGCAGCGTTCAGACGTGTGCAGTGGTCCATTGACGCGAACGGGGTGAGGGCGGTCGTAGACTCGGTCCGATGAGCGCTTCGAGTGTGACCCTGGACGACATTGTTGCCGCACATCGTCTTCTGCGCGATGGCCATCCGCTGGTCCAGTGTCTGACGAACACCGTGTCGGTGCAGTTCGTCGCCAATGCCTTGCTCGCTGCCGGGGCGGCTCCGGCGATGGTGGACAATCCGGAGGAGGCGGCGGGCTTCGCCGAGATCGCCGACGCGGTCCTGGTCAATCTCGGAACCCCGACGGCCGCGCAGGTGGAAAGTGCTCGCTTGGCGTCGGCGGCCGCGAGAGCCGCGGGCAAGCCCTGGGTACTCGATCCCGTGGGAGCGGGCGGGCTACCGTGGCGCACTCAGGTGGCCGTCGAGCTACTTGCCAACCGCCCCAGTGTCATTCGCGCGAACGCGTCCGAGGTCATGGGACTGGCGGGCGCCGAAGGTGGTTCACGAGGGGTCGATTCGTCTGCGCAAGCGGCGGATTCGGTCGATGCGGCGCGTTCGTTGCTGGACCGAGCCGAGATCGTGGCCGCGTCGGGGGAGACCGACCATATTCTCGGCCCGGACGGCATGATCAAGGTCGGTGGTGGAAGCGCACTGCTGCAACGAGTTACGGCTACCGGGTGTGCGTTGGGTGCGCTGACGGCGGCGTACTGCTCCGTCGCTCCGAATGCTCTGGTCGGTGCCGTTGCCGCGCACGCCCACGTTGCGGTCGCGTCGGAGATTGCCGCCCGGTCGACGTCGCGGCCAGGGTCCTTCGCCGTTGCGTTCCTCGATGGGCTGGACGCGGTGGACGAGTCGGCACTACGTGAACTGGTTCGGCTCGACTGACGGTTGCAACGGGCGCTCCATTTTGCAGCGACATCCGCTGAGGTATCGCGAAGCAGGCGGGCAGTGGAGCAAAAATTGCCTGTTCCGGCAGAGGTAACGGCCCCTTGATCGAAATGTGATGTAACGGAACATGTTTGCGAGCGGACATACCTGGCGTCCTGCAAATCGAACCAGGTGGTCTTATGAAGCGACTCGTTCTCGTCACCATCACTGTGCTCAGCCTCGTTGCGTGCGGCAACTCGGACGAACCGGTCGCAGCGACGGCAACCACGCCCACTGCTGCGCCCACCACGAACGCCCAGGCCGAGGCAGCACCGCCACAGAATGCTGCTCGACCCACCGTCGACGCAGAGGCCACAGAGCCCAACGGCCCGATCGACTGGAACACCGAGGAGCTTCCCGAGAACAACTCCATTCCCGACGCGGGTGAGCAACATGCGCCTGGTTCGGAGTACCCCATCTGTCTGGGGCTGGACTCCACGAGGGTGGTCGATGCGGTCGCGTCGCTGCCGGAGTACTTCCCCGGCGAGCCGTGGATCGCTACCGAGATCGGTGACGATTGTGCACCGTTCACCTGGGTACGAGCCGACACCGGGGGCACTGCGTCGTCACCGACCCACATCCTCTTCTTCGCAGGTCACAACTACGACTACCTCGGCACCGCGACTCTCGAACCCACCGCGTTCACCTCGGTGGTGGGACAGACTGCCGACACCGTCACCGTCGAGTACCGCTGGCCGGTGGGGGACGATGCCTTCGCCGACCCCACCGGCGGTCCGGTTGTCATCGACTACCGGTGGGACGGCACACAGGTGACCATGATCGGCACCCTGCCTCCCGAGGTCACGGGCTAGCGAGAATCCTCGGACGGGCCCCAGAACACGTCCTCGGCGTCACCGTCGGCGGAAAACAGTTGTACAGCAACAATTTTCCCTTCGACGATGCTGAGCAGGTCGATGCCGGACATGTCCATCGTCGCGTCGTCTCGGCGACCGGCGAAACGCACCGGTACGGCGACCTGGTCTCCGTTGACCATCATCGGGCCCTCCACGGTCAGACCGAAGGTTCCTTCGCTGACCGTCATCATCGCGCCCAGGAGGCGGCCGACACCGTCGACACCTCGATGGGTTCCGGAGAACTGATTGCGTCCCGGCTGGTACCACGTCACCTCGGCGTCGAGCATGCCCATCATCGTCGGTACATCACCACGTCCGAGGGCATCGAAGTATCGGGTGGCTACATCCAGTGGGGTGGTATTCGTCATCGTCGGTCATCTCCTGTGCCGGGAACATCAACGTGGCGACAGTGGCACCCGATAACCTGTTACCTCAACGTAACTGTCGCTGAGCTGGGGGAACGATGACTTCACCGGTGTGGAACGTCATGATCGAATCGTGCCCGTCGCGCAAGTCGCTGGCGCGAATCGCGAACAAGTGGACGGCCATGATCGTGATTGCGCTGGGAGACGGTCGTTTACGCTTCGGCAAGTTGCAGTCGGAAGTGGGCGGCATCAGCGGCAAGGTCCTGTCCGAGACCCTTCGCGACCTCGAACGTGACGGAATCGTCGCCAGGCACGTCCACGACGAGATCCCACCTCGGGTGGAATACGAGCTCACCGAGCTGGGACGTACCCTGCGAGACCCTCTGAACGTGCTGCGATTGTGGGCCGAGGCTCACGTGCACGAAGTCGATCGTGCGCGGGAGATGTACGACGCCCGTCAGGCGCCGGCGCTCGATACGGCACGCTAGATCGAGACGGACGATTCCTCGGGAAGCTCACGGATTTCGGCGTCGGACATGTCTTTGAAGCGGCCGTAGTAGATGCCCCTGGCCTGTTCCGCGACGACGGCCTGATGGATGGGGAATGCCATCCTCGGGGCCACTGCGCGCAAGAATTCGACGGTTTCGGACAGTTTCGACCACGGCGCGGCCGCGGGAAGCGCAAGCACCTCGACCTGCTGTTCTGGGACGAACAGCGAGTCGCCGGGGTGAAACAGCTGGCCTGGATTCTCCGGAGTGCCGAGCAGGTAGCCGGTGTTGTCGATCTCCGGCAATTCGGGATGGATGACGGCATGGGTGCCGCCCACTCCGGTGACCGTGATGCCGCCGACGGCGAAGGCCTTACCCGCCGGAGCCGCCGTCCACTGGCCGCCGAGTTGGCCCGCGGTCATCGGATCGGCGTGCAGTGCCGCTCGCGGATTCGCCTCGACGAGAGCGGGAAGTCGTTGCAGATCAACGTGATCGGGGTGCTGATGAGTGACGAGGATGGCGTCGAGTCCGGTGATCCCCTCGAACCCGTGGGAGAACGTGCCGGGATCGAACAACACGGTGGTGCCGTTGAGTTCGACGAGAACGCAGGAATGTCCGAAGTGAGTCAGCCGCATGGACTCCACAGTAAGCGCGGTTTCGCGCCTCCCGCCAGGGCTGCGTAGACTCCCACCTGCCGGTAACAGTCTTGCTGTACGTATTTCAAGGAGCGCTTTCGTGGCCCGAGTCGTTGTCGATGTCATGCCCAAGGCCGAGATTCTCGATCCGCAGGGTCAGGCGATCGCAGGAGCGCTCGGCCGTCTGGGCATCTCCGGCGTGTCCGACGTCCGCCAGGGCAAGCGTTTCGAGCTCGAGGTCGACGACTCTGTCGACGACGCAGAGCTGGAGAAGATCGCAGAATCCCTGCTCGCCAACACGGTGATCGAGGACTGGAAAGTGACCCGTATCTCATGATTGCACGCGTAGGGGTCATCACCTTCCCCGGAACTCTCGACGACGTCGACGCTTCCCGCGCCGTCACCCTCGCCGGTGGCGAGGCCGTCAGCCTGTGGCATGCCGACGCCGATCTGAAGAACGTCGACGCCATCGTCGTTCCCGGCGGATTCTCGTACGGCGACTACCTCCGGGCCGGCGCTATCGCGCGATTCGCCCCCGTGATGGAGTCCGTGGTGAAGGCCGCCGAAGGTGGCATGCCGATCCTGGGTATTTGCAACGGCTTCCAGGTGCTCTGCGAGGTGGGCCTGTTGCCCGGCGCGTTGACCCGCAACGAGGGTCTGCACTTCGTCTGCCGCGACCAGTGGCTGAAGGTGGAGAATTCCGACACCGCATGGTCGTCGCGATACGAAACCGGTGCCGAGATCCTGATCCCGGTCAAGAACGCCGAGGGCCGGTTCCAGGCTTCGGAGAACGTGCTCGACGAACTCGAAGGCGAAGGCCGCGTGGTGTTCCGCTACAGCGGAACCAACCCGAACGGATCGCAGCGCGGGATCGCCGGCATCTCCTCGGCGAACGGTCGGGTCGTCGGTCTGATGCCGCACCCCGAACACGCCACCGAGCCGCTGACCGGACCGAGCGACGACGGCTTGGGCATCTTCTATTCGGCACTGGACGCAATCGTCAACGCCTGACCGAAACCTGTCGGTGGTCGCGGTTACTGTGCCGTCATGACACTGACCTTGGGCATGATCACATTCGACAGCACCGATCCGGGGCCGCTCGCTCGCTGGTGGGCGGCGCAGGCTGACGGGACGATCGTGGAGGAGAACGACGGCTGGTTCTACGTCATCGAACTCGCCGCCGCGCCGTATCGAATGGCCTTTCAGAAAATCGACGACCCGACGCCCGGCAAGAATCGCGTCCACCTCGACATGACCACCGAGAATCTCGACGGTGAGGTCGCTCGTCTGATCGAGGCCGGTGCGACCCAAGTCGCGCAACACACCATGGGCGATTTCCGCTGGGTGACCCTGACCGATCCCGACGGCAACTCGTTCTGCGTGTCCGGGTCGCACTGAGCAGGGGATGCCCGCAACGCCTCGATCACCTTCATTCGGATGATTGCCAGTGTGGTTGCGTGACCTGCTCGTTGGCGTAGCGACGACTGAAATGTCATGAAGTTCGCTCGGGTCGGTGTGTGCTCTCGGTGCGTTCGACGCAGGGGCTGCCACAATGGTTCCCATGCCGTCCAACGCTTCTGCAACCGGTCTCTGCAACTTCGTCGACGTCTCGCCGTCCCCGTTCCACGTGTGCCGGACGGTGTCGGTGCAACTCGAGGAAGCCGGTTTCGTGCGTCTCGACGAAACCGCCGCCTGGCCGACGGAAGCGGGCCGCTACTACCTGATCCGCGGCGGATCACTCGTCGCGTGGAGCACCGAGAGTGACGGCCCCTTCCGTATCGTCGGTGGACACACCGACAGCCCGAACCTCCGCGTGAAGCAGCATCCCGATCTCGAATCGGCGGGCTGGCAGATGGTGGGTCTCGAACCGTACGGCGGTGCCTGGCTGAACTCGTGGCTCGATCGCGATCTGGGCATCTCCGGCCGGCTGAGCGTGCGCGACGGCAGCACGGTACGCGAGGTGCTGGTGAAGGTGGACGAGCCCATTCTGCGAGTTCCGCAGCTGGCGATCCACCTCTCCGAGGATCGCAAGGGCGTCACCCTCGATCCGCAGCGACACGTCAATGCCATTTGGGGCGTGGGCAATTCACCGCAGTCTTTCATCGCATACGTTGCCGAACGAGAAGGCGTCGACCCGCATTCGGTTCTCGGCTGGGAACTGATGACGCACGACCTGGCACCCAGCGCCGTCGTCGGTGTGGAGTCCGAGCTGGTCAGCGCGCCGCGTCTGGACAATCAAGGTACCTGCTACGCCGGAACTCAGGCTTTGCTTGCCGCAGTGGACAATCCGACCGGCGTCACTCCGGTGCTGGCGCTGTTCGATCACGAAGAGGTCGGCAGCATGTCCGACCGCGGTGCGTTCTCGGATCTGCTCAACACCGTACTCGAGCGCATCGTGCTCGGACGAGGCGGCGGCCGTGAGGAGTTCCTGCGTACGATGGCCGGATCTGTCTGTGCCTCAGGCGATATGGCGCACGCGACGCATCCCAACTACCCGGATCGACACGAGCCCGCGCACCGCATCGAACTCGGCGGGGGACCGGTGCTCAAGGTCAACCAGAACCTGCGTTACGCAACGGATTCCGCGGGTGCGGGTGCCTTCGCGCTCGCCTGCGATCAGGCCGGAGTCCCCTTGCAGCGCTACGTGCATCGCGCCGATCTGCCGTGCGGATCGACCATCGGACCCATCACCGCGTCGCGCACCGGCCTGTCGACGGTGGACGTCGGCGCAGCCCAGCTGGCCATGCACTCCTCGCGAGAGCTGATGGGAGCCGCGGACGTGAAGGCCTACGCCGACGCGCTCGCGGCATTCCTCGCCCCTGCCTGAGCTCGATCGGCGACCGGCAAACGCGCGCGCATTCGTCAGGTGCGCGCGGACTGGTGACCCGTTCGGGGTCTATTCCGCGCGCGTATGGCAAACGCGCGCGCGTTTGCGAGGTTCGGGGGTGAACGTCGAATCGAGGTGAACCTGGGGCCACGGCGCGCGAGATGAACCGGTGGGCAGCCGCAAACGCGCGCGCATTCGTCATGTGCGCGCGGATTCGTGCCGAGTCGGGGCACCAGTCCGCGCGCGTCTGGCAAACGCGCGCGCGTTTGCGGGGGGCAGGGGTGAGCGAGCGACCCGACCCCCCGAAGAACTAGACCGGGCTCAATTGCAGGCATGCGTCGGCTGCGAGCCAGAACAATTGCTCGCGCACCGTCGTTGCCTTGGTCCAGCCGCGGTGGTCCCAGTCGGCGGCCAGGGAGTCGCCGGCGTACAGCAGTTGCGCGAATCGCACTCCGCGGAATCGGGCCACGGCGCAGAAGGCAGAGGCTTCCATGTCGACCGTTCGGCAGCCTTCTTCGACGCGGCGGGAAACGCGGCCACGGGTCTCGCGGTAGAGCGCATCAGTCGTCCAGGAGCGACCGGTGACGAAGTCCACTCCGGCGTCGGTGAGCACCGACTGCAGCACGGCCACACCTGCCGGATCGGCGTCGACCACTCGGCCCGGCGGTAGGTAGTGGAACGAGGTGCCCTCGTCGCGGACGGCGCTGTCGACGACCATGACGTGTCCCATACCCAGGTCGTCCGACAATGCTCCCGCGCCGCCGACGGCCACGAACTGCGTGCATCCCATGGCGATGGCTTCTTCGAGGAACAGCGCAGCCAGCGGAGCGCCGACACCCGGATGGAAGACGGCGAGCTTCTCCCCGTTCCGCTCGATCTCGTAGACGGGGTGTTCGCCGTGCTCGGAGCGCATCACCGAGACGACTCTGGCATCGCCTTTCGCGCAGATGCTCTCGATGACCTCGGCGAAGAAGCAGACGACGGCTTTCGGCGGGACGTCGACTCCCTTGGCCACCATCGACGGGTCGATGACGCCCGTTTCGTCCAGATCGTCCTCGGTCAGTGCGATGTCCATCAGGTGATGTTCGCACGACCGAAGCGAGGACCCCGCACGACCGATGCCGTACATGTCCGTGGGTCCCGATAGACTCGCCCTGGCATTTCGCACCATCGAAGGGACCTATTCCTCGTGTCCGCTAGCTCTGTACCCACAGACACCGTGTCCAACGCCGTCGCCACCCCCGACGTTGCGCAGCCGTACAAAGAACTCGGACTCAAGGACGACGAATACGTCCGCATCAAGGAAATCCTCGGCCGTCGGCCCACCGACGCCGAATTGGCGATGTACTCCGTCATGTGGAGCGAGCACTGCTCGTACAAGTCCTCGAAGGTGCACCTGAAGTACTTCGGCGAGACCACCACCGACGAGATGCGCAAGCCGATGCTCGCTGGTATCGGTGAGAACGCGGGCGTCGTCGACGTCGGTGACGGCTGGGCTGTCACGTTCAAGGTCGAGAGCCACAATCACCCGTCGTACGTCGAGCCCTATCAGGGTGCGGCGACCGGCGTCGGCGGCATCGTCCGCGACATCATGGCCATGGGCGCTCGCCCGATCGCCGTCATGGACCAGCTGCGATTCGGTGCTGCGGATGCACCCGACACGCGCCGTGTCCTGAGCGGCATTGTCGCGGGTGTCGGCGGATACGGAAACTCCCTCGGCCTGCCGAACGTCGGTGGCGAAACAGTGTTCGACGCCTCCTACGCCGGTAACCCCCTGCTCAACGCGCTGTGTGCAGGTCTCATGCGGGTCGAGGACATGCACCTGGCCTTCGCGTCGGGTCTGGGCAACAAGATCATTCTGTTCGGCGCTCGAACCGGTCTCGACGGCATCGGCGGCGTCTCCGTGCTGGCCTCGGAGACCTTCGACGGTGATGAGACCGGCGGCGGCAGGAAGAAGCTCCCCGCCGTTCAGGTGGGCGATCCGTTCACCGAGAAGGTGCTCATCGAGGCCTGCCTCGAGCTCTACTCCAACAAGCTGGTCGTCGGCATCCAGGATCTCGGCGGTGCCGGGTTGTCCTGCGCCACTTCGGAACTCGCGTCTGCGGGCAGTGGCGGCATGCACATCGAGCTCGAGAAGGTGCCGATGCGTGCCACCGGCATGACGCCTGCCGAGGTGCTCTCGAGCGAATCCCAGGAGCGCATGTGCGCGGTGGTGACGCCCGAGAACGTCGACGCGTTCATGGCCGTCTGCCGCAAGTGGGATGTGCTCGCAACCGTCATCGGTGAGGTCACCGACGGCGACAATCTGCAGATCACCTGGCACGGCGACACGGTCGTCGACGTTCCGCCGAAGACGGTCGCGCACGAGGGGCCGGTGTACAACCGTCCCGTCCAGCGTCCCGCCACCCAGGACGATCTGGTCGCGAACACCACGGCATCACTGAAGCGTCCGGAAAACCCGGACGAGCTGAAGGCGACTCTGCTGAAGATGATCGGCTCGCCGCAGCTGTGCAGCCGCAAATTCATCACCGAGCAATACGACCGCTACGTCCGCGGCAACACCGTTCTCGCCGAGAACGCCGACGCCGGAGTGATCCGCATCGACGAGAAGACCGGTCGCGGAATCGCTTTGGCCACCGACGCGTCGGGTCGCTACACCGCACTCGACCCGTATCGGGGCGCGCAGCTCGCGTTGGCCGAGGCGTTCCGCAATGTCGCCGTCACCGGCTCGACGCCCAAAGCCGTCACCAACTGCCTCAACTTCGGCTCGCCCGAGGACCCCGGCGTCATGTGGCAGTTCCAGCAGGCCGTGCGCGGACTGGCGGACGGATGCGTCACCCTCGGCATCCCCGTGACCGGCGGCAACGTCAGCTTCTACAACCAGACCGGCGCCGAACCCATTTTGCCGACACCCGTCGTGGGCGTTCTCGGCGTCATCGACGACGTTCATCGCCGCATCCCCACCGGCCTCGGTCTCGAACCCGGTGAGACGCTGATCCTGCTCGGCGACACCTACGACGAGTTCGACGGGTCCATCTGGGCGCAGGTCGAGCACGATCACCTCGGCGGTGTACCGCCCAAGGTCGATCTCGCCCGCGAACAACTGCTGGCAGACATCTTGCTCTCGTCCTCGCGGGACGGGCTGGTCTCGGCGGCGCACGACCTGTCCGAGGGTGGCCTGGCGCAGGCCGTCGTCGAAGCTGCGCTGGCGGGCGAAACCGGTTGCCGCATCATCCTTCCCGAGGGTGCCGATCCGTTCGTGACATTGTTCTCCGAGTCCTCCGGCCGCGTGTTGGTGGCCGTGCCGCGCACCGAAGAAACTCGCTTCACCGGTATGTGCACCGCCCGCGGCCTGCCATGGGCGCGCGTCGGCGTCGTCGACGAGGGTTCGGATTCGATCGAAATTCAAGGGCAGTTCTCCGTGCCGATGGCGGAACTGCGCGAGACGTTCGAGAGCACCCTTCCCAGACTCTTCGGCTGACCGAGGTGGGGGGACACACATCCGTCGGTGAGAACGCAACGGGGCAGCGCCTGCTCGAGCCCGACGCACCGCTCGAGCAGGACCAGCACCACCGATACCACCTGCCGGCGGTCGAGTTCTCGGTCCCCTCACCGGAGAAGCATCCCTTCGTCATGTGGGCCTGGGGTCTGCTGCGCTTGGACTTCACCGGAATCGCGTTCAGCGCGTTGTTCTTCTGCTGGTCGTTGACTCCGTCTCTGCTCCCTCGCGGATGGCTGTTCCAGGGCATCATCGGTGGGATCAACTCGGCCATCGGGTACGCATTCGGTGTCGCGGTCGGCTGGGCGGTGACGCGGTGGTGGCTGGCCTCACGATCGTGGTGGCCGTTGCCCCGCAAGGTGGAACTCGCCCTGAAGGTCTCTGTGCCCGTCGTAGCGATCGCGGCGTCGATGATCATGCTGGCGATTTCGGCGGAATGGCAGCGTGAGCTCGCCGCCTTGATGGACGCGGAGGGCACCACCACCACCGGGTACTTCCGCACCGGAGCGCTCAGTCTTGCCATTGCGGCACTGCTCATCTCGGTGTGGCGCGTGTTGCGGGACTTCGTTCGCCTGCTCGCCCGCCAGATCAACCGCATCGTCAAGATGCCGCGCGAAGTAGCCAACGCGCTCGGGGTCGTCGTCCTCGTCGTGCTCGTCGTCGCGCTGGTTCAGGGTGTGCTGCTGCGCGCGGTCTCCGAGGTCACCAACTCCGTGTTCAGTCTGCAGAACGACGAAACCCGCGACGGCGCAGAGCAACCCGTCGCCGACGAGCGATCCGGCAGCCCGGATTCGTTGGCACCGTGGGACACCCTCGGATTCGAGGGCCGCAACTTCGTCTCCAGCGGTCTGAGCGCCGACGAGATGGAGCGGGCAACCGGCCGCCCCAGCCTCGAGCCGATCAGGGCCTACGCGGGCCTGGAAACTGCAGAGACCCAGGACGAGCGACTGGACATCGTCGTCACCGAACTCGAACGCACCGGCGCATTCCAACGCTCGGCTCTCGTCGTCGTCCCGACCACCGGAACCGGATGGGTCAATCCCACGGCCATCGAAGCCGAAGAGCTCATGTTCGACGGCGACGTCGCCACCGTCGCATCCCAGTACTCGTATCTACCGAGCTGGATTTCGTTCATCGCCGAGGGAGACAAGGCAGCGCAGGCAGGCAAAGCCCTGATCGACAAGGTGCACGACCGCTGGCTGCAGGAACCGGAGGCCACCCGGCCCAAGTTCTACGTCTACGGCGAGAGCCTGGGGACGCAGGCAGGAGAGGGCGCATTCAGTGGTCTGGCCGACATCAGGGCCACCGCCGACGGCGTCCTGTGGGTGGGTCCACCGAACAACAACCGCATCTGGAGTCAGTTCGTCAGCAGGCGCGACCCGGGAAGTCCCGAGGTTCGTCCGGTCTACTCGGAGGGTCTGACGGTCCGATTCGCCGACAACTCGTCGGGCATTCCGCCCGAGGATCAACCGTGGTACGCACCGCGAATCCTCTACGTCCAGCACGCGTCGGATCCGGTGGTCTGGTGGTCACCCGACCTACTCTTCGAGCGTCCCGACTGGTTGTCCGAGCCGCCGGGGCCGGACCGGTTGCCGAGTATGCGATGGTTCCCGGTCGTCACCTTCTGGCAGGTGGCTGCCGACCTGACCAACGCCGCGGGCGTCCCCGACGGACACGGCCACAATTACGGAACCCTCGTGCTCGACGGCTGGGTCGCCGTCGCCGCACCCGAGGGCTGGACCGACCGCGACACCGAACGAGTTCGCGGTGTCATGGAACAGTTCGCCGGCCGCGACGGTCCGGAGAAGTGAGAACCGCTCTGACAACCGGTCTTGCGACGACGGCGTGGAGTACCTGTCTCCTACCAGCGCTCGGCCTCGATCCCCGCGGCCGGGCGGTGGTCGATGCGTCGTTCGCGGCCGGGGTCGCTGCTTTCTCGGGACGAAGTGCCGAGCAGCTGGGCCTACGCAACGCCGCTGCCGGGCTGAAATGGGGCGCGGCCGCAGCGGCACTTCCCGTCCTCGGGTCCGCAGTCGTTGCTGCCGTACCCACATTGCGTCGACGCCTCAGGCCTGCCGAGGACGATCTCGCCGAATGGGTGCTGTTTCGAATTCCGGTGGGGACGGTGCTCACCGAGGAGCTGCTTTTCCGTGGTGTGCTCGATTCCGCGTCGCCCGTCCTGTCGCCGATCTTCTTCGGGCTCTGGCACATTAATCCGGCGCGCGCTGCAGGCGACACCGTGATCGGAACGGTGGTCGCGACAGCCGCGGCAGGCGTGGTGTTCTCGTGGCTGCGGTCCCGCAGCGGCAGTATGCTCGCCCCGGCGCTGCTGCACTATTTCCTCAACGCGAGCGGCGCTGTGCTGGCGCATCTCGCTGCGGACGACAGGAGTCGGTAGCAGTGCCACCACACAAGGAAGTCGGCCCCGCCGAGGTTCGCGACGCCGTCTTGGCCGTCGAGGACTGGATCAAGGGTGAGGCGGACAAGCCTGCGCGGGCGCAGATCGCCGCAGCGGTGCGCACCACCGCCAGAACTCTCGGCCAGAATGCGCCGGGGTCCTCGGTGGAGGTGCGGGTGCCGCCGTTCGTCGCGGTGCAGTGCATCGTGGGGCCACGCCACACTCGGGGAACTCCGCCCAACGTCGTCGAAACCGATGCGTTGACGTGGTTGCAGGTGGTCACGGGAATCCGCGATTTCGACGACGCTCTCGCCGACGGTTCGATCGATGCGTCCGGCAGCCGAGCGGCCGAAGTGGGCCGCTGGCTACCGCTGTTGTCCATCAGGTGACCGGTACGTATTCCGGCACCCGTTCAGGTGCTGGGAATCTCCCGTACACACGATGCGTTGACTGGGGCCATGTGCCCGTAGACTTGGGTACGGCCCCCCGCCCCGGACCCCCAAGGGAGCAATGCCCGTGACCAACGCCGATTTGTCGGTCGACAGTCCGAATCTTCTGCTAGGACCGAGTTCTTCAGCAGGACCGCCCATCGACGAACCGGAGAACGAGCCGCGCGAAGAGTGCGGAGTGTTCGGAGTATGGGCACCGGGCGAGGATGTGGCCAAGCTCTCTTACTACGGCCTCTATGCGCTGCAGCACCGAGGGCAGGAGGCCGCGGGCATCGCAGTGTCCGACGGCTCCCAGGTGTTGGTGTTCAAGGATCTCGGTCTCGTCAGCCAGGTGTTCGACGAGCAGACGCTCGGCGCGATGCCCGGGCACGTCGCCATCGGGCACTGCCGTTACTCCACCAGTGGTTCGGTCACGTGGGAGAACGCGCAGCCGATCTTCCGCACCACCACCGCCGGAACCGGGATTGCGCTCGGACACAACGGAAATCTCGTGAATTTCGCGGAACTCGCCACCAAGGCGCGCGAGGCAGGCCTGATCAGCGACCGGTTGCAGGGCAACGGCACTTCCGACTCCGACGTGGTCACCGCGTTGCTGGCCCACAAAGCTGCCGACTGCACCATCGAGCAGGCCGCGATGGAGTTGCTGCCGTTGCTCAAAGGTGCGTTCTGTCTGACCTTCATGGACGAGCACACTCTGTACGCGGCGCGCGATCCGCACGGGGTTCGCCCGTTGTGCCTCGGCCGCCTCGATCGCGGTTGGGTCGTTGCCAGCGAGACAGCGGCACTCGACATCGTCGGAGCCGCGTTCGTCCGCGACATCGAGCCCGGTGAATTGCTCGCGATCGACGCCGACGGTGTTCGGTCATCGCGGTTCGCCGCCCCCGAGCCCAAGGGCTGCGTGTTCGAGTACGTGTACCTCGCTCGGCCCGACAGCGTGATCGGTGGCCGATCGGTCAACTCCACCCGGGTCGAAATCGGACGACGCCTCGCGAAGGAGCATCCGGCCGAGGGCGATCTGGTGATTCCGGTGCCCGAGTCCGGTACGCCGGCGGCAATCGGCTTTGCCCAGGGCTCCGGTATTCCTTACGGCCAGGGGTTGATGAAGAACGCCTACGTGGGCCGCACATTCATTCAGCCGTCGCAGACCATTCGTCAGCTAGGTATCCGCCTCAAGCTCAACCCTCTCAAAGAGGTCATTCGGGGCAAAAGGCTGGTGGTGGTGGACGATTCGATCGTTCGCGGCAACACCCAGCGCGCTCTGATCAGGATGCTGCGCGAGGCCGGTGCGCTCGAGATCCACGTGCGCATTGCCTCCCCGCCGGTGCGGTGGCCCTGCTTCTACGGCATCGACTTCGCTTCTCCCGCAGAGCTGATCGCCAACGGCGTCGACTCGGAGGACGGGATTCTCGAAGGCGTCCGCCAGGCCATCGGTGCCGATTCGTTGGGGTACATCTCCATCGACGGCATGATCGCGGCCTCCGAGCAGCCCGAATCACGTTTGTGCGCAGCATGTTTCACCGGCAAGTACCCGATCGATCTGCCGGCCGACAATGCGCTCGGTAAGCACGTTCTCGAGGGTCTGTTGGCGTCGGCTGCCGGGCAGCCGGTGGACAACGACGCGAATGTGAGCGCTCTCAGCCGCCCTTGACCTGGTCTTTTGCTCGTGGGAACAGCAGGGTTTTCTGAATGCCACATATTGGAAACAGTCCGTCGGTACTGTCCTTTAGTTACATAGGACACACCGAATTGGATAGAGGCTCAGATGACCCTGTCGCCCGACGACGGACGCATGCAGCGCTACAGCGCCGCATCCAGAACAGCCGTACGCAAGCACGGTAAGAAGACCGCCGCAGTAGCCGCACTGTCGGTACTCGCGCTGACCGCCGCGGCCTGCGGCTCGGGACGCACCGACGCCGGAGGATCCGGCGACGGCGGCGGCGAGACCATCACGGTCGGCACCACCGACCAGGTCACCTCGCTCGACCCGGCCGGTTCGTACGACAACGGCTCGTTCATGGTGATGAACCAGACGTACCCCTTCCTGATGAACTTCGCACCCGGTAGCTCCGACCTCGAGCCCGATGCGGCGCAGAGCTGCGATTTCGCCGAGCCGACCGTCTACAAGTGCACGTTGAAGGACGACCTGAAGTTCGCGAACGGCAATCCGCTGACGAGCGAGAGCGTCAAGTTCTCGTTCGATCGCATCGTCGCGATCAACGATCCGAACGGGCCCGCGTCGCTGCTCACCAACCTCGACAGCATCGCGACACCGGACGAGAAGACGGTCGAATTCACCCTCAAAGCGGCCAACGATCAGACGTTCCCGCAGATTCTGGCCACTCCGGCAGGGCCGATCGTCGACCAGACGGTGTTCCCGGCGGACAAGGTTCTCGATGACGACGCCGTGGTGGCGGGCAAGCCGTTCGCAGGCCCGTACTCCATCTCGAGCTACGCCAAGAACTCGCTCGTCAGCTTTGCCGCCAACGGTGACTACAACGGCATCCTCGGCACCCCGAAGACGTCGTCGATCAACGTGAAGTACTACACCAGCTCGGACAACCTCAAGCTCGATGTGCAGAACAAGGCCATCGACGTGGCCTGGCGTTCGTTGACGCCGACCGATGTCGAGTCGTTGGGAACCGTCGACGGTCTGACGGTGCACGAGGGACCCGGCGGTGAATCGCGCTACATGGTCTTCAACATGAACACGATGCCCGGCAACACTCCTGAGCAGAAGTTGGCCGTACGCAAGGCAATTGCGGCCTCGGTCGATCGCAAGGCGCTCTCCGACGGTGTCTACAAGGGCACGTACACCCCGCTGTACTCCGTGGTCCCCACCGGTCTGGAGGGCTCCAACACGGCGTTCTCCGATGTCTACGGTGAGTCGCCGAACCGGGACGAGGCAGCCGGATTCCTCTCTGCCGCAGGCATGGCCACCCCGGTGCAGCTGAACCTGCAGTACAACCCGGACCACTACGGTTCGAGCTCGAGCGAGGAATACGCCGCGATCAAGAGCCAGCTCGACGCGACGGGCCTGTTCAACGTGAACCTGCAGTCCACCGAGTGGAGCACCTACACCAAGGAACGTGTCGCCGACGCGTACCCGGTGTATCAGCTGGGTTGGTTCCCGGACTACCCCGATGCCGACAACTACCTGACCCCCTTCTTCGCCCCGGACAATTTCCTGCAGTCGCATTTCGAGAGCCCGGAGATCACGGCGCTTCTCGATCGCGAACGTACGACGGCCGACGAGGGCGCCCGGATGCAGATCATCGAGCAGATCCAGACCGAGCTCGCGACGAATTACCTGCCGACGCTTCCGTTGTTGGAAGGCAAGCAGATCGCTGTCGCCACCGACTCGATCAGCGGTGTGGACGAGACCCTCGACGCCTCGTTCAAGTTCCGCTTCGTCACTCTCGCCAAGAGCTGACCAGTGTCCGCTACCGCGCAGACGCCGGTAGGGGAGAAGCCAGCGCAGCAGGCGAGCGCGCCGTCACGGTACGGTGCGCTCGCCCGCTATCTCGGGGTCAGGTTCTTGCTGATCATCCCGACTGCCTGGATTCTCGTCACCGTCGTCTTCTTTCTCATGCGCGTGATCGGCGATCCGATCACCGCTGCCCTCGGCGGGCGCCTACCCGCCGAACAGATTGCCCAGCGCAAGGCCGAGGCCGGGTACGACCGGCCGATCCTGACGCAGTACTGGGAGTACCTGACCGGCTTGTTGCGGGGCGACTTCGGCCGCTCTGCGACCGACAACCGAGCGATCAGCGACGTATTGCTCGTCAACGGCGCTGCCACCCTGGAATTGGCGTTCTGGGCACTGCTGGTCGCATTCGCGGTCGGCATCCCGCTCGGCTTCTTCGCCGCGACCCACCGTGATCGGTTCGGTGACGCCTCGCTGCGGATCTTCGCGATCCTGGCGTATGCAGCTCCGGTGTTCTTCGTCGGCATGTTGCTCAAGTTGCTGTTCGCCGTCAAGCTCGGCTGGCTACCGGTGGCCGGGCGAGCCAGTACCAATGTGGAACTGGCACTGCAGAACGTCTCGCCCAAGACCAACATTCTGATCGTCGATTCGTTCCTGTACGGAGAGTCGAGCTACACAGTCGACGTGCTCGAACATGCTGTGCTGCCGGCCCTTGCGCTGGGTCTGCTGACGGCCGGGGTGTTCCTGAGACTGGTGCGCGTCAACCTGATTCAGACACTGCAGGCACCGTTCGTCGATGCCGCTCGTGCTCGCGGTCTGAGCGAGGGCACGGTGACGCGGCGGCATGCGTTCCGCAACGCGATGATTCCTATCGTCACCGTCATCGGCCTGCAGATCGCCGTGCTGCTCGGCGGCGCGGTACTGACCGAGACGACCTTCGAGTGGCAGGGGCTGGGCTACGAGCTCGCTCGCTATCTGCAGGCTCGCGATTTCGTTGCGGTGCAGGGCATCGTGACGTTCCTGGCCGTGGTGGTCGCCGTCGTCAGCTTCGTGACCGACGCCATCGTGGCCCTCATCGACCCGAGAGTGAGGTTCTGATGAGCACCGAAGTCGTGCTGTCCGACGTCCCTCCCACCCGTCCACACCGTCGAGGATTTCCCGGCGTTGCCTTCGTGAAGTCCACCTCGGGACTGCAGCGTGTGACGCTGATTCTCGGATTGGCGCTGATGGTGGGGTTCGTCCTCGCCGCAGTGTTCGCGCCGATCCTCGCGCCGTACGGGTTCTCCCAGACCAGCGACGCCGGCACGGATTTCGCGCGCCAGGCAGCTCCGTCCGCGGAGCACTGGTTCGGTACCTCCGTACGCGGCGAGGACGTCTTCTCTCGCGTGATCTACGGCGCGAGAACAGCATTGATGGTGATCGCGTCGTCGCTGATTCTGTCGCTGATCATCGGTGTTCCGCTGGGGCTCGCCTCGGGCTACATCGGCCGCTGGTTCGACCGCGTGCTCGTGCTGTTCATGGACGCGATGTACGCATTCCCGTCCCTGCTTCTCGCCGTGGTCATCTCGATCGTCGTGGCGGGTGGACAGTCGTCGAGCTTCGGCGGTATCGCGTCCGCGGCCATCGCCATCACAGCGATCTTCGTGCCGCAGTACTTCCGCGTGGTACGCAACGCCACGGTTGCGGTCAAGACCGAACCGTATGTCGATGCCGCCCGGGTCACCGGGGCCGGAACTCCGCGAATCCTGTTCCGCCACATCCTCGCCAACGTGGTGCAGACGCTTCCGGTCATCATCACCCTCAACGGTGCCGAGGCCATCCTGACCCTCGCCGGGCTGGGATTCCTCGGCTTCGGCATCGAGCCCACCTCGGCCTCGGAGTGGGGATACGACATCAACAAGGCGCTGCCCGACATCTCCAACGGCATCTGGTGGACGTCGGTGTTCCCCGGTCTGGGCATCGTGCTGGTGGTGCTCGGCTTGACCATGGTCGGCGAAAGTGCAAGCGAGACACTCAATCCGCTGCTGCGTACCCGCAAGAAATTCAAGAAAGCGGTGAAGGTATGACGTCGAGTATGTCTCTTTCGAGAGAGAACACGGCGAAAGCGTCTGCGCTGTCTGTGCAATCGCTGTCCGTTACGTTTCTCACCGACGCCGGCCGAGTCGACGCCGTCACCGAGGTCTCCTTCGAGGTGTTCCCCGGCGAGGTGCTCGCCGTAGTGGGAGAGTCCGGATCGGGTAAGTCCGTCAGCGTCCGATCCGCCATCGGACTGCTACCCGACACCGCACGCGTCGAAGGACACGTGGTGCTCGGCGGTCAGGATGTGACAACGCTGAGCAACAAAGCGTGGGCGTCGTTGCGCGGCAACAAGATCTCGATGGTGTTCCAGGAGCCCGGCAGCGCACTGGACCCGCTGTTCACCATCGGGTATCAGATCGTCGAGGCGCTGCGAGCGCACACACGCGCTGACGGTAAACGGATGTCGGCCAAGGACGCCAAGGCGCGGGCCATCGAATTGTTGACGATGGTGGGCTTGCCCAGTCCCGAACAACGCTTCTCGTACTTTCCGCACGAGCTCTCGGGTGGCCAGAAGCAACGCGTCATGATCGCGATCGCCATCTCGTGCGAGGCGAAGGTCATCATCGCCGACGAGCCGACCACTGCCCTCGACGTCACGGTGCAGGCCGAAATCCTCGAACTGCTGCGCGATCTGAAGGACCGGCTCGGCTGCGCCATCGTGCTCATCACCCACAGCATGGGCGTCGTCTCGGATCTGGCCGACCGCGTGGTGGTGATGCAGAACGGTCGCGTCGTCGAGGAAGCTCCGGTGGCGCAGCTCTTCGATGCACCCGCGGACGACTACACCAAGAAGCTGTTGGCCGCGGTGCCCACTCTCGCCGCGGTGGAGTCCGACAAGACCGTCGACACCTCGGGTGAACCGGTACTCGACGTCTCGCATCTGGTGGTGCAGTTCTCCGGTGGCGTCGGCTCGCCTGCTTTCCGGGCGGTCGACGACGTCTCGCTCACCATTCACCGCGGCGAAACCCTCGGGCTGGTGGGCGAATCCGGCTCGGGTAAGTCGACGATCGGCAGATGTGTTGCGGCACTGCAGAAGCCGACCAGCGGCAGCGTGACGGTGATGGGACAGAACATCGCCGGCGTGAGCGAACGCAAGCTCAAGCCACTGCGCAAGCGATTCGGGTTCGTCTTCCAGGACCCGTCGGCGTCACTGAACCCACGCCTGACCGTCGGGCAGTGCGTTGCCGAGCCGATGATCGTGCACAAGTACGGCTCCAAGGACGCCATCGCCGCACGGACGACCGAACTGCTCGATGCCGTGCAACTGCCGTCGGGCACCGACAAGCGCTACCCACACGAGCTCTCCGGTGGGCAGCGACAACGAGTGAGTCTCGCGCGGGCACTGGTGCTCGGCCCCGATCTGGTGGTCGCGGACGAACCGACCAGCGCACTCGACGTCTCGGTGCAGGCTGCGGTGTTGGACCTGTTCGAGGCGCTGCAGCAGGAATTCGGCTTCGCGTGCCTGTTCATCAGCCACGACCTCGCGGTGGTCGACCGCGTTGCGCACCGTGTGGTGGTGCTGCGCAACGGGGGAATCGTCGAAGAGGGAACGCCGTGGAAGATTCTGCGATCCCCGGAGGCGGACTACACCAAGAAGCTGCTGGCGGCGATTCCCGGCAAGCGGCTGCACACGTGAGTTCTTCTCGTGACCGGGCACTCCGGTACCGTTAGGGCGCTATCTGCGTCCCTCACGGGCGCTGACATGAACGAGTACACAGGCTGGAGCCGAATGACCGAGGAATCCCAACCCACGAGCGCAACTCACTCGGCCGGTGCCTCCTACGCGGCGGCCGGAGTCGACATCGCCGCTGGAGACCGAGCAGTGCAACTGTTTGCGCCGCTGGCCAAGAAGGCCAGCAGGCCCGAGGTGATGGGCGGTCTCGGTGGTTTCGCCGGTCTCTTCGCGCTCAAGGGCGACTACCGCGAGCCCGTCCTGGCCGCCTCGACCGACGGCGTCGGCACCAAGGTGGCCGTGGCGCAGGCCCTCGGCAAGCACGACACCCTCGGCCTCGACCTGGTCGCGATGGTCGTCGACGATCTCGTCGTCTGCGGTGCCGAGCCACTGTTTCTGCAGGACTACATCGCCGTGGGCCGCGTCGTCCCCGAACAGGTGGCGGAGCTGGTCAAGGGCATCGCAGAAGGCTGCATCATCGCCGGCTGCGCACTGCTCGGTGGCGAGACGGCAGAACACCCGGGCCTGATGGCCGACGGCGATTACGACCTCTCGGCCACCGGCATCGGCGTCGTCGAGGCCGATTCGATCCTCGGACCCGAGCGGGTACGTCCCGGTGACGTCGTCATCGGCATGGGATCGTCGGGCCTGCACTCCAACGGCTACTCGCTGGCTCGCAAGGTGCTGCTCGAGATCAACCACATGGACCTCGGCGGACACGTCGAGGAGTTCGGCCGCACTCTCGGCGAGGAACTGCTCGAACCGACCAAGATCTACGCCAAGGACTGCCTCGCGCTCGCAGCCGAAACCGACGTGCGCACGTTCTGCCACGTCACCGGCGGCGGACTGGCCAACAACCTCTCGCGCGTCATGCCCGAGGGTCTCGTGGCCGAACTCGACCGCACCACCTGGAGCCCGGCTCCGATCTTCTCCTTGATCGCTCAGCGCGGACGCGTCGAGCGAGCCGAGATGGAGCAGACGTTCAACATGGGCGTCGGCATGGTGGCCATCGTGGCTCCCGAGGACGTCGACCGCGCGCTGGCCGTGCTGACCGCACGCCACATCGATTGCTGGACTCTGGGCACGGTCAAGAAGGCCAACGGCAAGGACGTCGCAGACGAGCGTGCGCTGCTGCTGGGTAACCACCCGCGGTTCTGAACGGCAGGGTTCTGATCGCCCGGGCGGTGATCGAACAAGTGAGGGGGAGCCGCATCGCGGCTCCCCCTCAGTCGTTCAGTGCACAGTACTAGCGTCGCCAGTCCTCGTACTCGTCTTCCTCGACTCGGGAATGCACATCCGAGTCAGAGTGGATGCCACGATGGGAGTTGGACGAACCACCGGAGAGTTCCTTCTGCAGACTCTCCAAGTCCGTTGTCGGCGAGCTGTACTTGAGCTCACGAGCGACCTTTGTCTGCTTTGCCTTAGCCCTGCCTCGGCCCATGGCGGTGCCCCCTCGCGGACTTGCGGGGCGGCCTGGGGAAATTTGGCGGCCCCGTTAGAGTTGGTATTTCTTCCTGGCACACACTCTAGCGCGCGAATCGCCGCGATGCGCATACGGCACCACGTGTTGGTGGCAGTCACGTGAACGCGACACGCCCGGGGAAGGGGTCGGCGCTGCCCGTACCTGCACATATCCGTGCACAGGCAAACTAACTTCGTCCTGCGACACGACAACCGACGTGCTGCGCGTCATGGCCTCCGAGAAGATTTCAGTGCTGCCGCCGCATCGCGGTACACCTTCGGTGCCAATCCCGGCGCGTCCAGCAGAGTCTGCATCGCGGCTGTATCCCTCCCCTCGAAGAGCGTCCGCACCGTCACCCCGTGCTCGGGAACCGACTCCACCGTCACCGCGTCACCGCTGCCGAAGACCCCCGGTTCGAGGACGCGGAGGTAGGCACCCACATCCCCGCGCGCCGTGAATCGGCGGATCCACCCGGACTCACCCATCCACCGCGCGAACGTCCCACAGGGTTTGCGGGCGATCGTCACTTCCATGGTCACGGTGCCGACCCGCCACCGCGAACCGATCACCGCGTCGGTCACCGGTACGCCGGTGGTGCGGAGGTTCTCCCCGAATCGTCCCGCAGGAACGGGCGACCCGAGCTGATCGGCCCAGTAGCTCGCCTCGTCCTCGTCGTAGGCGTAGACGGCCTGATCGAGTCCGCCGTGGAACTTGGTGTCCCGGCAGTGGTCTCCACCGATCCCGAGCTCGTGTACGTCCACCGGCCCGTCGACGGGCCGCTTGTCGATGCCGCTGTCGATCACCGTGCGGCGTCCGAACGGAACATCGGCGTGCACGACGCAGACTGCGAGGAGGGTCCCGGTCACCGGCCGCGCAGGCGGTCGACGGCAGCGCGGCCGGCCTGGACGTCGTCGTAGGACGGAATGGAATCGGGATCGATCGACGCGGCACACGGACCGGCATCGAGAGCAGTGTCGACCGGGATGGTCCGCTTGAGAAGTGCCAACGCTATCGGCCCGAGCTCGAAGTGATCGATCACGGTGCCCAGGCGTCCCACTGCACGTCCACCCGCGGTGACCGGATCGCCCGTGCTCGGGCGACCGTCGGCGGATCCGTCGAGATGCAGCAGCACCAGATGCCGCGGCGGACGACCGAGGTTGTGGACGCGCGAGACCGTCTCCTGCCCGCGGTAGCAACCCTTCTCCAGATGCACCGCGCCGAACTCCGCGGCGCTGCCGATCCAACGAACCTCGTGCGGGATGGTCTTCTCGTCGGTGTCGACGCCCACGCGCGGACGCAACGATTCCACCCGCAACGCGTCGAACGCCCAGGTTCCGGCCGGGGCGGCCCCGGCGTCGCGCAGTCGCAGGAACCAGTCGCTCAGGTTCGCGCGGGGGATCACCACGTCGTACGAATTCTGGCCCGGCCACGGCATCCGACGAACGAAACCGCCACCATCGATCGCCGACGCCCCGTAGATCTCGCCAGGGGCCGGCAGGCCTGCCTTCTCGAGTACGGCGACCGCGACGGATCCGAGGACGGTGAGAACGGCGAGTTCGTCGGCCTCACGGGGCTCGGCCTTGGCCCAGAACACCATCTTCTTCAGGAACGAGAGCAGATCCGGTCCGGCTGCTCGCTCGGTGTCGATGTACGTGACGCCTGCGAGGTCGGTCTGCACGAAGTGATGCTCGATGCGGCCGTTGACGTCCAGGCTCAGGTTCTCGGCCGAGCTGCCGTCGGCCAAGTCGGTCACGAATTGGCTCGAAATAGTGTTCAGCCAGCTCAGCCGCTCGTCTCCGCTGATGGCGAGCACGAAACGGTGGGACCGATCGATGACGGCGGCGCCGCTGACCGCGTCGCGTTGCTCGCCGAACGGATTGCCGTAGTGCCAGGCCACCCCGGCATCGACGCTGTCGTCGGGGGAGGGCACTGCGCCGGGGAGTGTCAGAAGTGGGCTCGGGCTGATCGTGACTGTGTCGGACACGTCTTCCATAGTAGGAGCCCGTCGGCTCGGCAATGCGATGACCGGTCCCTTTTACGCTCCCGAAACGGTGACGACACGGCGCTGCGACGATGCCGACCTACCGTCTCGACTCATGAAGAAACTGGCGCACCCGGCCGCGCAGATCGGCCTCGCCGCGATCGGCGGCATCGTATTCGGGTCGGTGGTCGGCGAGTGGGCCGCCGATCTGAAGTTCATCGGCGATCTGTTCATCCGCTTGATCCAGATGTCGATCGTGCCGCTGGTGATGGCGTCGGTCATCGTGGCCACCGGGTCGATGGCCGGTGCGGGCACCGGCAAGATCGCGTTCCGCACGTTCAAGTGGATGATCGGCTTCTCGGTAGTCGCTGCGGTGTTGGCCTGGGTGCTGAGCAGCATCCTCCAGCCGGGCGCGGGCATGGTGTTCACCCAGCAGCTCGATCCGTCGCTCGAGGAATCGGCGAGCAAGGCACTCGGTTGGCAGGACACGCTGCTCAACTTCGTCTCGACGAACGTCTTCAGTGCGATGTCGACCGCGACGATGGTGCCCATCATCGTGTTCTCGCTGCTCTTCGGCATCGCGCTGCGCAGTCACATCACCAAGACCGGGAACACCCAGGTGCTCTCGTTCATGGACCAGATTCAGCAGATCGTCCTGACGATGATCCGCCTCGTGATGGTCATCGCCCCGGTCGGTGTGTTCTGCCTGCTCGCCGCACTCGCAGGGGATGTCGGTTTCTCCGTGGTGTCCACCGCGCTGAGCTACCTCGGTACGACGCTGCTCGGGGTGTTGATTCTGTTCGCGCTCTTCGTCGTGGTCGTGACGATGCGAACCCGATTGAGCCCGTGGAAGCTGCCGAGCAAGCTCACCGAACAGACGGCCGTCGCGGTGACGACCACGAGTTCGGCGGTCACCTTCCCGACGGTGCTACGCAACACCGTCGAGAAGGTCGGAGTCAGTCAGAAGGTCGCGAACTTCACGCTGTCGATCGGGTTGACGATGGGCTCCTACGGTGCCGTGCTCAACTACATGATCGTGGTCATGTTCCTCGCTCAGGCAGGCAACATCGACCTGAGTCTCGGGCAGATCGTGCTGGGCATGGGCCTGGCGGTTCTGCTCAACATGGGCACCATCACCGTGCCCGGCGGGTTCCCGGTCGTCGCCATGTTCCTCGCGACCTCGCTGGACCTTCCCTTCGAGGCCGTCGGACTGCTCATCGCCGTGGACTGGTTCGCCGGGATCTTCCGTACCTTCCTCAACGTGAACGGCGACACGTTCGTCGCGATGCTCGTAGCCGACGCCGACGGCGAGATCGACCGCGATGTCTACAACGGCACCAAGGTCGTCGTCGCCGAGGAGATCGATCTCGACGAGTACAGCGAGGTCATGGACCGAGCAGATCGGGCCGACTGACCCCGCTGCTCTACAGTGACGGCCATGTCGGAGTCGGTAGTGGTGACGTTGGACGGCCGAGTTCACGACGCGAATCGGCCGTTGCTGTTCGCCGACGATCTGGCTGCCGTGCGCGGCGACGGGGTGTTCGAGACGCTGCTCGTGCGCGGCGGCGCAGCCTGTGCGGTCGAGCTGCATCTGGCCCGGCTGGTGGCGTCGGCGACGGCGCTCGACCTACCCCTACCCGATGTCGACCAGTGGCGTGCCGTCGTCGACCAGTCGGTCGGACTGTGGGCGCAGGGGTCCCAGGACGAGGCGGTACTTCGGTTGGTCCTCAGCCGAGGACGCGAGGGCGGTGGGGACCCGACGGCGTATGTGACGGTGGGGCCGCTTCCCGAGCGGGTGTCGGCTGCGCGCGCGGACGGAGTGTCGGTGATCACGCTCGACCGCGGTTACTCGGTGACCTTCTCCTCGGGTGCGCCGTGGCAACTCGCGGGGGCCAAGACGCTGTCGTATGCGACCAACATGGCCGCGCTACGGCACGCCGCCGCGCAGGGTGCCGACGATGTGATCTACCTCAGCACCGAGGGGCGGGTGCTCGAAGGTCCGCGTTCGACGGTGGTGCTCGCACGCGGTAAGACTCTCGTCACACCGTCGGTGGAACAGGGCATACTGGCCGGAACCACGGTCGCCGGGCTGTTCACCGTGGCCGAGGCCGCCGGTTGGGCCTGCGAACACGGACAGTTGTACCCGGCGGATCTCATTGCAGCAGATGGTGTTTGGCTGGTGTCCAGTGTCACTCTCGCGGCGCGGGTGACCACGATGAACGGCGTCCCGCTCGGTGTACCGACGGTCGGCGACGAGGTTCGCTCGATGGTGGATGTGGCCGTCGCGACAGGGGGAATCCAGTAGAAGCGTTCCATTACTACTACTTGTAGTAGTAGTCTCGAACTTGTCGCAGTCAGAGCCCTGACCTGCGGTGTTACCCGTCACAGCTCGGGTGAACAGTTCGGAGAAGCCATGGATGCATTGGATGTCTCGAGGTGGCAGTTCGGCATCACCACCGTCTACCACTTCATACTCGTTCCGCTCACGATCGGTCTCGCTCCGATGGTGGCCGCCATGCAGACGATGTGGGTGATCACCGGCAACGACTCCTGGTATCGCCTGACCAAGTTCTTCGGCAAGCTGTTCCTCATCAACTTCGCCCTCGGCGTCGCCACCGGAATCGTCCAGGAGTTCCAGTTCGGGATGAATTGGAGCGAGTACTCCCGCTTCGTCGGCGACGTGTTCGGCGCGCCCCTCGCACTCGAAGGTCTCGTCGCCTTCTTCCTCGAGTCCACGTTCCTCGGCCTGTGGATCTTCGGCTGGAGCAGACTCCCCAAACTCGTTCACCTGGCCACGATCTGGCTCGTGGCAATCGGCGTCAACGCCTCGGCATACTTCATCATCGCGGCCAATTCCTGGATGCAGCATCCTGTGGGCGCGATCTACAACGAAGAGACCGGACGCGCCGAACTGACCGACATCTGGGCTCTGCTCACCAACAACACGGCGCTGGCGGCATTTCCACACGCCGTGGCCGGAGCCTTCCTCACCGCCGCCACCTTCGTCGCCGGAATCTCCGGTTGGTGGATGGTTCGTGAGGCCCGCAAGAAGAAGGATGTGAACTCGCGCAGCATGTTTCGTCCTGCGGCCCGCATGTCCTTCGTCATCATGATCGCCGCAGGCGGTGCGCTGGCCATCACCGGCGACATCCAGGGCAAGCTCATGTTCGAGCAGCAGCCGATGAAGATGGCCTCGGCAGAATCGCTGTGCGACACGGAAACCGGAGCCAGCTTCTCGCTGCTGACCGTCGGAACCCACAACAACTGCGAATCCGTGGTGCACCTCATCTCGATTCCCGGCCTCACCTCGTTCCTGGCGGAGAACGACTTCGGTGCCACTGTGCAGGGTGTCAACCAGCTGCAGGAGCAGTACGAGCAGCAGTTCGGGCCGGGCAACTACAGGCCGAACCTCTTCGTCACCTACTGGGCATTCCGGATGATGATCGGACTCGCCGCAGGCTCGGCCCTGCTGGCCCTGGCCGGACTGTGGGTCACCCGAGGAGGCCGAGTACCCGACCAGAAGTGGTTCTCGTGGCTGAGCCTCGCGGCGATCCCGACACCGTTCCTGGCCAACAGTGCCGGTTGGATCTTCACCGAAATGGGCAGGCAGCCATGGGTCGTCGCACCCAACCTGTCCGGCGTCGACCGGATTCGGCTCACCGTCGACCAGGGCGTCTCGGATCACCCGGTCGGCCTCGTACTCGCCTCCCTGGTGACGTTCACCCTGCTCTACGCGGTACTGGGCGCAGTGTGGTTCTACCTGCTCCGCCGGTACGTCATCGAAGGACCTCTCGAACACGACGCGCACCCGCAGGTCGACCCACCGGACTCGGAAGACGATGAGCCGAAACAGCTCTCGTTCGCATACTAGGGGGTAGGCAATGTCGTTACCCGAATTCTGGTTCGTAGCCATCGCATTCCTGTTCACCGGATACTTCGTCCTCGAAGGCTTCGATTTCGGCGTCGGAATGCTCATGCCCGTACTGGGCCGACACCCCGACCCGGCCACGGGCGAGAAGCGTCGACGCGCCGTGCTCAACACCATCGGACCCGTCTGGGACGGCAACGAGGTGTGGCTCATCACCGCGGGCGGAGCGCTCTTCGCCGCCTTCCCCGAGTGGTACGCCACCCTGTTCTCCGGCTTCTACCTACCGCTACTGCTCATCCTGGTGGCCCTGATCCTGCGGATCTGCGCCATCGAATGGCGCGGAAAGATCGACGACCCGGTGTGGCGCCGACGCTGCGACATCGGTATCGGCATCGGGTCGTGGGTTCCGGCGGTGCTGTGGGGCGTGGCGTTCGCGAATATCGTGCGTGGGGTCGCGATAGACGAGAACAAGAAGGTCACAGCGGGGTTCTTCGACCTGCTCAATCCGTACGCGCTGCTCGGCGGCGTCACGATGGCACTGGTGTTCGCCCTGCACGGTGCGGTCTTCGTGGCTCTCAAGACCACCGGCGACGTACACGTCGATGCCGCGAAACTCGCTGCACGACTGTCTGTTCCGGCCGTCGTCGTCGGCGGCGCATTCGCCCTGTGGACGCAGCTCGCGTACGGCAAGACCTGGACGTGGTTGCTCGTCGGAGCCGCAGCGGTAGCTCTGCTGACCGTCGTCGCACTCACCGCCCGAGCGCGGGAAGGCTGGGCGTTCCTGTGCACCACCATTGCCGTGATCGCCGTCGTGGTGCTGCTCTTCGCATCCCTCTTCCCCAACGTCATGCCGTCCACAACCGACGTCGCCTTCGGACTGACCATCGAGAACGCGTCGTCCAGTCCGTACACGCTGAAGGTCATGTCCTGGGCCGCGGCCTTCGCTGCACCCGTCGTCATCGGATACCAGGCCTGGACGTACTGGGTCTTCCGCCAACGCATTTCGAGTGCCCAGATCCCGGACTCGATCGGACTGACGGTGAAGTCGTGACCGCACCCGCTCGCTCGCGGGGGCCGGTCGATCCCAGACTGTGGAAGTACTCGCGCTCCGCTCGCGGCTACATGATCGTCACGGTTGCGCTGTCGACCATCGTCACCCTTTGCATCATCGTGAGCGCGATGATCATCGGACGCGTCCTGGCCGGCGTCATCACCGACCCGACGGCCAGAACGCTGTCCGTCTGGACAACGGAACTGGCGATTCTGGCGAGTGTGATTGCGGTTCGCGTGCTCGCCACGGCAGCCCAGTCTCGCTACGCGCACCGGTCCGCTTCGCGGGTGGTGGCCGAGCTGCAACTCGAAGTACTCACGACAGCAACTCGATTCGAGCCCCGGGAGCTCGACGCCGAACGCGAGGAGGCGGCCGTCGTCGTGACCCGAGCCATCGGGGGACTGCGGGCGTACCTGACCGGCTACCTGCCGGCGCTGGTGTCGGCCGTCATCGTCACCCCGCTGGTGCTGGTCGTCGTCTTCACCCAGGACGTGACGTCGGCGGTCGTCATCGCGGTGACGTTGCCGCTCATTCCGATCTTCATGATTCTGATCGGATTGCTGACCAAGGGTCGCGCCGCAGCGACACTCGCCACGATGACCCGGTTGTCCGCGCAGTTACTCGATCTGTTGGCCGGCTTGCCGACCCTGCGCGCGTTGCGCCGCGAACACGGACCGGCGGCCCGCATCCGCGCATTGGGCGACGCCCACAGACGAACGACGATGCGTGCGTTGAAGGTTGCCTTCCTCTCGTCGATGGTGCTCGAATTGCTCGCGACCCTGTGCGTGGCTTTGGTGGCAGTCGGCATCGGACTGCGGCTGGTGTTCGGGGAGATGACACTCGAAGCAGGACTCATCGCATTGATCCTCGCGCCCGAGGTGTACTTCCCGTTGCGCGCGGTCGGTACCCAGTTCCACGCGGCCGAGGACGGCGTCGAGGCCGCAGACCGAGCGTTCCGCGTCCTGGATCGGCGAACGACACAGCCGGGCGGGGGCCGAACCGTCGACGCCACGGCTGCGGACATCGAATTCGACGGGCTCACCGTCGCGAGCCGAGACGGCGACGCGCCGGCAGGACTGAGTGCGTTGTGCCGCGCGGGCAGCGTCACCGTACTCACCGGTCCCAACGGCTCCGGCAAATCGACTGCGCTGCAGGCCGTTCTGGGCCTGACGACGCCGTCGAGCGGCACCGTGCGCGTCGGCGGTGTGGCCGTGCCCGATCTCGATCTCGATCGATGGTGGGCGCAGGTCGCCTGGCTCCCGCAGCGGCCGGTGTTGCTCCCCGGCACACTGTACGAGAACGTCACCCTGCACGGGATTCCCGAGTCCGATGCGTTGGACGCGGCTTGTCGCGCTTCGGGTTTCGACGCTGTGCTGCGACAGCACCCGGACGGCTGGAACACTCGCGTCGGACAGGGAGGGGTAGGGCTCTCTCTGGGCGAACTGCAGCGCTTGGCCCTGACGCGAACATTCGTTTCCGACGCCCCGGTGATGGTGTTGGACGAGCCGACTGCGCATTTGGATACGGCGAGTGAACAGACTGTGCTGCACGCAATTCGAGACGCAGCCGATCGTGGTGTCACCGTGTTGATGGTCGGTCACCGACGTTCGGTACTGCGGGCCGCAGACCGCGTCGTCGAGGTGCGCAGTAGTTCGTCGGTGGCGCGGGAGTTCGATCATGTCTGACCTGAGACGAGCACTGGCCCTGTTGGAACTGTCCCCGCGGAGGGTGGCATTGGCCGTCGCGGCCGGAGTTGCCACATTGGGCAGTGCGCTTGCCCTCGCTGCGCTGTCTGCGTGGTTGATCACCCGAGCCTGGCAGATGCCTCCGGTGCTCGACCTGACCGTCGCAGTGGTAGCCGTTCGGGCGCTGGGTATTTCACGCGGAGTGTTTCGCTATCTCGAACGACTCACCACGCACGACGCGGCGCTGCGCGGTACGACGGCAGCACGCACGAGGATCTACGAGCGCCTGGCCGTCGGGCACGGCGCGATCGCTCTACGGCGCGGAGACGTGCTGGCGCGCACCGGGGCGGACGTGGATGTGCTCGGCGACGTCGTCGTACGGGCAGTGGTCCCCATCTGCGTGAGCGTCGTGATGATGCTCGCCGCCGTCGGTCTGCTTGCAGGTATCGCTCCGGCCGCCGCGTCGATCCTTGCGGTGGCGCTGCTGATCGCCGGGGTCGGCGCACCGATACTGGCCGCCCGCTCGGCGAAGATCGCCGAAGAAGCCGGTGCAGACGCCGACGCGCGGTTCGCCGAAACAGCCGTCCGTGCTCTCGACCATGCCGCAGAACTGCGAGTCGCCGGGCGACTCGACTCCATACTGGGTGAAGCACGCAGTGCTGCAACGAGTTCGGTGATCGCTCGTGATCGTGCGGCACGGCCGTCGGCTCTGGCCGATGCAGCACAGCCGCTCTCGATCGGTGCGGCGGTGATCGGGTCGTTGCTCGTCGGCATCGGACTCTACGGACCGACCGGAGGCGAAACGGGCGGCATGACGCCGATGGCGCTGGCCATCATCGTGCTGGTTCCGCTGGCCGCTTTCGAAGCAACCGCCGCACTGCCCGGAGCAGCAATCGCGCTGATGCGAGGACGAATCGCGGCGACCCGAATCATGGCGATGGTGGATGCGGCTCCGCCGCAGTGGCGCGGTTATGTGCCCCAGGTGGCACTCGACCGCACCACTGCGCGGAGCGCAATCATCGGGCCGAGCGGATCGGGCAAGACCACTGTGTTGCGCGCACTGGCCGAGGAATACGGCGGCGACGCAGCACTGTTCGCCGAGGACGCGCATCTGTTCGACACTTCGATTCTGGAAAACCTGCGTGTGGTGCGCGGCGACGTCGACGAAGAACAGGCGTCGGAGGCGCTGCGAAAGGTCGGCCTGGGCCCATGGCTCGATGCGCTACCGCTGGGCGTGCACACCACGCTGGTCGGCGGAGCCCAGGCGGTATCGGGGGGAGAGCGACGCAGACTGCTGCTGGCCCGCGCTCTCCTGAGCACCGCACCGATCGTGCTGCTGGACGAGCCGACCGAACATCTCGATCGGATCTCCGGCGAATCGATACTGCGCGCACTGCTCACCACCGAAGGCGGACTGTTCGGATCCGATCGATCCGTGGTGGTCGTCACCCACCAACTGCCGGAGAACACCGACGCGGACCAGGTGATCGACCTGGGCCGAGAACATGCGAAAAAACACTTTGCCGACTCCGATTCTCGGGCGTACTTTGTGAAGTACACGAGAGAGGAGGTGGTCTGAAGTTGATGAACTCTAGGACGCGTGAGGTGGCTGTCAGCTAGCCGCATTCGCTGACGGATTCACTGTGAAGACCGCGCGAGCGGCAGGCGAATCCCAGGCAGCTACCCGGCCCCCGAGCCCCCGACCTGTCCGGTCGGGACCTGAAAGCAGGTATGGCTCGGGGGCCGTTCGCGTGCAGTGGGTAGTGAGAGAGTTTCAGCCGATGTAGCGCGTCAGGCGCGCGGACAATCGCGGTGCGAGCGGGCCGTCGGCGACGACGCGTTCCTCGACGTACGCGAGATCTCCGCCGTCGACGATGCCGTAGAGCCTGCGGGCCCCGCCGACCAGCGCACCCGAGGTGCTCCGGATGACGACGTCGGTGGCGAGCTCCCAGGACGACTGGGTGAGCGCGTGTCCGTAATACAGCTCGACGACGCCGGTGCTGTGTGTCAGCAGCAATTCGACGACTTCTTCGTTGTCGGAACCCTTGACGCCGTCGCCCCCGCTCACGCGCCAGAATCCGGTTTCGCGGAGGTCGGGGTGTGCGAAGTTGCCGTCGGAGTCGAGTCGCCAGGAGCGCGATTCCCAGCTCAGGTAGCTGCCGCCGTCGTGAGTGACGACGATCTGCTGACCGAAGGGGTAGTCGTTACCCGACTCGGGGTCGTGTCCTTCGCCTTCGCCGCGCCACACACCGACCAGCGGCAGTAGCGCGAGCATCGATGGGTGCAGATCCGGGCCGAGGCGGAGGTTGGCCGTGTCGTCGGGGTGCGGGATGTCCGGCAGTACCGGAACGTTCCGCGCCGACGCCTCGGCGAACTTCTCTTCGGCAGCCGCGATCGCTTCGTCACCACTGGTGATGGGGGTGTCGAGTCCGTCGTCAGCACTGCCGGGTTGCCCCGCTGCCGGTTCTGTCACGACTCGTCGTTGACCAGTCGGTAGACGACGTACAGCGAGAACGCGATGATGGCTATTGCCGCAAGCACCAGCAACAACTCGAAGAAGATGACCACGAGAGCGAGTTTAACCCGCGTCGATCCGCGCCGAGAACGGCGGCCCGAATCGTGCCTGTGTCCTTGGTGACATATACCGAAATTTGGGGCCATCGGTGCGCTGGATCACTCGTATTGCTGGAGTAATCCCTGCGAACAGGTACCTTCTTCGGGGGGCGTCGGCGCGTGAACGCGCATTTCCGATGTTTTTCACTGTGTTCTGTCTCATGAAGGCTGGGGAGGTCTGCGCAACAATGCTGCGTCGTAAACGGGCTCTGACAACGTCGTTCGGCTCCGTGCTGGTCAGGTCGGCGGTGGTAACCCTTGCGTTGGCTCTCGCCGCTCCCGCAGTTGCGCTCGCTGCACCCGACTCGGGATCTGCGGATTCCGGGTCCGCCGACACCGGATCGGGATCCGGGTCCTCGCAGGGCCCGAACATCGACCCCAACAACTACGCGCAGGACTGCCCCGACGTCTTGATGTTGGCGGTGTCCGGGGCCACCGACTCGGACGCGGGCCGTGATCCCCTGAACGAGGAGCCACCCGCGATCGACTCGAACTGGGTAGGAAACGTCACGCTTCCGACCGGCCAGGTGAACGCGGACAGCCCCGGCACGGTCGGTTGGCTCTACGTCCCCTACGCATCGACCTATGGCGTCGGTGTGCTGGACGACGTGCTGACGTATCAGCAGAGCATCGTCGACGGCGTCACGTCGACCAATCGATTGATGGACGAGTACAAGCTCAAGTGCGGGGACAAGACCAAGTTCGTTCTCGTCGGCTACAGCGTCGGCGGCGAGGTACTCGACCGGATCGCCGTCGAGGTCGGTCATCGCGACCCCAATGCATTGGTCACCGCCGACGACATAGCGGGCGTGATGATGATCGGTTCGCCCTACCGCCCGGCCGGTGTGCCGAACTTCGAGGACGAGCCGGGTCAGTCGCTCGGCGGATTCATGGACCAGTCGCCTCGGGATTACGGATTGCTGACCGACAAGGTCACCTGGTCCTGCCGACCGTACGATCTGGCCTGCGACGCTCCGGACAACATCGAGTTCCTGCAGCTGGCGCTGGAGATCATTTCGCAGATGCGGATGACGCTGCTCAACCCGGTGCAGACCGTGGCCGACTTCGCGCGTGCAGTGACGACCATTGCCACTCGCGCGATCGTCGACATCGCAACGAACAAGTCCTGGTTCGAGTCGGACGAGACCCTTCTGCAAGTCCTGGTGAAGGTGGCGGATGTGGACTACACGGTCGACGACAAGCAGGCGGCCGACGCTCTCACACCGGACCAGTTGCTCGCTGATCTCAATTGGGCGCTCGGGCCCGGTGCCGAGACGGTGAAGGCCAAGCTGCGCGCCGAGGGCGAGGGGCTGGTGGAGAACAACAAGGGCATCGTCGACGTGGTGCTCGGGCCCTACCTGTTGATCGGATTCCTCCAGCATCTGTCGTACTGGTACAACGACCCCAACGACGGTTACGAGTGGGAGAGCGAGAAGATCGTCGCCTGGGTCACCGATCTCGCCCGCACCGAACGCGAAAAGAACAACGCGCCGGAACCCTCCGCACCGGTGGCTCCGACCGAGCCCGCCCCCGAACCGCACCTGCTGCCGGTTCCCGGGACACAGACCAGAGTCAGCGATCTCGGTGCATTCCTCGAGTCCCAGGGCATTCCGGTACCGGAAGGGATGTTCCCGCCCCAGTACTCGACGGTTCCGCAGCCGAGCACTGCCGCGCCCGTCCCCAGCTGACGGCCCTCGAGCAGAACTGAAGAACCCCGCACCTGAGCGCAGGTGCGGGGTTCTTTCGTTCTGTACGAGCGGGTCGAATCAGACTCCGACGGTGACGTTCGCCGAGTGCACGCCTGCGCCCTCGGGAGTGATGACGGTGTCGCCGTTGCCCGATGCCGACAGCGCACGCAGCGTCCACTGTCCGGGAGCTGCGAAGAACCGGAAGTCTCCGGTGCCCGACGCGACGACCTCTGCGGTGAACTCGCCGGTGCCGTCGAGCAGACGCACGAACGCGCCGGCCACGGGCTCACCGTCGCCCGCGAGGACACGGCCGGTGATGACCGTTTCCTTCTCGACGTCGACGCCTGCGGGGATGGTCTGACCTTGTACGGGTGCTCCACACATATCAGTGAACCTCCAACTCGATGGGTGCTCCGACGAGGGAGCCGTATTCGACCCAGCTGCCGTCGTAGTTCTTGACGTCTTCCTTGCCGAGGAGCTCCTTGAGGACGAACCAAGTGTGGCTCGAACGCTCACCGATGCGGCAGTAAGCGATGGTGGCCTTGTCGTCGTCGTAGCCCTTGGTCTTGTACAGCTCTTCGAGGGCTTCGTCGGACTTGAACGTGCCGTCCTCGTTGGCGGTGGTGCTCCACGGGATGTTGATCGCGGACGGCACGTGGCCACGCTGCTGAGCCTGTTCCTGCGGCAGGTGCGCCGGAGCGAGAATCTTGCCCGAGAACTCGTCGGGCGAACGCACGTCGATGAGGTTCTTGTTGCCGATGGCGTCGATGACCTCGTCGCGGAATGCACGGATCGACAGGTCGGGAGCCTCGGCACGGTACTGCGTGGTCTCGCGGCTCACGACGTCCTTCGACAGCGCCCGGCCGTCGAGTTCCCACTTCTTGCGGCCGCCGTCGATCAGCTTGACGTCCTTGTGTCCGTACAGCTTGAAGTACCAGTAGGCGTAGGCGGCGAACCAGTTGTTGTTTCCGCCGTACAGGACGATGGTGTCGTCGTTGCTGATGCCCTTGGCGGACAACAGATCCGAGAACTGCTCCTGGTTCAGGAAGTCGCGGCGAACCGGGTCCTGCAGGTCCTTGCGCCAGTCGAGCTTGACCGCACCGTCGAGGTGTCCGCCGTCGTAGGCGCTTGCGTCTTCGTCGACCTCGACGAAGACGGTCTTCGGTGCGTTCAGGTTCTGCTCGGCCCAGTCGGCAGAGACCAGGACGTCGGAGCGAGCCATGGTGTTCCTTTCGGTCTTTCTTGATGGATCGGTGAAGGTTACGCAGCTGAGTGCGAGGTTCCGCGCAGCCGAGCCGCGAGGGGGTAGATCATGCAGCCGAGGCAGACCGCGAACGCGGCGTTGAGAAACGCTGCGAACAAGGCGAGGCCGGCCGCTACGGTGCCGACGACGGGAGCGCCGAGCGCGAAGCCGAGTACTCCCACAGCGGCGAAGACGAAGCCCACCAGCTGCGCGAACTTGAGCGGAGCCACCGGCTCGCGTTCGCTGGTGGGGGAGAGCCTCGGTGCGACGAACGTCGCGTAGATCGTGCCGTACGGACTGCGCTTGGGTCCGCGGACGGCTCCGATCCCGAACACGATCGCCTGTAGCCCGAGCAGGATTGCCGCCGCGGGGACCGAGAACGTGGTCAGGAGAAGAACGACGACCAGGACGGCGGTGGTGATCCATGCTGCGAAGCGTGGACCGCGAACGTCGACCTGGTCGATCGTGGTGGTTGGGTTGGTGGTCCTGGTGTCGGGTGTCGACATCGAGAGGTACTCCTGTGCGAGGCCGGGGCACGCCGCATCGGCAGTGCTCGGACGTGGATTTCGATCGTCGGGCCGTACATCACGCATGGGCGTGGCGGCAGAAGGAAATCAGCAGCAGCGACAGCAACAACCGCCCAGTCGACACAGATCAACTGTGCGTCGACTGGTGAGCATCAGCTCGCGGCGGGAGAACACGAAGAGCATCGTACCCTCTACCAGCGGGGCGTCCTACCGCTGGTGCGAACGGGTCCGGTCACAGGGCGTCGAGCGCGGACCGCAGGGCAGCCGCAGACGGCACGCCTGCGATTCTGGAGCGTCGACGCAGTTCGGTGTCGAGTACGAACGTCGTGGGCAAAGACAGCACTCCGAGTTCGCGGGCGAGGATCGGGTGTTCGTCGATGTCGAGTTCGACTTCGCGGACACCGCTCCGGTCGTCGAGCACCTGCTGGACGACGCGGCGCACGGCCGCGCACGGTCCGCACCAGTCCGCGGAGAAGTGCAGGACGGTCGCGGTGGCGGTCGTGACGCCCGCGTCGAGCAGGAGCGGACGCAGAGCGTCGGTCTCGGAGTCGCTGTTTCGCACTGCTCGGACGGCCCCGGACCGGCTGCGAAGAAACAGCCCGGTGCCGACGGCGAGGATCGCCACGACGATCAGGACTGTGATCCCTGTCACGGCTTCTCGATCTCGTTGAGGTCGATCGTCACGTTGTCGCCCGAACCCTCGACGACGATCTGCGAGCCTTCCGCGTAGACGTCGGTCGGAAGGAGACCGAACGGCAAGCTCTGCCGCTCGATGGTCTTGGTGAACAAACCGAGCACCGTGGGCTTGGCGAAGTCGGGAATCGTGAAGTCGGCCTGACCCTCCGGTCCGAAGTAGAAGTCCGACGCCACGATGGCGACACCGTCCCCCTGCAGCAGTAGGTCGGCCTGCACGCTCACCGTCGTCTGTAGTGGCCCCACCGGAACCGTTCCGGTCAGCACGACGCCACCGGTGGTGGTCTTGCCGGAGCCGCCCGAGCCGCCCGTGCCGTCGGACTTGTCGGCCGGAGGGGCGGAAACCTGCAGGTCGACGATGCCGAGGAACCGGCCGAGGTCGGTCGCCTCGATACGGACGCGGCCGTCGAGTTCGTCGACCGGGATCGCCCGCACGTTGTTGTCGATCAAGTCGGACAGCTCGATGTGCACGCCGCGAAGATTGGCCTCGATGGTCGTCGAGCCGACGTATTCGGTCGGTACGTCCTGGGCTCGGATCTCGATGTTCTGGTAGCGGCCGTCCGCCGCCTGGGTGAGAAACGGGAAGCCGTGCACGATCACCTGAGGGTCCGAGGTGAGCTCGCCACCGGCGCGAATCGCGCGAGAGACTCGATATTCCGAGTAGGCCGCAGCGCCGAAATCCACCACGAGCGCGAGGGCCAGCAGGCTGGCGAGTCCGATGAGAAGTGTGCGCACGGGTCCATTGTGACCGACGAATCGCGCACTGCCCTCTTCGGCCAGTTGTATGGACAAGCTAGTCTGTGTCCTTGACGATCACTCCAATCCAGCCCGGGCTGGACCGGCAAGCAGTAAGAATGGAGACGCGGTGGAGCTCCTACTACTGACCTCGGATCCCAATCCTGAGGGCGTTCTGCCGTCTCTTGCCCTTCTCGCGCACAACATACGGCCGGTCCCCACCGAGGTGTCCTCGCTCCTCGAAGCCGGTTCGGCGGACATCGCCCTGGTCGATGCTCGTACCGACCTTGCTGCCGCTCGTGGTCTGTGTCGCCTGTTGGGAAGTACCGGATCGGCAATCCCCGTCGTCGCAGTCCTCACCGAAGGCGGGCTCGTCGCGGTGAACTCCGATTGGGGCCTCGACGACATCCTGCTTCCCGGCACCGGTCCAGCAGAACTCGACGCCCGACTGCGGTTGCTGGTCGGTCGCAGCGGCGGCGTTGCCAGCCCGGAGGCCTCGGGCAAGATCACGCTCGGCGAACTGGTCATCGACGAGGGCACCTACACCGCACGGTTGCGGGGTCGTCCACTCGATCTGACCTACAAGGAATTCGAGCTGCTCAAGTACTTGGCTCAGCATGCGGGTCGGGTGTTCACGCGCGCCCAACTTCTGCAGGAAGTATGGGGTTACGACTTCTTCGGCGGCACGCGCACCGTCGACGTCCATGTACGACGCCTGCGCGCCAAGCTGGGTACCGAATACGAGTCACTGATCGGAACGGTACGCAACGTGGGGTACAAGGCCGTTCGGCCCTCGCGCAACGCGAAGGGCGGCCAGGCGACCGTGGATGCTGCCGGCGGCGACTCGGGCGATGCGGATTGCGAGTTCGAGCAAGAGAGTACTCTCTCGTAGATGAGTTCGGATACTGCGTTCGGCGTCCATCCCATCGACGGCGACGCACCGTCTTCGCGCGTTTCCTACGAGATCCACCAGATCCTTTCCCGTGCAACGGAAGTGGACGGCACAGCGCCACTGTCGGAGCAGGCCGTCAAGGCTGTCGACGAGGGTGAGAAGGTCGTTCGTTTCGTTTCCACCGAGGGTGATCGCGTCGTCGGGTACGTCGGTATCGCCGACGGGATGGCCGAGGCGGTCGTCGATCCGTCGTCTCGCGGCCGCGGCGTCGGACGCGAATTGGTTTTTCGCGCACTCGAAATCGGGACCGACACCCGAGTGTGGGCGCACGGAAATTTGCCTGCCGCGCAGTCCGTTGCGGCGCGGCTCGGGCTCACCGTGGTTCGAGAGCTGTTGCAGATGCGCCGAGCGTCCGCGCATCCGGAACTCCCGGATGTCGTTGTGCCGGACGGTATTTCGCTGCGAACCTATCGTGGACATCAGGACGACGCCGAGCTTCTGCGCGTGAACAACGCGGCCTTCTCCTGGCATCCCGAACAGGGTGGCTGGACCGACCGCGACATCTCTTCACGTCGAGACGAATCGTGGTTCGACCCGGCAGGTCTGTTCCTGGCCTTCGAGGAGGGCGGCGACCGCCTCCTGGGATTCCACTGGACCAAGGTCCATCCGGCTGCAGGCGCGGAGCCGGCCATCGGCGAGGTGTACGTGGTCGGCATAGATCCGCAGTCGCAGGGGCGTGGTCTGGGTCGAGTCCTGACGCTGGCCGGCCTCCATTACCTCCGCAACCGCGAACTGGGCCAGATCATGCTGTACGTCGAGGCCGACAACACCGCTGCAGTGCACACGTACACCAAGCTCGGCTTCGAGAATTACCATGTGGACGCCGCGTACGCGCGCAGCGCGTAAACGGACATTTCCACTGTGGTGTTCATCTTCCGTTCACCCACGCGGGGGTAAACGTCTACCACCTGCCCTTACCTTTCTCCATGGGCGGCAACCTACGCCGCCTGGTGCGAGGTTCTCTTGACGAGCCGGCACCCACACAGTCACAGCGCGGCCGATCAGGTCCGTGCCGTGGACACGGCCCAAGATTCCTCGGAGGAAACAGGTGAACCTCAAGCGCAACGGTGCTCTCATGAGTGCAGTGGCCATCAGTGCCATGTTGCTGACCGCATGCGGTAGCGACGCGAACGTCGAGACCCCGGGCGGCGCATCCGAATCTTCGGCTACATGCGAAGGCAAGTCTCCGCTGACCGGTGAGGGCTCCTCCGCTCAGCAGAACGCGATGTCCAACTTCACCTCGATCTACTCCGGCGTGTGCGCCGGCAAGGCCGTCGAGTACACCACCAGCGGCTCGGGCAACGGCCGCACACAGTTCGTCGCAGGTCTCGTCGACTTCGCGGGCTCCGACTCGTCCATCAAGGACGACCAGGCTGCTCAGGCCGCCGTTCGTTGCGCCAACAACCCGGCGTGGAACCTGCCGCTCGTCTTCGGACCGGTCGCAGTGGCCTACAACGTCGAGGGTGTCGACAACCTGGTGCTCAACCCGGACGTCATCGCACAGATCTTCACCGGCAAGATCACCACCTGGAACGACCCGGCCATCGCCGCACTCAACGAGGGCGCAACGCTGCCGTCGACCCCGGTCACCCCGGTCTACCGCTCCGATTCCTCGGGCACCAGCGACAACTTCCAGCGCTTCCTCGCCGCTTCGGCTCCCGAGGCGTGGACCCTCGATCACAGCTCCGACTGGGCCGGTGGCGTCGGCGAAGGTGCCAACGGATCCTCGGGCGTCGCCCAGGCCGTTGCCGCTACCCCCGGCTCGATCACCTACGTCGAGAAGGGCTTCGCCGATCAGGAGAGCCTCGGCAAGGCAGCCGTCGACTTCGGCAACGGACCGGTCGAGCTGAGCAGCGAGACCGCAGGCAAGGCCATCGACGCCGCGAAGTTCAAGGGTGAGGGCAACGACCTCGTCATCGACATCGACGGCCTCTACGCCAGCACCGAAGCCGACACGTACCCGCTGGTCCTCGCGACCTACGAGATCGTGTGCTCGAAGGGCTACGACGCCGAGACCACGGCAGCAGTCAAGTCGTTCCTGCTCAGTGCAGCCAACGAAGGACAGCAGGGCCTCGAGGAAGCCGGTTACGTGCCGCTCCCCGATGCGTTCAAGTCGCGCCTGGTCACCGCTATCGAAGCGATCGCCTGATCCAATGAGACGTGATCCTGCTTCGGCTCGCGGCAACGCGAGCCGAAGCAGGACCGTCCTCGACCTCCACACGAGACAGTGAGCGGTATGAGCGACACCCACTCGATGACCGGCGTCCCCTCTGCGGCTACCGTGCCCTCCGCGGGTGCCGCGCACAAACCGGAAGAACCACAATTGTCAGACACGAAAGCATCGGGGACCGTTACCCGGCCCGGTGACCGGATATTCTCCGGCCTGGCCACAGGCGCGGGCATTTTCATCATCGCCTTGATCGCAGCCGTGGGTCTCTTCCTGCTCTGGCGCGCGATCCCCTCACTGTCGAACAACACGGTCAACTTCCTGACCTACAACGGCGCTTGGGAAACCTCCAACACCTCCGCGATGGTGTTCGGTGTACTCGACCTCTTCCTGGTCACCGTCACCGTGTCTCTGTTCGCGCTGATCCTCGCGATGCCCGTCGCACTCGGCATCGCCATCTACCTGACGAACTACGCACCCAAGCGTGTCGCCGGACCGCTCGGCTACGTCATCGACCTGCTGGCCGCAGTCCCGTCGATCGTCTTCGGTCTTTGGGGCCTGTACGTCCTCGCGCCCGCCATCAGCCCGTTCGCAGAGTGGCTCAACTCGTCCCTGGGCTGGTTCCCGCTCTTCAGCACCGGCTCGGTCTCGATCGCAGGCGGCGGCACCATCTTCACCGGTGGCATCGTGCTCGCGGTCATGATCCTGCCGATCATCGCCGCGGTCACCCGCGAGGTGTTCATCCAGACGCCGAAGGGTCAGGTCGAGGCAGCCCTCGCACTCGGAGCCACTCGCTGGGAGGTCGTGCGTACCACGGTCATTCCGTTCGGCAAGTCCGGCTTCGTCTCCGGTTCGATGCTCGGCCTCGGTCGCGCACTCGGTGAGACCATCGCCCTCTACATCATCATTCGCAGTACCCAGGCGACATTCGGCGGAACGTTGTTCGACGGCGGTTCCACGTTTGCAACGAAGATCGCGCTGGCCGCAGGCGAGTTCAACAACCCGCTTCAAGCCGGTGCCTACATCGCCGCGGGTCTGGTGCTCTTCATCCTGACCTTTGTCGTCAACGCCGGTGCCCGCGCCGCCATCGCCGGAAAGAAGGACTGACCCATGACCGCAACCATGGACAAGCCCGTCAAGGAACCCACGTTCCAGGGCGTCAGCGCTCGGCGCAAGGCATCCAACCTCTCGGCGACGATCCTCGTCAGCCTCTCGGTTCTCGTCGCACTCGTGCCGCTGATCTGGGTTCTCTACACGGTGATCTCCCGCGGCCTCTCCGCCGTGGTCTCACCCACCTGGTGGCAGAACTCGCAGGCAGGCGTCACCCAGTTCATCGCAGGTGGCGGTGCGTACCACGCCATCATCGGCACGCTCCTGCAAGGACTGTTCTGCGCCGTCATCTCCATCCCGATCGGCATCTTCGTCGCCATCTACCTCGTCGAGTACGGGGTCGGCACACGACTGGCACGAGTGACGACCTTCATGGTCGACATCCTGACCGGCGTTCCGTCGATCGTCGCGGCGCTGTTCATCTACGCACTCTGGATCGCTACCTTCGGATTCCAGCGCTCCGGTGTGGCCGTCGCTTTCGCACTCGTGCTCCTGATGATCCCCGTGATCGTGCGCTCCGCCGAGGAGATGCTCCGCATCGTCCCCCAGGACCTGCGCGAGGCGTCCTACGCGCTGGGTGTGCCGAAGTGGAAGACCATCGCCAAGATCGTCATCCCCACCGCGCTGTCCGGCATCGTCACCGGAATCATGCTCGCCCTGGCCCGAGTCATGGGAGAGACGGCACCGGTGCTGATCCTGGTGGGATCCGCGACCGCCATCAACTTCAACATCTTCGAGGGGCCGCAGACGTCTCTGCCGCTCATGATGGTCGACCTGCAGAAAGCAGGAACCGGCGTGCTCACCGCTGAGCGCATGTGGGGAGCAGCCCTGACGCTGATCCTGATCGTCGCAATACTCAACATCGGCGCGAAGTTGGTCTCGAAGTTCTTCTCGCCCAAGAGCTTCTGACCCACCCGACTCCAGCGAATCCTAAGGAACGAAGAACATGGCAAAGCGTCTCGATCTCAAAGACGTCAACATCTACTACGGCAAATTCCACGCCGTCTCCGACGTCACTCTGGCCGTGCCGCCGCGCAGCGTCACCGCGTTCATCGGACCCTCCGGCTGCGGTAAGTCGACCGTCCTGCGTTCGCTCAACCGCATGCACGAGGTCACCCCGGGTGCCCGCGTCGAAGGTTCGGTGCTGCTCGACGGCGAAGACATCTACGGCAGCGGCGTCGATCCCGTCGGCGTGCGTCGCACCATCGGCATGGTCTTCCAGCGCCCCAACCCCTTCCCGACGATGTCGATCAAGGACAACGTCGTTGCGGGGCTGAAGCTGCAGGGTGGCCGCGGCAAGAAGGAACTCGACGAGATCGCCGAGCGCTCGCTCAAGGGAGCCAACCTCTGGAACGAGGTCAAGGACCGCCTCGACAAGCCCGGTGGCGGCCTCTCCGGTGGCCAGCAGCAGCGCCTGTGCATCGCTCGCGCGATCGCAGTCTCGCCCGACGTTCTGCTGATGGACGAGCCGTGCTCGGCCCTCGACCCGATCTCCACCCTCGCCATCGAGGACCTGATCCAGGAACTCAAGCAGGACTTCACCATCGTGATCGTCACGCACAACATGCAGCAGGCCGCGCGTGTGAGCGATCAGACCGGCTTCTTCAACCTCGAGGCGACCGGCAAGCCCGGCAAGCTCATCGAGATCGACGACACCGAGAAGATCTTCTCCAACCCGACGCAGAAGGCCACCGAGGACTACATCTCCGGCCGCTTCGGATAAACACCCACATCGACGAAGAACCCCCGCAGAGCGAAAGCTCGGCGGGGGTTCTTTCGGTTGGTGTGTGGCTGCGCTCGCTGCTCCGACGCGAGAACCGAGTAGCGACTGCCGGGGCAGCGCTACTCGGCCTCGAGGTGGACAGGTCCTACGAGGTGGGGATGTTGTTGTGGCTCAGGTCGATGGGCAGCTCACCCGTCACCAGGAAGATCACTCGACGTCCGACCTCGACGGCGTGATCGGCGAAACGCTCGTAGAAGCGACCCAGCAAGGTCACGTCCACTGCAGCAGCGACGCCGTGGCTCCACTCGCGGTCCATCAGCACCGTGAAGAGGTGACGGTGCAGATCGTCCATTGCCTCGTCCTCCTCCTGCAGCTTCGCGGCGCGCTCGGGATCGCGGGTCTCGAGGACCTCACGTGCCGAAGCACCGATCTGGACTGCGAGGCGGCCCATCTCGGCGAAGTAACCGTTGACGACCTCGGGGAGGGCGTGGTTCGGGTGCCGGCGACGGGTGATCTTGGCGACGTGCAGTGCGAGTGCACCCATGCGGTCGATGTCGGCAACGATCTGAATGCCGGCCACCACCGAACGGAGATCGCCTGCGACCGGAGCCTGCAGGGCGAGAAGCGTGAAGGCCTTCTCCTCGCACACCGCGCTGAGCTCGGTGATCCTGTCGTGTTCGGAAATGACCTGCTCTGCGAGCACCAGGTCTGCTTGAAGGAGGGACTGAGTGGCCTTTTCCATGGCCGTACCAGCCAGGCTCGCCATCTCTCCGAGGAGATCGGCAAGCTCGTTCATCTGTTCGTTGTAGGCGACGCGCATGAGCGAAGTTTAGTAGGTCACATCGACCAGTTCTCTGTCGCGAGGGTTAACGGGGCATGAATGGAGTCAGGCGCACGTGTCGTCGGCGGCATTGGTGTACGAAAGATCCGCCGGAAGGGGAGCACTCTCGGTTGTGCCTTCCACCTGAGTGGGATCGATTCGGGTGCCGAAGGGCGTCGGATACTGGGTCGAGCCAGGATAGTTCGAGCCCAGCACGACCTCGACGACATTGTTCAGGCTCGGCGCCAGCTCGATGGCGGCACCGGGGATTGCCGACGCGACCGTCGCCGCAGCCGCCTCTTGATCCTGGGAGTAGCGCACCACGGTCTGGGCGGCGGTACCCGAGAAGTTGCCGACCGTCAGGATCTGGAATCCGTAGACCGCGAGCTCGTCGGATGCGGTCTGAGCCATCCCTGGAATGTCGGACGCGTTGGACACCTGCAGGGACACGGTTCCCGGTTCGACCGCCAACAGCGGGGCGTCGGGAACGGCGGCCGGTGCGGGCGATTCCGGTGCCACCGGCTCTGCGCGTTCCTCCCCGGGCAACGGTGCGTCGTCGATGATCGCCTGGAAGATGGCACCGATGGCGTCCTCGTTGGGGATCTCGTTGCCGTAGTCGTTGGTGCCGGTGGTGGGGATGGTCAGGAAGGTGACCGCACCCGCATCCACGTTCTGCAGTGAGCGTCCCAGCGTCACCAGGTCCTGAGTCTTGACGTTCTCCACGAACGTGTCCGAGGTGAATGCATTGACGAACCCGTTGAGTTTGCCCGGATCGAGCAACACCTTGTTCGACAGTGCAGACCGCAGCAGCGAGGAAAGGAAACGCTGCTGCCGTTTGATGCGGCCGTAGTCGCCGTTGCCCTCCGATTCGACGTTGCGCGCCCGCACGTAGTTCAGAGCGGTGCGGCCGTCGATGCGCTGTGTGCCCGCGTTGGGAAGTACGTCTCCCAGTTCGTAGTCGACGAGCGGCTGCGGAGTACAGACCTCGACACCGCCGACCTCGTCGACCATGGATTCGAACCCGGCGAAGTCCATCCCGACGAAATGTCCGATGCGCAGACCCGAGATCTTCTGGATGGTCTTGACCAGGCACTTGGGGCCGCCGAGGGCATAGGTGGCGTTGAGCTTGTCGCCGTAGGCCTCGGGGAACATCTCCCCGGTGTAGGTGTTGGTGACGTTGTCGAACGCCTCGCACTCCGGACGCGTCACGTCGAGATCCCGGGGAAACGAGACGGCGACGACGCGACTGCGATCGGCCGGGATGTTGACCAGCATGACTGTGTCCGAGCGAGATCCCTCGGCATCGGCGACGGTACCCGCGCCCACCTCACCGCTGGCCCCGGCGCGGGTGTCGGTGCCCACGATCAGGTAGGTCTCGTCGCCGTACTGGCCTGCCGCGTCGACGACGTCGGTCGAATCGGGATCGAGAGCGGCGACCTGGAGAAATCCTTGGTCGGTATTGCGGAGATATCCCCACACCACTCCGGTCAGGGCCACCGACAGTATCGCGATCAGGGAGACCAGGCTTCGACCGATCATCCGCACCCGACGGCGTCGACGCACCCGGCTCATTGCCAACCGCGTCAGCGCCGGGCGATCCGTGGCGGGCGCGCCGACCGGAACCGGTGCTGCATGCGGAGGCGACGGTACTGCTCGGGCCGGAGAGGGAGTGGAGTCGGTGATCGGGGCGATGACCTCGGTCGGCTCCTCGACATCGGGGCGTTCGGCCGGCACCTTCCGCATCGATCCCGAGCGCGACATCTTGTCCACCAACTCGGCAACCGAGACAGTGTCTGCATTGCGGGGTGAGCGTTTGCCGAGCCTGCCGCTGTCACCAGGCTGCGGAGGCGTCTCGGAGTCGGGTGTGGAAGGCCGCTCCGACCGAGATGGGCGTTGTCCGGATCGTCCGTCTGCGCCGGTTCGTCCGATTGCGGAAATCGGGCGCTCCCATGGGGCGCGACCCTCGGGCACAGACGGGCCCGACTCTCGATCGTCTCCCACGAATTCCGAACCTGGCCTTCCATCACACGCACGCGCCGCCTACTCGGCAATCCAAGCCATAGTACTGACTCGAGCGGCATGGTCCACTTCGTGCGAGGTGAGGGCCGGTGGGGAGAGGAATCAGCCGCCGGAATGCATCAGGTCTGCACCGGCGGGGACGCACACGTCCTCGGGATCGTCGAGCCAACCGTCGGGCAGCGAGACCGCACCCGGCGAGCCCTGCCGGCCGCGGGGGCCCTCGGCGTCCTTGGGAAACGGAATTTTCGGATCGAGTTGGGCCAGAAGATCGTCCAGTTCGGCGAGCGTGGACACCAACGCCATCGAGACTCGAAGGTCCGATCCTGCGGGGAACCCGCGGAGGTACCACGACACGTGCTTGCGGAGCTCGCGTAGACCCTTGTTCTCACCGTGGTGCTGAGCCAGCAACTCGGCATGGCGAGCGATGATCGTGGCCACCTCGCCCAGGGTGGGAGGCGTGGGCTCGGGTCGACCGTTCAGACGAGCGCTGAGTTCGGCGAACAGCCACGGCCGCCCGAGGCAACCCCGCCCGACGACGACGCCGTCACAACCGGTCTCCGCCATCATGCGGACCGCGTCGGATGCAGAGAAGATATCGCCGTTACCCAGTACCGGGATACCGGTGACGTGCTCCTTGAGTCGAGCGATCTCGTTCCAGTCCGCGGTGCCGGAGTAACGCTGAGAGGCGGTTCTGGCGTGCAATGCCACTGCGGCTGCACCCTCGTCGGCGGCGATTCGGCCTGCGTCGAGATGAGTGTGGTGGTTCTCGTCGATACCGACACGGAACTTGACGGTGACGGGGATGTCGGTGCCCTCGGTCGCCTTGACGGCAGCCGCGACGATGCGGCCGAACAGGTTCCGTTTGTAGGGCAGCGCAGCGCCGCCGCCCTTTCGGGTGACCTTGGGAACCGGGCAGCCGAAGTTCATGTCGATGTGGTCGGCCAGGTCGTCGTCGACGATCATCTTCGCTGCGGCGTACGTGGTATCCGGGTCGACGGTGTAGAGCTGCAGCGACCGTGGGGTTTCGGTGGGCCCGAAGGTCGTCATGTGCATCGTGGCCGGCTGCCGTTCGACCAGCGCCCGCGCCGTGACCATCTCGCAGACGTACAGACCCGAAGTGCTGCCGGCCCGCTCCAACTCCTGCTCGCGGCAGAGGGTGCGGAACGCCACATTGGTGACGCCTGCCATCGGTGCGAGGACGACGGGGCTGCGCAACTCGAGTGAGCCGATCTGCAGTGTCATGAGAAGAGCCTTCGGAACGGAGGGAGAACTTGCGGGAGAAAACAGTGGTGCCCGGCACCGAAGGTCGGTACCGGGCACACCAGCAGTTCGGTGCTTACGACGCGCGGGCTTCGGCCTTGGCGCGTTCGCGGGCGAGGGAGCGGTCTCGCATTTCCTCGAACTTGGTGGCCTGACGTTCGAGGTCTTCGAGGAACGCGGCGAGTTCCTCACGCTTGTTCTCACCGCGTGCGGTGAAGTCGTTGCGCTCGAAGACGTTCCATTTGCGCAGTACCGGCCAGACGACGTCCTCGAGGTGCTGACGCAGGTCGTAGATGCCGTGCTTGGCCATCAACACGCCGTTGCGTCGGAAGTTCGGCATCCCGGCACCGGGCATGACGAAGTTCGTCACGATGTCCGAGACGGCCTGCAGCGTCTGATCGGGGGAGATGTCCATCGCCGCGCCGGTGATGTTGCGGTAGAAGATCATGTGCAGGTTCTCGTCGGCGGCGATGCGCTGCAGCATCCGGTCGGCGATCGGGTCGTCGCAGACCTTGCCGGTGTTGCGGTGCGAGACGCGGGTGGCGAGTTCCTGGAACGTCACGTACGCGACCGAATGCAGCAGACCGACCTGCGTGCCGGCGGGTGAGGCGTAGCCGTTCGTCATGTGGATCATGCGGGCTTCTTCGAGAGCGACGGGATCGACGCCGCGGGTGACGACGAGGTAGTCGCGCATGACGATGCCGTGTCGGTTCTCTTCGGCGGTCCAGCGGCCGACCCAGGTTCCCCAGGCACCGTCGCGGGAGAAGTTCTCGGCGATCTCACGGTGGTAGGACGGCAGGTTGTCCTCGGTGAGCAGGTTGGTGATCATCGCTGCCTGGGCGACGTCGGAGAGCTTGGACTGCTCGGGGTCGTAGTCCTTGCCGCCGAGTGCGGCGAAGTTGCGGCCTTCGTCCCACGGCACGTAGTCGTGTGGATGCCACTCCCGCGCCATCGATATGTGACGGTTCACATTGTCCTCGGCAGTGGGCACCAGCTCTTGCAGAAGCTCGAGCTGTGTCAGATCCCTCGCCATTAGATCGCCTCCATAGATTGCGTACGACCGGTCCAGCCTACGGCACCGTAGGTTCGGTGTGAACCGTGTCGTGCCTGTTCACTTACTGTTCCGGCGGTCGTGATGTTCGACGTCGATCGACGTGAATATCCCGAGCGCCGATCTCCCGGCCGGCCCAAGCGAATTCACGACCGCTGCAGTCCCCCTGCACGTCGCTCGATATCGACCGATCGTTACGTCCGAGTGTACGTTCCGAACAGCTGTGATCACTGTTACTCGATCGGTGTGGTGCCCCCAGTAGGACTCGAACCTACGACCTGCGGATTAAAAGTCCGTAGCTCTACCAACTGAGCTATAGGGGCGCGGCTCGAAAGTGTAATGGGCCGCGCAGCACCGACGGGCATGTACCCCCGGCAGTGGTTCGGCCCGGTCAGCGTCCGAAGCTGCTGCAGCCGCTCGGAGCAGGAATGCCGGCCAGTCGGTCGTCGATCCAGGCGTACGCACCCGGAATCCCGCTCAGCGCGACCACCAGGTGCTCACCGAGATACTCCTCGAGTCGGACGTCCGCACCTTGGGCGCACCACTCGTCGTACAGGGTTTCGGCTCCGTGCCGAGGAATCCAGAACTCCTGTTGTCCCTGGTAGATCATGGTCGGGATGGTGGGTGCGAGGTTACCGCCGAGGCGGGTCGCGGCAATGACGCTCTCGGCGATGGCGGTATGATCGACGCCCGGAATGTCCGAAAGTGCCTGTGCCGGGATCGGGGCCACCACTCCGCCCGGGGCGAGCAGGCCCACGCACAGGTCTCTGGCGACCGTGGCCAGGCGCAGTCCGTTGTCGTTCATCAGCGTGAAGAGTTCGGGGTACTCGCGGGCCACTCCGAGCGCGGCGGACAAGAAGAGCGTCGATGCGACGGTTCCGTTCATCGACGTCAGCAGAATCCGGTAGTCGGTCGGCGGGCCACCGAACGCCGCGCCGACCAGATTGACCTCGGGCGCATAGGTGGGGGCCATCTGCGCCGCCCATCCGGTGGCGATTGCCCCACCCGAATACCCCGTCATCGCGATCGGAGACGATGCGGGTAAGCCGAGCTCGGGTAGCCGGACCATCGCACGGAGGGCGTCCAGCACTGCGTGCGCAGCCATGCGTCCGGCGGCGTAAGCCTGTCGTGGTCCTTCGTGATCGGTGACGACCACGGCGTAGTTCTTGGCCAGGAACGCCTGCACCGCCGGGATTTCCCTGGCGAGCCCCCGCGGGAGCATCCAGGACGGCGCGCACGTGTTGCCGAGGGAGTTGATGGCCATGTTGTAGGCCACGACGGGCCGGCTGCCGGCCCCGGTCCACGGGGCGATCGGCACGATCACGGTGGTAGCGGCTGCGACGGGCCGGTCTTTGGAATCGTTGGTGCGGAACAGGATCTGAGTCGAGGTGACCGGCGTGATGAGCGGGCCGACGGTCACTTTCCGGGTTGCCAGGACCGACCCGGGAGGTTGTTGTTCGTAGTCGGCGGGTGGATCGAACCAGGGCTCGCCCAGTGGGGTGGGGAGGTAGAGGGCAGGATCGGCGACGGGGTCCACGAAGTTGCCTATGGGGTCTGCAGCCGAAGTGCCTGCCGTCGTCAGGGTGAGGATCGACACCGCGAACATCGCTGCAACGGAACGACATACGCGGATCGCTACCTTCATGGCATTCACTCGTCTCCGATTGGCGGAACTGCCGATGTGGCGTATTTCACAGTAGGGTATCGCCCAGGCGAACCCGGGGTGACGCTGGGAACGTGTCGAAAACGTTACCGAGCGGGTGGTCTCACATCGTTTATCCAGCAACGGATTTGACCGGCGTCAGGCGCATGATCGAATGTAATCAGTTGATGAGCAACAGTTTTGAAAAGCTAACGAGCATGGCGAAGTAGCCGGCACTCGAGATCCGTTACAGCGAAATGTAATTCGATTTTCAATCGAATGTGAGTGGCACTGATCGATGCAGTGCGGGCGATTCGATGTGCTCGGTGCAGGAAGTCTCGACAGCTCCCGGCGGAGAGGCGGACGCGGATCGGTGCGGATGCGCTCGACGTCGGCTTCGACGAGGTCGGGGTTGTTCACGGGCGAGGTTGGCGACCGAACGAGAACGGCTCGAGTGCGCACCCCCTGCAGCGCACTCGAGCCGCGCAGATCATACCATCCGGCTTGTTTCACTTGCCTAACCGATTTTTGTGTCGGCTGCATGTGTCGAACCGAACCGTAGGTGAGTCGACTCGCGTGTCGTTCGGGTGAAGTACTCTCTCTCTGTACTACCTGCGGATACGCAGGGCGCTTGGGGCTCGGAGGCACGGATCAAATGGCACAACAAGAGCGCGCACGGCGGACCCGGGCGGCGATCGTAGAGGCAGCGGCGGCGGAGTTCGCCAAGCGCGGATATGCAGCGGCATCCGTCAACACCATCTTGGAGGGCTCCAATGCCACCAAGGGGGCGATGTACTTTCACTTCCAATCCAAGGAAGATCTGGCCCGAGCTGTGCTCGGGGCCGGGCTGGACCGGTACGTCGCCATCATGGAGAAATGGGCCGACACCACTGCGCATCCGTTCTACGTGATCCGGGGGATCGTCGACGACATTGCCCAGAACTTCCAGAACGACGTGATCGTGCGTGCCGAATTCCGGTTGATCGTCGAGCCGGAGTTCTATGCGGAAGTTCATTCGGGCGGCGGACGAGTCTGGGGTGCACAGGGGATGGCGCAGGCCGAGCGTGCGTTGGCGATGGGTGACCTCAAGCCGGAGTTCGATGCTGCGAAATTCGTCCGAGTGCTCGCCGCGTCGATGGCGGGCCAGCGTTACATGTCGGACCTCGTGGCCGACAACGCAGATCTGCGGGATCGGTTCGCGGAGTCCGTCGAGGTCGTGCTGCTGGCGATGGCGTCGGATCGGTGGCTTGCCGAATTCAAGCTGCACGGCTGGGAGCAGTACGGTGAAAAATGCGTAAAAACCACCTCTGAGCTGCCGGTTTGAGATTTGCAACCAAAGTGTCCTAAGCTATCCCAGCTCCCAACGGAACGCCGTTGAGGGTAACGTCGAAGCAGTTCGGCGGGCCCCCTTCGTCTAGCGGCCTAGGACGCCGCCCTTTCAAGGCGGTAGCGCGGGTTCGAATCCCGTAGGGGGTACGCAGGAAAAGATCGGATTGACAATCCGGTCTGCAGTGCAGCATTCTTCGTCTCGCTCTTCGCGAGATGCGGATTTGCAGTTCGGAGAGTTACTGCGCTAGAAATAGCGCGGCAACAACAGCAAGGCCCTGTGGCGCAGTTGGTTAGCGCGCCGCCCTGTCACGGCGGAGGTCGCGGGTTCGAGTCCCGTCAGGGTCGCAACATCGGTATGAAAGTGCCGACATTGCGATGGCATTGTTTCACCGGTGCCGCCCGGCCAGGTAGCTCAGTTGGTACGAGCGTCCGCCTGAAAAGCGGAAGGTCGCCGGTTCGATCCCGGCCCTGGCCACCACGATGTTGGAACGTCAAGCGTCGGATCGACCTACATGATGAAAGCCCCTTCCGGTTCTCCGGGAGGGGCTTTTCTCGTTCACGCGTTATGGTCGGAGACGTGGACGTGATCGATCGAGCACAAGAGGATCTGGCGCGCGGAGACACCGTCGCTGCGCGTGACCGGCTCGTTCGCGCATTGCGTCGGAACCCGGCCTCGCCCGGCATCCTCGACTTGCTCGCGTACACCCATCTGGTACTCGGCGATCGGGCTGCTGCCGGAGCGGCGTGGTTCCTCACCGACAAGTCCGACGACGATCCGACGGCGTCCGCTGCATTCGCTGCACTGGAGAAGCAATCGAGATCGCCGTTGACGCTGGCGGCGGCACTGCCGATCCGCGCGCCCTCCGACTGGTACCCCACCCGCGCTCGGATTCGGCTCGAGCGGCTCGTGGCGACGATCGAAGCCAACGGGCAGCACTGGGTGCCGCCGCGAGACGTCGTCTACTTCGACGAGGACGGGCTGAACTCCGACGACTTCTATCACTCGGATGCCGATTCGGACGAAGCCGACTTCGAGGGTGCTCGCTCCGGGCCGAATCACCGCTCGTTGCGTCAGCGTGCGATCGCGGCGACCATCGTGATCGCCATCGCGGCCACCTCGGCGTCGGTGGTCCTGGCGCTCGTCTTCGGGTGACGCCGGTTCCGGGACGAACCGCTCGAGGCTGAGCGTAGAGTCGCGAAAGAATTTCTGGTCGACGATCGAGGGTGACGAGTTTTGATGGGCACACCACACGGCGCAGCGTCACCGGCTCCGCGGGACGACAACTACGCCGTCAACCTCGCCCAGGCGAGGGTGTTCGCGAGAGGACTGGCCGAACATATCGAGACGTGTTCGGCATCCATCGAACAGGCGCAGTCCAAGGCGTTTCGAGCTCGTGCGGATCGCGCCGAAGCTCGTGCGCGGGCGTTCGAGTCCGAGGCGTCGACGCTGCGGACCGAGCTCTACGAGATGTACCGACATATCGACGCGATGACAGCCCGGTTCCCGGAGCTGCGCACCGATCCGTCGGTGCGCGGCTAGCTACTCGGCTCGATCAGAGCGCTGCAGAATCGGTGACCAAGCCGAACGTCGCCTCTGCGCCCCGGCGACCCAGCGCTGAGCCCCACACCTGATACACGGCATCGGTGGCAGAGGATCGCTCGATGTCGCGGCCCTCCGCGACCGTGATGAGTGTGCGCGAGAGCTCGAACAGACTGACCCGGTGATTCCTCGCGGTCGTGAACAGCTCGTCGATTGCGTCTGTGACGGATCCGCCGTGGATGCCGATGAGCACTCCGGTTGCGATGTCCACATGGGTGCGAGATGCAGGCGAATCGGGCAGTCTGTCGGTCATCTTTTTCCTCGAGATGTTGTGGTCGGTGCGGATGACCGAAGCGGACTCTGGCGTCGAGCGGCTTCACTGTCTCATACGGACATGACATTTCATACCGTCGGTTTTGCCCGCACATGCATCCTCTCGCCCTGGGGTCCGAACAAGCTCAAAAGCTCGACCGGTCGGTTCCCCACGGCACCGAACCAGTGCGGTACCCGGGTGTCGAACTCGGCGGCCTCACCGGGCTTCATCGTCAGATCGTGCTCGCCGAGAATCAGTCGTAGCGTGCCGTCCAACACGTAGAGCCACTCGTACCCTTCGTGGGTTCGCGGGCGCGGTTCCGAGTCCTCGGGGCGGACCAGAAGCTTGTACGCCTGGAGGCCGCCCGGACGCAGCGTCAGGGGAAGGATCGTCACGTGTTCGCGAACGGTGGCCGTGGTGCGCACTCGAGGGTCGGCGACCGGAGGTGCAGTCACCAGGTCGTCCAGAGCCATCTGATGGGCCCGCGCAATCGGCCACAACAGTTCCAGGCTGGGTTTGCGATCACCGGATTCGAGCCGCGAAAGCGTACTGATCGAGATTCCGGTCGTCTCGGACAGCGAAGCGAGGGTGGTGTTCTTTTCCATCCTGATGCGTTTGAGGCGGGGACCGAGGCTCGCGATGACCTCGTCCAGGCTGGCGACCGGTGCTTTCATCCCTCCATTGCAGTTTCGGCAAGCGAATTTGTCAAGGTCGGGAATGTGGCGCGTGGTCCGCGGGCGGTTCGAGAGTCCTATTGCTCTCGAACCGTCGGACCAGGCCGCTGAGCGGATCGACAAATTCGATCGAGCGCGCCAGCAGACGGAGCGGATCGGAGTAGTCGTCGTCGGCGACATCGCGGAACGTCGGGTAGAAGTTGTCTCCGACGATCGGAATCCCCAACGAGCACAGATGAACTCGCAGTTGATGCGTCTTTCCGGTTCGTGGTTGCAGTCGGTACAGGCCGTGGGCTCCCGGTGTGTCGACCAGTTCGACACGCGTCTCGGCATTGGGCTCGCCCGGTACCTCACGGGCCTGAAGAACGCCGCGCTCCTTGATGATTCGGCTGCGCACTGTCAACGGAAAGAGGAGATCGGGCGCGAGTGGGGCGATGGCGTCGTACTGCTTGGTGATCGCGCGTTGAGCGAACAACTCTTGGTATGGCCGACGGGCCTGCTGTCTGACGGTGAACACCAGGACCCCCGCGGTGAGCCGGTCGAGGCGATGCGCCGGGCTCAGCTCGGGTAGGTCGCATCTGCGGCGAAGCAGAACCAACGCCGATCGGGCGACGTACGCGCCCCGTGGGGTGGTGGCGAGAAAATGCGGTTTGTCCACCACGAGCAGGTTCTCGTCGCGGTGAAGCACATCGAGCGAGAACGGTACCGTCGGCTCCACCGGCGGGTCGCGGTAGAGGTAGATGTCCGCTCGCGCCGACGCGACCGTAGTCGCGTCGACGGGTACGCCTGCCGCGTCGACGATCTCACCGTCGGTAACCTTCTCGATCAACCTGGCCGAGTCCTGAGGGAAGCGTGCGCAGAGGTACTCGAGCACCGTAGCTCCGGTCGCGACGTCGGGCATCCGCACCCGGGTGGGGTCGAGGCCGTCGCGCAGCGGGAGCGGGGCGGCAGGCATGCACCGACTGTAATCGGTCCCAGCATGGAAACACCCCGGTCGGAATCCCGACCGGGGTGTGCACTGTGGTGAAACCGTTCGGACCGGACCTAGATGGTGACGACCATCTTGCCGGTGTTCTCGCCCTTCATCAGTCCGATGAAAGCCGAGGGAGCGTTGTCGAGTCCGTCGACGACCGTTTCGTCGAATTCGATTGCGCCGCTGGCGAGCCACTGCGTCATCTTCGTGCGGAATTCCTCGGTGAGGTGCGCATACGAACCGACGATGAACCCCTTGAGCGTCAGCTCCTTGCCGATGGCGAGAGCGAGATTGCGCGGTGCGGGCGTCGGCTCGGTGGAGTTGTATTGAGCGATCGCTCCGCACATGGCAATTCGACCGTGCTTGTTCAGCGATCCGATGGCGGCTTCGAGATGGTCGCCGCCGACGTTGTCGAAGTACACGTCGATGCCGTCCGGTGCCGCCTGTCGCAGCTGCTCGGCGACAGGCCCGTCGTGGTAGTCGAATGCCGCGTCGAAGCCGAGCTCGAGCAAGCGGGCCACCTTGGCGGGGGAACCCGCGCTGCCGATGACGCGAGATGCGCCGAGCGCCTTGGCGATCTGGCCGACGAGTGACCCGACGGCTCCGGCTGCGCCGGAGACGAACACGACGTCACCCTCCTTGAACGACGCCACATCGGTCAGGCCCGCATACGCTGTGGTTCCGGTCATTCCGAGCGCGCTGAGGTATGCCGAGGCCTCCGCTGCACCGAGGTCGACCTTGCTGGCACCCTTCGCGGGGACGATGGCGAGATCGCGCCACCCCTTGCCGTGTACGACAGCGTCGCCGACCGAGAAACCTTCGGCCTTGGATTCGATGATCTCGCCGACGGCACCGCCGTCGAGCGGTGCGTCGATCTGGAACGGCGGGACGTACGACTTCACGTCGTTCATCCGGCCGCGCATGTACGGATCGACCGACATCACGATGTTGCGGACGAGGATCTGCCCGTCTGCGAGTTCGGGGAGGTCGACGACCTCCGCGCGAAAGTTGTCTTCGGTCGGCCAGCCTTCTGGGCGGGACGCGAGGTGAATTTCGTGTGCCTTCAAGATGTTTCCTCTACTCGTCTTCGGTGACAGTGACGGTGACGTCGATGTTGCCGCGGGTGGCGTTGGAGTACGGGCAGACCTGATGGGCCTTGTCGGCCAAGGCCTGGGCGTTCTCGCGGCTCAGGTTCGGCAGCGTCACCTCGAGGGTGACGGCGAGCTGGAAGCCGCCTGCGTCGTTCGGGCCGATGTCGACACGTGCGCCGACGGCCGAATCGGTGACGTCGGCCTTGTCCTGACGGGCCACCATCTGCAGTGCGGAGTGGAAGCATGCGGCGTAACCGGCGGCGAAGAGCTGCTCGGGGTTGGTGCCGTTTCCGCTGCCGCCCATGGCCTCCGGGATAGCGAGATCGAGGTCGAGACGTCCGTCGGAGGTGCGGGCGTGGCCGTTGCGGCCTTCGCCGGTGGCGAGCGCTTCGGCGGTGTAGATGGTCTTCATGATGCTCCTTCTGTCGTTGTCGAATCGGTGTGATGCAAGGCGTTGGTCAATGCGTCGAGGGACTCTTTCAGCCTGACCAGGTCGTCGACGTTCATGCCGGTCTTCTCGGCCAGCTGGCGCGGAATGTCGAGTGCGTGTGCGCGCAGGGCACTTCCGGTGTCGGTGAGGTGGATCTCGACGCGACGCTCGTCGGTGCTCAGGCGTCGGCGCTCGATGAGTCCGAGGCCTTCGAGTCGCTTGAGCAACGGCGAGAGCGTGCCGGTGTCCAGATCGAGTTCGGCGCAGATGTCCTTGACGCCGCGCCCGTCCTGTTCCCACAGCACCAGCAGCACGAGGTACTGCGGGTACGTGACGCCGAGCTTGTCGAGCATCGGGCGGTACACCGCGGTGGTAGCCCGCGAGGCGGAGTACAGCGCGAAGCACACCTGACGATCGAGGGCGAGTTCGTTGGTCACCTGATTAACAGTAGTGCACGGTTAAGTTGTGCGCAACCTATAACCGCGTCGTGCGCGTTTTGCGTACTCCTGAGCGCGCAAAACGCGCACGGCGAGGGGTCAGCTCTGCAGAGCGCTCTTCAGGCCCTCGAGCACGATGGTTGCTGCCGTCGGACCCGCGTTGAGATACCACGGGTCGTCGTCGACGCGAACGATACGGTTCTGCGTTGCCGCGCTCATGCCGGTCCACAGCGGGTTGGTGGTGTACGACGCGGCGCTCGAATCGGCTTCGGCGTCCTGGCTGGAGACGAACACCCAGTCGGCGTTCGCCAGCTGAATCTCCTCCTCGCTGAAGTCCTGCGAGGTCTTCTCGAACTGCTGACTTTCCGGCCGAGCGAGCCCCGCGTCCCAGGCGATGTATCCCGCGAACGATGCGACGCCGAACACGCGTGCCCGATCGGCGGTGAAGCGGACGAAGGAGACGGTCGGAGTGCTGCCGGCCACCGAATCACCCAGCGCTGCAGCGTCGTTCGTGAATGTGTCCAGGAATCCCTGCGCCTGCTCGGTGCGTCCCAGTGCGTCCGCGAGCAGCAGGAAGTCCTGCTTCCAGTTCACTCCGGTGCCCTCGGTCAGTACGGTCGGCGCGATGGCCGACAGCGTCGGGTAGATGTCGCCCGAGCCGGTCTCGTTCGCCAGGATGAGGTCGGGTTGTATGGCCGCGATGGCTTCGATGTCGACCTCCTGACGGTTGCCCACGTCCACCAGTTGTGTCAGCTGGTCCGCGTACTGGGGAAACGAGAAGCCGATGTAGTCGGGCACCAGGTCGGCACCGTCACCGTAAGCGGCACCTGTGGGGATCACCCCCAGCGTCAGCGCCGCGTCGAGCTGACCGGTGGCGATCACCACGACCTTCTTCGGCTCCGCAGGGATGTCGGTGGAGCCGCCGAAATGGCCGACGGTGCGCGGAAACTCGCCGTCGGCGACACCCGAACCCATTCCGTCGGGAATGCCGGTGGGTCCCGGTGCGCCCGATGCCGCGTCGGCGCTGCTGGAGGCGGGAGGGGTGGAGGTGCTCGTCGTCTGCTCGGCGCTGTCGCCGCACGCGACGGTGGTCAGGGCAGCGACTGCGACGATGGCAGTGGCGACGAGCAGACGGTTCACTTCGTTCTCTTTCGCAGATCGGGCATAGGTAGGTAACCCTAGGCTAAACCAGGGTGAGCTGATTGCCACGATCCACGTATCTGTTACGGTGCTCTTCATGCAGCGCACGTATTTCTGGTTTAGCAGGCCGGCCCCGGGTGGGTCAGCCAGCGACGCCATGCGCTGACCCCCACCCCAACGAGCCGGAATCAGACCGGCTCGAAGTGCGCGTGGAGCATGCAGAGTCGGCCTGGGAACAGGAAACCCTCTCATGACGCTCTCCCTCGATACCCCGTCACTCGACGATCAGCGCACCATCAGCATCAGTCCGCTGGTTGCGCCGTCGGTGCTGCGCCGCGAACATGCTGTGGACGACGCGATCTCGTCGACCGTTCGTACCGGACGGGCCGGCGTCGTCGATGTTCTCGACGGCCGTGACGATCGCCTGATCGTCGTCGTCGGCCCATGTTCGGTTCACGACACCGCGGCCGCCCTCGATTACGCCGGACGTCTCGCAGTCAAGGCATCGGAACTGGGCGATCGCCTGCACATCGTCATGCGCGTCTACTTCGAGAAGCCGCGGACGACGCTCGGCTGGAAGGGTCTGATCAACGATCCGCACCTGGACGGCAGCTTCGACATCAATTCCGGCCTGCGAGTGGGACGCCAACTGCTGCTGGACATTTCCGCGCTCGGTCTACCGGTCGGTTGCGAATTCCTCGACCCGATCACGCCGCAGTACATCGCAGATCTGGTGACCTACGGTGCCATCGGTGCGCGGACTGCGGCCAGCCAGGTGCATCGCCAGCTGTGCAGTGCGTTGTCCATGCCGGTGGGGATCAAGAACTCCACCGAGGGCGACATCCAGGTTGCTGTCGACGGCACCCGTGCCGCCGCCGCGAGCCATGTCTTCCCGGGTACCGATCTCGACGGCCAAGCGGCTCTGATCCGCACGGTCGGAAACCCCGACTGCCACGTCATTCTTCGCGGCGGCGTCGACGGGCCGAACTACGACGCCGAGTCCGTCGCCGATACCGTTGCGCGACTGCGCAAGTCGGGTCTGCCCGAGCGTGTCGTCATCGACGCCAGTCACGGCAACAGCCGCAAGGACCACAACAAGCAGGTCGACGTGGTCACCGACGTGGCAGCCAGAGTCGCGGCGGGCGAACACGGCATCGTCGGACTGATGCTCGAGAGCTTCCTGGTTGCGGGGCGCCAGGATCTCGAACTCGGCCACCGTGAGGATCTCGTGTACGGACAGTCCATCACGGATGCGTGCCTCGATTGGGACACCACGGCAACGCAATTGGACGTGTTGGCTGCAGCAGTCGAGGGCCGCCGTAGCGCGAGAACCACGCGTTAACGGACCCCGCGCGGTCGGAATTGCACGCTGATACGTGGGCCGGTCGCGCGGGTGGACTTGGGGACGGCATGTTCCCATGTTCGTTGACACGAGCCGCCCATCACCACCAGGTCCCCGTGCCCGAGGGTGAATTTCAGCGACGTTCCGCCGCCGCGGGGCCGGAGCATGAGTTGTCTCGACGCACCGAGCGACACGATCGCGACCATCGTGTCTTCGGTGGCACTGCGGCCGATGTTGTCGCCGTGCCAGGCGACGCTGTCGGATCCGTCGCGGTAGTAGCACAGGCCTGCGGTGGCGAAGGATTCGCCGAGTTCGGCGCGGTAATGATCGTCGAGGGCATCGCGCGCGTCGTACAGTGCTGCGTCGGGCCAACGCTCGCGTTCGGCGTAGAACCGAACCAGGCGCGGCACATCGACCACGCGGTCGTACATCTGCCTGCGCTCGGCGCGCCAGTCGACGGCGTCCACCAGTGAATCGAACAGGTGGGTATCGGACAACCAGCCCGGGCGTACGTCCACCCATGCCCCCAGTGTGAGTTCGCGACGGGTGACGGATTCCAGCGAACCGACGCGTCCGTCGGCGTCACCGAACAACGAGCCCTGCGTGGCAAGCGACATGACCGTCACTGTATCGAACGTGTGTTCCCATATCCAGCGAACGGCGGTATCGTGCCGTCATGGGATACCGATTTCAGGTCGTGGTGGACAGTGCCAACCCTCATGCGCTGGCGAAATGGTGGGCGCACACGCTGGGTTGGCAGACCGAACCCAGCAACGAGGACTTCATTCGTGAGATGGTCGCCGCGGGGCACGCCCGCGAGGAGGACACGACCACCTTCGAGGGCGTACTCGTATGGCAGGCCGGTGCGGCCATCGTCGATCCCGAGTCACCCGGAACGCCGCGGGTGTTGTTTCAATCGGTGCCCGAACCCAAGTCGGTGAAGAACCGGCTGCACCTGGACATCAGGGTCGGCGACGAGCGCGAAACGGTGGTCTCGCAGCTCGAGGAACGGGGTGCGTCGGTGCTTCATCGGGGAAATCAAGGGCGCAGCATCTGGATCACCATGACCGATCCCGAGGGCAACGAGTTCTGCGTCAGCTGAGTCGGTGGTCAGCCGAGACGGTACGAGCCGGGGGTCTGGCCGGTCCACCGTTTGAAGGCTCGGCGAAATGCACTGGGCTCGGAGAAGCCCAACCGGCTCGAGATGTCGTCGACGCTGTCGCCTCGGCTGAGCCCGGAGATCGCCGCATCGCGTAGCACTTCTTCTCGCAGTTGGTTGATCGAGGTGCCCTCCTGTCGAAGGATGCGGCGCAGGTGCGGAGGGCTGATGTTCAGCATCGTCGCGATGTCCTCGGTCCCCGGTGCGCCACCTTTGAATCCGGTTTCGAGCGCGCGGCGAACCTGACTCGAGGCAGTGCTGTCGTAGTCTCGGGACGAGAACAGCAGATTGGGTGATTCCGCCAGATACTCGGCCAGAGTCGCCTCGGTCTGCACTATCGGTGCTCGCATCACGGCACTGTCGAATTCCAGTGTGGCCCTGTCGGTTCCGAATTCGACGTGGGTTCCGAAGATGGCGTCGTACATCTTGCCTGCTTCGGGTCCCGGTAGCGCGTAGGGCAACTGCGCCGACAGAAGTTTGACCCGGTTGCCGATGAGCCACGCCGCGAATCGGTGCAGCAGAATCAACAGGAAGTCCGTCAGCAGACGCTCGGCGAGTTCGTTGGCTTCCGGGCTCAGGTGAGTGGTGGGAGTGACGTGCACCGTCAACACGGTGGATTCGTCGTTTCGATCCAACGTCATGGGGCGAACCGGAATCAACACCCGCATGGTCTCGGACATCCGTACCAGTGCGGCCCACAGGTTCTCGGTGTGAATCAGAGTCTGGCACACCACCCGAAAACTGCCGCGCCGCACCGGTACTGCGGCGAGACCGAACAGTTCGTCACCGGTCATCGCCCAGACCGCCTGGGTGAACGCGGTCACCTGCCGGGTGGTCAGACGCTCCGCCGGGTTGCCGAGAATGGTGGAACCGATTCCGGCCATCGACAACGGGTAGGTCAAGTCCACCCCGCTCTTCACCGCGAGGTCGACGGCCTGTCTGACGAAGTACGCCGGAATCGTCGGCTGCGGAGTCACAATCTCCGTAGCCTCTCGGCCGCGTCGGCGAGCACCTCGTCCTGCTTGCAGAAAGCGAAGCGCACCAACGACTTCCATGGCGCAGGTTCGTCGACGAACGCAGTGACCGGAACCGCGGCGACGCCTACCAGGTCCGGTAGGGAGCGGCAGAATTCGTATGCGTCCCCGCGTCCGATCGGCGCGATGTCGGCGCAGACGAAATATGTTCCTGCGCTGTACTTCACATCCGCTCCGGCGGCGGCGAGTGCTGCCGAAAGCATGTCCCGTTTGCGCTGCAAACCGTCGCGCATGGACCCGATCCAGGCCTGCTCGTGCCCCAACGCGTAGGCGACCGCCGGTTGAAACGGAGTTCCGCCGACGAAGCTCATGAACTGTTTGGCGGCGCGGACGGCGTCGATCAATTCGGCCGGCCCCAGCGCCCAACCCGTCTTCCACCCCGTGGCATTGAACGTTTTTGCGGCGCTCGAGACGGTCACGGTGCGCTCGAACATCCCCGGCAGTGTCGCTATCGGCGTGTGCACACGGCCGTCGAAGGTCAGGTGCTCGTAGACCTCGTCGGTGAGGACCAACAGATCGTGGGCGATCGCGATGTCGGCGATGCGGATCATGGCGGCGCGGTCGAAGACCGTGCCGGTGGGGTTGTGCGGCGAATTGACGATCAGCATGCGTGTTCGGGGGCCGACGGCGCGTTCGAGAGCGTCGGTGTCGACGGTCCACCCGTTGCCTTCGGAGACCAGAGGTACGGCGGTGCGGGTGGCACCGGCGAGGGCGATGGCGGCCGCGTAGGAGTCGTAGAACGGTTCGATCAGCAGCACGTCGTCGCCCGGCTCGATCAAGCCCAGCAGTGCCGCCGAGATCGCCTCGGTGGCACCGACGGTGACGAGTACCTGCGAGTCGGGGTCGTAGCGCAGACCGAATCGGGCCGCCCTGTCGTCGGCGATGGCGGTGCGCAGTACCGGCATGCCAGGGCCGGGGGAGTATTGATTGAGCCCGTTGGCGATGGCCTCGCGCGCAGCCTCGAGCATGGCAGCAGGCCCGTCGGTGTCCGGAAAGCCCTGCCCGAGATTGACGGCATTCTTGGTGACGGCCAGAGCAGTCATCTCGGCGAAGATCGTCGATGCGAACGGGCGCAACCGTGCCACTGTGCGCGAGGGCAACATCTCGGACATTCGTGCAGCTTAGTTCACAGACGGAAAGCGGTCGTTCGCCCTGCGTCTGTACTGTGCCTGTCATGCGATTCGGTTTGTTCGTTCCACAGGGTTGGCGTCTCGATCTGGTCGGTATCGACCCTGCCCGGCACTGGGGCGCGATGCGTGACCACGCGCTCGCCGCCGAGGCCGGTCCGTGGGAATCTTTGTGGGTCTACGACCACTTCCACACCGTTCCCACCGCGACCGACGAGGCGACGCACGAGGCCTGGTCGCTGATGTCCGCGTTGGCTGCGACCACGTCCCGGATCAGGCTCGGCCAGATGTGCACGGCGATGGCGTACCGCAACCCGGCCTACCTCGCCAAAGTTGCTGCCACAGTGGACATCATCTCCGGCGGCCGCGTCGAGATGGGCATCGGTGGCGGTTGGCACGAGCACGAATTCCGCGCCTACGGTTACGGGTTTCCCTCTGCCGGAGAACGATTGGGCCGGCTCGACGAGGGCGTACAGATCTTCAAACAGGCATGGACCACCGGCGAAGTGTTCCTCGACGGCAAGTACTACGAGATCGACGGTGCCGTGGTTCGGCCTCTGCCGCTGCAGGAGGGCGGCATCCCTCTGTGGATCGCAGGCGGTGGTGAGAAGGTGACGCTGAAGATTGCGGCGAAGTACGCCGACTACACCAACTTCGACGGAACTCCCACGGCCTTCGCCCACAAGTCGGCCCTGCTACGCGAGCACTGCGCGACCGTGGGCACCGACTTCGACGCGATCGTCCGCTCGGCGAACTACAACGTCGTCATCGCTGCGACCGAGTCCGAGGTGGAGGACAAGCTCCGCGCGCTCGAGAGCCGGCTCGCGGAATACGTGGGGGCCGAGAGAGCTCACGGTGCCTTGGACGCATACCGAGGCATGCCGGCAGTCGGGACCCCGGAGCAGATCGTCGAAAACCTGACCGCGCTGCAGGAACAGGGGATGACGTACGGCATCTTCTACTTCCCCGAGGCTGCCTACGATCGCTCCGCCATCGAACTCTTCGAACGTGAAGTGATAGCCGAACTGAAGTAGAGCTCGGCGAGCATCGCGACGGTCGGCTCCGCGGTCGGTCGGCACTACTGACCTCACCGCCCACAATTCGCACGATCACACGGCATTCCGTCGGAGCCTTCGAATTGTGCGACCTGAGGTCAGTTGTCGACAGGTATTCAGTCACCGCTGTCTCGACGCTGAGGCTTTGAGAGGTGCGCCGCCCGACGCATTCCGATTGCAGATCCCTGACGTCAGCGTAGGTCGTCGGGAAGATCCGCCGGGTCGACGAGCAACTGCTGGTTCTTGGCCTTGCGGACCTTCTCCGACAAGCCGATGTTGGCGTGCAGCAACGCCCACTCGCCCTCGGTGATCTGGTCGGTGGCGCGTGCGATCACCACCGGATCGGCGGTACCCCACGCGATGGGCATCGCCGAGACCAACTGCCACGTTCTCCCGCCGGTGTTTCTGCCACGGTCCGCCAGAACCGACACCGCGGGCACCTTGGCACCTCGCTCGACGGCGTGGCCGGGAAGTGCCCGCACGACGCGGGTGGTCAACACGTAGTGCGGTTCGTCCACCCCCGGCTTCGCGATGTCGACCAGGGCCAGCAGCAATGCTCCGACAGGCAGCGTCTCGGCCACCACCGCGGGCACCAGATCGCCTTCGGCATACTGCGATTCGATGGATCCCATCTTCTTCGGTGCCCACAGCATCACCCACAGTGACGTCGCCGCGCCGATCGCGAACACCGCGCCGAGGATGTACGACCACGGGGTCGCGATCCAGATGAACCATGCACCGAGAGCGATGAGGAACACCGCGGTGAGCGCCGCGGAGGCCCGCAGCCTGCGCAGCTCGGTGAACGTCTCGTTGACCGACTTCGCGTGGGCTACGTCTACGGAAAACTGGAATCGGCGCACACCGCTATTCCTAGCACGACGGGAGATACCGGCGACAGCGTCAGATCGCCGGACCGAGCAAGTCGTCTGCATCGGTGATGCGGTACGCGTAGCCCTGCTCGGCGAGGAAACGTTGACGGTGCGCGGCGTATTCGGCGTCGAGGGTGTCGCGGGAGACCACCGAGTAGAAGTGCGCCTGACCGCCGTCGTGCTTCGGACGGAGCAGACGGCCGAGGCGCTGCGCCTCCTCCTGCCTGGATCCGAACGTTCCCGAAACCTGCACTGCGACGGACGCTTCCGGAAGGTCGATCGAGAAGTTCGCCACCTTGCTGACCACGAGCGTCCTGATCTCGCCCCTGCGGAACGCGTCGAAGAGCACTTCACGTTCCTTGTTCTTGGTCGAGCCCTGAATGACCGGAGCGTTCAGTGCCTCGCCGAGTTCGTTCAACTGATCGAGGTACGCGCCGATGACCAACGTCGGAGCGTCCTGGTGTTTCGCCAGGATGGACTTCACGACGGCGATCTTGGTGTGCGCCGTCGAGCACAGCTTGTAGCGCTCCTCGGGCTCGGCGACGGCGTACGACATGCGCTCGGCGTCGGTGAGGGTTACCCGCACTTCGATGCATTCGGCCGGGGCGATCCAGCCCTGCGCCTCGATGTCCTTCCACGGCGCGTCGTAGCGCTTGGGTCCGATCAGTGAGAACACGTCTCCCTCACGACCGTCCTCGCGCACGAGCGTTGCCGTCAGGCCCAGACGTCGACGCGATTGCAGATCGGCGGTCATCCGGAACACCGGCGCGGGCAGTAGATGCACCTCGTCGTAGATCACCAGTCCCCAGTCGCGGGAATCGAAGAGTTCGAGGTGCTTGTACTCACCCTTGGTGCGACGCGTGATCACCTGGTACGTGGCGATTGTCACAGGTCGAATCTCTTTGCGCTCTCCCGAATACTCACCGATTTCTTCCTCGGTGAGCGAAGTGCGGGCGATGAGTTCGCGCTTCCACTGCCGACCGGCGACAGTGTTGGTGACCAGAATCAGCGTGGTCGCCTTGGCTCTGGCCATCGCGGCCGCACCCACCATCGTCTTGCCCGCGCCACACGGCAGGACGACGACGCCGGAGCCGCCGGCCCAGAACGAATCGGCCGCCATCTCCTGGTAATCGCGCAGTGTCCACTTGCCGCCCTCGGTATCGAGCTCGATGGGGTGGGCTTCGCCGTCGACATAGCCGGCGAGGTCCTCGGCAGGCCAGCCGATCTTGAGCAACATCTGCTTCACGTGGCCGCGCTCGCTGGGGTGGACGACGACGGTGTCCTCGTCGACCATCGCGCCGAGCATGGGCGCAATCTTCTTGTGCCGCATCACCTCCGTGAGCACGGCACGGTCGAGGCTGATGAGCACCAGCCCGTGGACCGGGCTCTTGACCAACTGCAGTCGGCCGTACCGCGCCATGGTGTCGACGATGTCGACCAACAGCGGCTGGGGTACCGCATAACGCGAGAAATTCACCAGCGCATCGACCACCTGCTCGGCGTCGTGGCCTGCCGCACGTGCGTTCCACAGTGCCAGCGGGGTGATGCGATAGGTGTGCACGTGCTCGGGGGCACGTTCGAGCTCCGCGAACGGTGCGATGGCCGCCCGCGCTGCGCCCGCGAGTTCGTGATCGATCTCGAGCAACAGTGTTTTGTCGGACTGGACGATCAGCGGGCCGTCGGTCACGGTTCCTCCTAGAGACATCTGCTGCGCCCGAAAGAGCGCAACTTCTCCATTGTCCACAGGTAGGGGCGCGAGTGCACGTGAGCGCGGTCTACTCGACCAGAGCGACCGAGGTGATGCGATGCAGAGTGAAGCGCCGCACACCGCCGGTGGCGGGGTCGAACGCGTCGAGTTGACCGCCGCCGATGCTGATCGGATCGACGATGCGGTGAGTCGCGACACCTTGGGCGTCGACGTAGCCGATGCTCACGCTCCGTTTGACCTTCGCCGCGGTCTGCAACAGCGTCATCGTCGCGGTGCTGCTGGCCCGAGATCCATCGGCGCGCACCACCGCGCCGCCGTTGCCCGCCGCTCGGTCGGCAGCGCGCATCCCGCGCACCAACGAACCCAGCTGCTCTTCGGTGGGGACGGCAGGAGTACGGAACGCCTGGCGCGGTCGCCTCGCCGATACTCGCGATCCGCGGGCACGCAGATCGACGATGGTGCCGGACGAGTCCTCACCTGCAGGCGCGAAGCCCGCTCCGGCCAGGACCGAGAGCACCTCGGCGAGGGGGGCCTGCGAGATCGCGACGGTCGGGGCCAAAGCGCGGAGCGCCAACGATTCGGCTGCGGGGGACGCCATGACCTCGGCCAGCAACGCCGGATCCTCGCAGCGGACGAACGATGCGGCGACGCCCGCTCGCAACCGGCCGTGTCGACGCGCCACGTCGTCGATCAGGTAGGTCAAGGCCTGCGGGACCGGTGTTCTCGAATGGGTGGCGAACAACGCGTGCAGTTCCGACGCGGACAATCCGACGTCGAGGGCGCGGCGCAGGCTCGTGTCGCTGATGCGGTACATCGTGGCCGCGCCGGCGGATTCCACATCGGCGACCAGTTCGATTCGGTCCTGTAGTTCCGGCTCGAGCGGGCCGGGTGCCACCAGTGTGAGGTCGGCTTGCACCAGGACGTAGTCGATGGGCTCGGGCAGGGCCGCGCGCATGTCGGCCTCGGCGTTGCCGTCGTGCAGCAGTGAGCGACCCGGGGTCGACATCGCCCCCCGGGCGATGATGCCGAGCGCCGTCGCTTCGGCGACGACATGCCCGACGGGAGTGACACCGAAGCGTCCGGACCACCGAGGCCGACGCCACGCCAGGGTGCGGGCGAGGTCGGCGGGCTGTGCAGCGTGTCCGCTGCCGAGCTCGGCGAGCAGTTCGAGGATCATGCGTCGGTCTCGCGGTGCGGCCGGGGAGCGGACTTCCTCGGACAGTGCAGCGATGGGTTTGTCGTTGGGGTCACGCATCCCGATGACCCACGGTGCCCGCGGCACTTCGAGCCAGGCGGAGGCGAGGGTGTGCCAGCGAGCAGCCGGGGCGGCGGTGAGCCAGGCGTCGACGGCCGGTGTGGGTGCCCAGTAGTCGTCGCCGTTGTCGGATGCGGGAACCGGGTCGGGTGTGCCGCTCGAGATGAGATGGGCTGCGGCCAGCAGCTCGACGAGGATGCTCACTCGATCGTCGTCGAGGCCGGTTGCCTTGGTGATCTTGCGGAGCTCGCGCACGCCCAGGCCGCCTGCTTTGAGGGCCGGGGCGGGTGAAGCGGACAGTGCCTCGATCACTGCGACGCAGTGCCGGCCCAGTTCGAGCGCCTCGCCTGCGGCTGCGGCATCGACATCGGTGAGTGAATAGGTGCTGGTGGCGAGCTTGGGCTCGGCGAGCGAGCGCGGGTCGGACATCGGCTCGCCGCGCAGAATTTGCCCCACCTGGACGGGAAGCTCGACGGTCTGCTCGTCCAACCAGATCAGTAGTCCCGCGGCGAGCAGCTTCTGGACGGGCCGATCAGAGGGGGTGCCGGGTGCGGCGTCCCTGGTACGGCCGGTCGGCGACGATCTCGCGAGGGTGTCGAGGAGGCTGCGTTCGCCGTCGCCGAGTTCGGCGAGCGCTGCGGTGATGTGTGATTCGGTGAGATTGTCGGTGGGGTCGAGCGCGCGGCCGATTCGCCACGGCACGGCGTCCGCCGCGGCTGCACCGATCCGGAACCCGGCTGCGTCGCCCCACACCAGCAACCGTTCGCGCAGCTGGGCCAGTGCCTTGTCGACGCTTTTGGCCGGTGCGCGCTTGGCGATGACGGCAAGTAGTGCTGCGCGGGTGACGGGCCGCTCGTATGCCTCCTCGATGGCGAGGATCTCGAGCACCGTCAGAGCGAGGGTGTCCAGGGTGTCTGCAGTGTGCAGAATCGACCGGCGCTGCTCGGCCCTGCCCGCCAGCACTGCCAGCGAGGCGGGCGGCGGCGCGGTCAGATCCGGACGCAGCGACATGGCCCTGATCAGCTCGGCATCGGTGCGAGATGCGATCCACGCGGGCAGATCCGGGGGCGTGTCGGTGTGTCGGGACGCAGTCGTGTCGGTCATCGTCTATCAGATTAGAGACCTGGGCTGGTGCTTGCCGCAGGGCAGGTGTCAAAATGGGCGCATGGTGAACAAGTCGAAGAAGCCCTATGTCGATCCAGGCTGGCCGGAAACCGCTCGCGGTGACCATGCGGTGACCGAACTCTCGTCCGCTCGATCGGGTGGCTTGTCGCCCTTCGGCGAAGACACCGAGTTCCCGCTGCCCGTCGAAGACCTGCCCTACGCCCACCCGGTGACCGTGGTCAATCGCTAGCTACGGCCTTCGAGCACGAGAAAGCCCCCGACATCGAAACGATGTCGGGGGCTTTTCTCGTATGAGAAGCGCCTCTACTGGGGCAGGAACGCCTTGTTGGCCTGGTAGAAGTTGACGACCTGCGGATCGAGCTGGATGCCCTGGGCCGCGTTCTGCACGAACGAAGCGATCTGCGGGTCGTTGGTGATGTTCTGGACGGCGGTGACGATGCCGTTGACGACCTCGGCGGAGGTGTCCACCGACGGGATCGACGTGAGATCGGGGAGCGAGGGAGCAGCCGGTGCCTTGGGCGTGACCGGCACGCTGCGCTCGGTCGGTGCGCTGCTCAGGCCGAGGCTCGAGGAGCAGGAGGGCCATGCGCCCCAGCCCTGCGAGTCGAGGACCTTCTCTGCGACTGCGATCTGCTCTTCGCGGCTGGCCTGGTTGGCCGTGGCCGCGTACTGCTGGCCGCCGTGCGCGTTCCAGGTGCTGGGGGAGAACTGCAACCCGCCCTGGAAGCCGTTGCCGGTGTTGATGCCCCAGTTGCCGCCGGCTTCGCACTGTGCCAGGCGATCCCAGTCGGAATCCGGCGCCGCGTTCGCGGTGCCGGTGAAGGCGATGCCTGCGGTGCCCATGATGGCTCCGGTGACGGCGACCTTGGCGACGGTCTTGCCTGTGGTGCTCGGCTTACGATGACGTCCGCTCATACGAGTTGAAATCCTCTCCACACGCGCCTGCGAGGTCAGCTGTCGGGTTCGGGCTGAGAGGTAGCCCGGCCCTTTCGCTCACTCCTGCGAGTGGGCAATTGGGCTTCACCCCAAGGGAAGTGGGGGCGGCTTCGTGAGTCGCTACAACTTCCCGGTTGTCCGTGGAGGACGTGGGTCCCCCGTCCTCGTCCCCTGGGTGATCGTCGAGGGTGTTCCGGTTTCCGCGGGACGAGGTTTGGCGCTGCGGGCCGGAATTCGGCCGAACTTTCCGGCCGCTGCTGACCGTACTGAAATTCCCGCCTTACGTCACTATTTGGTAACTGTCGATTTCGGGGCGTCGCCGAGAGCACATTTTGTACCTCATTCGGGTCTCGCGAGTCTGCCCAGCTAGTGGGCGTGCGAGGCATTGAACCCCTGTCCGTTGCCTTCCCGTTATCGAAGCGTGATGTGATGGAAGTCACATGAGCTGCGACCGGTTCCGAGCATCACCGAATGGCCACGATGTCTTTGCCGAGGGGCATCAACGACACGGGAATCATCTTCAGGTTCGCGATTGCGAGCGGGATGCCGATGATGGTGATTGCCATTGCGAACGCCGTGACCACGTGGGTCAGTGCCAGCCACCAACCGGCGAGGATCAGCCAGAGCACGTTCCCGATCAGTGCGCCCGATCCAGCCCCCGGCTTGTCGACGATCGTCGACCCGAACGGCCACAGCGCGTAGACGCCGATACGGAACGACGCGATGCCGAACGGGATGGTGACGATGAGAATGCACAGCAGAAGCCCGGCAAAGAAGTAGCCGAGGGCCAGCCACAGTCCGCCGAAGACCAGCCAGATGACGTTCAGGATCAGTCGCACGGTCAACGCGCCCGTCGTCCGGACGCCAGCGCGTACACGATCGCCAATACGAAGCCGGCCGGCGCGGCGAACATGGCCGTCAGGTACAGCTCGAGTGGAGGCTTCGCGTCGGAAAAGACGGGAAACATGAGGATCGCGACGACGGCGACGAGGCCGATCGCGAACAGGGCCAGTGCGATGCGCAGCAGAACGGTGCTGCTCCGACGGGTCGGTGTGTCCACGTGCACCACGGTAGTGCGAAGCGCGGTGCTGTGAGGAGTGCGGTGTGGGGAACAACTCGAATGCTTCGACCGGGCTCGCCGCGCTAGACTGACGTATTCGCGTCCTACGTTCTCGTGGGGCGCGATATTCGTGCATACCGCAGGCCCGACGCCGGGCTCGCGAACAAGCAATCGACAACAGCAACAGATGAACGGGTGAGATCAGTGCCGACCGGCAAGGTGAAGTGGTACGACGTCGACAAGGGATTCGGATTCCTCTCTCAGGAGGAAGGCGAGGACGTGTACGTGCGTTCGTCCGCGTTGCCCGAGGGCGTCGAGGGCCTCAAAGCCGGTCAGCGCGTCGAATTCGGTATGGCAGCGGGCCGTCGTGGACCGCAGGCGCTGAGTTTGAAGGTGCTCGAGCCGGCTCCGTCGGTGCGTCAGAACACCGGCAGCACTCGCCGCGAGCCCGTCGAACGCAAGCACACCCCCGACGAGCTGCACGGGATGGTCGAGGACATGATCACGTTGCTCGAAGCGACCGTGCAGCCCGAGCTCCGCAAGGGCAAGTACCCGGACCGCAAGATCGCGCAGCGCATCTCCGAGGTTGTCCGGGCCGTCGCTCGCGAACTCGACAGCTGACCTCGGCGTCGAAACTACGGACGCGTTCCGATCGACCAGATGGCGTGGCTGACGAAGCCCTCCTGATTGGTGTCGGTGTCGATGATGCCGGTGGGCAAGCGCACTTCGATTCCCAGCAGAGTGCGGTTGCTGTCGTCCGTCGTCGGCACCGTCACACCGAATCGAGTTCCGGGCTCGTTGAATTCGCCGGTCTCGACCACGTTTCCGCTGTCGTCGCCGTAGACGAGGGCCAGTACCCACGGTGCCGAATAGACGGCCTCGGGTAGCGAGAGCTGCACCGTTCGGGACTTGCCGACCGGTAGTTCGGTCGTCTCGCCCACATTGGTGCACAGTGGATCGCTGACGGCGCAGTACAAGTACGGCTCCACCTCGACGGCTCGGCCGTTGGTGTACGCGGTCACGGTCGGCTCCTTGTCCGGCGCATTGCCGACGAGGATGGCCAGTACCGCGACGAACGCGACGGCGATGACGAGCAGACCTGCGGCGAGAATCGCGGCGATCTTCTTGGTGCGGGGAGCGAGATTCACTTGGTCACGTTTTCGCCGAAGGAGCCGTCGGACACTTCTTGTCCGACGTGGTCGGGGCGGTTGCCGCCGAAGCCGGGCAGGAGCGATCTGCCGCGGTGGGTGAGGAATGTCTGCACGAGGCCGATCGTAAGCAACACCGACACCACGGTGAAACCGAGCCAGTATTCGGTGGGCAGCAGGACGCCGAGCGTGCCGCCGAGGACCCAGCACAGCTGCATGACGGTTTCCGATCGGCCGAAGCCCGACGCGATCGATTCCGGCGGTAGATCGGCCTGCAGGGACGCGTCGAGGGAGACCTTGGCGAGCGCGCTGGCGCTCGACGCGACGAGCGCGGCCACGGCTGCGGTCAGCAGGCTGTCGGTGACCGCGGCCACGGCGGCGACCACCGTGACGGCGACGGTGCAGCGCAGGACCACGAGCGATGGTCGGCCGAGCTTGATCCTGGCACCGAGTGCGTTGCCCGAGAAGTTGCCGAGACCGGCCGCGGCTCCGACGAGTCCGAGCATCGCGGCCTGTTGAAGAGGCTCGTGTTCGGTGCGGGATTTGGCAACGAAGGCGATGTACAGCGTCAGGAATCCGGTGAGAATTCGGATGGTGCCGTTGCCCCACAATCCGACGATCACCGCCCGGCCCAACGGCTGTCTGCGGTTCTTGGTGGTTTCGCTCGGCGGTGGCGTCCGCCTGAGATTCTCCGTCGGTGCGCCGTTGCCCGGGTAGTCGTTGCCACCGTGCCGATCGGAGTGGTGCTGATCGGCGTGGTAGCTCAGGGTTGCGGGCACCTCGCCCTCGGTGATCTCCACCCACGACGGAATGCGCATGCTCAGGTAGGCACCGAACACGGTGATCGCGGCGACGAACCACAGCGCTCCCGGCGAGCCCGCGAAGAACGCGATACCGCCGGCGACCGCGCCTGCCGCGATGGTGCCGCCGAGCAGACCGAACACCGTCAGACGGGAGTTGACACGAACGAGGTCGATTTCCGGCGGTAGTACGCGTGGAGTCACCGCACTCTTGAGGACCGCGAAGGATTTGCTGAGGACGAGCATGCCGAGCGCGGCCGGATACAACACCCAGCTGTCGAAGTTGAACACCAGAACCATCGCCAGCACGGTGCGTAACCCGAACGACGTGGCAAGCGCGATACGTCGGCCGTGCTGCAGCCGGTCCAGCAACGGTCCGATCAGCGGGGCGATCAACGCGAACGGGGCGATGGTGATGACGAGATACAGCGCGACTTTGGTCTTGTCCTCGCCGGTGGCGGCGGAGAAGAAGAGTGTGTTGGCCAAGGCGATCGCCAGCGCAGCATCGGACGCGAAGTTCGCCATGGTCGCGTACGTGAGGGCCGTCAGGCCGGACTTGTCGGCACCGTCGGCTTTGGCGGCGCGCTGAAACGATGCGATTCCCTTGCCGGTCAGTTCGCGTCCGCGCATGGCGGCGACGCGGGTGACGGTCAGCTTCTTCGGCATCGGCGGTGGCTTGCGGGCACCGGCCTTGCTGCGCGCGGAAGTGAGCTGCTCGGTGCGCGCCGGGTGCAACGGAGGCAGCGGCTGACGCCGACTGGGAACATGCGCGGACCCGACGGGGGCAGCGGGCGGGTAATTCGCCAGGCCGGGGTGCTCCAGGCTGTCAGGAGCGGAGCCTGCGGAGTGACCCGTGGGTGCAGGAGCGGAGCCTGCGGGGTGACCGTTCGGGTCGTTCGGCTGGGAGTCGTCCGGACCCGGTGGTGTGCGGGGAAGACGGGGATCGGTCACGTGTCAATTCTGTCCTACGGGCGCGGTATCGGTGAATCGCACCTCGAAGATTTTGGGCCAGTATTTGCCGGTCACCAGGAATCGGTCGGTTCCGGGTATCTGTGCGATGCCGTTGAACACGTCGGCTCCGCTGCGTTCGGAGGCAGGCATCGAATCCCAGAGCGGCGTGCCGTCGATGACCGCTGTGACGTTGCCGGTTTCGGGGGCGATCCTCATGATGTCGAAGGTTTGCCACACGTTGGCGTACACCGATCCGTCGTCGGCGCATTCGAGCTCGTTGAGTCGCTCCACGGGATTGCCGTCGAGCGTGACGTCCACGGTGCCCTGCGCGTCGAACGATGTGGGGTCGCGGAAGGTGAGGGTGGACGAGCCGTCGCTCATGACGAGGCGGTCATCGGGCGCTTGCGAGCACAGTCCCCAGCCTTCGCCGTCGTAGTTCACTCGACGCTGCTCGGCGAGGGTGTCTCGGTCGCGGGCGATTGCTACCCCGTTCTGCCAGGTGATCTGCCACAGCGTGTCGCCGTCGACGGTGATGCCTTCGCCGAACAGGTCGGACGGCAGATCCACGCGTTCGAGTTCGGTCATGCTCCCCAGCGATGTGCGCCGAACGAACGACGAACCTTCGAGCCCGGTGCCCTCGTAGAGCACGTCGCCGTCGATCTCGAATCCCTGGGTGAAGGCGTCGTCACCGCGGTCGTATTCACGCACGATCTCGGTCGTCAGCGTCGGGACCGAATCGGAGGTGGCCGGGATTGGGGTGCTCGATCCCGACGTGCACGAGCAGGCGGCGACCGCCAGAGCCGATGTCAGGAGGGCAGCGAAGGTGCGAGCGCGGGCGGTCATTGCATCCATGATGGCAGCCCGAACTGGGCGTCACCGAGTCGATGCGGCAAACTGAATGTGTGAGTTTCGTATCTTCTCCAGAGCTCGATTCCATCCGCCCCGTCTTGGCCGATGCCGTGGACCTCGCGCGAGCGGCTCTGCTCGACCTGGGAGAGGGGGGAGTCGGCGAGTACCTCGGCGTCACCGTCGAGGACGCCAGCGCGGCCACCCACCGGTTCGCGAGCGATCTCGAGGGGTACCGCGGATGGCAGTGGGCTGTTGTTGTCGCCGCTCCCGACGACGCGGATCACGCCACGGTCAGTGAGTTGGTTCTGCTGCCGGGCCCCGATGCTCTCGTTGCGCCGTCCTGGGTTCCGTGGGACGAGCGCATCCGACCCGGCGATCTGGGACCGGGAGATCTGTTGTCTCCGCGTCAGGACGATCCGCGACTCGTGCCGGGATACGTCGAGTCCGGTGACCCCGCCATCGACGAGGTCGCCGGTGAGATCGGTTTGGGCCGAACCAAGGTCACCAGCCTCGAAGGACGCCTGGACGCCGCTCAGCGTTGGCACGACGGCGATTTCGGCCCGGATACCGAGATGGCCAAGGCCGCGCCGTCGACCTGCGGGCTGTGTGGTTTCTACCTGCCTATCGCCGGGTCGCTGTCCGCCGCATTCGGGGTGTGCGGCAACGAATTCGCCGCCGACGGTCGCGTGGTGCACGCCGGGTACGGCTGCGGAGCGCACTCCGACACCGAACTCCCCACCGGAGCAGGATCACCGCAGTTCGAGCCGTACGACGACGCTGCACTCGACGTCACCGCATCGCCGACCCCGCCGGTGGAGATCGCTGAAGCACCCGAGGCGACTGCTCCGGACGAGGCAGTGTTGGAAGCGACAGTGTTGGAAGCGGCAGTGGACGAGGCCTCAGTGCCGGACGAGGTTGCCCCGCAGGAATCGTCCGCCCCCGAGGTCGCGACGGCCCCCGAGGTCGTCGTAGTCGACGAGGATGCACCGGCGATCGCCGATGCGCCCGTTGCCGACGATGCGCCCGTTGCCGACGATGCGCCTGCTACCGACGATGCGCCTGCTACCGACGATGCGGCGAGCGCTACCGATGATGCTGCGCAGCACGAGGATTCGGCATCTCCGAGCTGATCGATCCGTTCGGTACCGGTTCGCTGCGGGAGTCGATTCTCGCGGCGTGGGGTTCCTCGCCCACTCGGCTTCGTGAGGATTCGGCGTCCGAGTCCGATCTGGTGCGAGGCGGATATCGCGATCGTTTGCTGACCGAGCTCGCTCAGAACGCTGCCGATGCCGCTGCCCGCGCGGGTGTTCCCGGTCGGCTGGCGGTGTGGACGGATGATGCCGGCGCAGTGCATTTCGCCAATACCGGTGCAGCACTGGATGTTTCCGGAGTGCATGCACTGACCGCGCTGAGGGCGTCCGGCAAAAAGGCCGCAGATGCCGGGGTGGGGCAATTCGGTGTCGGTTTCACCGCCGTGCGATCGGTGTCCGACGAGATCGAGGTGCGCTCGCGTGACGGTGGTGTGGTCTTCGGTGCCCAGCGAACTGTGGATGCATTGCGCGAGAACGGCATGTCCGCACCCGAATCGGGGGTGCCGGTGCTGCGGTTGGCGTGGCCGACGTCCACTGCGCCCGCTGCCGGGTTCGATACCGAGATCGTGTTGACGTTGCGACCCGATGTGGCGGCGCAATCATTCGCGGCCGGTTTCGCCGACGAGGCCGTCGACCTGTTGCTCGAACTGGACGCATTGAACTCCATCGAAATCGACGGCACCGTAATCGAGTGCATCAGAACAGAACTCGATATCGGTGCCGAGATCGCCATCGGCTCGCGAACGTGGCGACAGTTCACCACCCCGGCTGCGCGGTGGCTCGCCCCGGTCGTCGACGGTGCGCCCGTTCCCGCGTCGCCCGATGTGTTGCGTGCTCCGACTCGCTCGGACGAGCTGTTGTCGTTGCCCGCATTGGTCATTGCCGATGTACCGATGCAACCCGACCGGCGACGCGTGCTGCCGGGGGTCTCGTTGGACGCGGTGGCGCACGGCTATGCCGATTTCGTGGCCTCGCTACCTGTGGAGTCCAGGGTGTCGTTCGTGCCCGAGGTCGGGTTCGCGCGCAGTGCGGTGGACGGCGAGCTACGAGAGCTGATATTTCGTCGATTGTCCTGTGCGCCGTGGCTTCCCGGTGCCGACGGACGCGACCTCGTGCCCGAGCGGGCGAACGTTGTGGCGGACGCCACCGAGGAACTCGCCTCGGTACTGGTAGGCGTCGTACCCGATCTGGCCGACGCGTCGCTGTCGGGTGCGCGGCATGCGTCGGCGCTCGCGGCAGTGGGTGTGCATCGGATCGGATTGGCAAGGCTGGCGGAGATGGTCGGTGGGCTCGATCGCGAGCCGAGTTGGTGGCGGCGTCTGTTCGACGCGTTGGCACCGCTGGTGGTCGACGGTGTGGCTGCGGAAGAGCTTGCGGCTCTGCCTGTTCCGCTCGCCGACGGCCGTACGGTGACGGGGCCACGGACGACGGTGATCGGCTCCGACGCGTCGGCTGCGGTGACCTGGGTCCGGTTGGTGCATCCGGATGCGGTGAGTCCCCTGCTGACACGGTTGGGCGCTCGCGAGGCGACTGCGACTCAATTGCTCACCGATCCGGCGCTCGAGGCTGCGCTGGACGATCTCGATTGGGACGACGACGAGGCGGTCGACGGTCTGGTCTCTGCGGTACTGACGCTGGCGGGGGAGGCGGACGAGCTACCGGGTTGGCTCGGTGGCTTGCCGCTAGAGGACGACGAGGGCGAATTGCGCAGCGCCGACGAATTGTTGCTTCCCGCAGCGCCGTTGGCCGATCTGCTGGTGCGGGATTCGCCGTTCGGTGTTCTCGCGCCTGCGGTGGTGGCGAGGTTCGGTGAGCGGGCGCTGAGGGCGGTGGGCGCCGGGTGGGGGTTCTCGGTGGTGCGCGACGAACTGCCGACCGGGCCGGATCACGATCTCGACGACGAGTCGGCGTGGTGGTCGAGCCTGTCCGCCGAGCCGGAGACTCTGCTCGCTGTGAGGGATCTCGACCTCGTACGAGCCGATGCCTGGCCCGAGGCGCTGACCGTTCTGCTCGACGATTCGAGTACGCACGCCGCGCTGACCGATCGTGACGGGTACACCGCGTGGTGGTTGAGACGCCATGCGCGAGTGCATGGTTCGCGTCCTGTTGCGTTCCGCGCCCCGTCCGACGAGACGTTTGCCGGTGTGCTCGATCCACTCGATCACCCGCGTGCCGACGAGCTGCAGGCGGTGCTCAGCGCATCGATCTGCGAGAGCGCCGATGCCGCCGGCGTACTGCTGCGGGCACTGTCGGATCCTCGGCGGAATCCGACCCCCGCGGTGATCGCGCGTACCCACACGCTCATCGCTACCGCAGTAGCCGAGCGACGCGTCGACCTCTCGGACATCGAGCCGCCGGATCGCGTCCGCACGCTCGGCGGCGCAGTTGTCGATGCATCGGAGGCGCTCGTGATCGATGCCCCGTGGCTGGCGAGTGTCGTACCGCTGGACGTTGCCGTGCTGTCGGACATCGCCACGGCCGCAGCGCTCGCCGACGTTCTCGACATCAGGCCGGCGTCCGAGGCGATCAGCGGAGAGGTGCTCGGAGTCGGTCGCGTCAGCTCCTGGGATCGCGAACCGGGAGCCGTGCTGGCCTGCGCCGCGCTTGGATCGGCGCTTCCGACCGGAGGCGTGGTGGTCCATCGCGAGTTGATGGTGCGGCTGACCGGTGACGTGAGCGGAGATCGAGCAGTCCCGTGGTGGGTGACCGCAGATGGAGTCGTCCATTGCGAGGAGAGCTGGGTGCGGCCGCGTGGGGTTTGACAGTGTGATCCTGGACTGGATGGTCGAGCATCGCGTCGACTGGCTCACCGCGGTGTTCTGGATCGTCACGACGGTGGGCAACACGGTGTCGATGTTCCTGTTGTCCGCGGTTGCCGTCGTTGCGTTGCTCCGCGTCGGGAGGAGGGTCGATGCCCTCGTGATCGCGGGGTCGATGCTGACCGGGTGGGGCGTGATGAATGCGCTGAAATTTGCGTTCGCGCGGGAGCGTCCGCCGATTCCCGAACGGCTGGTGGAGATTTCGAGCCATTCGTTTCCGTCGGGCCACGCGATGATGTCGATGTTGCTTGCCACGGTGGCGATCGCGGTGATGGTGCGATCGCCGCATCCGTGGCTGCATCGGCCGGTGCTGCTTGTACTACCGGTGGTCGCGGCCCTGCTGATCGGATTCTCTCGGATCTACCTGGGTGCGCATTGGACCACGGACGTACTGGCCGGCTGGGTGTTCGGTGCCCTGTGGGGGCTGGCTTGGATCTGTGCCGAAAAAGCGATCAGCGGGAGAAGTCCGAGCGCTGGGCGATGACGAGCAGCTCGTCGCGCATGGCCGGGCTGGAGACAGCGTTGGCGCGTGCGTAAAGGGCGCGGAGCGAGCGGACGTGGTTGCGACGGTTGCGGTACTGAGAGACGAGCTTCATGGCCTGGCTTTCGTGGATCAAAAGGTTGTTTGACTGACATAACCCATGGTCCACGTTAACTTTGTGTTACTCAACCGGCTGAGAGGTTAGTTTGCCCACGTCAGGGGCCCTATGGTGATCGCGCTAACGTGATGCTGGTCTCAATCGAGCCCGCGCTGGGCGGTTTTGCTCCCGCGACGTGACGCCGCTCTCTGCATCAGGAAGATCCCGAACCCTACGGCACCCACCGCGACTCCGCACCAGCACGTCGCGAGCGCGTCGCCGCTGGGGTCTCCGGTGGCGGTCAACACGACCAGTGCGACGATCCAGCCGAGGATGCCCATCGCCAACACCGGCACCGGATCGGTGAGGCTGCGCGGAATCTGGGGGAGGTCGGCCACGAAATTCAAGCTACGCCACCGAACCTGTCCGGGGTGCCACTGGAGTTACCCAAGTGCTTCGGTGTGCTTTATCGTTCGCTCATGCCTTTGTCGTCGCGGTTACTCGACAACTACTTCAAGATCACCGAACGTGGCTCGACCGTCGGATCCGAGGTACGGGGAGGCGTGGTCACGTTCGTGGCGATGGCCTACATCGTCGTACTCAACCCCCTGATCCTGGGCAGCTTCTCTGCCGATGATGCTGCGGCCAAAACCGACGTGCTCGGCAACATCCTGCCGGTCGCCCAGGTTGCCGCCGTCACAGCGCTGGTGGCCGGGTTCATGAGCATCGCGTTCGGCATCATCGCCAACTACCCCTTCGGGATCGCGGCAGGACTCGGCATCAACACCCTGCTCGCCGTGACCATTGCCCCGCAGGTGACGTGGCCCGAGGCGATGGGCCTGGTGGTGATCGACGGCATCATCATCGTGTTGTTGGCGGTGACCGGATTCCGCACGGCGGTGTTCAATGCGATCCCGGCCGAGCTCAAGGCCGCGATCGCGGCCGGAATCGGAGCGTTCATCGCATTCATCGGACTGGTCGACTCCGGGTTCGTGCGGCGCATCCCAGACGCCGCAGGCACGACGGTTCCCGTCGGGCTCGGCATCGACGGGTCCATCGCGTCGTGGCCGACGGTGATCTTCGTGTTCGGGTTGTTGCTGATGGGTGTGCTGGTGGTGCGCAAGGTGCGCGGCGGTCTGCTGATCGGCATCGTGGTCACGACAATTCTGGCGGCGATCGTCGAGGCCGTCACCGACGTGGGTCCATCCAACGGTGTCGACCCCAAGGGCTGGAATCTGTCGGTTCCGCAGCTGCCGACCGAGTTGGTTCAGTCTCCTGACCTGTCGCTGGTGGGCAATGTCGATCTCTTCGGAGCGTTCACCCGCATCGGTGTGCTGGCTGCGAGTCTGCTGGTGTTCACGCTCGTACTCGCCAACTTCTTCGACGCGATGGGCACGATGACAGGTCTGGGTAAGGAAGCGAATCTGGACAAGGACGGAAAACTTCCGAACATCGGCAAGGCGCTGGTCGTCGAGGGAGCAGGGGCGATCGCGGGAGGCGGTGCGTCGGCGTCGTCGAACACCGTGTTCGTGGAATCGGCGTCCGGCATCGCCGAGGGTGCCCGCACCGGCCTGGCCAACGTCGTCACCGGATTGCTCTTCCTGCTGGCCATGTTCTTCACTCCGCTCACGGCGGTGGTTCCGATCGAAGCTGCTGCTCCGGCGCTGGTCGTGGTGGGTGCACTGATGATCGGGCAGGTACTCGACATCGACTTCCGACGCTTCGACTACGCGCTGCCTGCGTTCCTGACCATCGTGGTGATGCCCTTCACGTACTCCATCGCCAACGGGATCGGCGTCGGTTTCATCACCTGGGTCGTACTCGCTGTCGGTTCCGGACGGGCGAAGTCGGTGCATCCCCTGTTGTGGATCGTCGCGTTGTTGTTCGTTGCATATTTCGCTGTCGGACCCATCACGGAGGCGGTTACATGACGCGTGGTCGGTACCAAGGCGTATCCTCTGCGCTGTGACGTCGGGAAACAGTGTGAAAGACAATCGGGAATTGGCAAGCGATCTGTCGCTTGCGGTGGTGCGGCTGACCCGCCACCTTCGGGGTAGGCGAGTGGACTCGCAAGTGTCACTGACGCAGCTGTCGGCTTTGGCCACGCTGAGCCGGGAGGGCGACATGACACCCGGTGCGTTGGCGGCACGAGAAAGAGTGCAGCCGCCGTCGATGACGCGGGTGATCGCCTCTTTGGCCGAACTCGGGCTGGTGGTGCGCACGCCGCATCCCACCGACGGACGACAAGTGATCGTCTCGCTCTCGCCGGCCGGTCGTGAGCTGATCGCCGACGAGGCCAGCGCGCGTGAGGCGTGGATGACCGCGCAGCTCGCGGGTCTCACACCCGAGCAGCTCGATATTCTCCGTGATGCCGTGAACATCATCGGTGCACTGGTGAGCGACTCCGAGTAGTTACCTAGGTTTATTATCTGAACGGTGGCCCCTGCTTCCCGAACGTCCGGCTCGTCGATGTTCGCTGCCCTGAAGACTCACAACTACCGACTGTGGGCTTCGGGGCAGATCGTCTCGCTGGTCGGCACCTGGATGCAGCGGGTTGCCCAGGACTGGCTCGTTCTGACGCTGTCCGGCGGCAACGGCTTCGCCGTCGGCATCGTCATGGCCCTGCAATTCGGGCCGACGCTGTTTCTCTCGGTCTGGGGCGGAGTACTGGCAGACCGGTACGACAAGCGCAAGCTCCTCATGATCACCCAGGTCTTCGCTGCGGTCTGCGGTCTGGTGCTCGGTGTCCTCGACGTCGGGGGAATGGTCGAGCTGTGGCACGTCTACGTCATTGCCTTCATCCTCGGTTGCTCGTCCGCTATCGACGCGCCGGTGCGGCAATCCTTCACCATCGAGATGGTCGGAAAGGACGCCCTCGCCAATGCGATCGCGTTGAACTCCATGACGTTCAACCTGGCGCGCATCGTCGGGCCTGCGGTGTCCGGAGTTCTCATCACCCTGGTCGGCACCGGCTGGGTGTTTCTCATCAATGCCGTGTCCTTCGCGGCGGTGTTCGGTGCCCTCGTGGCGATGAATGTCGGTCAGCTCTTCCGTGTCGAGCCGGCACCGAGGGCCAAAGGACAGGTGCGAGAGGGCTTTCGGTACGTCTGGGGGCGCGGTGATCTACGCGTGCTGCTCGCAACGGTCGTCGTGGTCTCGACGTTCGGACTCAACTTCCCGCTCAGTCTGTCGGTGTTGGCGCGCAACACCTTCGGTAGCGGAGCCGATGCCTACGGTCTGCTGTCGACCACTCTGGCCGTCGGCACGCTGGCGGGAGCGACGCTGGCTGCGCGGCGGACGAGCGCGCCGCGCCTGCGGCTGTTCGTCGGTGCCGTCATCGCGTTCGGGCTGTTCGAGCTGATCGTGGGATTGATGCCCAACTACGTTCTGGTGGCAATCCTGTTGGTACCCACGGGTGCTTTGACGCTGACCTTCACGACGTCGGCGATGAACATTCTGCAGATGTCGGTGCCGTCCGACATGCGCGGACGCGTGATGGGCATCTACATGCTGTGCTTCCTGGGCGGCACACCGCTGGGTAGCCCGGTTCTCGGTTGGCTCGCCGACGCTCTCGATCCGCGCGCACCGCTCGTGTTCGGCGGCGTCATCTCGCTGGCGACGGGACTTTTCGCTGCCGTGTACCTTCTGCGCCACAACAACTTACGTATCACCCTGGTGCCACCGGCGGACGGTCACCGACTCCCGACCCTCGACACGGTGGCCGCTTCCACCAAGGTGTGACGAAGGTCAGATCCAGCCGTGGCGTCGAGCGAGTGCGCAGGCCTCGTGTCGGTTGGCCGCACCGAGTTTCGCGGCCGCCGCGGACAGGTAGTTGCGCGTGGTTCCTGGCGAAAGGTGTGCTCGCCGTGCGATCTCCGCGATCGACGCACCGTCGGCGGCGAACTCGAGCACATCGGCCTCGCGTGGGGTGAGGGGTGAGTCCCCGGCTCCGATGGCCTCGGCGGCCAGTGTCGGGTCGACGTAGCGCCCGCCGCCGTGCACGGTGCGCACCACCTCGGCCAGGGTGGCAGCCGAGGTGGTCTTGGGCAGGAATCCACGGACACCTGCTTCGAGCGCCTTCTTGAGGTAGCCAGGTCGGCCGTGGCTGGTGACGATGATCGACGCGCAGGCGGGCAGCGACTCGGCGATCTTCTGAGCTGTCTCGATGCCGTCCATCCCGCCCATCTGCAGATCCAGCACTGCCACATCGGGTGTGAGTGCGGCGGCCACCGTCAACGCCTTTTCGCCGGAGTCGGCCTGACCGACGATCTCGATGTCGTCCTCCAGATCCAGCATGGTCGCCAGCGCGGTACGAATGAGATTCTCGTCGTCGGCCAGTAGAACACGGATCATGATGCCGCCCTTGTATTTTCGATCGGTAACCCGGCCGCGAGTACGAATTCCTCGGTGGTCCTGTCCGTAATCAGGGTGCCTCCTACGGCAACCAACCGTTCCCGTAGTCCGCTCAGGCCTGTGCCGTCGCGGCCGGTCGGTGCGCTCGGGTGATCGTTGGTCAAGCGAATGCTGTCGGCAGTCAATTCGATCCGGCAGTAGGTGGCCGTGGAGTGGCGCAGAATGTTCGTCACACCCTCACGTACCACCCAGGCGGCGGCCTCGGCCGCGCGCTCGGTCAGGTCGGCTGTTTCGCCGACCAGCTCGGTGGAGATGCCTGCCGCGGACAACAGCGATCGAGCGCCGTCGAGTTCCGAGGCCACATCGACCGATCGATACCCGCGCACCAACTTCCGGGCGTCGGTCATCGATTCCTGGGCGAGTTGGCGAACCTCGTCCATCTGGTCCGCCGCACGATCGTCGCCCCTCCGCGCGAGTGCGGCGGCGAGTTCGCTCTTGACGGCTATGGCCGAGAGTGCGCGGCCGACGACGTCGTGCAGATCTCGGGAGAACCGCAGGCGCTCCTCGGCGACCGAGAGCGCAGCGGCGGCGTCGCGAGTGGCGTCGAGTTCGGTGACGATGCGTAGCAGCCACGCCGACAGTTGAACGGTGAAGGCCATGAACCCGATGAACAGGCCGAGCACGACGACTTCGAGCGCCGGGGATCCGAATGCGGCGGCAAGGCCGGCCGCCGCCACCGCGGCCACCAGGCACCACCGCAGCGGAATCAGGGCCCCCACCGCGATCGTGACGAGTAGGGCGACCCAGAGCATGTTGTTCGTTTCTCCGCCGACAACGAGTACGACCGCAGCGACGGCCAAGATCACCAGCGGGACCCGAGGGCTTGCCGTCGACTCACCACCGAGAGCGGGAGTGCGCTGCACGATCGCGAAAGCGGCTGCGGCGCACACCGCCACCGCGGCCATTGTCACGTAGTCGTCGTACGGCAGTGATGTCATCATCGCGGCGACGGCGACACCGACGGCAATCAGCAGGAACGACTGGCGGGTGTAGACGCGCACCTTCTCCACCGCACTGCTGTCGTTCCAGCCGTGCAGTGGATTGAGGTACTCGTACAACTTCATGGTCTCCAGCCTTGCAGACGGTCGACGGCGGTGCGATCTAGGATCGCGGTTCCCAACGGAAGTGCGTGCGGGCAATCAGGAGGCTGCCGACGATCCAAGCGAGCATCACCACCAGCGGCATTCCGGCCTCGGCGAAGGTGGCAGCGAATCCGATGGACGCGTCGCCAGGAGTGGTGGTGCCGAACCAACCCAGGTTCAGCAGGTCCGTCACCGCGGCCATCGGGGTCAGCTCGACGACCCTGCTGAACGATTCCGGAAGGGCGTCGCGGAGCAGTGAGGAGCCGGCCATCGCGACCAGGATCACCGGCAAGCTGGTGATCTGCGCTGCCTCTGCGTTGCGGGTGAACGCCGACGTGATCAGAGCCAGGGCGGCGAAGAGTGCAGCACCACCCATGAGTGCGACGGCGACGAGCAGGACGTTGGTGGGAACGGGTCCGCCGAACGCCACGACTACCGCTCCGACGATCACGCCGAGAACAACGGTGAGGATCAGCGACGGGATTGCGGGCCCGAGCAGGATCTGAAGGTCCGAACTCTCCCCGGTGCGAAGTCGTTTGAGTACCAACTCGTCTCGACGCGTGGCGTAGACCGAGAGCATGTTGTAGTAGACCATGAACACCAGCAGGAACAGTGCGAAGATCTCCAACGCACTGGCGACGCCTGCGTCTTTCAGCCCTTCGTCGCCCCGGCTGCCGACGATCAGCAACGCGATGGGGAAGATCAACGGCATGACGACCGCGTTGAACAGCAGTACTCGGTTGCGTCCGAGCAGTGTGAACTCTGCTCGCGACAGGGCGGTCATCGTGCTCATGCGCTCATCACCTTCTTGTTGTTCAGATCTGGATTGTCGAATTGGTCTGCAATGGAGAGAAATACGCTCTCCAGCGATGCTGCCCGGGCGTCGAGTCCGTGCAGGGTGACGCCATTGGTGCGAGCCCACAGCAGCAGGTCCGTCAACGTCTCCTGAACCGAGGACGTCTCGATCGAGACGGTGTCTCCCGAGACGTCCATCGAGGTGCCGGGCAGCGTCGGAAGCGCAGTGCCAGGAGCCTTCAGCTCGATCTTCGCGGGGTGGTCGGCGACCACCTCGTCCACCGTTCCGCTACGAACGACCCTGCCGCGGTGCATGATCGCCAATCGATCGCACAGTGACTCGGCCTCGTCCAGGTAGTGCGTCGTCAGCATGATCGTGACCCCGGAGTTCTTCAGCTCCTGGATCAAACGCCATGTGTTGCGGCGACTTTCGGGATCGAGGCCGGTGGTCGGTTCGTCCAGGAAGAGAACTCGCGGACGGCTGATGATGGCACACGCGAGATCGAGCCTGCGCTGCTCGCCGCCCGAGAGGAACTTCACCCGGGTCTCGGCGCGGTCGGCCAGATCGACGCGTTCGAGCACTTCTGCGGCAGGCAGTGGGTTGCTGCAGGTGCCAGCCCACATCCGCAGACTCTCGGCGGTGGTCAGGTCCTGAGGCAAGCCGCCCTTCTGCAGCATGATGCCCAGAGAGGGTCGAACCTTGCGTCGATCGGACACCGGATCCATACCGAGGATTCGCACCGTGCCCTGGCTCGGTCGCGAAAGCCCCTGAATCACTTCGAGAGTGGACGTCTTGCCCGCTCCGTTGGTGCCCAGCAATCCGAACAGCTCACCCTCGGCAACCTTCAGATCGAGGGCTTTGACGGCCTCGAAGGCGTTCTTGCCCGAACCGTAGCGGCGCGTCATTCCGTCGACTTCGATGATGGTCATGAGCGCTTCTCCCAGTGGCGGAGTCCGATTACGAATCGCACGCCCATGAAGGCGACGATGACGCCGAGTGCGGCGAACGCGGGAAGCGACGGGCCGACAACCGCGAACAGCACGGCGACAATGGCAATGCTGATGACGATGACGACGATCTCGCGTGCCAACGTCGGAGCCGGCCCGAGCTCCATCAGATCGGTGAACAGGTTTCCTTCGTCTGGTTGCTTCATGACTACGATCCTGCTGCGTCGGAACCACCGAAAACAGTGCAGCGCATCATGACCTGAAGTGACACCGTCACCGATCACCCATGACAAAAGTCATGTTGTGCACTCCTGCCTTCTCCACCCGATCTCCACCCGTGGGTCGATTCGTCACCATCGCGATCTTCGTAGCGTTGCTGCCATGAACCTCGCAATGATTGCTCTCGTAATTCTTCTGGTCGGATACCTGCTGGTGCGGCGCATGGTCGGCCAACTCATGGAAGCCCGGCGCATGCTGATGCTGCCCGCACTCCTCGCGTTCATCGGGTTGGCATCGCTGAGCTCGACGGACCTCTCGCCCATGGCGATTGCCTTTCTTCTCCTCGGGTGCGTTGTCGGAATCGTCCTCGGAGTGATTCGCGGATACACCGTCGCAATCACCGAGCGGGACGGAATGGCCTGGATGCGGTACTCGGTTGCGTCGATCGGGCTGTGGATCGCCGCCATTGCTGTCCGTATCCTGCTGATTCCGGTGGAGAACGCCATCGATCCCTCGGCTGCATCCGCCGCCGGTCAGGCCACCATGCTCGCCGTGGGCATCGGATTCCTCGCCGAGTCGATCGCCGTTCTCTACCGCGCCATGCACTCCGACGCCACCATCGTCTGGCGCGCCGACAAGTCCGGTCACCACACGATCTCGCCTACGCTGGCCGACATGCACAATCGGGTTCGCGGCGGAGGGTCGAAGATTCGGTGACATCGGCACCCAACTCCGACGTACGGTTGCCCAAGCTCGACAGCCTCAGGCTGTCGAGCCGGCCGTATGTCGCGGCCATCGTGATCGTGGGAGCGTTCGCAACGTCGGACCTGCACAATGCGCTTCTGCTCGTCCTGCTGGTGATCAACAGTGTCGTGTTGTCGGCATCGGCACTTCCGCGGCGGTTCATCGGCCCGCGCCTGTCCATGGCCGGAGCAGGTGTCGCCCTGTTCGCGTGTGCGGCAATCCTCCCGCTCGGGGGCTCCACTGTGGCAACCATGTTCCCCTTTCTGGTTGCGGGACATGCAGGGTGGCGATTCAAACCGTCGATCTCGTTCCCGTTCGCGATCTCGCTCAGCGTGGCGTGCGCAACCGCGCTGTGGATCGCCGAGCGCAACGGCGTCGACGGATGGCCATGGGCTGCAGGGCTGTTCGCTGGTTGGCCGGTACTGATCGGATATTCGCGGCGCAGTCGGTTGGACGCACTGCGTAATGCGCGTCGCGCCACCGACGCCGAACTTCGCGAACACGCCCTTGCCGAGCGGGCCCGTATCGCCAGAGACATCCACGACGTCCTCGCGCATTCGCTCTCGGGTGTGAACATGCAACTCGAGGTTGCCGATGCGTTGCTCGATGCCGGTCGTCCCGACGATGCCCGAGCTGCAGTAGGCAAGGCGCAGAGTCTCGTTCGAGAAGGACTTACGGAAACACGTCGGGCCGTGCAGACTCTCCGTCAGGACGCACTGCCACTCGTCTCGACGCTGCACGCTCTGGTGGGAGACGAGGCGAGCTTCGAAACGCACGGCACGGTTCGAGAACTCGATACTCCGCAAGCGCAATTCCTGGTTCGCTGCGCCCAGGAGGCAATGACCAACGCTCGCCATCATGCTCCCGGAGCTGCTGTCGACGTGGTGCTTCGGTTCGGTGCCGAATCGGTCGAACTCTCGATAACCAACGGTCCGGCCTCGTCGGCGCCCGAACCGGTCGAGAGCACCGGAATGGGTTTGGTCGGTATGCGCGAGCGCGCAGCGCTCGTCGGTGGGTCGGTCACGGCCGGTCCGGACGGCCGGGGTTGGACCGTGCGCGCCGAAGTTCCTCTGCAACAACCCCACTGAACGAGAGATGGATTCTAGAGCATGAGCATTCGCATGGTGATCGCCGACGATCAGGCGTCGGTACGCGAGGCGCTGGCCACGATGTTGGACCTGATCGAGGACATCACCGTCGTCGCCACCGCCGCCGACGGGCAGAGCGCCGTTGCAGAAGTGACCACCGCAATGAAGGACGATCACCTCGATGTGGTGCTCATGGATCTACGGATGCCGGGCACCGACGGGATCGAGGCGACGCGAATCCTGAAGGGCCGCTTCCCCGATCTGCCCGTGGTGGTGTTGACGACGTTCTCCGACGAGCGATCCATCCTCGACGCTCTCGGAGCCGGGGCTCGCGGCTATCTCACCAAGGATGCCGGACGACTCGAGATCGCGGCGGCGTTACGGGCGGCAGCGGCCGGGCAGGCCGTGCTGAACCCGGAGGTGCAAGCCAGGTTGCTGCGTGCCGTCGAAAAGCCACGGACGCTGGAGATTCCGGCCGGTTTGACGCCACGTGAGGTGGAAGTGTTGCGCGCTGTCGCCGCCGGCCTGTCGAACCGAGAGATCGCTCAGCAGATGTTCGTCAGCGAGGCGACGGTCAAGACTCACATCAACCATCTGTTCGCCAAGGCGCAGTTGCGTGATCGGGCGCAGGCCGTGCACTTCGCCTTCACTCACGGCTTGGCGCAGCCGTCGCGCTAGAAGCCCCAACCCATGACGGCCGGGCGCTCTGTACCGAAGGTCAGATCGAGTGCGTGCAGCGACGCGTCGTTGCGTGCGGTGAGGCGGTTGGCCGCGGCGAACAAACGAGCCCGGTGGGTGCCGAAGTAGATGCTCGCGAGCACGTCGATGTCGAGTTCGATGTCCGGTTCGGATTCCACCCGGGTGCAGGTGGCTCGTCCGTCGGTGACGGTCAGCGAATAGGTGCCGCCCGCATCGAGGAAGGGGTCTCGCACGGCGATGATCAGTGAGGTGTCGAGGGCGTACGTGCGTGCCTCGAGCGCTGCCTCGACATGCATGATGCGGCCCCACAAGGCGTCGTGGTGTCCGGTCACCTTCGGCAGCCGGTTGTTGGTGAGCAGGAACGGCAGGGCTTCGTCGCGTGACTGCTGTACCTCGATGGTGTCGACCAGGTCGACGCCGACGAGGATCTGCCACAGCGCGGCGTAGGCGTCGTCGGTCACCGCGATGAATTCCTGCACCACCACTCGGCTCGGGTTCCGGCCACGCCGGTAGGCGACGTACCCGTCGGCATGGACGATGAAGAACAGAGCCGTCAGCCCCTCGCGTCGGTTCTCGCGATCGGCGAAGAACCTCTCCCAGCGGATCGGAGGTTTGGGCTGCGCGCCTGCGGTCTGCTGCTGCCACCGGTGGTAGATGTCGGGGAGCAGTTCGGCGGCCTCGGCCGATTCGATGAGGCGCACACCGGTCGCCGGGGGAGCGTCCTTGCGGAACTGCGCGAAGCGTCGGTCGATCGAGACGCTGATCTCCTCGGTCACCGGCCCGTATCCGAAGCGTCCGTAGATCGTCGCTTCGCTGGCCGTGAGCAGGGAGAGCGGAGCGCCTGCATCGTGCAGGGCGCGGTGCTGCTGCGTGAACATCGACCGTAGGATGCCGCGTCGACGATGAGTCGGGGCAACCGACACCCAGGAAACTCCCGATGCCTCGACCTGCGCACCACCGGGAACGGTGACCGACATCGGGAAGTGCATGGCCACACCCACCGGGGTCTCGCCGTCCCACGCCAGGTAGACGTGCTCGGACTGGGTCAGGATCTGCGTCTCGGCGAGGTCCTCGGCGTTCTGGTGTTCGCCGAATGCATGGGCGTCGAGCAGTGCGACAGCATTCCAGTCGTCGTCGGTGGCGGTGCGGATGGTGATCGATTCGTCGGTAGTCATCGCTCACGATTTTCCCACACTCACACGGGGCTTCGTCGACAGAGTGCCGAAAACTGCCAGGTGACAAGATGAGCACGTGGTGCATGTAATCGATATCGACGACCCATCGGACCCCCGACTGGACGATTTCCGCGACTTGAACTCCTCCGATCGGCGACCGGACCTGCCCGAGGGCAAAGGGTTGGTGATCGCTGAGGGGGTGTTGGTTGCTCAGCGACTGCTGACCTCGCGCTTTCCGATGATCAGTCTGCTCGGCGTGGATCGACGGCTCGACGCCTTGCGTGACGATCTGGCCGATTCGGATGTTCCGTTCTATCGGACGTCGGCGGAGGTGATGGCGGAGGTCGTCGGCTTCCACCTCAACCGCGGGGTGTTGGCGGCGGCGAACAGGCCTCCCGCGCTCGATCTCGACGAGGTGCTGGCGGACGCGAGAACGGTCGCGATTCTCGAGGGCGTCAACGATCACGAGAATCTCGGGTCGATGTTCCGTAATGCGGCGGGCCTCGGGGTGGACGCAGTGCTGTTCGGTGCCGCGTGTGCCGATCCGCTCTATCGACGCTCGGTGCGGGTGTCCATGGGGCATGTGCTGCGGGTGCCGTTCGCGAAAGTGCCCGAGTGGCCTCGCGGCCTCGATCGTGTTCGGGCACATGGCTTTCAACTGATTTCGTTGACGCCTAATCCCGAGGCAGTGTCTCTGGCGTCGGCGATGACGGGGGACAAGGTCGCGTTGTTGCTGGGCGCAGAGGGGCCTGGTCTGACCGAACACGCCATGCGCGCCACGGACATTCGCGCGCGCATTCCGATGGCTCCCGGCACCGATTCACTCAATGTGGCGACGGCTGCGGCCATGGGGTTCTACGAACGCGTGCGTTTGACGTGAACGACCACGACCCGAGCGTCCGATGGACCGGGATACCCATCGCCGTGATCTCGGCGGCACTGGTGAGTGTGGCGCTGACGGCGTTCGGTCTGGAGCTTGCCCGGATCAGCGGCTTGCTCGCCCTGGGGCTGAACACGGTGGTCGTCGCCGGTGCGGCACCGACGGTCATGCGGTGGCTTGTGATTCCGGTGTGGCGCTGGGCCGTGTACGGCGCGGGTGTCGGTGCCGTACTGAGCTTCGTAGCACTGGCAGCGCTGGCGTTCTGAGATCGGTGTCGGCTGAGGGCAGAGGGCTGAGGCTGTGCCCTGGTGTAGTTCGCCGGGCACCCGGTACGGGCAGGGTTGCGCACTACCGGCGACAATCGGCGGAAACCCGTAGACAAGCGGTTGTTGCGTGCAACGGCGCCCACCCTGTGCCCCTGTGGAGCGGGCACGGCTCTACTTACGCGAGAACCAACGCTTCTTCGGTCGTGGTGCCTGCTCGGCGGTGGCGTCGGGCATCGGTTCTCGAGCGCCACCACCGTTCGAGCTTCGATTCTGCTGGTTCGGGGGCGGTGGCTCCTGACCCGGAACGTACATTGTGAAGCCGCAGACCGGAATGGTGTTCGGATCCAGCTCGTCCGCGTGCGGTGCGCCCGTGTAGCGAAATCCGAGCCATTCGGCGTTGGCGGCCTCGGCGAATTCCTGCGGGTGGAACGGCAACGACTGCGGATCCGGCATCACTCCGGGGGGATAGACCAGCGGATGCTCGCCGGCCCAGAACGACCGCTCCCACACCAGTGGCAGGCCCGTGTCCTCGTAGATGTACACCGGAGTGGCGCTGAAGGATCGGCGAAATTCACCGCGCTCCCAGTACGCGAACGCGCCCCATGCGTGCTCCGGATCCGAGGCAACGAGGTAGGTGTGCTCCGATGCCAGAGGGCGAGTGAAGGATTCGGGCAGCGTCGACGGCGTGGGCACCGAGAGATTGGATCCGCAGACGACGGTGACGCCGGGGTAGCAACCGATGAAGACGTGATCGTCGTTCACGCCTGCCGAGGTCGATATCGGGCCCTGTCCGAGGGGTACTGCCGTCAGGTGGGGGTAGAGACGTCCGACGAGAGCGGTCGCAGCATTCCAGTCCGAGGTGGTGGCCTCTCGGAGTACAGAAACGGGATCGGGCGCGTCCACGTACCAGATCGTTGATGCTTTGGCCCCCACTACCGGCACCTCTCTCTCCGTTACCTCCTGGGAAGCCTACGGTGTGAGCGTCGGTGGTTCGTCACCGCGCGGCACATCTGTCACGTTCGAGCTCAGTTGTGACCGCTACTACGAACGCCCAGCAGGACGTCCTCCCACGACGGCATGGCCGGCTTGCCGCGCTTGTCCTTGCCGCTGGTGTGACCGGCGGCAGGCTTGGGTGCCGGCCTGGGGTCCCTGGCGGCCGGTTCGCGCGGCTGTTCGGGCTCTGGAGCCGGTGCGTCGTCCACCTCGACCTCGATGGTCTCGGGGGTCATTTCGCTGTCTGCGGTGGTGCCGTAGTACTCGTCGAAGCTCTGCTGCGACGCTTCGTCGTCGTAGTCCTCGGCAGACTCGAGTGCGCGCACCGGGGCCAGGCCGCGCAGCTGGCGTCCGAAGTCGGGATCGATCAATTCGTGTGCGGTGTCGTCGAGGGGAGCGATGGTGCCGCCGTGCCCGTCGGGCAGGAACTGCCAGTGCGCCTTGTTGGTGGTGCGGCCCGCCTGCCACTTCAGCTGCGCGACCCACTTGTTGTCCTCGTCGCGCCAGGCGTCCCACGCCGCGTCGTCGAGGTTGTGGCCGCGGGCGCGGAAGGCGAGCGTGACGATCTCGAGCAGGGTCTGCACGGCCGGGCCGTCGTGCCGGAGGGGGTGACCGGCCTGAGCCATCGACGCAGCCTGAGAACGCTCGAGCAGCACGGGGTGAGCGAACACCTCGACGCGACTGATGGCCATCCCGGAGTCGGCGGCAACCTGTTCGATGGTTGCTCCGCTGCGGATACGAGCCTGGATTTCCTTCGGCCGAAGCAAGCTGTCCATTTCGATCTCAATCTGTCCTAGTCGAGCGATGTCACCGCGTGAGGCCGCGCGGAGCTTGTCGTCGGCTGGAAGCCGGAATCTGTCGCCGGTCTTGGGATCTGCGCACACGACGAACTTTCCGTCGGTCTCGAGACCCACCACACGTAAGTCTCGCACCTTGACCTCCTCATCGCGCCGGCTCGCGATACCGTCGAGTTCGAGCCTAGTTCACCTGCCGTATTCGGCGGGTGTTCGACACGCATCGCTTCCGCCGGCGATCGTTTCTCCATCAGAGAGTAGACAGCTGCGGGCTCGGCTGCACCCATTCGGTCGATGTTGCGTCAATTACTGTGTGAGACAACGCCGATGCGTCTCTGCGAAGGTAGAGCGCGCCCAGCCCGAGGCCGATGGTCAGGGCGATGGCGTGTCCGACGGCGGTGAACGACGGGTCCGATACGCCGCTGACGGCGACGAAGCCGATCCACACCGCGGCCCAACCCGCACGCCACGGCATCGTCAGAAATCGAATCATCGACCCGGCCACGGCGGCCGCTGCGTAGCTGACTCCCACGTCGACGGCCATCGCCAATGAGTCGGCGAGCCAGTCGTTGTGGATGCCGATGAGCAGGCCGACGGCAACGAGTGCCGTGGCACCGACATGGCCGGCGCTCGAGGTCAGGAGAAAGCGTCGCCAACCCGACATCCATTCGGCGACAGCGAACAAGAGTGCGACCGCCGCCAACCACAACCAGTTCACCCGACCTTCGGTGAGAAAGACGCTCGTGACGAGCGTGGCGAGATGGCCGTCGGTGAGATTGTGCAGATTGGTGCTCGCCGCGTGCAGTACGTGCCAGCGATCGCGTGCGCCGATCTGGCCGAGCGCTACCGTGCCTGCCGCCGCGAGGGCGCAATACACCAGCGTCACGCGGATCCGCAGCGCGAATCTCAGGAGCCTGCACATACGAGCGCTCCCTCCGAGGTCGTTACGCTTGCGTACTTCAATGCAAGTGTAGGCCTCGAAGGGAGCGCCATAGCTGCGAGCTTGCTGGGAATCAGCTCAGGGTGGAGACGACCCAGTCGATGCTCTTGGTCAGTGCGGTGATGTCGTCCGGCTCGATGGCGGGGAACATACCGACTCGCAACTGGTTGCGGCCGAGCTTGCGGTACGGCTCGGTGTCGACGACGCCGTTGGCGCGCAGGATCTTCGCAACCTGGGCCGCGTCGACCTTCTCGTCGAAGTCGATGGTTCCGACGACCTGGCTGCGGTGATCCGGGTTCGTCACGAACGGCGTTGCGAATTCGCTCTTCTCGGCCCAGTCGTACAGGCGTGAGGACGAATCGGCGGTCCGCTTGGTGGCCCAATCGAGGCCACCCTGCGAGTTGAGCCACTCGATCTGATCGGCGAACAGCAGCAGCGTCGCCACGGCGGGGGTGTTGTACGTCTGGTTCTTGCTGCTGTTGTCGACGGCGATCGGCAGCGACAGGAAGTCCGGGACCCAACGATCCGTGGCAGCGATCTCGCTGACGCGCTCGAGTGCGGCCGGGCTCATCAGCGCCACCCACAGGCCACCGTCGGCGGCGAAGCACTTCTGCGGAGCGAAGTAGTAGACGTCCGAGTCGGCGACGTTCACCGGCAGACCGCCTGCACCCGAGGTGGCGTCGATTGCGATGAGGGCGTTCTCGGAGCCGGCCGGACGGCTGACCGGGATGGCCACGCCCGTCGACGTCTCGTTGTGCGCCCAGCCGATGAGGTCGACGGACGGGTCGGAGGTGGGCTCGGGCGCGCTGCCGGGCTCGGCCTTGACGACGATCGGATCACCGATGAACGGGTTGTTCTTGGCCACCGAGGCGAACTTGGAGCTGAACTCGCCGTTGGTCAGGTGCAGTGACTTCTCGCGAATCAGGCCGAATGCAGCAGCGTCCCAGAATGCGGTGGTGCCGCCGTTGCCGAGCACGACCTCGTAGCCCTCGGGGAGCGAGAACAGATCCTTCAGGCCACTGCGTACGCGCCCGACGACGTCCTTGACGGGCTTCTGCCGGTGGCTGGTGCCGAACACCGATGCACCGACGTCGACCAGGGATTGCAGCTGCTCGGGGCGAACCTTGGACGGGCCGCAACCGAAGCGTCCGTCGGCGGGAAGGAGATCGGCGGGAATGATCGGCAAATCGGCCATGGAGTAGCGCGTCCTAGCGTCGATGGAATATGGCACCCACAGGGTAGTCGGGTGCCACGACGCCGCCGACGCCGCCGTGCGCTACCGGATCAGATCCCAGCCTTCGACGGACTCCGGGGTCCGCGGTTCGGGGCCGGTGTAGAGGGCAGCAGGTCGGACGAGTTTGCCCAGTCGTTTCTGTTCCAGGATGTGCGCGCACCAGCCTGCGGTGCGTCCACAGGTGAACATCGCAGGCATCATGTGGGCGGGAACCTCGGCGAAGTCGAGGATCACCGCGGCCCAGAACTCGACGTTGGTCTCGATGGCCCGGTCGGGGCGACGTTCGCGCAGTTCGGTCAGGGCAGCCTGCTCGAGTGCGGCAGCAACCTCGTAACGCGGCGCGTTCAGTCTCTTCGCGGTTGCGCGCAGCACGCGGGCGCGGGGATCTTCGGCGCGGTAGACGCGGTGTCCGAAGCCCATGAGCTTTTCCTTGCGGTCGAGGATGCCGGTGATCAGGGCGCGTGCGTCACCGGTCCGCTCGACCTCTTCGATCATGGGCAGGACGCGGGCCGGCGCGCCGCCGTGCAGGGGACCCGACATCGCGCCGATGGCACCGGAGAGGCTGGCAGCGACGTCTGCTCCGGTGGAGGCGATGACGCGGGCGGTGAATGTCGAGGCGTTCATGCCGTGCTCGGCGGCGGAGACCCAGTAGGCGTCGATGGCGGCGACGTGGGCGGGGTCGGGTTCGCCTTTCCAGCGAACCATGAACCGTTCGGTGACAGTGGCGGCCTGGTCGATGCGGGTCTGCGGGACGGCGGGTTGGTAGATACCGCGGGCGGACTGCGCGACGTACGACAGCGCCATCACCGAGGCGCGGGCGAGGTTGTCGCGAGCGGTGGTGTCGTCGATGTCGAGCAGTGGCCGGTAGCCCCAGATGGGGGCCAGCATCGCCAGGCCTGCTTGGACGTCGACGCGAACGTCGCCGGTGTGGATGGGCAGAGGGAAGGGCTCTGCGGGCGGCAGTCCGTGGCCGAATTTGCCGTCGACGAGCAGGGCCCAGACATCGCCGAAGGTGACATTCTGTGAAACGAGTTCTTCGATGTCGACGCCCCGGTAGCGCAGTGCGCCGCCGTCCTTGTCGGGCTCGGCGATGTCGGAGGTGAACGCGACGACACCTTCGAGACCGGATACGAAATCCTCGGGAACGTGTTGAACAGCCATGGCCTGTGGACTCCCTCGTCGCGATTGCGCCCGGCACTGCGCCGCATCCGGGCGTACTTGTCAGAACCATAGCGGGTTGTACACGCGGGTAGCGTCTGGGCTTGTGTCTGCAGACGAACAACACTTGGCGACCATGCGGGTGGATTACGGAGAGCCCGAAGACCTCGATGTCGACGCGGTGGCAGGCGGCTGGCTGCCGCTCGCGCAGCAGTGGCTGTCCGACGCGATTGCGGCGGATCTGCCCGAGCCGAATGCCCTGGTGTTGGGGACGGTCGACGAGGCGGGGAGACCGGCCACGCGCACCGTGTTGTGCAAGGGCCTCGACGCCGATGGTGTGGTGTTCTACACCAACTACGACTCTGACAAGGGCCGTGCGCTCACCGCGACGCCGTACGCGTCCGTCACCTTCCCGTGGATCGGAATCGCTCGCCAGCTCACCGTTCGCGGCCCGGTCGTCAAGGTCGACGCCGAGACCACCGAATCGTATTGGCGCACACGTCCTCGCGGCTCTCGGTTGGGGGCGTGGGCGTCGGATCAGTCGCGACCCATCGGCTCGCGGGAGGATCTGGCTGCGCGCTTGGCCGAGGTGACCGCGACGTTCGACGGAATCGAGGTGCCGGTGCCGCCGAACTGGGGTGGCTTCCGCGTCGAGCCGGAGACAGTCGAGTTCTGGCAGGGCCGAACGAGTCGTCTGCACAACCGAATTCGCCTGACGGTGGCAAGCGGTGTGATCGAGCGTCTGCAGCCGTGAGCGGATTGCGCGGCATTCTTGCCGATACGACGCCGCTGAAGACTCCGGCCTACCAGCGGTTGTGGCTTGCGAACATCGTCACCGTCATCGGTGCGCAGTTGTCCATCGTCGCTGTGCCGCAACAGGTTTTCCAGATCACCCTCAGCTCGGCCTACGTGGGTCTGACCGGTGTCTTCGCGCTGGTGCCACTGATCGTGTTCGGCCTGTGGGGCGGGGCGCTCGCCGATGTGATGGACCGCCGCACCCTGCTGATGATCACCACGTGCGGCTTGATCGGAACGTCGGCGCTGTTCTGGCTGCAGGCCTTCCTCGAGCTGAACAACGTGTGGATCATCCTGGTGCTGTTGGCGATTCAGCAGGCCTTCTTCGCGGTGAATCAGCCCACTCGCAGCGCGATTCTCCCGCGAATCCTGCCTGCCGAGCAATTGCCGGCCGCGAACTCCCTGAACATGACGGTGATGAACTTCGGTGCCATCGCCGGACCGCTCAGCGCAGGCATCCTGATCTATTACATCGGGCTCGAGACCCTCTATCTGATCGACACCATCGCCCTGTTCGCCACGCTGTGGGCCGTGATCCGGTTGCCGGGAATTCCGCCGGCGAAGTCGGGTCAGCGTGCCGGATTACGTTCTGTGTTCGACGGTTTCGCGTACCTCGCCACGCAGAAGGTACTGCTGGCCTCGTTCGTCGTCGATATCATCGCCATGGTGTTCGGCATGCCACGGGCGCTGTTCCCACAGATCGCGCACGAGAGCTTCGGTGATCCGGCATCGGGCGGGCCGGTGCTGGGCATGCTGTTCGCGGCGATGTCCGCGGGCGCCGTGGTGGGCGGCGTGTTCTCCGGTTGGCTGCTGCGGGTGCGCAGGCAAGGCCTGGCGGTACTGATCTGCATCGTCGTGTGGGGCGTGGCGATGATCGGATTCGGGGTTGCCGTCGGTATGGCCACCGACGGGGCCACCGCCGTCGCGCTGTGGTTCGCGCTGGCGTTCCTGGCCCTCGGCGGCGGAGCCGACATGATCTCGGCAGCATTCCGCGGCACGATGCTGCAGCAGGTCGCCACCGACGAGATGCGTGGCCGCCTGCAGGGGGTCTTCATCGTCGTGGTCGCCGGAGGACCTCGAGTCGGTGACGTGCTGCACGGCGCAGCGGCCGCGTCCGTCGGCACTGCCGCCGCCGCAGCGGGTGGCGGGGTGCTGGTGGTCATCGGCGTCTCGATCGCCGCGTTGGCACTTCCGGCGTTCATCCGCTACCGAGTCGGAGCAGTCATCGGCAGAGAAGGTGGTAGAGAATGACTCCCATGGCGCACGCGCAGACCTACTCGTTGACGAGCGGTAAGTATCGGGCAGAGATCGCTGCCGTCGGAGCGGGCCTTCGGGTACTGGAGTACGACGGCGCACCGCTGACCGAAACATGGGAGGCGGGCTCGAAACCGCCGCTGTCGGCGGGACTGGTGTTGGCCCCGTGGCCCAATCGAACTGCCGACGGCACGTTCACGTTCGAAGGCGTCGAGCATCGGTTGGAGATCACCGAGCCGGCCCGGAACAACGCCAGTCACGGATTCGTCCGGCGGGTCGGGTGGACGCTGAACGAGCACACCGACTCTCGCGTCGAGCAGAGTGTGGAGGTCGGAACGCATCAGGGCTGGCCGTTCTCGGTGACGGTGACCGTGGCGCACGAGTTGTCGGCCGACGGTCTGACGGTGACCGCGTCGGCGAAGAACACCGGTGACTCGGCTGCGCCGTACGGGATGGGATTTCACACGTTCGTTCGGGTGGGCGACGTGCCGCTCGACGAGTGCACGCTCGAGCTGTCGGCCGGAACGCGGTTGCCGCTCGACCCGGTTCGCAATCTGCCCGTGGGCAATTCGGTGCCGACGGCCGATACCGAGTACGACTTTCGCGAGCCGCGCACACTGGAGGGCGTGCAGCTGGACACCCCGTTCAGTGCGTCGCTGCCCGAGGCCGACGGCCGTGCCAGGCATGTTCTGCGTGGACCCGACGGCACCGCGACAGTGTTGTGGACCGACAGCAGTTTCGGTTGGGTTCAGGTGTTCACCGCCGATCCGGCCAACGATCAGGCGTATCCCGATCGGGGGCGTGCCTTGGCGATCGAGCCGATGACGTGTCCGCCCGATGCGCTGAATTCCGACATCGATCTGATCGTGCTCGACACGGGGCAAACCTGGTCCGGCACCTGGGGAATGAGGTACGAGAAGTGACGATTCTGGTGTGCGGTGAGGCGTTGGTCGATCTGGTTCCGGTACACGAGGGGCCGCTGCTCTCGCCGAAACTGGGCGGTGGACCGTTCAACGTCGCCGTGGCGATCGGCCGGCTGGGCTCGCCCGTCGCGTATCTGTCGCGAATCTCTCGCGATCCGTTCGGTGAGCAGATCCTGGCGAGTCTGCGCGACGCGGGAGTGGACGTCACGTGGGTGCAGCGCGGTGACGAGCCGACGACGTTGGCGATGACCACGCTCGCCGAGGACGGCAGCGCCGAGTACTCCTTCTACGCCGACGGCACGGCCGACCGCCTGGTGGCCGATCCCGGTGAATTGCCGAACGAGATCAGCGTGCTCTCGTTCGGCACGTTGTCTCTGCTCTACGAGCCCGGGGCGTCGATGTACGCGGGCCTGCTGCACCGGGCGCGGGCTGCGGGCAAGCTGACGATGCTCGATCCCAACATTCGGCCTGCCGCCATCGACAGCACGAGCGGAGACATCACCGCCGACGGGTTTCGCGACCGATTCCGTTCGTGGTTGCCCAGCATCGACATTCTCAAGGTGTCCGAGGACGACTCGTACTGGTTGGGGCTCGGAACGCAGGGAACCACCGTCGACGACTGGCTCGCGGCAGGGGTCACCGCGGTGGTCATGACCCGCGGTGGCAACGGAATCTCGGTGTTCACAGCGGACGGCGAGGTCTCGGTGCCAGGTGTCGCCGTCGACGTCGTCGATACGATCGGCGCTGGTGACACCGTGCACGGGGCACTGCTCAGCTTCCTGGAGAAGGAGAGCATTATCACATCGAACGCGGTGAAAGAGATGACCGAGCAAGATTGGCAACACGCGCTCGAGTTCGCTGCGAAGGCAGCGGCGATCACGGTTTCACGACCCGGTGCCGACCCTCCCTGGGCGTCCGAGGCGTCGAGAGGCTAGTTTCACTATCGACGTTAGAACTGTCCGTTTTAAGTACGTGCCCGTTACACGAGTTCGAGAGGGACCATTCGTGCCCGCTGAGAATGACGCCAAAGCCACCCTCACATACCCCGGTGGCGAATACTCCATGTCGATTGCCGAGGCCACCGAAGGCAACAACGGCATCGAGCTGGGAAAGTTGCTGGCCACCACCGGCTACACGACATTGGACGGCGGGTTCGTCAACACCGCATCGACCAAGTCGGCCATCACCTACATCGACGGTGACGCAGGCATCCTGCGCTACCGCGGGTACCCGATCGAACAGCTCGCGGGCAAGTCGTCGTTCATCGAGGTCAGCTACCTGCTGATCTACGGAGAGCTGCCGTCCGCGGATCAGCTCGAGACGTTCACCGACAAGATCCGTCGACACACGCTGCTGCACGAGGACCTCAAGCGGTTCTTCGACGGCTTCCCGCGCAACGCGCACCCGATGCCGGTGCTCTCGAGCGCCGTCAATGCGCTGTCGGCGTACTACCAGGATTCGCTGGATCCCAACGATCCGGCACAGGTCGAACTGTCGACCATCCGTTTGCTGGCCAAGCTGCCGACCATCGCGGCGTACGCCTACAAGAAGTCCGTCGGTCAGCCGTTCCTGTACCCGGACAACTCGAAGAGCCTGGTCGAGAACTTCCTGCGCCTCACGTTCGGCTTCCCGGCCGAGCCCTACGAGGTCGATCCCGAGATCGTCAAGGCACTCGACATGCTGCTCATCCTCCATGCCGACCACGAGCAGAACTGCTCCACCTCGACGGTGCGGCTCGTCGGATCCTCGCAGGCCAACCTGTTCACCTCGATCTCCGGCGGCATCAACGCGCTGTGGGGCCCGCTGCACGGCGGTGCCAACCAGGCAGTGCTGGAGATGCTGGACAAGATCAAGGCAGAGGGCGGCGACGCCTCGGAGTTCCTGCGCCGCGTCAAGAACAAAGAAGACGGCGTCAAGCTCATGGGCTTCGGACACCGTGTGTACAAGAACTTCGACCCGCGCGCGACGCTGGTCAAGGAAACCGCACACACGATCCTCGGCAAGCTGGGCAACGGCGACGAACTCCTCGAGATCGCCCTCAAGCTCGAGGAAACTGCGCTCACCGACGATTACTTCGTCGAGCGCAAGCTGTACCCCAACGTCGACTTCTACACCGGCCTGATCTACCGCGCGATGGGCTTCCCGCCGCGCATGTTCACGGTGCTCTTCGCGATGGGTCGCCTCCCGGGCTGGATCGCGCACTGGCGCGAGCAGAACGAGGACACTACCGGCAAGATCGGCCGTCCGCGCCAGATCTACACCGGCTACACCGAGCGCGACTACCAGGACGTCAGCTCCCGCTAGCCTCTGCTCTACACAACGCCGCCGACTCCCATCAGGAGTCGGCGGCGTTGTCGTCTGTGCCGAGTGCCGAGTGCCGAGTTCGCAGTTACGCAGGCGATACGGCCATTTTTTGCTACATAACTGCGACCTCGGTGCGTGACGGGGCCTGGTGTCCCGGCGAACTCGAAGTTGTGGACGGTTTTCGGCTCGGATCCGTCCCTAACTTCGAGTTCGCGGCTGCAGTTCCGTCCGAGCGTGCGTGATGAACCACCGCTCCCATTGCTCGGCGGTCCATCCGCGCTCACGGGTCAATCTGAGCCACACCGAACGAGCGGTGAGCAACCACATGGCGTCCACGACGGTGTCGGGTGGTGGGCTCCCGAGGATGAGTCCTGCTGCCCAACGGTTCTCGTCCCAGCGAGTCCGCTCTCGATCGGCGAGTCGCTGCGCGGCAACGGAATCCACCACTGCGGCCTCGTCGAGGACGTGTTGGATCGCCGCGGACCGCTCGTGTGCCCCGCGCAGCCAGGCCGCGCCCGCGGCGAGTCGTTCCTCGAAGGTTCCGGTGCCCATCTTCTCGTAGTCCGGCATCTCTCGGACGGGGGAGTCCGCACCGTCCGAGAGCGCTCTGTCGATGCAGCCGTCCAACAGTGCGAGCTTTCCGTCGAACTGTTGGTAGACGGTCTGCCGGGTCAGTCCCGCCGTCGACGCAACGTCCGCCATAGTGGTCGCAACCCAACCGCGGCTCAGAAACATCGTGTGCGCAGCGTGGATCACGGCTGCGCGATTGAGTCGCGCACGCTCGGTACGCAGGTCCGACGAGTATGTCCTGGCCATGAATGCAGTCTAGACAAAATTGAGATTACGCTGTGTAATGTCAATTATGAACGAATGCGACATTCCCACGCGTCTCGGTCGGTTGCATGTTCGGGTGACGGGCACCGGACCACCGGTTGTGTTGTGGCACAGCATGTTCGTCGATTCCTCCAGCTGGGATCGCGTCCTGCCGATGCTGACCGCCACTCGGACCCTGCATCTGGTCGACGCCCCATCCTGTGGTTCGAGCGACCCGCTGCGCGAAGCCACCGATATCTCGGCGTGCGCCGATGCTGCCGTCGACCTACTCGAAGACATGCAGCGACAATGGGGATACGACACCGTCGACTGGCTCGGAAACGCCTGGGGCGGCCACGTCGGAATGGACGTCGCTGCTCGACGGCCGGATCTGATCTCGACCCTGGTGGCAATCAGCGCGCCGACGCACCCCATCGATGCGGCAGTGCGTCGTAAGGTCCGAATGCTGCTTCCGCTGTACCGCCTCTTCGGCCCTCGTGGCCCGGTGCGATCGGCCATCGAGGAAACGATCTTCACCGATCACACCCGAGCTCACGACCGCGAGGCCGTGCAGTTGCTGCGCGATGCGATCGGGCGGGCGGGTCGACGAGCGACGATATCGGCCATCGAGACGGCGATTCTGAATCGGACGGACTTGAATTGGGCTGCACGGGCTTTGACGTGCCCGACGCTGTTCGTCACCACCGACGACCGAGGCGAGTGGACGCCGGAGGAGGCGCGCGCCGTTGTGGCCACGATGGCCGATGCGCGCGAGGCGAGGGTTCGTGGTGCGCGAGTGATACCGGCGTTGGAACAGCCCGAACAATTGGCCGATGTGGTCGAGGAGTTCTGGAAGGCTGCGGCAACCGATACCGGCCGCCGTCGCCTCTGACGTGTGCTGGGTGCGTGCTCGATCACCGCATCTCGGCCACCTCTCGTAGGAAGATGCCGATTTCGTGCGCGACGGCGTCGGGACGGTCGAGGGTGACGAGCACTGCGGTGTCGGCCAGTTCCACGTACCGGCAATCGGGCAGCAGTGCCGCCAGGCGTCGTCCGTGTTGGGCGGGCATGATTCGGTTGTGGGCCGACCACAGGACCATCGACGGACCGCTGAACTCGGCCAAAGCTTGTGTGTCCGCGATCGTTTCGGTCGAGTCCACACGTGTGGAGGCATACTCGGCGACGTCTCGGCGAATGTCGGAGCTCTCGAATGCAGACTGTGTCCATCGGCGTGCCAGCGAATCGGAGATCGGCCGCACTGTCATCCAACCGAATACGAACGGTAGGTTCCGAAGCCGGCGAATGCGCAGTTGCCGGACGGCAAGCATGATTCCACCGGGCACACGGGCGGCCATCGTCGCGAGCCGCCCTGGAATGCCCGGCGGGAAGTTGTCGAATGCTTCGCAGGGCAGGACGATCAGGGAGCCGACTCGATCGTCGCGGCCCATGGCGGTCAAGAAGAGGGCGCCGCCCCAATCGGTGTGCACGAGAGTGACATCGACGAGGTCGAGTGCCGCCAGGAAATCGGCAACCAGCCCCGCCATTCCTTTCATGGACAGGTCGGCGTCGGGCTTCATCGGGATTCGGTGCGCGCCGAGGGGGAGGATCGGGCGGATGTAGCGGAACCCGCGAGGAAGATGCGTCATCACGTCGTCCCACAAGGTGTCGTCCATGAACAGTCCGTGGAGCAGGACCACTGCCGGGCCGTTCCCTTCGTCGAGGTATTCGACGGTGCCGGCCGGTAGAGCTATCTGGCTTCGCTCGGTTTCCATCGGACTCCTCGTCGTGAATCGGCTCTGGAGTGATCACTCTAGAGGGATCTCTCTATAATGGGAAGATGCACACCAAAGACCGGATTGCCACGGCTATGGGTGAGTCGATGCGGGTGCGCGGCTACTCCGCATCCGGTATCACCGGGGTCCTCGCGGAGGCAGGGGCACCGAACGGCTCGCTCTACCACCATTTCGTCGGCGGCAAGCGGGATGTCGCCGGCTACTCACTGCGCCGAATGGGGCAGGCGTACGAGGAATTGCTGACCGGACTGCTCGCCGACCACCGATCGCTCGCCGACGCGGTCGAGTCGGTCTTCGCTGCCGCGGCGTCCTACATGAAGGAATCCGGTTGGCTCAACATGTGCCCGGTGTCCACTGTTGCGGGTGAGGTGGCGTCGTGTGAACTCGAATTGAGGCGGGTGCTTGCCGAGATCTTCGAGTCCTGGACGGAGCACGGTGTGCGCAGCGTGCAGGCGTACGGGCTGAGCGCCGAGGCCGCGCGTCGGTGCACGCTGGCGATGATTGCGGCGCTGGAAGGTTCTTTCGTGTTGGCACGAACAGTCCGCTCGACCGAGCCGGTGGAGGCGGCCGGACACATGGTGGCGTCGTACTGCGCGACCCTCGGCGCCGTCACCAGCGAATTGTGAGGCCGGCGTCAGGCGTCGAAGTGCCTGCGGTTCTTCAGCACCGGCAATGTCGTGCGCACGGCATCGACCAGCTCGGTGTGGATGTCGATCGTCAACATGCCAGGCGTCGCGTCGAGTTGACCGAGGATAACACCGGTGGGTGAGCAGACGACACTGTGGCCGACGCCCAGCGGGGCATTTCCGGTGGCGTCAGCGGGTTCGGCCTGATCGCACGCCGCCACGAACGTCGTCGAATCCAGTGCGCGCGCCCGCGCGAGAAGGGTCCACTGATCGATCTTTCCGTCGCCCGATCCCCAGGACGCCGGAACCACGACGAGTTCCGCGCCGAGGTCGCCGAGTTTCTGGAACAGCGCAGGGAAACGAATGTCGTAGCAGGTCGCAAAGCCCACCCGAACTCCGGCGATCTCCACCACGAGTGGATCCGAACCCGATGCGACGGTGTCGGATTCGGCAAATCCGAACGCGTCGAAGAGGTGGATCTTGTCGTAGCTCGCGTCGATGCCGGGGCCGGTGACGAGCAGTGTGTTCGTCACCTTGTCCTCGGCGGCGGGGGTGAACATTCCGGCGACGACGGTGATGCCGTTGTCGGACGCGATGCCGCGCACCGAGTTGGCCCATTCGCCGTCGAGAGGCTGCGCGAACGTGCGGATCGGCCCGCCGAAACACCGCATCGTCGCCTCGGGAAACACCACGAGGTCCGAACCTGCGTGCGCGGCAGCACGGGTGTGGGTGTCGATGAGTTCGAGGTTCTCGGCGGGGTGTTCGCCACTGGTGATCTGGGCGAGACTGACGCGGATCGTGTCGCTCATGCCCTACATCGTATGCCCCGGACTGCATAGGTCTCTGACCAGCGGATACGCGGCGTTTTCGGGTGCCAGCGCCCGTCGGCACCCCTCTACGACGTAGAGTCGAACTGCTCGACGTCCACACAATATCCATTCAGAGCACCACAGCCGGCGTCGGTGGGCCGGCGCAACCGCAGGAGACTTCAGTGACGAAGCCAGTAATCGAATTTCAGGCCGGACCCCCACCCGTGGATCTGGTGACGGTCGACCTCGTCGAGGGTGACGGCGCAGAAGCAGTGGCCGGAGGCAACGTCGAGGTGCACTACGTCGGCGTCGAATTCGACTCCGGCGAGGAGTTCGACTCGTCGTGGAACCGCGGCGAATCCATCCAGTTCCCGTTGCGCGGACTGATTCAGGGCTGGCAGGACGGCATTCCCGGCATGAAGGTCGGCGGACGGCGCCAGCTCACCATTCCGCCCGAGCTCGCGTACGGCCCCGCCGGTGCAGGGCACCGCTTGTCCGGCAAGACGCTCGTGTTCGTCATCGACCTGCTCGATGTGAAATAGCAGTAGGTCACGAGACTGCGGGGCCGGCGTTCAGCGGTCCCGCAGCTCCAGCACCAGGCGTGCGCCGCCGAGTGGACTGTCGGTGAGATACGCTCGGCCGCCGTGTAATTCGGCCTGCTGAGCCACCAGCGCAAGGCCGAGACCGGAGCCTCCCTTGGCTGCCCCGGTGCCGCGCTCGAACCGGCCGAACACCGTCTCGCGTTCGGACTCGGGCACGCCGGATCCGTTGTCGTCCACCAGTACTGACACCCCCGCGGATTCGCGTCGGGCGGTGATCACGATGGACGTGGCCCCGCCGTGCCGAACCGCGTTGCCGATCGCATTGTCCACGGCGAGTCTCAGGCCGGTCGGCAGCGCCCGCATCGAGATCTCCGTCTCGGCCGCGGACTCCACGCGTATGTCGAGGCCAGGGTGCAATCGTTGCGCATCCTGGGCTGCGACGTCGCAGATGTCGATGATGTCGGTGTCGACTCTGTCGCCCTCACTGGACAATTCGCCCGACGCCAGTCGCTCCAGGGCGGTCAGCGTCGTCTCGACCCGACCTTGCGTCCGTTCGAGGTCACCGAGAATTTCGTGTTGCTGCGCGAAATCGAGGTCGAGTGTTCTGAGCACCTCGATGTCGGTGCGCATGGCAGTCAACGGGGTTCGCAGTTCGTGCGCCGAGACTGCCGCGAAGTCGCGTGCGGTGTCGAGTGCGGCATTGGTGCGGTCCTGTGCCTCGTTCAGCCTGGTGAGCATGCCCCCGATCGCGGTTGCGAGGGCATCGGCCTCGGTGACGCCCGTGCGGGTTTCGGGGGCGGTCGGCGGTTGCGCGCTGACCTGTCGAGTCAGCGTCACCAGCGGCCTGACGGCTCGGCCGCCGAAGAGCCAGCCGAGGCCGGTGGAGACAGCGATCGCGGCCAGTCCCAGCAGGAGCACCTGCTTCTGCTGCTCGTCGGTCACCTGCTGCGCTTCGATGGCGGGCACACCGATCGAAATCGAGATGGACGACACCACGGTCGAGGTCGCGGTGTAGACGCGAAACCGTTGACCGTCCACGTCGACGGTCTGCGATCCGGTGTCCAACGCGGGCAGCCGCGTCTGCGTGGACGCGACGACGATGTCGCCACTGCGAATGGTCACGGCAAAGGCGCCGGAGAGTTGGTCTATGAAGGCCTCCAACGTCGACGAGTTCGGAACCAGCACCTGCGATGCCGTCGTCAGTCGCTCGTCGAGTTGATTGACGTTGTTGCGGGAGATGGCGACCGAGGTGACCACCGCGAGGGCGGCGACCACGAGGGTGGCCCCCAGAGCCGTGGCTGCGGCCACCCGGGCGCGTAGCGAGAAGCTCATGCGGCGTCCCGAACGACGAAGCCGACGCCGCGGACCGTGTGCAGGATGCGCGGCGACCCGTCGGCCTCGAGTTTGCGTCGCAGATAACCGACGAAGACGTCGACGACGTTGGTGTCGGCGACGAAGTCGTAGCCCCAGACCAGTTCGAGCAGGCGCTCGCGAGTCAGGACGACGCCCTTGTTGCGCGCCAGAATTGCCAACAACTCGAATTCACGCTTCGTCAGATCTATGTCGGCTCCGCCGCGGTGGACGCGATAGCCGGGGATGTCGACCACCAGGGTTCCGATGGCGACGGCCGAGTTCGGTGCGGCTGGATCTGCCACTGGCGCAACAGGACTGGTGCCGCGTCGTCGCAACATGGCGCGAATGCGAGCCACGAGTTCGGCCAACACGAACGGTTTGGTGAGGTAGTCGTCGGCACCGGATTCGAGTCCGGCGATGCGATCGTCCACCGAGCTGCGGGCGCTGAGAACGCAGATCGGAATGTCGTTTCCCATGGCGCGCAACGCGGTCACCACACTGGCACCGTCGAGCACCGGCATGTTGATGTCGAGCACGATGGCGTCGGGCGTGGATCTGGAGACCACGCCGAGCGCCTCTGCGCCGTCGGATGCGGTGATGACGGTGAACCCGGACAGGCGCAGTCCGCGTTGCAGCGACGACAGCACATCGGCGTCGTCGTCGACGACGAGGACGGTGGCGGGGGTGCTCGGCGATTCGGTCACCGGTCCAATGCTAGGCAACCCAGCTGTCGACGGTGGTGCGGCGTTCCTCGGGTGTCTTGGCGAAGAAGTCCTCGAGGGCACTGCGGCGGCCGGTGTCGGCATCGAGTGTCCAGGCGAGCGCGGGTGCCTTGGCATAGAGCTGCTCGTAGTACTTCTCGAAGGTGCAGGTGCTGTCGATCAGGGAGAGGGCACCGGGGAAGGGTCGAATGTTCGTCATGATGTTCTCCTTTGCTCTTCGGTATTTCCCAAGGTAGAGGCCGTTGTTGCGGCCTTGGTGAGCCGTCGTTGGCGATTCTCTGAGAATCGGCGGGCCCAGGCGGGATTGCTCGCGGCCGGGGTGGGTAACACTGCCTTCATGTCGATCGTCTGGTTTCGCCGTGATCTCCGTCTGGGGGATCTACCCACCCTCGCCGCCGCTGCCGAATCGGGAGAGTCGGTTCTCGGGCTCTTCGTGCTCGACGACCGTCTGCTGAAGCCGTCGGGCGGTCCGCGCAAGGACTTTCTGTTCCGGTCGCTCGCGGCCCTCGACGAGCAGCTCGATGGACGGCTGATGGTGGTGCACGGCGACCCCGAGACGGTGGTTCCGAAACTGGCGAAGGCGATCGGCACCGAGGAAGTGCACATCAGCGCCGACTACGGGCCGTACGGGCGCGAGAGAGACGCACGGGTCGCCGAGAAGGTGACCTTGGTGGACACCGGCTCCCCCTATGCGGTCGCTCCCGGCCGAATCGCAAAGAACGACGGCGAGCCGTACAAGGTGTTCACTCCGTACTCGCGGCAGTGGATGGAACACGGCTGGCGCGCTCCTGCGGACACGTCCGCGAAGACGGTGAAGTGGATCGACCCGAATGAGGTGAAAGGCGTTCGGCGAGCGACAATTCCGACCGAAAAGGACGCATCCGACGCCGCAGCCGGCGAGCAGGCCGCGTCCGAGCAGTGGAAGGAATTTCTCGAGGAAGTCTCCGCGTACGACGACGAACGCAACCGTCCCGACCTCGACTCGACGAGCCGGATGTCGGTACACCTGAAATACGGAACCATCCATCCGCGGACGATGCTCGCCGATCTCGGTCGACTACGCAATGAGGGAGCGTCGTCGTACCGTCGACAGATCTGCTGGCGGGACTTCTACGCCGACATCCTCTTTCAGCGGCCCGACAGTGCTCGCGAGAACTACGTCAAGAAGTTCGACGCGATCGAACTGGACTCGGGCAAGCATGCCGACGAACTCTTCGACGCCTGGTGCAAAGGCGAGACCGGCTTTCCTATCGTCGATGCCGGTATGCGGCAGCTGAACTCGGAGAAGTGGATGCACAATCGGGTGCGGATGATCGTCGCGTCGTTCCTGGTGAAGGACCTGCACCTGCCGTGGTGGCGGGGAGCGCGATACTTCATGCAACACCTCGTCGACGGCGATCTGGCCAACAACCAACACGGCTGGCAATGGACTGCCGGGACGGGCACCGACGCATCTCCGTACTTCCGAGTGTTCAATCCGATCACTCAGGGCGAGAAGTTCGATCCCACCGGAGAGTACGTCCGACGCTGGGTGCCGGAGCTGCGCGGCGAAGAAGGAAAAGCCGTGCACACGTTGAAGTTCGGGCGGCCCAAGGAGTACCCCGGGCCCATCGTCGACCACAAGCACGAGCGTGAGGTGGCGATCGCCCGCTTCAAGGCACTTTAACGTTTGCGGGACAACCCGACTCCCACGAGGCAGATCACTCCGCCGACCACGGCGAGAATGTGCGGAACCTCGCCCAGTAGCAGCCAGGCCAGGGTGATGGTGATCGGCGGAACAGCGTACGTGGTGATGCCGAGCTTGCCTGCGTTCATTCGTGTCAGTGCGTAGGCCCAGGTGCTGAACGCCAGTGCTGTCGGAACCAGGCCCAGATAGACCAATCCGCCTGTGGCACCGGCAGATGCGGACCCGAGGTCGTCGAGCAGGGCAGGTGCGAAGGGAAGCGTGCAGACCGCGCCTATGGTGCATGCCATCCACGTGACCTGAAGGCCGGGGATGGTGCGTAGTACGGGCTTCTGGCTGAGCACGCCGATGGCGTAGGTCACCGCGGACACCAGACACAATGCGATACCGAGGAAATCGGCGTCTGTCTTGGTCGTCGCTGTCGTGGTGACGGCGGTGACGACACCGACCATGACTGCCCCAGCGAATGCGATGCCTGCACCGATCACCAGCCACCTCGGAAAGCCCTCGCCCAGAAGCAGACCCGCGAACAGAGCGACCAGAATCGGCCCGATCTGAATGATCATGGACGTCGTTCCGGCGTCGACGCGTTGCTCGGCGGCGTTGAGGGCGACGTTGTAGATGCCGAACCAGAAGACGCCGATGCTCGCTATCTGCAACCACTGCGTGCGATTCGGCTTGACCCATTGTCTCCTGATCAACACGATCATGCCGAGTGCGACCGATCCGATGAGCAACCGGCCCAACGCGAGCGGGCCTGCACCGAACGATTCGCCGACGCCGCGGATGGCAACGAAGGCCGAGGCCCACGACACCACCGTGATGGCGACTGCGCCCAGGGCGAGCCAATCGACGGCGGGACGTGTGTCGAGATCTGTCATGGCCACGACGCTATCGCGCGCGAGCGCGTCCTGGCGCGCGGATTTCGGCCATCGTTGCTCGAATTAGCGTCGGCGGCATCCCCACCTGTCGTGCGCGTTTTGCGTACTTGGACACACGCAAAACGCGCACGGCGGGTCAGCGGCCGAGCAGCTTCTCCAGCGCGTCGAGTACCGCCGGATCCTCGATGGTCGACGGCACGCCGTAGTCCTCACCGGCGACGATCTGTCGCATGGTTTTCCGCAGGATCTTGCCGGAGCGGGTCTTGGGCAGCGCGCCGACGATCGTCACGTCGCGGAAGGTGGCGAGCGCGCCGATCTGGTCTCGCACCATGGCCACCAACTCCGAGCGCAGTTGCTCCTCGGTGATGGTCTCCCCGGCCTTGAGCACCACGTAGCCGCTGGGACGCTGACCCTTGAGGTCGTCGTGGATTCCGATGACGGCGCATTCGGCAACCGCGGGGTGTCCGGCCAGTACTGCCTCCATCGATCCGGTGGAGAGGCGGTGCCCGGCAACGTTGATGACATCGTCGCTGCGGCCCAGAACGTAGACGTAGCCGTTGGCGTCGATGTAGCCGGAATCGCCCGTGAGGTAGTACCCGGGAAACGTGTCCAGATACGAACGCTCGAAGCGTGATTCGTCGTTCCACAGTCCCACCAGCGCGCCCGGTGGCAGTGGCAGCTTGACGACGATGTTGCCCTCGGTACCTGCGCCCACGGGTCCGCCTGCCGCGTCGAGTATTTCGACCTGGAATCCCGGCACCGGCACAGTCGGCGACCCGGGTTCGATCGGAAGTGGTTCGAGGCCGCGAAGATTGGCACAGATGGCCCAGCCGGTTTCGGTCTGCCACCAGTGATCGACGACGGGACGGTTCAGGGTGCGCGAAATCCACTCGTAGGTATCGGGATCGAGCCGCTCACCGGCGACGAACAGGGTTTCGAGAGTGGACATGTCGTACTTCTCGAGCTCGGCGGCGTGCGGGTCCACCTTGCGAATTGCGCGCAGTGCCGTCGGCGCGGTGAACAGCGCGCGGACGCCGTGGTCCTGGACCACCCGCCAGAACGCACCCGCGTCGGGAGTTCCGACAGGCTTGCCCTCGTAGAGAACCGTTGTGGCACCGGCGAACAGCGGCCCGTAGACGATGTACGAGTGCCCCACCACCCAGCCGACATCGGACGCCGTCCACATCACCTGCCCGGTACCCACGTCGTAGATGTTGCGCATCGACCACGTCAACGCGACGGCATGGCCGCCGTTGTCGCGCACCACACCCTTGGGCTTGCCCGTCGTGCCCGAGGTGTAGAGGATGTACAGCGGATCCGTGGCCTGCACCGAAACCGGTTGGGCGGCCGAGGCGTCGGCGATGAGGGTGTCCCAGTCCAGCCAATCGTGGTGGCCGTCGATTCCGTCGCGCGACTTGACGATCACTGCGGGTGCGTTCGCCGTCGTCAGCGTCAGAGCCCGCTGGACGAGTGGGAGGTACTCGATGACTCGACCCGGCTCGAACCCGCCGCTGGCAGTGATCAGCAGCACCGGCTCGGCGTCGTCGATCCGTGCCGCGAGTTCCTTGGCCGCGAAGCCGCCGAACACCACCGAGTGCACGGCGCCGAGGCGGGCGCACGCGAGCATCGCTATGACGGACTCGGGAATCATCGGCAGGTAGATCACCACGCGGTCGCCCGGGCGCACGCCCTGATCGCGCAGCACCCCGGCGAATCGCGAGACGTGATCGAGGAGTTCGGCGTAGGTGTAGCTGCGGGTGAGTCCGAGCATCGCCGAGTCGTAGATCAGCGCGGTTCGTGTCCCGTTTCCGGCGGCGACGTGCCGATCCAGGGCATTGAAGCAGGTGTTCAGTGTGGCCCCGGGGAACCAACGCGAGCCGTCGAACGCGTTGGTAGGCGGGGTATCCCAATCGACTCCCGCTGCGGCGTCGAGCCAGAATTCCTCGCGGTTGTCGATACTGTCCTCGAACGCCTGCCGATACTCACCACTCATGTCGCCGAGCCTAGGCCGTCAGCCCTCCCCAGCGGGTGAGGTTGCACGCTACTGCGCTGTACGGCCGGATTCCCGTCGAGAGGCGGTCGTAGTGCGCACTCCGACCCACTTCGTCAAGATTCGCGGCCCAGCCGTCAAGATTGCGTCAACACCCCTGTTCGACGCCACCGCGCGGCGCAAGACTTTCTCTCATGACACTTCTCGACATGCTTCCGTCCCTCGGTGCCGCGTATGTTCCGCGGTGCGATCCAGCGCTCTGGCCGGCCGATACGCACTGTGTCTGCGGCCGGATCACGGTCGACGGCGTCGCGTTGGAGGACGTGGCCGACGCGCAGGGCACCCCGGTGCAGTGGGGCACGATTCTGGTGACGCGGGTGCGTTCGGTGATCGCGGGCGAGGTGGGCGTCGACGCCGAATTCGGTGATCTGCGCCAAGCCGTGGTGGTCAACCGACATTCAACGGGGCGCGTGCTCAAGGTGGATGTACACGGTCCGGGTCGTCGGTGCGTCAGTCCGGTGGAGCTACCCGCCGATCTTCGTGCCGGCGATGTGCTGGCGTTCGTGACCTCGCAGGTGCACGGCGGAGCCTGACCCGAAGGCACCTCGCTCACGTGCGGCGAAGCCGCTCATCCGAGATTGCGGTAGCGGCCGAGTCTGAGCCGCGTGCGGGTGGCGGAGTCGAGGGTCGACAAGTCGCGGAGTTCTCGGGCGATGGCATCGGCGACGCGGCCGGAGAACGCAGCCGGCTCGTCGGCGGCGTCGGGGACTTCGGGGACGATGGCGTCGACGATGCCGTCGCGCAGTAGGTCGACCGAGCGGATGCCCTGCGCCTCGGCCATGTCCGGTGCGTGTGCGGTGTCGCGATGCACGATGGCACTGGCTCCCTCGGGCGGAAGCGGTGCGAGCCAGGCATTCTGAGCGCACAGTACGCGGTCGGCAGGAAGAAGCGCGAGCGCTCCGCCGCCGGTGCCCTGGCCGAGCAGGATCGACACGGTCGACGTATCGACGGTAACGAGGTCGGAGATGGAGCGAGCGATCTCCGGTGCCAGTCCACCTTCCTCGGCTTCTTTGGACAGCGCCGCACCGAAGGTGTCGATCACCAGCACGAGTGGGAGGCGAAGTTCCTCGGCCAGACGCATTCCCCGCCGAGCCTCGCGCAGAGCGGCTGGTCCCATCGTGGCATCGGCGGTGATGCTGCTTCGGTCGTTGCCGAACAGGACGCACGAGATGCCGCGAATTCGGCACAGCGACAGCAGAATCGACGTGTCGGCCTCGCCCTGACCGGTGCCGCTGAGTGGAACCTGTTCGCTGGCAGCGTGTTCGATTATCTGGCGAATGCCGGGTCGGTCGGGTCGCCGCGACGACTGCACCGAATGCCAGGCCGAGTGTTCCGTGAGTTCTGTAGGTTCCTCGCCGGCATCCTCGGGCCACTCGGTGGCGTCGACGATTACTCGGAGGGCGCGGATCAGCAAGTTGCGCAATTGATCGACCGGCACGACACCGTCGATCACCCCGTGCTGGTAGAGGTTCTCGGCCGTCTGGACGCCCTCGGGAAATGGCTTGTCGTACAACGCCTGATAGACGCGAGGACCGAGGAAGCCGATGAGTGCCTCAGGTTCGGCCACGGTGACGTGCGCCAACGATCCCCAGGATGCGAACACGCCGCCGGTCGTCGGATTACGCAGGTACACCAGATACGGCAGGTGCGCCGCCTTGTGCGCGGTGACGGCGGCGGCGATCTTGACCATCTGCACGAAGGCGAGTGTGCCCTCCTGCATTCGAGTTCCACCGGATGTGGGGGAGGCGATCAATGGGAGCCCGTCGCTCGTCGCGCGTTCGACGGCGGAGGTGATGCGCTCGGCCGCCGCGACCCCGATGGATCCGGCGAGAAAGGCGAACTCGCACGCGATGATGGCCACGCGTCGACCGTCGATGGTGCCCTCGCCGGTCAACACCGACTCGTCGACGCCGCTCTTCTCCCGAGCCTTCGCGAGGTCCCGCAAGTAGGAGTCGTTGGGATGAACATCCACAGGCGCGCTGTCCCAGGACACGAACGATCCGCCGTCGAGAACGGAGTCGAGAATCTCGGCGGCGGATGTCCGTGGGCTCATGGCCTGAACTCTATCGAGCGAACGCTTCCTTCCACGAGACGGTTTTGCCGATCCGAAGAATGGAGCGCTGATAGATCTTCGCCGCGCCCATGGCGAGAATCGCGGTGGTGATGATCATCAGAACAGCCGAGCCGATGATCTGTACCGGGCCGGTTACTCCCGCGGCGATGCGCAGCGGCATCATGATCGCGGAGAACGGCGGGATCCAGCTCAGTGTGTTCGCGAGCGTGCTCTCCGGGTCGCTGACGGAGTAGAAGGCCGCGAAGAACATGGCCATGATCAGAATCAGGAGCGGCATGGTGGTCGAATTGACGTCCTCCTGCCGGGAGACCATCGAGCCGCCCGCCGCGTAGAGCACTGCGAAGAAGGCGAAGCCGAGGATGAACCAGGCGAGGGTGGCCGCGAAAACACTGATCGCTGCACCGGTCACCGTGAGCACGCCGGTAGCCAATCCTGCTCCTACACCGGCAATTCCGTAGAGCGCGAGCTGCAGGATGCCGACAGCACCGATGCCGAGGATCTTGCCCCACAGTAGCTGGAGCGGGCGGACGGTGGAGAGCAGCAGTTCGACCACACGCGAGGACTTTTCTTCGACGACGCCCATTGCGACGTACATGCCGAAGCCGATGATCTGGGCGTAGAGCAGGAACACCGCGGACAGCGCAAGAGCAGTTCGTTGACCGGCCTCGGGGTCCGGCGGATCGATCGCGTCGACGGTGACCGTGGCGGCGTTCGTCCTCGCCGCGAGTTCGTTCTGGTCGATACCCTGTTGCGCCAGTGCGGCATTCGTTGCCTGCGTGGCGACACTGCCTTCGACGACGGCACGCAACGTGCCGGTCAGTTCGGACTCGGTGACCGCCGTGTACGCGCCCGCAGTGCCGTCGGGAACCAGCGCCACATCGAGATCCCCGGATTCGACGCCGCTACGTGCTGCTGCCGCGTCGGCGATCTCGCGAACCTCGACCGGAGACCCGACGGCGTCGCCGGTCGCTTCGATGACCGCCGCAATGGACTGATCACCGGAAATGCCGATGACGTCACGTTCCTCGTCTCCGCTGCCGGAGAAGATCGAGTAGGCGATGATGCCGCCGACGATGACGGCCAGGATGATGACGTTGCTGATGACGAAGCTCTTCTTCATCACCTGAACGGTGAACTCGCGCTTGGCTATCAGCGAAACTGCTTTCATGGAATTCAGCTGGGAGCTCATGCCACTACCGCCTCTCGGAACAGGTCGCTCAGGGAAGGTTTCTGAATGGAGAATTCGTGTACCGGTCCGGTGGACAGGGCCGCCCGAAGGATTTCCTGATCGTCGGTGCCGGGTGCCAAGCCCAGCACGGTGACGCCGTCAGTGTGTTCGAGCGTGCTCACTCCGGCGATGCCCGACGCCCATCCGGGGGCGGCGTTCGGTGCATGGACGTGCAGTTGTGAATCTCCCGAGCCGCGCAGTTCGTCGACGGTGCCGACGGCCTTCATGGACCCGGCGGCGATGATTCCCACGCGGTCGCACAGGCGCTGCACCAGATCTAGTTGGTGGCTCGAGAACACCACCGGGACTCCGGCAGCGGCCTTCTCGCGAAGAACCTCGCTCATGACGTCGACGGCGATCGGGTCGAGGCCGGAGAACGGTTCGTCCAGCACGAGGACGGCCGGGTCGTGCACCAGTGCGGCCGCCAACTGCACGCGCTGCTGGTTGCCCAGGCTCAGTGCGTCGACGGTGTCGTCGACGCGCTCGTCGATCCCGAGGCGTTCGGTCCAGCGGACGACCGCGGCCTTGGCGTCCTTCGACGACAACCCGTGCAGCTCGGCCATGTACGCCAGCTGCGGGCCCACCTTCATCTTGGGGTAGAGGCCGCGTTCCTCGGGCATGTAGCCGATGGTGCGTCGGACGTCGAGGTCGACGGGCTTGCCGCCCAACAGAACCTGCCCGGAATCGGCGGACAGGACGCCCAATGCGATGCGCATCGTGGTGGTCTTTCCTGCGCCGTTGCTGCCGACGAATCCGAACAGCTCGCCCGGTCGAACGTCGAAACTGAGGTCGTCGAGGGCGATCTTGTCGCCGTATCTTTTGGAGATGGAGTCGATCGTGAGGGTGCTCATGGTGCCCTTTCGGTCGTTACTTCGGATCGAAATCTTCGGTGTCTTCAGGTTCGGGGTCGGGGGTGATCCACGCGAGAATCATTGCGGGGGAGCAGATGCCGGCCATCAGCGCCGCGATCGTCCACCCGCCGCCTGCGTAGGCGAGGCGCGGCATGTCCTCGTTCGCCGTCGACAGGAAGATGGACGCGAACGCGGCCGCCATCACCAGGGTCTGCGTGACGGTGAGGCCGATGGAGCGAGCCTCGTTGCGCTGCTGTACTTCCCATTCGTCGAGTGCGCCGACGGGCGCGTCACTGTGCCTGCCGGAGACCGTCTGCAGCGCGGTCCACACCGGAATGAACACCAGGACTGCTGGTATCCAGGCCAGTGCCGCCCACTTGGTGAACAGGCTGGAAATACTGACGACGAACAACATGAAAAGCATGACAGCCACAGCGACAACGAGGATTCGGCGCCGATGCTGTGTCCGCCATGCGGGTAGCCAATGACGTGTTCTGGCGTCGTTCTCGAGGAATCGCCGGGTGCGATAGGCCTGATAGCGGGTGAGGATGTCGGGTCGCTCGCTCATTTCAAGCCGTCCTCGGGGTCGGGGTCGGGAGTGGTCCAGGCGAGAAGCATTGCGGGAGTTGTGTTGCCGGCCAGCAGCGCGATAAGCACCAACGCGCCGCCGGAGATTCCGAGGTTGGTCGATACGAATACCGATCCGATGAACAAGTACCCCGCCGCCGCGGTGCCCAGCCATTGGGTAACTCTCAGTCCTGTGGATCGGGCTTCGTTACGGCGCTGGATCTCTAATTCGTCCAGTGCTTCGTCAGGTGCTTCGGCGCGACGATCGGAGATGATGCCGAGTGTGATCGCAGCAAAGGCGAAGACGATATAGCACAGTGCCCACAACGCAATTGCCCAGTCGATTACGGGCTCCAACAATGCGAACGCGGTGGCGACGACGAGTGCCACCACCATCGCGAGGACGAACGCCCGTCGCCGTTTCAGAGGGCGCAGTGCCGGAAGTCTGCGTGCCAGTTCGGTGTCGTTCTCCAGAAACGATTTCGTTCGAGCCTCTTGGTAGCGCGAGAAGATGCTCTGCTCGGGCTTGTTCATCGATCCTTCTCCCTTCGGAAGAGTTCGGCCGAGAGTGGCCCGAGTTCGGTGCGTGAGAACACTGCTTCGATCGGCAGATCGAAGACATCGCAGATACGCATCGCGAGGTCGAGGCTCGGGTAGTGGTCGCCTCGTTCGAGGGCGCCCACCGTCTGGGGATTCACTTCGACGAGTTCGGCCAGTTGTGCGCGGCTCATCTTTCGTTCTGCCCGCAGAACACCCACCCTGTTGTAGATCGGGAGCGCGGTACCGCGCTTGACGGGGCTCATGACAATGAAGTGTTGTATAAACCCAACGATGTGTCAACCGTTAATAACAAATATGTCGGTGTGCCTACGAGCTCTGCTGTTCGCGAGCCGCCACGACCACCGCATGCATGACGCTCAGGAATTCATCGATCGTGGCGCGCTGCTCGGGTGTGAAACGCGCGAGCTCGTCGACGGCTCGACCGATGACGGGGCCGAAGAACGTGGTGCCGAGTTCGGCGGCGCGTGTGGTGACGCGGAGCAGTACTCGACGGCGATCGGAGGGGTCGGGTTCGCGTAAAACCAATTCTCGCTTGACCATTCGATCTATCAGGGCGGTGACCGACGCGGATTCCAGGCCCAGCTGCCCCCCGAGCCAGCCAGGTGTGGCGCGTGTGCCGGCTCGATCGGCGTCCAGCAGGCAGATCAGCGCGCGGATGTCGGTGGGGTGAAGTGAGTGCTTCTGGGCGAAGTCTGCGCCGAGCAGATCGAGCTCGACGGTCAGCGCGCGCAGTCGGTGCACGGCAGCGAGTTCGGTGGAGACAGGTTCGGTCATGTGCTGATCCCTCGGGCGATGCTGGACGAGAAGTGTCTCCATTGTCTACTATCTCGATCATCGAGAGAATGGAGGGTTGCCGTGTCAGTGGACGAGTTCTACTCCGCATACGACCGGGTGCTGCAGAAGTGGCCGGCAGATACCCAGAGCATCGACGTGCGCACCGTGCACGGTACGACGCGCATCAACGCCTGCGGACCCGTCGATGCCCCACCGCTGGTGTTGTTGCCTGGAGCTGGTGCGACGTCGACCGTGTGGTTTGCCAACGTTTCGTCGCTCTCGCAGCACTATCGGGTGTACGCGGTCGACCTCATGGGCGACGTGGGCCGCAGCGTTGGAGGTGGACGGTCCATCGATTCGGTGGACGAGTTGCTGAACTGGTTGACGGCCGTGCTGGACGAGTTGAACCTGCCAACCGCGGCAGTCTGCGGACACTCCTACGGCGCGATGATCGCCTTGGCCTATGCGCTTCGAAAGCCAGGTCGTGTCGACGCGCTCACGCTCCTCGATCCCAATGCCTGCTTCGGCTCCATGCGTCCGCGCTACTTGCTGCATGCCATTCCGATCTTGCTCTCGCCCAACGAGGAACGGCAGCGACGTTTCGTCCGCTGGGAGACCGATGGCCTGCTGTTGGATTCCGACTGGCTCGACGTGCTCGCGCTCGGTGCCGCAGATTTTCCGACGGCGAAGACCATCGTTCCGAAGAGGCCGAAGCCCGCTGCGTTCGAGAACTTCGGTGTGGCGACCACTGTGGTCCTGGCCGGAAAGGGGAAGGTGCACAACGCTGCTCGCATCGAATCGGCAGTGCACGCCGTTCTACCGGCAGCGCGGACGGTGATCCTCCCGGATGCCACGCACCACGGATTACCGATGCACCCTGCCGCCGAGGTGAACCGGCTTCTGCTGAGCTGAACAGCGAATCGGGTGCAGCTGACCGCGCTCACCGCGGTCAGCTGCACCCGATTTCACTGCGACTTACAGTTCCGACAGCTGCCCGTCGGCCATTGTCCAGTGTCTCGTGCTGCGGACCGTGTCGAGCATTCGGCGATCGTGCGTCACCAGCAGCAGGGTGCCCTCGAAGTTCTCCATCGCGCGTTCGAGTTGTTCGATGGCGGGCAGGTCGAGGTGGTTGGTCGGCTCGTCGAGCACCAACAGATTCACGCCTCGGGCCTGTAACAGCGCGAGCGCGGCACGGGTTCGCTCACCGGGCGACAGTGACGACGCCGGCCGAAGCGCGTCATCGCCGCGCAGACCGAACTTGGCCAACAACGTGCGCACCTCGGCATCCGGCCATTCGGGAACTGCTGCGCTCAGCGCGTAGGACACGGTTCCGTCGCCGACGAAATAGGCTCGTGCCTGGTCGATTTCGCCGATCGCCACGCCCGAACCCAACGACGCCGTCCCCTCGTCCGGGGCCAGCCGGCCCAGCAGTACCGAGAGCAACGTGGTCTTGCCGGAGCCGTTGGGCCCAGTGATCAGAATGCGATCGCCCCACTCGATCTGCGTCGTCACCGGCCCGAACGTGAACCCGGAGCGGCGCACGAGCGCACCGCTCAGGACCGAGACGACGGTGCCGCTACGGGGAGCCGCCGCGATCTCCATGCGCAGTTCCCACTCCTTGCGGGGTTCCTCGACCACCTCGAGTCGCTCGATGCGCCGTTGTGTCTGACGAGCTTTAGCGGCCTGCTTCTCGGTCGACTCGGCGCGGGTCTTGCGGGCGATCTTGTCGTTGTCGGTCGCCTTGCGTCGTGCATTGCGCACCCCCGACTCCATCCAGTTCCGCTGCATTTGCGCGCGAGACTCCAACGCGGACTTGGTGTCTGCGAACTCGTCGTACTTCTCCCGTGCATGCTGGCGCGCGATCTCCCGCTCCGCCAGATACGACTGGTAGCTGCCGTCGTACACATCGATGCGATGCTGCGCTCGATCGAGTTCGACGACGCCCGTCACCGTCCGCGCAAGGAACTCGCGATCGTGACTGACGACGACTATCGCGGCTCGCGTGGCGACGACGAACTGCTCGAGCTGTTCGAGGCCAGCAAGGTCGAGATCGTTGGTGGGCTCGTCGAGCAGAAGGATGTCGTAGCGGGCGAGCAGAATCGCGGCGAGGCCGGCGCGGGCAGCCTGCCCACCCGACAGATCCGTCATGAACGCGCTGCCGTCGACCTCGAGGCCCAGATCCGCCAACACCTTCGCCGTTCGCTCCGCCAGATCCGCGCCGCCGAGCGCCAGCCACCGCTCCAACGCTGGGGTGTACAGGTCCTTGTCGGCAGGAGCGGAGCCTGCGGAGTGACCGGAGTCGCGGCTACCCAATCCCTCGGCAGCCGCGTTCATGGAAGCTTCGGCCGCCGTGACTCCGGTGCGCCGACCGAGAAAGTCCAGGACCGTCTCGCCGGCAATTCGCTCGGGCTCCTGCGCCAGATAGCCGACGGTCGCGTCGGGCGGGCTGGTGTAGATCTCACCTTCGTGATCAGCCGTCCCCACTCCCGCGAGCAACGTCAACAATGTCGATTTACCTGCGCCGTTCGCCCCGACGAGCCCGATCACATCACCCTCGGCCACCGTCAGATCGAGGCCCGAGAACAGAGTTCGGTCGCCGTGAAAAGCGGCGAGATCATCGATACGAAGCGTTGCGGTCACACCGAAACCTTATGCCGTACATTCTGGTCGTTCCGCAGGCTCCACTCCTGCGCTGTCTGGTCGTTCCGCAGGCTCCACTCCTGCGCTGTCTGGTCGTTCCGCAGGCTCCACTCCTGCCCGGGAACAACACCACCCCAACCACCGTTGGAATTCGTATGACGTATTCAGCCGAGACCAGTACTGTCCCGACCATCGTGCTCAACGACGGCACGTCCATTCCCCAGTTGGGGTTCGGTGTGTGGCAGGTTCCTGACGACGGTGCCCAGGCCGCAGTGACCGAGGCGTTGAAGGTCGGATACCGCAGCATCGACACCGCCAAGGTGTACGAGAACGAGACCGGCACCGGCCGGGCCATCGCAGAGTCCGGCATCGCCCGTGACGAGCTGTTCGTCACCACCAAGCTGTGGAACGACGACCAGGGTTACGACTCCACCCTGAAGGCATTCGACGCCAGCATGGATCGCCTCGGACTCGAGTACCTCGACCTGTACCTCATTCATTGGCAGCAGCTCGACCGCGACAAGTACATCGACACGTTCAAGGCATTCCAGAAGCTCAAGGCAGACGGCCGCATCGGCTCCATCGGCGTCTCCAACTTCACCATCCCCACCCTGGAGAAGCTGATCGACGCTGTGGGCGAGGTGCCGTCGGTCAACCAGATCGAGCTGCATCCACGACTGATCCAGGAAGAGCTGCGCGCCTTCCACACCTCGAAGGGCATCGCCACCGAGGCCTGGAGTCCGCTCGGCTCGGGCACCATCCTCGACGAGCCGGTCTTCGCGACCATCGGCGACGCGCACGGAGTCACCCCGGCCCAGGTGATCCTGCGCTGGCACATCCAGCTCGGCAACGTCGTGATCCCCAAGTCGGTGACGCCCGAGCGCATTGCGAGCAACTTCGATGTCTTCGGCTTCGAGCTCAGCAACGACGAAATTCAGCAGATCAATGCGCTGGACTCCGCAGACGGCCGCACCGGTCCTGATCCGGACAAGTTCAGCAGCTGATCCGATCTGCACATCGGGGGCCTAGTCTGTACCCATGTCCGAACCGCTCGACGGCAAGACCGTTGCTCTCACTGCCGAGCGGCGGGCAGACGAATTGGCCACCATGCTCGAACGCCGCGGCGCGAACATCGTTCACGCCGCGGCGATTCACGTTCTGCCCCTGATCGACGATTCGGAGTTGAAGTCGACCACCGAGGGCATCATCGAGCGTCCCCCGCAGATCGTGGTGATCAGTACCGGCATCGGTTTCCGCGGTTGGCTCGACGCGGCCGCCGACTGGGGCACTCGCGACGAACTCCTTGCTGCGCTCGGCCGTTCACGGATCATTGCGCGAGGACCCAAGGCGCGCGGCGCAATTCGTGGATCCGGTCTGCGAGACGAGTGGTCGCCTGCCACCGAGGCCTCGCAGGAAGTCGCGGATCACCTTGCTGCCGAGGGCATTTCCGGTGCGGATATAGCGGTCCAGTTGCATGGTGTGATCACCGAGTGGGAACCGACGATCCATCTCGGGGATGCGTTGACCGAACTCGGGGCGCATGTCCGACCGGTTCCGGTGTATCGGTGGATCCGCCCCGTGGATCAGGCTCCGCTCGTCGAGCTGTTGACACAGATCATCGAGCGTCGGGTCGACGCGGTCACCTTCACCAGCGCTCCCGCGGTGTCGTCCCTGCTGTCGACAGCGAAGGACAACGGCCTGCTCGACGCGTTCCTCGACGCGCTTCGTGGCCCCGTCGCCGCGATCTGCGTCGGGCCGGTGACGTCGGCGCCGTTGGACGCGTTGGGTGTTCCTACCTCGATGCCGAGCCGGGCGCGATTGGGCGCGCTGGCGAAATTCGTGATCGAGCAGCTCGCCTAACCGAGGGTCTCCAGCAGTTCCGACACTGCGGCTCGTCCGGCGCGGTTGGCTCCGATGGTGCTGGCGGATGGTCCGTAACCGAGCAGGTGGACGCGATGGTTCGCGGCCACTCGGGTGGTGAGGCGGCCGTCCATGACGATTCCTCCTCCGTGCCCGCGCAGGCGCAGTGGCGCGAGGTGGTCGAGGGCGCTGCGGAAACCGGTGGCCCACAGGATCACGTCGGCGTGCTGGCTCGAGCCGTCCTGCCACACCACCGAATCGGCGGTGATCGAGGAGAACATCGGCTTGCGCTCGAGGGCACCGCGTTCCTGGGCGGCCGCCAACGACGGAGTCAACAGCAGTCCGGTCACCGAGACCACCGATCCGGGTGGCAGGCCGGCCCGTACTCGCTCTTCGACCATCGCGACGGCCTTGCGTCCGGCATCGTGATCGAACTGGCTGTCCCGGAACACCGGTGGTCGGCGCGTCACCCACGTCGTGGTGGTCACCTGCGAGATCTCGTCGAGCAGTTGGACGGCCGAGATTCCGCCACCGACCACGACGACGTGCTTGCCTGCGAACTCGTCCGCCGTCCGGTAGTCCTTGGTGTGCAGTTGCCTGCCGGTGAACGTCTCGGCACCGTCGTAGTGCGGAACGAACGGCTTCTCCCACGTCCCGGTCGCGTTGATCAGGCCCTCGGCCATCACGACGGTCTCGCCGGCCTCGACCCGGAATCGGGGTTCACGGTCGCACACGACGGTCACGGTGACGGGGCGTCGAACATGCAGTTCGAAGCGTTCCTCGTAGGCGCGGTAGTAGCGGGGGACGGCGTCTGCGGCCGCAATGGTGTCGGCAGGCTCGTCGCCCAGTGTCTCGGCGAACGTCATACCGGGCAGGTCGTGCACGCCGTTGACGGTGCTCAGCGTCAGCGAGGGCCAGCGGAACTGCCATGCGCCGCCCGGGCCGGGGGAGCGGTCCAGCATCACGAAGCCTTCACCGGCGGTGAGTCCGGTTCGGTGCAGGTGATAGCCGGCCGAGAGGCCCGCCTGGCCCGCACCGATGACAGCAACCCGAGTGTCGATCACGGTGATCAGTAGATCAGGCCCCGGACCGGACCCTCTCGTACCGCTCGGTAACCTCTGCTCTCGTGATCGGATACAGACGTGACGGCGATGTCGTCATCCTCGAACTGCAGCGCCCGGATCGACGCAACGCGCTGAGCACAGAGCTCTGCACAGCGGTACGGAACGGGGTCGAGCAGGCGGATGCCGACGGCGCGCGGATCGTGGTCATCACCGGCCAGGGCAGTAGCTTCTGCGCCGGTGCCGATCTGACCGGCGACGCTTTTCCCGACGCGTTCGGCGAGACGCTCGAAGGGATGCTCGCATCGATCGAGCGGGCGTCCGTTCCGGTCGTGGCCGCGATCAACGGGCCCGCAGTCGGGGCAGGTACGCAATTGGCCATTGCCTGCGATCTGCGGGTCGTCGCGCCGGAGGCCTTCTTCGAGATTCCCTCGACCCGACTCGGTATTGCCGTGAGCAACTGGACGATCAACCGGTTGGCCTCGCTGGCAGGTGGGGGAGTGGCGCGCACCATCCTGCTCGGCGGGGAGCGGGTGTATTCCGAGCAGGCCTTCACGTGCGGGTTGGCCAACAAGCTGGGCGACCTCGACGTCGCGACGCAGTGGGCGCAGTCGATCACCGAGCTCGCTCCGTTGGCGTTGAAGCACCTCAAGCTGGTGTTCAACGACAATGGGACGCACGATGATCCGACGCCGGAGCAGTCGGCAGCGTTCGAGGCCGCGTGGAGCAGCGAGGACATGAAGGAAGCGCGTCGCGCACGAGCAGAGAAGCGCAAGCCGAAGTTTCTGGGCCGGTGATCAACGGCGCGCCCGACGCGGGCGACACCGCATGGCTGTTGGCCAGTACCGCGTTGGTGCTGCTGATGACGCCAGGCCTGGCCTTCTTCTACGGCGGCATGGTGCGTTCGAAGAGCGTGCTGAACATGATGATGATGAGTCTGTCGGCCATCGCGGTGGTGTGGCTGCTGTGGTTGCTGTTCGGTTTCTCGATGGTGTTCGGCGACAACGTGATCGGCGGTTGGATCGGAAATCCGTTGCAGTACGCCGGTTTCGAGGGCTTGCTGGGTGGGGTGTACACCTCGGCCGGCGGAGCGGTGTCGATCCCGTTGGTGGGAACCGTTCCCGCGCTGGTCTTCGCGGCGTTCCAGGCCGGTTTCGCGATGGTGACGGTGGCGTTGATCTCCGGGGCCGTCGCAGACCGTATGCGGTTCGTCCCCTGGGTTGTGTTCGCGGCATTGTGGTCCACCCTGGTGTATTTCCCGATTGCGCACTGGGTGTTCTCGCTCGACGGGCTCACCAGTGAATTCGGCGGGTGGATCACCAACCGGCTGGGCGCGATCGACTTCGCCGGTGGCACCGCGGTGGAGATCAACGCGGGCGTCGCAGGCCTGGTACTGGCACTGGTGGTGGGCAAACGAAGCGGATGGCCGCGAGATCCCATGCGCCCGCACAACCTTCCGGCCGTCATGCTCGGAGCCGGATTGCTGTGGTTCGGTTGGTTCGGGTTCAATGCCGGGTCGTCCCTCGCCGCCGACGGCGTCGCCGCGGTGGCTCTGGTGAACACGATGGGCGCTGGAGCCCTGTCCATGGCGGCCTGGCTCTTCGTCGAGAAGTGGCGGGACGGGCACGCGACATCGTTCGGCGCGGCCTCGGGCGTGGTCGCCGGATTGGTGGCCATCACACCGTCGTGTGCGGCCGTGACCCCCATCGGTGCCGCAGCGATCGGCATCGTCTCGGGTGCATTGTGCGCTCTTGCCATCGGTCTCAAATATCGCTTCGGCTACGACGATTCACTCGACGTCGTCGGCGTGCACCTCGTCGGCGGCATCGTCGGCACACTGATGATCGGGCTCGTTGCCAGCGCGCAGATGCCGGCAGGCGTCGACGGACTGTTCTACGGCGGCGGCGTACATCAGCTGTGGCTGCAGGCGATCGCGGTGGCGGCGGTATTCGCGTACACCGCAGTCGTCACCACCGGCATCGCGTTCGCCATCAGAGCGGTCATGGGTGTGCGCGCCGACGCGCAGCACGAGGCCGACGGCCTCGACGAGCACGAGCACGCCGAGTCCGCCTACGACTTCGGGGTGGGCCACCGCGGCAGCAACAAGCCGGGTCTTTTCGGTAAGTAGAGACAACCCGTGTGTGCCCTTTACGAACCGATCGGTCGCTGAAAGCCGTTCTGTCCCTTTCGGGTTGATGCGATCGATCGTTGTTCGGTTCGACTCTGTTCGTTCATCTTCGGTTCTCCTGACCAGCTTGTCGGTCCCATAGCTTTTCGCTGCTCGGCATCGAGCGATGGACACGACGAAAGACAGAGGAACATGAAGCTGACTCGATTCGCGGCAACGTCCGCATTGGTCATTGCAGCGATGACGACCGCCGTGGGCACCGCCTATGCCGATCCGGCTCCGGCTCCGGCCCCTGCCGTCGGCTGGAATGTCACCCAGGCCGGCAACCAGGTCCTGGTCGACACGACGGCCGGAACCCTGAGCAACGAGGACAACCACCTCGTCGTCCGCGACGCCAACGGCGTGCTGGTCGACTCGGTGCCGCTGGCTATCGCAGCCGACGGATTCTCGCACCCCGTCGCCGCTGTCATCGACGGAAACCGCGCTACGTTGACCGCCGATGTCTCGCCTGCGGCGGCAACCCCGCTCTCCACCACCCTCCCCGGCATCCAGCAGGTCGACCTGCCGGCCGCAGTGGCAGGCGTCAAGGACAATCTCGCACTGTCGGCTTCGGTCGGCGGATTCCTCGGTGCTGCAACCGGTCTCGTGGGCGGCTGCGTACTCGGCGCACTCGCGATGGGCGTCGTTTCGGCTCCGACGGTTGTGCTGTTCGGACCGGGAACGGTTGCGGGCTGCATCGGTGGAGCGTTGCTCCTCGGCTCGACCGCTTCGCTCGCAGGCACGGCCATCGGTGGACTCAGTGCCATCGCCAGCAACGCTGCACCCTTCGTCCAGCTCCTCAACGCTCCTCCCGCCGTCAAGAAGTAATTTCTTGCAGCAGTAGCAGTGCTGTGGCCCGCATCGGATTTCCGGTGCGGGCCACAGTCGTCGGCAGGTTCTTGCTGCTAGCGCGCCAATGCCAGATCTGCCACGTGTGCGCGTCGAGCTGTCGCCACGAGATCGACGATGGCCTCGGCCACCTCGTGCGCTCGTTCGAGGATCACCATGTGTCCGGCCTGCGCGACGCGCACCAAGCGGGCGTCGGGCAGATGAGCGGCAAGGGTTTCCGAGTGCCGCATCGGTGTCATCAGATCGTCCGAGCCGCACAGCACCAACGTAGGAATCGCCGCCAGGGCGGCCAGGCCGGCCACCTCGTCGAGGCCGCGAAACGCCCCGAGAAATCCGGCCATCGTCACGATGGACGTCTCACCGAGCATCGCCGTCGCCAATGTCACCACCCGCGGGCTGACTTTTCGGGAGCCGCATCCCGCCGTCCTGACGATGGGTGCGCACACGCCGCGACTGAGTCTCTTGGCACCCGACATCAGCCGAGGGGCGCGTCGAACAGCTGCTTGGAACGCCGCTACGGCCGGATGCGCGAGGCAACTGCCGAGTCCGTCGTCGGTGATCCCGCCCGCCGACGTCGCGATCAACCCCACCCCGACCAGGCGCGAGCCGATTGTCTCCGGGTACTGACGCGCGTAGGACAGCGCAGTCATGCCGCCCATCGAATGACCGACGACGACGAACGGCCCGGACGGGACCACCGCGCGGATGACGTCGGCCAGATCCTCGCCGAGTCGGTCGATGGTGCAGCTTTCCGGCGCGGCCGCACTCGACTCGCCGTGACCGCGGTGGTCGTACATCACGATCCGCACGTCGTCTCCCCAGACCAGCTCCACCTGTCGACGCAGGTCGGTCCACGACTGCATCCGCAGGCAGTGTCCGTGCACGAATACCGCGGTCAGCGGCGCATTCGGGTGGCCGAATTCGCGGACCGCCAGTGCGGTGCCGTCGCCGGCAGCGACGGTGCTGCGACGACCGATCTGATGGGTCTGCTCGCTGGTTTTCATGGGCGGCGCTCCGCGGGGGTGAGTGACACGAACGACGATGACGGTGTTGTCCGGTACTTCGCTTCGACGACACGCCGTGTTACCTGAATCACAATCTTCTTCGGTGTGATAGCTCCTCGGACCAAACCGAACGGGAATCGGTACCGAAGTACTGATGAGCGCTGACGGTGACGGCGCGCGTTGCCAGTGAGGAGATCGGCCATGGGCGTGGACATGCTCGAGGATGTTGTGCCCCGCGCCGTTGCGGGAAATCGACCGGCACTCGAACAGGTGCTGGTGCTGATTCAGCCACCGGTTCGCCGATACTGCGCCGCCCGGATCGGGAACCTCGACGTCGCCGCGGACGATGTCGTGCAAGAGGTGTGCCTCGCACTGGTCACCGCCATTCCCAAGTACCGAGACATGGGTAAACCCTTCATGGCCTTCGTGTACGGGATCGCCGCTCACAAGCTGGCCGACGCCGGGCGCAAATCCGCGCTGCGACAGACGTTCGCGATGGACGAGATGCCCGAGGAACAATCCACGGATGCCGGACCGGAGCAGGTCGCGCTCGGAGATGAACTCCGCACTCACACTCAGGCGTTGATGAACACCCTGCCGCCGAAGTACAGCAAGATCATCCTCATGCGCGTCGTGTGGGGAATGACGGCTCCGCAAACCGGCGAAGCGCTCGGTATGACGGCGGGTGCCGTGCGGGTGGCCCAGCATCGGGCGATGAACATGCTCCGCGCCGAGCTGTCGAATTTCTCGCTGCTGGCGGCTCGCGCAGTCGCCTGACGTTCCCTGCACTCGACCGATGCGGGTGTGTTGAACTGTCTCGATGACCGACACCGGGGGCTCCGAACCAGACTTCGTTCCGCAACCACATCGACCGAACCGTCAGCAGTGGGTGTTGTCCGCAATCGTGCTGGCGTTCGCCGTGGGAGTGATCGCCCGCCGAATTCTGCAGGAGACCGGGAAGGATCAGACGGCCGCGTTCTACATCGGCATCCCCGCGGTGCTGGCCATCGTCGTCGTGCTCTCCGCCCCGTGGGGGAGAGTGATCGGGACGACGGTCAAGGTCGTGACGGTGTGTCTGCTGCTGTCGATGATCGTGCTGGGCGAGGGCTTCGTCTGCGTCATCTTCGCGGCACCGCTGTTCTACGGGGTGGCCATCATCGTCGTCACGATTGTGGGATACGTCGGGCGGACGGGCGGCAACAAACTGCAGATCTCGATTCTGCCGGTGCTGTTGCTGGTCATGGCCTCCGAGGGTGTCCTGCCGGCAACCACCTTTCCGCCGGATTCGACGGTGTCCTGCACCCGCGTGTTCGACGCCTCCTCCGCCGACGTGGCTCGGGCCGTCGACTCACCGTTGCGATTTCACGACGTCGAGCCGTCGGGCATCTTGTCCTGGGGCTTTCCTGAGCCGCAGCACGAACGAGTTCAGGGCTCGCAGGTCGGTGATCGGCGCGTCGTCGAGTTCGCGGGTGCGCATCATCGACCCGCTCTGTTGTCCACCCACCATTGGGGTGAGCAGTCCTCGGCGTTGACGCTCGAGGTGACCGAGCGGACCGCGACGTCGATTCGGATGCAGGTGGTCTCCGATACGACTCCGCTCGCGACGTGGCTGACCTGGAAGACGATCGACGTCGGCTGGGCCGAGCAGAGTGACGGCCGAACCGCGGTGACGTGGACGTTGAATTTCGATCGTGAGCTGGCACCCGCCTGGTATTTCGGTCCCATCGAGAGTTTCGTCGCCGAGCGGGCAGCCGGGTACCTACTGGATTCGCTCGACCTGCGAGCGTGATCGCGGCGATGCAGACCGGTCTCGACATCGCGGTGCTGCGAGCGGCAGTGTTGATGGTGCCGCTCATATCGGTTGCCGCGCTGTGGATTACCGTGGTCGACAAGCGGATACGCGGATACGCGGTGCCGCGTTGCTGGCATTGCTGTGGAGTGCGGTGAGCCTGTTGCCGATCAATGCGCTCGCGGTTCGACTCGACTGGTGGAGTTTCGGAACCGACGGCCTGGCGTGGTCCGAGGTACCGGTGGACGTGATCCTGGGTTGGGCGCTGCTGTGGGGAGCCGTACCGATCCTGTTGTCCCGCTGGGTGAACCCGCTACCCGTCGTTGCCGGCTTGCTCGCTGCCGACGTGCTGGTGATGGGCAGCCTCGAGCCGCTGGTGGTCTTGACGCCGTCGTGGTGGTGGGGCGAATTGCTTGCGGTTCTCGTATGTCTGGTTCCTGCAACGGCTCTGGGGATGCTCACTGCGTTCCAGCGCGCACTGCGCGCGCGGGTGGTGTTGCAGATGGTGCTGTTCGCGGCGTTGTTGCTCTTCGTCATTCCCGCCGCCGCGTTCGAGGCGACGGGGAGAACATGGTCGGGCGTGCTGGCCGGTATCGGGGGACCGCTGGATTCGGTGACGATGCAGCTGATCGCACTGGTCGGCATCGTCGCGCTGCGGGCCGTATGGGATTTCGCCATCATCGGCGGCGGCACCCCGTTTCCGTGGGACCCGCCCGGCAGGCTCGTCGTCTCGGGTCCCCATGCGTACGTGGCCAATCCGATGCAGCTGTGCGCCGTGCTGATCCTCGCTCTGGCGGCTCTGCTGACCGGCGAGGTCGTTCTTCTTCTGGCCGCGGTGGCAGGCATGGCCTTCAGTAGCGGAATCGCCGCGTGGAACGAGAAGGGCCACCTGCGTCGGCGATTCGGTCGGTCGTGGATCGACTATCGATCGACCGTGCGTGACTGGCTGCCGCGCCGGCACGCGAGCGCGGATCGGGCGTCGGGCACGCTGTATGCCTCGGTCACCTGCGATCCGTGCAGCGCCGTCGGGCCGTGGTTCGCGAAGCGGACGTCGGCGGGACTGACCGTGGCGGCTGCGGAGAATCATCCCGACGAGTTGCGCCGCATTAGGTACGAGAGCGCCGACGGCCGCGTTTTCGCCGACGGCACCCGCGCCATCGGATGTGCGCTCGAACATCTGACGCTGGGATGGGCAGTGCTGGGTTGGGTGATGCGGGCTCCCGTGCTGGCGAGCGTTATTGCCCTGGTGACCGACGCATGCGGCGGCGCTCCCCGCTCGATTCCTCGGCGGATGTCCCAATCGCCGGATTGAGTAACAGTAGCTACATCTCCACAAGACATCCCGGCAACGTGGCGGTTCTACGTTACTGATTCATGACCGCCGTACAGCCAGCGCCGACAGACTCCGCGCTCAAAGAGACGCTAGAGGACTACACGCTGCGCTTCGCGCCGCGTAGCTACCGTAAATGGGGAACCGGTGTGGTTGCGACGTCCGCGCTCGGCGGCATCGCCTATCTTGCGGACTTCGCCATCGGTGCCAACATCGGAATTTCCTACGGAACCGGCAATGCACTCTGGGGCATCCTGGTGTTCGCCGTCGTCATCTTCCTGACCGGACTTCCGCTCGCGTACTACGCTGCTCGGTACAACATCGACCTCGACTTGATCACGCGGGGAAGCGGATTCGGGTACTACGGGTCGGTGGTCACCAACGTCATTTTCGCGACGTTCACGTTCATCTTCTTCGCGCTCGAAGGTTCGATCATGGCGCAGGGACTCGAACTGGGCCTGGGTATTCCGTTGCCCATCGGGTACGCGGTGTCGACCATCATGGTGATCCCGTTGGTCATCTACGGCATGAAAGCCCTTGCCACGCTCCAGGTCTGGACCACCCCGCTGTGGCTCGTACTGATGGTGCTGCCGTTCGTCTACCTGGTGATCAGCAATCCCGACTCGGTCGGAGAGTTCTTCGCCTACGGCGGCCAGGACGGTGCCGACGGCAAGGGCGTCAACATCGGATCGGTGATGCTTGCGGCAGGCGTGTGTCTCTCGCTCATCGCGCAGATCGCCGAGCAGATCGACTACTTGCGCTTCATGCCGCCCAAGACCCCCGAGAATTCTCGACGCTGGTGGACGGCAGTACTTCTCGCCGGACCGGGCTGGGTCATCTTCGGTGCCCTCAAGCAGGTTGTCGGCCTGTTCCTGGCGGTCTACCTCATTGCCAACGTCGTCGACGGATCCACCATCGCCAACGAGCCGGTACACCAGTTTCTCGAGATCTACGAGAACTTCATGCCGGGCTGGCTCGCCATGACACTCGCGGTGATCCTGGTCGTCATCAGCCAGATCAAGATCAATGTCACCAACGCGTACTCCGGCTCGCTGGCGTGGACGAACTCCTACACCCGCCTCACCAAGACCTACCCGGGCCGCTTGGTCTTCGTGTTGTTCAACCTCGCGATCGCGCTGATCCTGATGGAAGCCAACATGTTCAGCTTCCTCAACAACATCCTCGGCTTCTACGCGAACTGCGGTATCGCCTGGATCGCCGTGGTTGCCTCGGACATCGTCTTCAACAAGTACATCCTGAAGCTCTCACCCAAGGTGCCCGAGTTCCGACGCGGGATGCTGTACAACGTCAACCCGGTCGGCTTCGGATCGATGGCGGTGTCGGCGATTCTGTCGATTCTGGTGTTCTTCGGCGCATTCGGATCGGCGATCAAACCTTACTCGCCGATCGTGGCTCTCGTTCTCGCACTGGTGCTTCCGCCGATCCTGGCGGTGGCGACCAAGGGCAAGTACTACCTGCGACGCACCGACGACGGCATCGATCTGCCGATGTTCGACGAGCACGGCAACCCCTCCGACGCGCTGGTGATGTGCCACGTCAGCGGGATGGAATTCGAGCGACCCGACATGATCGCGTCCAACGTGCCGGGACCGAACGGGGAGAAGCAGTACATCAGTTCCCTGTCGTTGAGCACCGACAAGACGGGGGAGCACATCCTTCCGCCGCAGTAGCCCCCCCGTCGTGCGCGTTTTGCGTGTCCAGAGGTACGCAAAACGCGCACGAGGGCGAAGCCCTACAGAACTCCGAGCCGCACTGCTGTGATCACCGCAGCAGTACGGTCCGAAACCTCGAGTTTGGTGAAGATGCGGAGCAGGTGTGTTTTGACGGTCGACTCTCCGATGTACAGGGCCTGCCCGATCTCCGAGTTGGACAGGCCCGCGGCAACGCGACCCAGCACTTCGATCTCGCGCACTGTCAGGGCTGTCGTTCGGCGGTCGACGCGCCGTGCGAGCACCGTGCCGCCGCCGGCGGTGGACCTGATTGCGGCCGCCAATTCCGATGCGGTGCAGTCCTTCAACAGATATCCCGAGGCGCCGGCCGCCACCGCCCGCACGATGTCGGCGTCGGTGTCGTAGGTCGTCACGATGACCACCTTCGTCGCAACGACGGCAAGTATCTCGCGTGTGGCGGACACCCCGTCCAGGTCGGGGAGCCTCAGGTCCATCAGCACGACATGCGGTCGCAGCGATTGTGCAAGTTCGACGGACTCGGCTCCCGAACCGGTCTCGCCCACTACGTCGAGGTCCGAGAATGGCTCCAACATTCCGCGGATGCCGGTGCGTACCACCGGATGATCGTCGACCAGCAGTACCCGTAGCACCGCACCGGTAGGTCTCGCAGCGGTAGGTGTCGCAGCGGTAGGTGTCACAGCGGAATCTCGATGTGGACCGTTGCTCCACCGACATGGGCGGTGGGCAGCGTCAAGGTGCCGCCGACGTCGCCGACGCGGGCGCGCATGCCGTGTAGCCCGTGCCCCTCTTGATGGTCCTTGAATCCAATGCCATTGTCCGACAATGTCATTCGTATCGAGTCATCGAGATACTCGAGAAGAATCGACACGGTAGTTGCGCCCGAGTGGCGTCGGACGTTGTGGAGGGATTCCTGTGCGCAGCGAAGCAGGACGACATCGACGGCAATATCGGTACTTCGCGGAGGTCGCCCCACGGCGTCGAAAGTGGCCTGGATACCAGTTGTGACGGAAAAGCTGTCGGTCAGCTGGTGCAGCACGTCGCGCAAAGGGTTCACCGCCAAAGATGGCGGGGTCGATTCCACGACCATGGTGCGGGCCTCGTCGAGGTTCTCCCGCGCGGTCCCTTCGATCAGGTCCAGGTGATGCTGGAGGTGTGGGGCAGCCGATGCCAGATGCGGTTCGAGCGCCTGAGCGACGGTTACGATGCTGATGAAGCCTTGCGCGAGGGTGTCATGGATGTCGCGAGCAAGGCGTTCACGCTCGGTCGCGACGCCCGCCGCGTGAGAGAGCAGGGCTGCCTCTGCTCGGCTTTCGGCGAGCTCGATCACGAGTCGGTCCAGATTTTCCGTGCGCCGCGCAGCCGTCGCCACCACCCATCCGACAACCGGTCCCACGGTAGATGCGATCAGTGCCACCGCGACAGCCAACGGTACGTCGCCAGCTTCGATTCTTCCGGTCGCCGCCAACGTGCCGAACCCGACGATGTCGATGGCGATCGAGGACACCACCGCCCATCGCAGGGGGAGCGACATGAAGAGCAGTGGAAAGACAGCAGGAAAGACTGCGGTGGCGGCGGGTGCCGCAACTATTGCTCCGGTCGCGAACGCGATGACACCGCACGCGAATAGTGTTGACTCTCTGCCATACAGAGGCGATTTCAATGTAGAGAATCCAATGGCCAACACCCACAGGGCGAGTGCGCTCAGCGATGCGAGAGCTACCGAAGTATTTCCGGGAAGTGTCGAATCGAGAAGAAACACGACTGCAATTGCAACAACGACACCGATGACGGAAAACCAGATCCACTGCGCACGTGGTCCCGACGCCATGAGCACACCTTAACCGGACGACGGCTCGAAATTGCCGTGAAATCCGTGCGGGATCCGTACCGGTAGGTGGATCGTTGCGACGACATCCAACGTCGCGGCGTCGAGAAGCATCAAATCTGTGCGGTCGGTGCTCGCGTCGTACACCGGTCCCATGACGATGGCGTCGTCCTCGGGGCCGTCGGGTGTCCGCGGAACGTGGACGAACTCGCCGGGCTCGGTACCGGCACCGAACTCTCGCGTCACGACCGATCCCGTGTGCATATCGTGTTGCAACAGAGCCGTGGGTACCTGCCCGCGATCGGCCGACTGGGTCGACGCGATCGTGTACCCGTAGCGGTGACGACGGCCCTGCGCTCGCTCGTCGATGCGAGGGAAGTCCTGTGAGCGGTCGTCGAGTCGCTCCGACCGAACTGTGCCGCTGGAAAAGTCGACGGTCCATCGATCGAGGGTCGGGGATGAGGGCAGAGGGTCGGAGTCGCCATCGAACGCACGCGGGTGGCGGGCCAGTTCCATGACGATTCCGATCTCGCAGTCGTACGCATTGAGGGTGTGGTAGACGAAGCACGGTTCGACGTCGAATCGACGAATACCCCGTCCGTTGCGCTCGATGACCACCACCTGCGCGTTGTGCCCGTCGTTCCATCGATACGGCACACCGACGTCGGGTTGCGCCAGCCCCGACCCCAGCATGAGGGTGCGAGAGACGGCGTCGGGTAGAGCGTGCCGCGACGCGACCCCAGTGAACATCGACGCCACCCTCTGCCCGAACCGAGAATGAGCCAAAGCGGACAGGTCGAGCACCACGGGTAGGTCGTACAGGACGATGTACTTCTCGGTGAGGGAGAAGTCGTGCATCATCGTGTTGGCCGGCATCGGAATCGTGCGAGAGGTACGTACCCGTCCGTCGATACCGGTCACCGTGTACCGAATCGCGTTGCCCCACATGGGGTTGTAGGACACGGCGTGAAGTTCGCCCGTCAATGGATCTTTCTTGGGATGGCCGGTGTATCCGCCGCGCAGCGTTCCGTCGAAGTCCGATGGAGCCACAGTGTCGAGGTCATGAGTGAGTTCGTAGGGCCGTGTTCCCATTTCGGCGACCGCAAGAGTCCGCCCGGCATGTTCGAGGATGTTGGTGTTGGACGCGAAATCCATTCCGCTCAGGCGTGGTCCGCGTCGGGGACGTTCACGGAGCGATCGACTGACCGCGGCCGAGCGCACCCAGCGGTTGCGGTACCAGTGCGCGCGGCCGTCGGCGATACGAATTCCGTGCACCATCCCGGATCCGGTGAACCACTGATAGCGAGCGTGATTCGGTTCGATGGGGTTGGGCCCGATGCGAAGGTAGCGACCATCGACGAAGTCGGGAATCTGCCCGGTGACGGGGAGGTCGGTGGCGGTCACCTCGGTTGTGACCGGGGCATAGTTTCCTTCGAGGAAGCGAGTGGAGTGCATGTATCGATACTCGACACTTGCGGACGGTTTCGCGTCCACCGACCGGTGGACCCTCGTGCGCGTTTTGCGTATCCAGGGGTACGCAAAACGCGCACGAGGGCGAAGCCCTACACCGTGCGGGTGAGGCGATCGGCGAGGAGCTTGGAGAACTTCGCCGGATCCTTCAGGTCCGTTCCCTCGGCGAGAAGTGCCGTCGCGTAGAGCAATTCGGCGGTCTCGGCGAGGTGTGGATCGTCGCTGCGATCCTCGCGGGCCTTCTTCAATCCCGTCACCAGATCGTGAGTGGGGTTGAGTTCGAGGATGCGCTTGGAGGTCGGAACGAACTGTCCCGACGCCTTGTACATCTTCTCGAGCTGCGGAGAGAAGCTGAATTCGTCACCGACGACGCAGGCGGGTGACGTCGTCAGACGCGTCGACAGGCGCACCTCCTTGACGTCCTCGCCGAGGGTCTCGGTGAGCCAGGTGAGCAGGTCGGCGAATTCCTTGTCCTGCTCCTCGCGCTTGGCCTCGGACTCTTTCTTCTCCTCCTCGGTGTCGAGGTCCACCTCGCCCTTGGCGATGGACTGGAACGACTTTCCGTCGAAGTCGGTGACGTTGCCGACCCACACCTCGTCGACCGAATCGGTGAGCAGCAGTACCTCGAGTCCGCGGGCCTTGAATGCCTCCATGTGCGGCGAGCTTTCGATCTGCTGACGCGACTCGCCCGTCATGTAGTAGATCTGCTGCTGGCCGTCCTTCATCCGGTCCACGTACTCGGCGAGGGTGGTGACGCCCTCCTCGGAGTTGGTGGACGCGAACGACGCGATGCCCAAGAGGGTTTCGCGGTTGTCGTTGTCGGAGATCAGGCCCTCCTTGAGGACCGTGCCGAACTGCGACCACAGCGTCTTGTACTTGTCGGGCTGCTCGCTCTGCAGCTCCTTGACGGTGGAGAGCACCTTCTTGGTGAGGCGGCGACGAATCGCGCGGATCTGCCGGTCCTGCTGGAGAATTTCACGAGAGACGTTGAGCGAGAGGTCCGCTGCGTCGACGACACCCTTGACGAACCGCAGGTACTCGGGCAGCAGTTCCTGCGAGTCGTCCATGATGAACACGCGCTTGACGTACAGGTGCACGCCGGCCTTGCTTTCGCGCATGAACAGGTCGAACGGTGCCTGCGACGGAATGAACAGCAGCGCTTGGTATTCGAAGGTGCCCTCGGCCTTGAACGGGATGACCTCGAGCGGCTCGTCCCAGGCGTGGCTGACGTGCTTGTAGAACTCCTTGTATTCCTCTTCGGACACTTCGTCCTTGGAGCGGGTCCACAGCGCCTTCTGCGAGTTGATCGTTTCCGTCTCGATCGTGACGGTGTCCTCGCCGCCTTCCTCTTCACTCTTGACGCGCTTCTCGACGTCGATGCGAATGGGCCAGGCGATGAAGTCGGAGTACTTCTTGACCAGTTCCTTGATCTTGCGCTCGGACGCGTAGTCGTGGAGGTGGTCTTCCTCGTCGGCGGGCTTGAGAGCCAGCGTCACCGACGAGCCCTGCGGGGCGTCGTCGACGTCGGTGATCTCGTACGTGCCCTCGCCGGTGGACTCCCACTTGGTGGCAGTGCTCTCGCCGGCCTTGCGGGTGAGCAGGGTGACCTTCTCGGCGACCATGAACGTGGAGTAGAAGCCGATGCCGAATTGGCCGATCAGTTCCTCGGAGGCGGCTGCGTCCTTGGCTTCCTTGAGCTTCTTGCGAACCTCGGCGGTACCGGACTTCGCCAGCGTGCCGATGAGGTCGATGACCTCCGCGCGCGACATACCGATGCCGTTGTCGCGGATGGTCAGAGTGCGGGCGGCGGCGTCGATGTCGATCTCGATGTGCAGATCCGAGACGTCGACGTCCAGGTCCTTGTTGCGGTACGACTCCAGGCGCAGCTTGTCCAGCGCGTCCGAGGAGTTGGAGATCAGTTCACGGAGAAAGCTGTCCTTGTTGGAGTAGATGGAGTGCACCATCAGATCCAGGAGCTGTCGCGTCTCCGCCTGGAATTCGAGCTGTTCGGTACTCAATGTCTCCCCTTCTAGCAGCAAAACCGACGCGAATATTCTACGGCAAGGCTACGGGTGAGCTGCGAAGACGTCGGCGCCGCCTACTGTGGTGGCCGTGACGAAGACGAAGTTGGTAGTGGGAGCGACCGCGGCGTTGAGCGGGGCCTGGTTGGCGCGAGCACTGTGGGGTCTGCCGTCGGCCATCGGTGCCCGACGGGCGCAGATCTCGCCGTATGCGGCCGGGTCTCCGCGCTATCGCGACCGCCGGTTCCACAACACCGATCCCAGTTCGAGTTTCGTACCGGGCCGCGGTGAGAAGGGCCAGAAGAACATTCTGGTCTCGCTGTTCACCGAACGCGGTAAAGGACGACCGCAACGCCCGATCCCGCTGGCACCGCCGATCGCCCCGGTGGATGCGGGCGAGCTTGCGGTGACCTGGTACGGGCATTCGAGCGTGCTCGTCGAGGTCGACGGCTACCGCATCCTCGCCGATCCGGTGTGGAGCAATCGCGTCTCGCCGTCGACGGTGGTGGGGCCCGCGCGCCTGCATCCGACGCCGGTCGCGCTGACCGACCTACCCCAGGTCGACGCCATCGTGATCTCCCACGATCACTACGACCACCTGGACAAGGCGACCGTGCAGAAGTTGGCTGCCGCGCAGTCGGCTCCGTTCGTCGTGCCGCTCGGCATCGGCGCACACCTGCGCAAATGGCGGGTGCCCGACGAGCGCATCATCGAACTGGACTGGGACGAGCAGACGAACATCGGCGGTCTCACCGTCACGTGCACCGAGGCTCGGCACTTTTCCGGCCGCGGCTTGACCCGCGACTCGACGCAATGGGCGTCCTGGGCATTCGCCGGTCCGATACGACGCGTCTTCTTCGGCGGCGACACCGGCTACACACCGAAGTTCGCCGAGATCGGCAGCAACTACGGACCGTTCGACCTGACGCTTCTTCCCGTCGGGGCCTACGACGTCCGCTGGCCGGACATTCACATGAATCCCGAAGAAGCGGTCACGGCGCACGTCGATCTGACGGCGTCGGGCGTCTTCGTACCGATCCACTGGGCCACGTTCAACTTGGCTTTTCACCCGTGGTCGGAGCCGATCGTGCGGCTGCACGCTGCCGCGCAGGACGTCGGAGTGCAGGTGGCGGTGCCGATGCCAGGGCAGCGCATCGACGCAACACGAACACTGCACGACGACCGTTGGTGGACTCGGCTGGGCTGACGATGTCAGTGAAGGACGGCGAGAACCGACTCGAGCGAACCGACGATGGTCCGCGCCGGTAGGTCGGACTCAGGGTCTTCGGTTTCCACCTCGAGTTCGCCGACTTCCAGCCCGACGATCTCGCCGCGAGCCAGCGCACGTGCGCAGCTCGCGACTTGTTCCAAGCTCATCCCATTCGAGATTGTGTAGTCGGTAGGAACAATTCCCCGGTTCAGAACGTCGCAGTCGATGTGCACGTAGACAGGCCGTCCCCTCACGAGTGCATCGAGTTCCTCGGCCATGTTCGACCGACTCGAACGAGCTCGACGGACCCGTCGTCGACGAGGTTCTGCTCGAACGGGTCGAATTCCCGGGTCCCAACGAAGACCACGTTCGATGCGGCGAGTCCACGGCCGAACGTCGGATCCCTCAGTCCGAGCGGACCGAAGAGCGCCAATCCTCCGAGATGATCGATGTCGGTGGTGTCGGGTGTGTCGAGATCGGCGTGTGCGTCGAACCACACCACCAGAGCATGGGTCGGTGTTTCGGCGACCGTCGGAAGCGTTGCCAAGGCCACAGCACATCGGCTCGACACGGTTACCGGCACAGTCCCCGCGCTGAGTATCTTCTCGTAGCACCGGGCCATCTCGCCAAGTGCAGGCTCGGCTGTTGCGAGTTCGATATCCCAGTTGCTGGGTCGTACCGGGCTGGGTTCACCGTTCGCTGTGATGCCGGTGCCGAGGCGTTCTGCCAGTACGGCTGCCAACAGCGGCGTTGCGGCGATCGCCCTGTCGTTGTGATCGCCGGCGGCAGCGGCGAAGTGAGTCAGTGGTTACGAACATTCTCCGAATCGGTGGTCGCGGTTGGCGCTCCACGGTAAGGCCGATAGATCTCTCGCCTGTCCGCCACTGTTGCTGGAATGTGACCACAGTACGCCCGCACTATCGGGATAGGCGTGCACGGGATTGAAGCTACGGTCGGTGGTTGTCCCACAGCAACGATCCAGTTGCGTCCCTTGTCGATTCGAAAACGGAATGGTCCCGGCCGTATAGACGGCCGGGACCATTTTTCTAGCTGTTCGGAACTGTCAGTGCCTGCGTCGGCCTAGCGGGAGCACACCGTGGCTCAACGGGGCCGCGATTGCTGCGGCCACCGCGATCGAGGCCCAGAACGTCGGGGACTCGACAAGTGCTCCGCCGGCGAGCCCGCACACCGCGACCACCACCCCGCACGCGACGAGCACGCCGGCTCCGACGAGCGAAGACGTCGCGGTTGCTGGGTCGTCGCCCCTGTTTCGCGCCCACAGCACAATTCCGGCGGTAACGAAAACCAGTGGGCCGAAGAAGAACACCGCACTGTCACCGAGCTTCGAAGCGAAGATGGCGACCAGCAGAACCGTCCCGAAGCCGACCGGAACGATCAGTGGCATACCACCGGTGAACTCCTCGAATTTTGTTCTTGTTGGTGTCGACACAGCGTGATCCCTTCAGAGTTTCTAGAGCAGGTACTCGGCGAAAATGCCTCCGCCGCAAGAGATTGCTGCGATCAGTCCCACTCTACGCAGTACGAACTTCGCTGCCTTGTCCCAGGAATCGACCTGCGACTCGATCGCTTCCCAGGCACCCACCGCGCCGAAGAAGTCGATGCCGATGCATGCGCCGACGACGCGTTTGATCTCATCGGTGACCCCGCGTGCCTGCGGAGCCGTCGACGTCGGCTGTCGGTCGAGGACCTGGCCGGTGGAGTCGACAATCGTGACGGTCGCGTCATCCGAGATTTGGAAACCCGCTGTTCCAGCCGGGAGCGGATTGCGTCCCTGCTCGGTGAGCGATGCGTTCAATGCCGCGACGTCGCCCTCGCTGACCGGAACGAACTCTTCGACGCTCGACGTCGCCGCAGGAGGGGCCGGTTGCGCCAGGGCCACTGCGGCACCGCCGAAGGAGGTAGCGGCAATCATCGACGCCGCAATCAGGGACCTCGTCAGGTACTGGTTCTTGATCAACGTACGGCTCATCTGTGTGTCCTCTCGTGAAAACTATTGGCCGGTGCGAGATGTCGGACGCCCAGGCTTCGCGCATGCAACCCGAAACGGCAGCACGCATAGGCACGCCCGTGCGGCAGAGACATCGAGAATCAGGAGTGACCATTTCCGGCTGCTCGCCGTGTCGTCAGTCCCTTGTAGTTGTGGCGGCCAACCCGAGAGGAACAAGGAAAGCCGGCGGGTTTGCAAGCACTTGACTGTGTGCTTACCTACCAACAGGAACATTAGGGCAGAACGCGCGAGACGGCTACCCCTGGCCGGGTTTTTTCGCCTGGCGGGCGTCGGTCAATGTCACCAGCGCCAACTTCGGGAGACCGCCGGTGCGCTGCTCGAGAACAATGGGTCGACATGTCACCGTATGCCGGGCGTAACCGCCGTCGGGGTGACGGAATCGAACCGCCGCAGACGCGTGCTCTGCACTGTTCTTACGGGTCGCGGAGGCCAGAGCTTCAACGGTTGCATCGTCGTCCGGATGCACGCGTGGTCGCGAGTCGGCTCCATCGAACTTCCACGCGATCGAGTCAGGAGAAGGCCCGTGCCAATGCAACGTTTCGAGTGTCGACAAGTCCACGATTGCCGTCCAAGTACGAGGGGGAGCAACCGAACTCGCGACAACATCACCGACAGTGCCAGGTCCCACTAGCTCCTCGTCCACCAACCCACAGTCGTAGGCGACCCCACCGACGACCCGCTCCCCCACCTCGTTCAAGAAGACGCGCGCAAAGATACGAACGTGGTGCCGTGTGTCGTCCGACCACAATTGCCGGGCGTCGACAGCCAGACACGCATCCGGCTCGGCCGCAACGAGCATCGTCAAGACTTCGGCAGCTAGTTCACCGAAATCGAGGGTCGACATCACTTCGGCCACACAAGCAAGTTTGCCATCGATCGCCGGTGCCTCGTCGGGTATATGCGCTACTCCCATAGTCATGTTCCACTCGAAGGACCACGAGAGCGGCGGGTTGTCCACATCATTGGGTGCCGTGACCCGAAACCAGACCGCGCACACGAATCCGCCACTTGCACAAACAGGCTCGGCGCGCACGACCCGCCGTGTCGAGATGGGCTCGACCGCCGGTAGCGCAGTCGCGATGCACACCGAGATCGCCGCGAGTGCGGCGCGACTGTCGCTACGAGACCGCAAAAACACCCCAATGGGAACAGAGTTCCTGGGCGATCCGCCTACTGCCACGATGGCTGGAGTCGACTCGGGTACAACCAGAGTCAACAACCACTGATTCGACATGCAGTCGACCTCTCAGTTGGTACTACTACGGCGCTGACTCCGCCCGACACCGAAAGACGGTTACTTCGACGGCGGAATGACCGAGTAAGGCGAAGCATACCGCGCGGTGTGCAAATTTCGGGCGGCCACCGCATCGGCAAGCACCGCTCCAGCGACCCGAGATCAGTCAAATCGTGTGCAACAGCAACAGTTCTCTGGCCAGAGACCTTCCGATCGAGATCGCAACAGAATTCTCCGGTTGGTGTATCGACGTTCGACTGATGATCCACTGCAGGACATTTGGTTGCACAATTCCTCCCATTTCGGACAGAAACATCCAGGCTAAGCTGCACCCATGTCTATCGACGCCGATGCGCAGCGTGACACCGGGCTGACCGAGGCGGATGTCGCCAGACTCAGGGCCGAGGGAAAATCCAACGACGTTCCTGCCCGAGCATCTCGCTCCGTTCGCGACATCGTCCGCGGCAACGTGTTCACCCGCATCAACGCCATTCTCGGTGTGCTGCTCATCATCGTGCTCTCCACCGGCTCGGTGATCGACGGCATGTTCGGATTGCTGATCGTTGCGAACAGCGGCATCGGCATCGTCCAGGAGGTTCGTGCCAAGCGCACGCTCGACCGCCTGGCCATCGTCGGTCAGAACAAACCCCAGGTGCGACGCGACGGCACCGCGAAACAGATCCCGCCCGACGAGGTCGTCCTCGGCGACATCATCGAACTCGGCCCCGGTGATCAGATCGTGGTCGACGGGGAAGTCATCGAGACCGCGAGTCTCGAGATCGACGAGTCGTTGCTCACCGGTGAGGCCGACACGGTGCACAAACTCGAAGCCTCGCAAGTGCTTTCGGGCAGCTTCGTCGTCTCGGGCAGTGGGGCGTACCGCGCAACGAAAGTCGGCCGCGACGCATACGCAGCCAAGCTCGCCGAGGAGGCCAGCAAGTTCACCCTGGTCAAGTCCGAACTGCGCAGCGGTATCGACAACATTCTGAAGTTCATCACGTACCTGATGATTCCGGCCGGTGCGCTGATCATCTACAACCAATTGTTCTCCAGCGGGCAGGCTTTGGGGCCCGCACTCAACGGCATGGTCGCCGCGCTCGTCCCGATGGTCCCCGAGGGCCTGGTGCTGATGACGTCCATCGCCTTCGCGGTGGGCGTCATCCGGCTCGGTCAACGGCAGTGCCTGGTGCAGGAGCTGCCCGCGATAGAAGGGCTCGCCCGCGTCGACGTGGTGTGTGCGGACAAGACCGGCACCCTCACCGAGAACGGTATGCGCCTGTCGGAATTGGTGCTGATCGACGAGTCCGATTCCGATTCTGTGACAGGGGCATTGGCGTCACTGGCACACGACGATCCGCGACCCAACACGAGTGTGCAGGCCGTCGGCGAGGCGTACCCCGATGCGCCGGGCTGGTCGCAGACGGCGGTCGCCCCGTTCTCCTCGGCCAAGAAGTGGAGCGGACAGTCGTACGGCGAGCACGGGCACTGGCTGCTCGGTGCGCCGGACGTGTTGCTCGACGCCTCCTCCGACATCGCCCGTCGTGCCGAAGAGGCGGGCTCACGCGGACTGCGAGTGCTGTTGCTCGCCAGCTCGGACCGCTCGGTCGACGACGCCGGCGCGCCCGGCGACGTGACCCCGCGAGCGCTGGTGATGCTCGAGCAGAAGGTGCGCGAGGACGCCCGAGACACGTTGGACTACTTCGCAAGTCAGCACGTGCAGGTCAAGGTCATCTCCGGCGACAACGCCGTCTCGGTCGGCGCGGTCGCCGGATCGCTCGGACTGCCCGGCGGCAACTCTCCGATCGACGCGCGAGAGTTGCCCGAGGACTCCGAGCAACTGGCCGACGCGCTGGCGGATTCCACCACGTTCGGTCGCGTCCGGCCGGATCAGAAGCGGGCGATGGTGGGCGCGTTGCAGTCTCGTGGCCACACGGTGGCGATGACCGGGGACGGCGTCAACGACGTGCTCGCGCTCAAGGACGCCGATATCGGAGTCTCGATGGGCTCGGGAAGCGCCGCCACGCGAGCCGTCGCGCAGATCGTGTTGTTGGACAACAAGTTCGCCACGCTGCCCTATGTCGTGGGGGAGGGGCGACGCGTCATCGGCAACATCGAACGCGTCTCCAACCTGTTCCTCACCAAGACGGTGTATTCGGTGCTACTGGCGTTTCTCATCGGGCTCTCGGGTGTGGCATCGCAGGTCTTCGACTTCGAGCCGATTCCGTATCCGTTCCTGCCGCGGCACGTGACGATCGCGGCGTGGTTCACCATCGGCATCCCCGCGTTCGTCCTCTCGCTTGCGCCCAACAACGAGCGGGCCCGCAGTGGATTCGTCTCGCGAGTGATGCGACTGGCCGTCCCGTCCGGCTTGATCGTCGGCTCGTGCACATTCATCTCCTATCTCCTGGTCTACGCCGGCCCGAACGCCACCGAGACCCAGGTGACGCAGGCCAGCACCACCGCGCTGATCACCCTCATCATGATCGCGCTGTGGGTGTTGGCCGTCGTCGCTCGGCCCTACAACTGGTGGAAGATTCTGCTGCTCGGCGGGTCGGTGGGCGGCTACCTGCTGCTGTTCGCAATCCCGTTCTGCCGCACCTTCTTCAAGCTCGATCCGACGAACGTCGGGGCCACCACCAGTGCGCTCGTCATCGGCGGCATCGGTATCGCGCTCGTCGAGGTGGCCAGCAGAATCGGCACGGTGCTGCGCAATCGGCAGAACAATCCGTAGGCTTGCCGGTGTTCCGTTTTCCAGACACCAGGAGTAAGTCATGGGCTTCGCAGACAATCTGAAGGGCATGGTCGACAAGGGCAAGGACCTTGCGGCCGAGAACTCGGACAAGATCGACGACGTCGTGGAGAAGGCGGGGGACTTCATCGACAACAAGACCGGCGGCAAGTACTCCGACAAGATCGACAAGGTTCAGGAAGCCGCCAAGAAGGCCATTCCGGACAAGTAGGGCGTATCGGTCGGTTCAGCGGCCGTCGGTCGTGCCGTAGGGCGCGGCTGACGGCACAATCGTCGGGGTGGACGGACCGATTCTTCTTCTCGTAGTCATCTTCGCGATCGCGGTCGCGGGTTTCGCCAGGCGCATCGATCTGCAGGTCCCGCTCGTTCTGGTCACCGTCGGATCCGTTGCGTCGTTCGTCCCCGGTGTTCCGCACGTGAGCCTCTCGCCCCAGTTGATCCTGGGCGTGGTCCTTCCGCCGCTGCTGTACTCGGCTGCGCTGAATTTCTCGTTCGTCAGTTTCCGGCGGAACCTCGGCCAGATTCTCCGCCTCGGGCTGGTCATGGTGATCGTGACGACGCTGGTCGTCGGCTGGTTCGCCAACGTGCTGATCCCGGAGCTGACTCTCGGCGCGGCTCTGGTGCTCGGTGCCGTCGTCGCCCCACCCGACGCGGTGTCCGCGACCGCGGTCGGACGCAAGCTCGGGTTGCCTGCCAGGATGATGGCCATTCTCACCGGCGAGTCCCTGGTGAACGACGCGGCGGCGCTGACCCTGTTCACACTGGCCGTGGCGTCGGTGACGGGCCGTCGGATCGAGCTGGGCTCACCGGTGTTGTTCTTCCTGTACGAGATCGTGGGCGGCGTGCTGGTGGGATTGGTGCTGGCTCGTATCGTGCGGTTCGTCCGCAATCGGATCGAGGATTCGGCGCTCGAAACCGTGCTCGGCCTGGTGCTGCCGTTCACCGCGTACCTGGCGGCCGAGGAGTTGCACGCCTCCGGCGTTCTGGCCGTCGTCACCGCGGGTTTCGTGTTGGGTCGCGTCACCGCCGACGTCTCGGTCTCCACCCGGGTTCAGGAACGACAGGTCTGGCCGACGCTCGATCTCCTGCTCGAAGCATTCGTGTTCGCCTACATGGGTTTACAGCTGAAGTTCGTCGTCTCCGAGGTTCAGCGTGAGGGCTTGCCGGTCCATCACGTGTTCGCGTACGCCCTGCTGGTTCTCGTTGTGGTAGTAGCGGTGCGGCCGGCTTGGATATTCGTCAATTCCGGAAGAAACCTGTTGATTCGCAGGCTCTTTCGCCGAAAATCGAGCAACGAGTTCGCCTTGACATGGCAGCAGAACCTGGTGCTGTCGTGGGCGGGCATGCGCGGGGTGGTGACGCTGGCAGCGGCGGCCGGTGTACCGCTGACCACGGTGGTCGGCGACGAATTCCCCGGGCGCGCGGTGATTCAGGCCGTGGCCTTCGTCGTCGCGGTCGGCACGTTGCTGCTGCAGGGTCTGACGCTGCCGCTGTTGATCCGCCGACTCGACGTGGCCGATCCACTCGAGCAGCAGCGCAACGACAATCAGCGGTTGCTCTCGCAGTCCATCGCCCGCACCGCAGCCGAGAACTACCTCGAACGCGCGGCGAAGGAGGGAATCGCGGGAGTGGAGGCGGAGCGGGTCACCGAGGTCATCGAGCGCGTCCGTCGCTCGGTGCGCGCTCGATTGGATGCCGACGAGACCGAGGACCGCGAGAAGCGAATTGCAGCGGCAGGGGCGCTGTTCGATTCGCTTCGGCACAACGTCCTGGTGGCGCAGCGTGCGGCGCTGATCGCGGCCCGCGACTCGGGGGAGTTGGACGACGAGGCGCTGCGGGCAGTGTTGAATGGTTTGGACGTGGAGGAGATCGCGGCGGAGGCTCGTATCGAGCGACGCGCGACGTGAACGAACGCAGCCTAGGAGCGCAGAGACAGTGAAGTCGATCGGGCTGGCGGCCGCGGCACTGGTGTGCGCCGTCACCGCGTGCGCGCCCGCGGCTGCGCCCGGCGAATCCACACCCGCACCAGCAGCGGTCCCGGCTCCCGAGGGCTCCGCTCCCCAGGGCTCCGAGCGCGGAGAGATCGTCTCGTCGATGCTGCTCGGTCAGGTCGACATCGGTGTCGCCTACCTCGGCGGAACGGCCACGAAGATCGTCTACCGCACCACCGACGGGCTCACCGGAGGCGCTGCCGTGACATCGGGAACGGTGTTCGTGCCCAAAGGTTCTGCGCCGCCGGGTGGTTGGCCGATCGTCTCCGTCGGGCACGGCACCACCGGCGTCACCGACGAGTGCGCGCCCTCGCTCTATCCGAATCTGTTGGGCACCATCGGTTTGGTGACGCCCTTCCTCGAACGCGGCACAGTGGTCGTGGTGACGGATTACCAGGGTCTCGGCACGCCGGGAGATCCCGCCTACCTCGATCGCGACGCCGCAGCGTACGACGTCATCGACGCGGTCCGTGCGGCCCGCAACGTGGTCCCCGATGTCGGCACCAGGTGGGGCGCAATAGGGACTTCCCAAGGGGGACAAGCGGTGTGGGCCGCAGCCGAGCGCAGTGGCGACTACGGTGACGGTCTGCAGCTGGTGGGTGCCGCTGCCCTCTCGCCCGTGGCCGACATGACGCGGTTCTTCGCGCCCGAGACCGAGCAGACCATGGCGCGTGCGCTGCTGGTGCCGTTTCTCTACGAGGGTCTGCATTCTGCGGATCCGGCCGCTCAGCGCGAGGACTACATTCGCGGCACGTTCGCCGACAACGTCACCGCACTCACCGCGTGCAGCGATCTACTGGGCTTCTCCAAGGCCGACGCCGGAGCCGTCCTCGATCCGGCCGACGCCGTCCCGGCCGGCAAGGAGGCGGCCGATCGGATGACGCGCTGGCTCGAGTCGGTGGCGTTGCCGACGCGTCGTACCTCGGTGCCGCTGTTCGTCCACGTCGGTGAACGCGACGATCTCATCGACCCTCGGTGGACGCGGGCTGCGGTCGCGAAGGCGTGCGGACTGGGCGATGACGTCGAGCTTCGCTCGGAGCCGGCGCAGGGCCATGCCGACCTGGCGGCCAACGGCATCGGGGTCGATTGGCTCGTCGAACGCTTTCTGAACGTGCCGACCTCGACCACCTGCACGCGATGACGGGGGCACTGGCTTGGATGGCGGTGATCGTGGCCCTGATCGTCACGGTGATCGCCGTCATCAGTCTGCGTGGCCGACGCGATCTGACCACGCCCGAGGAACGAGCCGTCCACGCCACCCTGCACACCGCCTCGCTGGCGGCCAAGCCGTTGCGGGACGGTCTCGACGCTCGATCGGCAACGACTGCTGCGCCCCACCTGCGGGTGCTGACCGGGGCCGACGCGTTGGGAATCTGCGATCCCGACGGTTCGTTGCTGGCCTGGGACGGGCCGTGGGAGGAGCTGACACCGGCCTTCGTCGAGGCGGCGAAGCGGGCGGTGGACGGGCAGCGGCGCGTCCTGGTGCGTCTGCCGCTGGGTTCGATTCACGAGGTCAAGGCGCTGGTGGTGCAGCCGCTGGTCGTCGACGAGTCCCCGGTCGTTGGGGTGCTGGGTGCCGCCGTGGTGGCCGAGCCGGGACCGGGCATGCTCGGTGCCATCGCGGAGGTCGCGCGCTACGCCTGCGGGCAGATCGAACTCGCCGAACTCGACGCCTCCCGTGCTCGGCTGGACCGCGCCGAGGTGCGGGCACTGCGCGCGCAGATCAGCCCGCACTTCATCTACAACGCGCTCGGCACGATCGCGTCGTTCGTCCGTACCGACCCGGATCGGGCGCGGGAACTGGTGCTCGAGTTCGCAGATTTCACTCGATACTCCTTTCGGAACGCGGGGGAATTCACGGTGCTCGCGGACGAGCTACGCAACATCGACCGGTACCTCACGCTCGAGCGGGCCCGCTTCGGCGATTCTCTGCAGGTCACGTTGCAGGTCGCACCCGAGGTGTTGGGCGTCGCACTGCCCTTCCTCGCGCTGCAGCCGCTGGTCGAGAACGCCGTCCGGCACGGCCTGTCCGGTAAGGCCGACGGCGGCCGAGTGACGATCATCGCCGCCGACGAGGGCACCGACGCCGTCATCAGCATCGAGGACGACGGAGTGGGAATGGCTCCCGAGGTGCTGCGCTCGGGCAGCCTGCACACCGAGGACGCAGCTCACGTGGGATTGGCCAACGTGGACGATCGGCTGCGGGCAGCCTTCGGAAACGACTACGGTCTCGTAGTGGACACCGCACCGGGCGCAGGCACCAAAGTGAGCATGCGCGTGCCCAAATTCAGGCCGGGAGTGCGGGCATGACACAGCCTGCCGGACGCGGATTGGTCGTTCTGGCCGTCGACGACGAGCGGCCGGCCCTGGACGAACTGGCCTTCCTGCTGCGGCAGCAGGAGGCCGTCGCCGAGGTCTACACCGCACAGGACGCGACCACGGCATTACGCCAACTCAAGCAGACCACAGGGCAATCCGTTGTCGACGCCGTGTTCCTCGACATCAACATGCCAGGGCTCGACGGCCTCGAGCTCGCCGGAATCCTGTCGGCGTTCGCGCGGCCACCTGCCGTCGTGTTCGTCACCGCCCACGACGATCGGGCGCTGGCCGCCTTCGACCTCGGCGCAGTGGACTACCTCCTCAAACCGTTGCGCGACGACCGATTGGCCGAGGCAGTGCGCCGCGTCCTGCTCGCGCGTCGGCGGCCCGCCGAGTCCGCGGACACCTCGGCCGACGAGGTGATCCCAGTCGAGCTCGGCGGCACCACCACGCTGGTGCACCGGTCGTCGGTCGCATGGGTGGAAGCCGACGGTGACTACGCGCGACTGCACACCGGTACCGGCTCTCATCTCGTGCGCATCCCCATCTCGGCTCTCGAAAGTCGCTGGGCCGACGCCGGATTCCTGCGCGTGCACCGCTCCTACCTGGTCTCGCTACGTCTGGTCACGGGTATCCGCAGCGTCGGTTCGGGTCTGGTGGTGTGCCTGCGGGCCAGTGGAAATCTTGCTGCCTGCGAACTGCCGGTGAGTCGCAGACACACCAGGGAGCTCAAGGACAGACTGGTGCGTGGACCGCTGCAGTCGTGGTCCTCTCGGTGAGAAGATGAGCCAGCCGCAACGGCAACGGGTGGTGCTCTCGCAACGTCGCGGCGCACGGATGGTGCGCACCCGCGTCGAAGTACAGGAGCAAACCGAGGTCGGCGACGCCCTGGTCCGTGGCCTGATCCGCGCGCAGCTCCTCCTGTCGGTACGCCTGGCGGTGATGACGCTGTCGATCCTGTTCGCAATTCCGTTGCTGGGCATACTCCTTGCTCGCTTCACCGACGTCGCGCCGTTCGGCATCGGTCTGCCCTGGTTGGTGTTGGGCGTGGCGATCTACCCGTTGCTGTTCGCGGTGGGCTGGGCGTACGTGCGCCGAGCCGAGCGCAACGAGACCGAGTTCGTCGGCTTGGTCGAGGACTAGGCATCGGACGTGAACGGGCCCATTCCGATAGCGACGGTGATCGCGCTGCTCGTAGCGGCGGTGGCCACCGTGGGCATAGGCGTCTACGGGGTTAGGTTGGCGCGCACCACCTCCGACTTCCTTGTGGCCTCGCGAACCGTCGGGCCGCGCTGGAACGCCGCCGCAATTTCGGGTGAATATCTTTCTGCTGCATCGTTTCTCGGGGTGGCCGGACTCATCGCGAAGTACGGAGCCGACGCGCTGTGGTACCCCGTCGGCTTCACCGCGGGCTACCTCGGTCTGCTGCTGTTCGTCGCGGCACCGCTCCGCAGAAGCGGCGCGTACACGGTGCCCGATTTCGTCGAATTCCGTCTCGGCGCACCATGGTTGCGGACCGTGGCGATGCTGGTGGTGGTGGTCATCTGCGCGCTGTATCTGGTGCCGCAGTTCCAGGGCGCAGGCCTGACCCTGAACATCCTGCTCGGAGTTCCCGGCTGGGTCGGTGCCCTGGCCGTTGGCCTGATCGTCATCGCGAACGTCGTCGGCGGCGGCATGCGCTCCATCACCTTCGTCCAAGCGTTCCAGTACTGGCTCAAGCTCACCGCGATCGCCATCCCGGCACTGGTGCTGACCGTGCATTTCTTCGCCGACGACCGTGATGTCGGCAGCCCGGCCCCGCCTACCGTCACCGAGCAGACGACAGTCGACATCACCACCGACGTTCTCGTGCAGGTCGATTCGCCGATCGTGGTGTCCGTGACGGGGACCCTGGACGAGCAGAGCGTGGACGGACGAGTGAGCCTCGACGCGGGCGAACACCGGCTGGGCTCGGGCACATTGCTCACCCTCGATGCAGGCTCTCCCGTTCCCGTCGTCGCGGGCGCACCGACCACCGACCGAGCGTGGGCGATGCCCGGCGGGGGACTGGGCGGGCAACATCCGCTCTATCAGGTGTATTCGCTGATTCTGGCCACGTTCCTCGGAACGCTCGGCCTGCCACACGTGCTGGTGCGGTTCTACACCAACCCGGACGGGCGAGCCGCGCGACTGACCTCTCTCACCGTCCTGGCCCTGCTCGGCATGTTCTATCTGTTCCCGACGGTGCTCGGCGTCTTCGCCCGGTTGTACGTGCCGCAACTCCTGATCACCGGAGCATCCGACGCCGCGGTGCTGCTGCTACCCGGCTCCGTGTTGTCCGGAATACCGGGCCAGTTGCTCGCCGCACTGGTGGCCGCAGGCGCCATCGCTGCCTTCCTGTCGACCTCCTCCGGTCTACTGGTCAGCATCGCGGGGGTGCTGAGCACCGACGTCCTCTCGGGCAAGGTCCGCGACTTCCGCGTCGCCGCCATCCTCGCCGGAGCCGTGCCGCTGGCGCTGTCGATCGGCGTTGTCTCACTTGATCTCTCGCGCACCGTCGGACTCGTCTTCGCCGTCGCCGCATCCACCCTCTGCCCACTGCTCGTACTCGGCATCTGGTGGCGCGGACTCACCGCAGCGGGAGCGGCAACCGGACTGCTCCTCGGCGGCGGAATCTCCCTCGTGGCCGCGTCGATCTCCGTCGTCACCCCCATCTCCGACGCCACCCTCGGTGGTTGGGCCGCAGCAATCCTCGGGTACCCCGCCGCCGTGAGCGTCCCCGTCGCCTTCGCATCGATGATCGCCGTCAGCCTCGCCACCCGAAAAACGGTGCCGTCGGACATCTCCCGCATCTTCGCGCGACTGCACCTACCCGAAGGCCTCGACATGGGCAAAGATCGCGAGCGCGAACTCTGAGACACCTGGGTCATCCCGCAGGCTCCACTCCACTCCCGACCGACTGGGTCATTCCGCAGGCTCCACTCCCGGGCCCCCCGCTCGTCGGGCCTGCGCTACCGCTCGTCGCACACTCACGCAGCCCAACGTGTGATCGAGGCCACCTCCTGATGTTGTGATCTGACTCTCACTACTGTTTCGAGTCAGCTACAGCTCACATCGACTACAGGAGTTCAAGGTGACCGCACCGGAAACCAATTCGCCACCGGACGCGCAAGCGTTCGTCGACATGCAGGCCAGTCCGGAGTTCCAGGAACTCCGCCGTCGCCTGCGTAGCTTCGTGTTCCCGATGGCCGGGTTCTTTCTGGTCTGGTACGTCCTCTACGTGCTGCTGAGCACCTACGCCGTCGACTTCATGTCCACCAAGGTGTGGGGCAACATCAACGTCGGGCTGCTGCTCGGTCTCGGCCAGTTCGTCACCACGTTCGCCATCACCGGCATCTACGTGAAGTTCGCCAACCGTGAACTCGATCCTCGCGCCGCAGCCCTGCGCGCCGAGATGGAAGCCTCCCAGGGAGCGAAAAACTGATGATCGGTCATTCCGCAGGCTCGACTCCCGCCGTGAACATTCTGGCCCAGGCTGCCGACACCACCGTCGGCGAACCACTCGTCAACATCGCGATCTTCGGCGCGTTCGTCCTGATCACCATGTTCGTCGTCATTCGCGCCTCCAAGAAGAACGCGACCTCCGCGGAGTTCTTCACCGCGGGTGGCGGCTTCTCCGGACCGCAGAACGGCGTCGCCATCGCCGGCGACTACCTTTCGGCGGCAAGCTTTCTCGGCATCGCCGGCGCCATCGCCGTCTACGGCTACGACGGCTTCCTCTACTCCATCGGCTTCCTCGTCGCCTGGCTCGTCGCACTGCTGCTTGTCGCCGAATTGCTCAGGAACACCGGCAAGTTCACGATGGCGGATGTGCTGAGCTTCCGGCTCAAGCAGGGGCCGGTTCGTACCGCCGCGGCACTCTCCACCCTGACGGTCTCGCTGTTCTACCTGCTCGCGCAGATGGCGGGTGCAGGCGGACTCGTCGCACTGCTGCTCGACATCTCCGACCGCACCGGACAGTCCATCGTCATCGCCATCGTCGGCGTGCTGATGATCGCGTACGTGTTGATCGGCGGTATGAAGGGCACCACCTGGGTGCAGATCATCAAGGCCGTACTGCTCATCGCCGGTGCAGCGTTCATGACCGTCCTCGTCCTCGCCAAGTTCGGTCTCAACTTCTCCGAGCTGCTCGGCAGCGCACAATCCATGGTCGCCGGATCGGTCGATCCGGCAGTGAATGCCCGCGACGTCATCGAGCCCGGTGCCCAGTACGGCGGCAGCGCCACCTCGAAGATCAACTTCCTCTCGCTCGGTCTCGCACTCGTCCTCGGCACGGCCGGTCTGCCGCACGTGTTGATGCGCTTCTATACGGTGCCCACGGCCAAGGAAGCTCGCCGCAGTGTCGTGTGGGCCATCGCGCTCATCGGTGCGTTCTACCTGTTCACGCTGGTTCTCGGCTACGGAGCTGCAGCAATCGTCGGACCCGACCGCATCCTGGCCTCGGCCGGTGGTCAGAACTCCGCAGCTCCGCTGCTGGCCTTCGAGCTCGGCGGCGTGATCCTGCTCGGCATCATCTCGGCGGTCGCCTTCGCGACGATCCTCGCCGTCGTCGCAGGCCTGACGATCACCGCCTCGGCGTCGTTCGCTCACGACATCTACGCGAGCGTCATAAAGAAGGGTCAGGTCGACGACAAGAAGCAGGTTCAGGTCTCGCGCATCACCGCCGTCGTCATCGGCGTGCTGGCCATCGGCCTCGGCATCCTCGCCAACGGCCAGAACATCGCGTTCCTGGTGGCACTCGCGTTCGCCGTCGCGGCGGCCGCCAACCTGCCGACCATCCTGTACTCGCTGTTCTGGCGTCGATTCACCACCACCGGCGCACTGTTCAGCATGTACGGCGGCCTGATCTCGACGATCGTGCTGATCATCTTCTCTCCGGCCGTCTCCGGATCGAAGACGGCCATGCTGCCGAACGCGGACTTCGCGTGGTTCCCGCTCTCCAACCCGGGCATCGTCTCGATCCCGCTGGCATTCGTCCTCGGCATCGTCGGAACATTGATCTCGAAGGACACCGAGAGCACCGACAAGCAGGCCGAGATGGAGGTTCGCTCCCTCACCGGCATCGGTGCGGAGAAGGCAAGCGCTCACTAGAAGTGCCTGCGGCAGTGGTGCGGTTGAGTGCCTTGGGGGCGATCCGGAGCGGAGCCTGCGGAGTGACCACAGGTGCCGTGCCGCACCACTGCGCGTAGCGCACTACGATCCCTGCTGTGGCCAAGCTGAAGGTTTCCCTCGACGTCCCATTGACCCCCGAGCAGACGTGGGCGCACGCGTCCGATCTGTCCGGATACGAGCAGTGGCTTTCCATCCACGAAGCGTGGCGAGGTGAGCTGCCCGAGCAGTTGGCCGTCGGCACCACGTTGGACTCCATCGCGAGTGTGAAGGGCATGCGCAACCGGGTGTCCTGGAAGATCGAGGCGTACGACCCGCCCAAGAAGCTCGAACTGAAGGGCAACGGCAAGGGTGGCGTCAAGATCGGCCTGAACCTGAGCGTGAAGTCCAAGGGCGAGGGTTCCGAGATCACCATCGATGTCAATCTCGGTGGTGCGCCCCTGTTCGGTCCGATCGGCTCCGGCGTCGCACGCGCTCTCAAGGGCGACATCGAGAACTCTCTGAAGACGTTCGTCAAGATTTACGCCTGACCGGGCAGAAGTGGAGCCTGTGGAACGACCGATGAAGTAGGAGCGCGTCATGCCCGGTAGACACAGCGCCCCGTCGTCCACCTCGAGCAGTAGAGGATTCGCCAAGTACGGCGTTGTCGCAGTTGCGGTCCTGCTCGTGGTCGGCGGTGGTGTGTTCATCGCTCAGAACGTCCTCGGGTCCGAATGCAGCGATCCCGCGTCGTACTCGCTGGCCGCGGATCCTGCGATCGCACCGGTTCTGCAGCAAGTGGTCGACAACACCTCGGCCGATGAGTTGGGTTGCGCCAGTATCGAAGTCACGGCCGCCGAGTCCGGTCAGGTCTCGGCCGCCGTGGCCAAAGGTGACGACGTGCCCTCGCTCTGGATACCGGATTCGTCGCTGTGGATCGGCAAGACGGTGCGGTCCACCGCGTCGTTGATCGATATGGCGAGTCAGTCGGTGGCCGCCAGCCCGGCGGTGCTCGCTGCCCGCAAGGACGAGGTGCCCTTCTTCGACACCTGGCTCACCGCGTTGAAGCTCGAAGGTCTGCGTATCGGAAATCCGTTGGCCAACACAGTCTCCGACGCGGCAATCCTGGGCGCGGTGGCCGAGGCCGGGTCGGACGAGAAGACCCTGGACTCCGTGTCGACGGCACTCGTTCCCATCGCCCAGGCGCAGGCCGCCACGCGCGGGGAGTCAGACCCGGACGTACGCCTCGACGACCTCGTCGCCGACGGCGGCGTCGCAGTGGTGTCCGAGCAGACCTTCCTGGCGTACCAGCGGGACAAGGGCGTCGAGCTCGGTGCGACGGTACCGCCCACGGGCAGCATCTTCTTGAACTTTCCGTTGGCGGTGACCGAGCCGGCAGGTGATCGACACGAGAGTGCGAAGTCCGTCGGGACGGCGTTGGCCACGGCCATCGAATCTGCACAGGGGCAACAAGCGTTGACCGACGCCGGGTTCCGCGGAGCGGACACTGCACCCCTCGACGCCGGTCGCGGTGTCGGTGACGTGGCGAGCCTGGCGATTGCCGACCAGCAGGCCGCGGAGTCGACGCTGCGGCAGTACCAGGTGTTGGCCCTGCCGTCACGGGCGCTGGTGATGGAGGACGTCTCCGGATCGATGAACTACAGCGCGGGTGCGAACACCCGCATCGCGATGACGGTGCAGGCCAGCGAAACCGGTAACCGCCTGTTTCCCGACAACGCGTCGATGGGCCTGTGGGCCTTCTCCATCGGGCTCGGCGGCGGCACTCAGGATTACCGTGAGCTGGCCCCGATCCGGAAAATGGACGAGAAAGTCGACAACACCACGCAGCGTGAGGTGCTGCTGCAGCAGACCCGAACCCTGCCATCGCTGGTCGGTGGCGGTACGGGGTTGTACGACACCACGTTGGCAGCGTTCCGCACCGTCCAGCAGGGTTACGACCCCGATGCCGTCAACAGCGTCATCATCCTCACCGACGGCACCAACGAGGATCCCGACAGCATCTCGCTCGACGAGTTGCTCTCGACTCTGCGCGCCGAGCAGGACCCGTCCGAGCCGGTCGTCATCGTCACCATCGGAATCACCGACGACGCCGATGCCGGTGTACTGCAACAGATTTCCGCCGCTACCGGTGGTACCAGCTTCGTCGCACGAAATCCCGCCGAGATTCCCAACGTGTTCGTCAACGCACTCCGAAGCCGCTCCGGTCGCTGAGGGGGCTACTATGCTGTGCGTCGCGTCACTTGTGAAGGCGCGTTCGGTCACACTCGTCCTATGAGTGTGGCGGTGGGGTCGAGCAAGGGGATGCAGCGATGTCGGGTCGCCACAGCGGCAGTACGCCCAGGTCAGGGTCGGCCGTGCTCTGGTCGGTGGTTGCCTTGGTGGCCCTCGTCGTGGTGGTCGGCGGTTGGTTCGGTGTGCAGGCCGTGCGCGCTTCCGGCGCGGATTCGTGCGATTCCGTCGACACCGTCTCGCTCGCGGTGGACACCTCCATTGCCGAGCCGGTCCAGCAGATAGTCGCGCAGGCCGGCGAGGTCGACCGCGGTTGCGTGAACTTCGAGGTCCGCGCCGAACGCCCCACCGACACCGCCACCGAAATCGCAGGCACCGACGAAAATCGGCCGGAACTGTGGATCCCGGATTCGACGTTGTGGCTGCTCAAGACCCTCCGCTCGACCGGTGCGCTACCGGAGCTGGCCAAGACCTCCGTCGCGAACACGCTGCCGGTCCTGGTGTCGAAGTCCGACGCCGTGCCGGTCACCGATACCTGGCTCAGCGTGCTGCAACTTCCCGGTCAGCGCATCGGCGACCCACTGACCAGCAGCGCTTCGAATGCCGCGATCCTCGGTGCGCTGTCCGAATCCGAGGTGGCGATCTCCGACGCCAAAGCAGTGTCGGCGGCACTGGTTCCCATGGCGCAGGACTTCGGACGGATCGCCGATACCCCGCACGACACCCCGGATCTGGTGGCCCAGGTCGCCGCCGACGGTGGCACCAGTGTCGCGACCGAGCAGGCCGTACTCGCGTACGAGGCCGACAATTCGGGATCGGCTCTCGCACAGTCGGTTCCACCGACGGGCAGCTACTTCCTCAACTATCCGCTGGCCGTGACCGCGCCGGCCGGGCCGGACTACGACCGCGTCAAGGCGGCAGGCACGGCACTGGCCTCGGTTCTGGCAACCGCGTCGGCCACCGACACCCTGATCGCAGCAGGCTTCCGAACATCGAGTGGCACACCACTTCCCGACGGCCGAGGCGTCGGGTCCGTCGCGTCGCTCGAGATCAAGAATCCGCTGTCCATCGAGACGACGCTTCGAGATTGGGCCGTCCTCGCGCTGCCGCTTCGTACTCTCGTCGTCGAGGATGTGTCGGGTTCGATGGCTGCGAAGTCGGGCGATTCCACGCGCATGGCGTTGACCGTCGATGCCTCGCTCGGCGCCAACTCTCTGTTCAGCGATCAGACTCAGATGGGTCTGTGGGCCTTCTCGATCGGTCTCGGTGGTGGGCAGCAGGACTATCGGGAGCTCGTTCCGATGGGCAGGGCGGACGGCACTTTCGACGGCAAGCCGCAGCGGCAGGCCATTCTCGACGCCGTGCGCGGTTTGCCTGCCCTGGTCGGCGGCGGAACCGGGCTCTACGACACCACGTTGGCAGCATTTCGGCGGGTGAAGGAGGGGTACGACCCCAACTACGTCAACAGTGTCATCATCCTCACCGACGGAGCCAACGAAGACGCGGGCAGCATTACCCTCGACCAGCTGATCGGGACGCTGCAGAAGGAACAGGATCCGGTGCGCCCCATCGTGATCATCACGGTCGGTGTCACCGGCGACGCAGATCCGGTTGCGCTGCAGCAGATCTCGGCCGCAACCGGCGGAACCAGCTATGTCGCGGAGGATCCGCGAGACATTCCGGATGTGTTCGTCAAGGCCCTGAACTCCCGCACCGAACGCCTCGCGGGCGAGTAGGTCAGCCCAGCAGGAGGCTGATCGCAATCGCTGCGGCGCACGCCAGCGTCACCACGATCAGCGTCACCGCGTCGGAGGCCTTGAATCGGTCATCGCCGGCGGTGATCATTCCGGTACCCCCGCGAGCGGTGATGGCCCCGCCCATTTCGTCGGCCCGTCTGATGGCGACCGACATCACCGTCGTGACGATGTCCACCAAGGAGTTGTCCGAGGCGCTGTTGACGACCGGTTTGGGGCGAAGGCGTCGGGCAGCGTTGAGAGTGCGCATCTCTTCGATCAGCAGCGGTAGCGACCGCAGGCTCAGGGCAACGGCGATCGCCCACTCGTCGACCGGCAGCTTCAGCTTCTTCAGCGGTGTGCCGAGCTTGGATACCGCCGGGGCGATGTCGCTCATCGAGGTGGTCCAGCCGATCATCATCGATGCGCCGAGCAGGACGAACACGAACAGCGTCGCGCGGAAGTAGATGAGGACAGCGGCACCACCGATGGGCAGATTGATCAGCGCGCCGACCCCGAACAGCGCCCAGATCCACCACGGTGGACGCGGCAGAGCTGTGATCGGAACATGGGCGATCATTGCGGCGATGACCAACAACGCGAACACGATTCCGAGCGCGGGCCACGTCGGTGCCACGACGAGGGTGATGCTCAGCAGCAGCACGGCGACGAGTTTGGTGCCTGCCCACAGGCGATGGATCGGCGAGAACCGCGGGACTTGACGCAGTACGACGGTGGTCACGAGCGCACGCTCCCCAGGATCGAATCGGAGACGATGTGGCCGTCGGCCATCGTGATGGTGCGGCTGCAGACGGTGTCCATGCCGTCGACATCGTGCGAGATCACGACCACGGCGACACCGCGTTCGCGCAGTCCGGCGAGAACGCCGATGATGTCGTCGCGTCCGGGTGGGTCGAGCCCGGCCAGGGGTTCGTCGAGGACCAACATTCGTGGTCGACGCGCAATGAGCCCGGCCAGCACGACGCGCCGCATCTGACCACCGCTGAGCGAATCGATGTCGCGGGCGGCGAGTGACCTGTCGAGGCCGACGGCATCCATCGCGGCCGAGACTGTGGCAGATCCCGTTTCGGGTCCGGCGGCGGCAGCGATGTCCTCGGAGACGGTGCGTCGCTGCAACTGCAGGCGCGAATGTTGGAAGGCCAGCCCGACCTCGCCGACCTGCGAGGTCATCGCCTTACCGGCGAGCTGTGCCGTGCCCTGCGTCGGGCCGGTCAGTCCGGCCATGATCCAGGCGAGAGTCGACTTGCCCGAACCGTTTCCACCGAGAACGAGCACTCCCTCACCGCGCTTGACGGTGACGTCGATGCCGTTCAGAGCTGTCTGTGCCCACGGTGTGCGCCGGTTGTAGGTGTGCTGAATGCTGTTCAGTTCGAGCAGGCGCTGGCTCGAATTGTCGTGCAGTGCAACGGGGTTCTCGGTTCGAGCGTGCATCCACATCGAGTCGTGCTGCACCTGATATCCCTCGTGCAGATGCACGACGCGATCCGCGGCGACGGTGTCCGAGACGTGATGGGTGACCAGAACGACCGACATGCCATGCCTACGAGGCAGTTCGGCGAGGAGCGACACCAGATGTTCGCGTCCTGAGGCGTCGATCATCGCGGTCGCCTCGTCTGCGATCAGCAGTGCGGGCCTGCGGGCCAGTGCTGCGGCGACTGCGAGACGCTGCATTTCACCGCCGGACAGCGATGCGGTGTCGCGCGCGCCCATGCCGCCGAGTCCGACCTCGTCGAGCAGGGCCTCGACGTCGGGACGGGAATCGCCGGGCGGCAGTCCCCACACCACGTCGTCGGCGACGCGGGTGCCCAGGATCTGACTTTCGGGACGTTGCAGCACCACCGCGGTGCCGCCGTATCGTCCGAGACCGGTCGAGCCGGGCCGGTCGACGGTGCCCTCGGATGGTTCGAGGCCGGCGAGAATCCGCGTCAGCGTCGATTTGCCGGAACCGTTGTGGCCGACGATCGCCACGAATTCACCGGTTTCGATGCGCAGGTCGATGCCGGTCAACGCCGCAGTCGTGTTGTCGGGGTATCGGAACCCGACAGCGGTGAGCGTGACCGGCAGCGGGCCGATCTCTGCGTCGGTGCCGTGGGCCAGAGGCTCGGGGGTGGGAATGGTGGAGAGTCGGTCGAGGATCGCGGTGAGGATGAGCCACGCGAACAGGGTTCCGGTGACGATGCCGACGGCGATCGACCCGCCTGCCCACCACCACCAGTTGTCGAGAACGGTCGTGGAGTTGGTGCGGATCACGTCGGCAGTGCCTTGCAGCGCCGATGTGCGCTCGAGCAGTCGAGAAATGCCCTCGAAAGTGTTGCGAAGAGTCGCGAGAAACAGCTCGCGCAGCGGAACGAGGACGAGGAGCATCAGCACGGTCAATGCGCCGAGCATCGGCCCGACGACCATCGAGGTGATCAGTACGCCGAACAACCCCTGCTTCCTGCGCTTCGCCCGGCCGACCAGACCGCCCAGTAGGGCGGCACTGGCCACGGTGATGGCCGTCTGGGTACCGGCCGCGACGAATCCGACGAGGGTGGCGGCGACCGCGGACGTGACCAGTGCGCGAGTCCTGTGCCGGAGCGCGACCACCGACATGGGAACAGCCGCGACGACCTGAAGGATCGCAGCCATCGGCACGAGCACGCCGATCACCGTCAACGCCACGGTGAAACTGCTCATGACAGCAGCGGTCGCCATTTCCAGAGGTCCGAGGGGCCCGGATGAAGGGCGGGAAGCGCTGACGGTCACCGTTCCAGTGTGCCAGCCGCGATGCTCGGCACGTTGCGCGCACAATGTCACGGTGACTTCGGAGATCGGTACCCGTAGCAGGGTTCATCCAGCGTGGATCGTGGCCGCGGTGGCGTTTCTCGCACTCGTCGGTGCCGCGGGCTTCCGGGCGGCACCGAGCGTGCTGATGGTTCCGCTGCATGAGGAGTTCGGTTGGCCGCGGTCGATGCTGTCAGTGGCGGTGGGCGTCAACCTCGTGCTGTTCGGGTTGACTGCGCCGTTCGCTGCGGCGCTGATGGAACGCTTCGGGATCCGGGCGGTGACGTCGACCGCGTTGGTGGTCGTGGCCGCGGGCAGTGCGCTGAGCGTATTCGTCACGCAGGCATGGCAGTTGGTGCTGACGTGGGGCGTGCTGATCGGTCTCGGTACCGGATCGATGGCTTTGGTGTTCGCCGCAGTGGTGACCAATCGGTGGTTCGTGCAGCGTCGCGGCCTCGTCTCGGGCATCTTGACGGCCGGCAGCGCGACGGGTCAGCTGATCTTTCTGCCCCTGATCGCGCAGCTCGTCGACAAGTCCGGCTGGCGCGCCGCCTCGTTCCTCATCGCAGGCGGGTCGTTGATCGTGGTTCCGTTCGTCCTGCGCTGGCTGCGAAACATGCCGGCGGACATCGGCGTGACTCCGTACGGAGCGCCTGCCGACTACGTCCCGCCGACGGCCGTCTCTGCCGTGAATCCAGCGCGGGCCGCGATTCAGGCATTGCGCGATGCGAGCCGGGTGCGAACCTTCTGGGCACTGGTGTTGGGCTTCGCGATCTGTGGCGCAACGACCAACGGGCTCATCGGAACTCACTTCATCCCGTCCGCGCACGACCACGGAATGCACGAAACCACCGCAGCGGGTCTGCTGGCGGTGGTGGGAATCTTCGACATCGTCGGAACCATCGGATCGGGTTGGTTGACCGATCGCGTCGACCCTCGCTACCTGTTGGCCGCGTACTACGGATTTCGCGGGATATCGCTGTTGTTTCTGCCCTGGTTGCTGTCCGCGACCATCCAGCCGTCGATCGTCATCTTCGTGGTGATCTACGGATTGGATTGGGTGGCAACGGTTCCACCGACCATCGCCCTGTGCCGCGAAGTGTTCGGCGACCGCGGGTCGTTGGTGTTCGGCTGGGTGTTCGCTTCACATCAGATCGGTGCGGGTATCGCGTCCGTTGTCGCGGGCGTGGTGCGGGATGCCACCGGCGCCTACACGATGGCGTGGTTCGGTGCAGCGGGCTTGTGTGCGGTTGCTGCGGTGGTGAGCGCAAGAACAGGAAAGCACTCGTAGCGAGTGCTTTCCTGTTCTTGGGCTGAAATCAGCGGCTGCGCTGGCTCGTGGCCGGTCCTGCTGCGCGACGGCTGTGGCCGCCGCCACCGCTGCGGGGCTGGCCTCCGCTGCGGGGCTGTCCGCCGGAGCGGGCCGGGCCGCCGCGTCGAGCATTGTTGCTGTTACGAGGATTCGCGGTACGCGCCGGTGCCGCCTCGACCCGCGGTGCAGGCTGGACGTAGCGGGCCTGCTCGCCGACGAGGTTCGCCACTGCAGGCGAGTCGGCGGTGACGCGAATCGGGGTGACCTTGATGTCGGCCTTGCGCAGCAGAACTGCGGTGTCCTTGCGCTGCTCGGGCAGGACGACGGTCACGACGTCGCCGGCGCTTCCCGCGCGTGCCGTGCGACCGGAGCGGTGCAGGTACGCCTTGTGCTCGGCCGGGGGATCGACGTGGACGACGAGCTGAACGTCGTCGACGTGAACACCGCGGGCTGCAACGTCGGTGGCGACGAGAACGCGAGCCTGGCCGGAGGAGAAGGCGGCGAGGTTGCGGTCACGTGCGGCCTGCGAGAGGTTGCCGTGCAGATCGACGGACGGGATTCCGGCGTCGGTGAGCTGCTTGGCGAGCTTGCGGGCCTGGTGCTTGGTGCGCATGAAGAGGATGCGGCGTCCGGTGCCCGAGGCGAGCTGGTGGACGAGCTTCTTCTTGGCTTCGACGCCGTCGACCTCGAACACGCTGTGCGTCATGGCCTCGACATGGGAGGTGGCCTCGTCGACGGAGTGCGTGATCTGGTTGTGCAGGAAGCGTTTGACCAACTTGTCGACGCCGTTGTCCAGGGTCGCGGAGAACAGCATGCGCTGGCCCTTGTCCGGGGTGGCGGCGAGGATGCGGGTGACGACGGGCAGGAACCCGAGGTCGGCCATGTGGTCTGCCTCGTCGAGGACGGTGATCTGAACGCCGTCGAGGGTCAGGTGCCGCTGCTTCATCAGGTCTTCGAGGCGACCGGGGCACGCGACGACGATGTCGACTCCGCCCTTGAGCGCGGAGACCTGGCGGACCTGCGAGACACCACCGAAGATCGTGGTGACCTTCAGCGAGTACGCGGAGGCGAGGGGCTCGATCGCGACGGCGATCTGGGTGGCGAGCTCACGCGTCGGCGCGAGGATCAGGCCGCGGGGGCGACCGGGCTTGCGGTTACCGGGGAGCTGGCCGGCGAGGCGAGCGACCATCGGGATGGAGAAGGCGAGTGTCTTACCGCTGCCGGTCTTTCCGCGTCCGAGTACGTCGCGTCCCTGCAGTGTGTCGGGGAGCGTGTCGGCCTGGATGGGGAATGCCTCGGACTTGCCCTGGCTCGCGAGTACATCCGCGATGGCCTGGGGTACGCCGAGTGCAGCAAAAGTCTGTGGGGTCGTCATAGTGATGAAAAGTGCCTTTCGGGCAGGGTGTTGCACCTGCGGGCCTTCGGGCCGAGATGCAAGGTGGCGAGACTGCCGGTGGGCAGTTTCGATCGCCGTAAGAGAAGCCTGTGCAGGGTGCACATGGAGGTTCGGGAGCATTCCACGACGTCTGACGTGCAGCTACGCGCGTCGTCACCGAGTGTAACCGAGATGTGGTCAGCTCTCTTCCCGCAGTGACTCACGATGCCGCGTCGAAATCGAAGAGTCCGTGGAGCATCACGTTCTCGATCGTCGAGCTGTAGAGCTCCACCACCGGCATCGGTGGCGCGCTCGAGTCGTAGGTGTGCCCGGTGGGTGAGATGAGTGTGTAGCGGTGTCTCGCATTGCGTTTGTCTCGTCTGGCTTCGGCCGTCCCGCCGTCGCCTTCTTTCGCGTAATTGCATGCGGCACAAAGACCTGCGCCGTTTTCTGCACTGGTTGCTCCGCCCGTGGAGTGCGGTTCGATGTGGTCGTGGTGACGGATCGGCGCGTCGCACCACGGGGTGCGGCAGGTGCGATCTCGGAGATCGATGAGGCGTCCCAGTGCGGTGGGAAATGCGCGTGAGGTGGACTCCACTGCCGTCAGTGCGCCGGACCTCGGGTGGGCGTAGAGGCGGCGCAATGCGACGTGCGTCTCACTGTCGAGCGTGTCTCGGATGAGTTGGCGTGCGACGTCGGATGGAATGTCGCCGTAGCCGTGCAGACAGGCAGATTTCTTGCCGTCGGCGAGGAGGGCGGAGTCCGAGATGACGATGTCGACCGTGACCGGTGGGCCCTGTGCGACCGATGCGCCGGTGATCCGCTCGAAGACGAGGTCGGCCATGATCTGGTCGCGGGTGCGCGTGTCGCCGCCGCCGGAGTTGATGATCGTGTCGGCGTCTCGTCGCAGAGTTGCCCACATACAGACCGACTTCTCCATCGAGGTCAGTGCAGTGAAGAAACCCATCGATTCGGGCGCTGGCCGGGTGCTGATGCGGCGGGCCCCATAAGCCTTGGCGCGGCGCTTCACCTGGGAGGCGGCGTCGAGTTCGTTGGCGGGTGCGCGGGCGCGGCCTTCGATCATGCGGTCGCCGGCACCGGCGAGGGTGGCCGGGTCCGAGCAGAGTCGGTTGTCGATGGTCCGGCGGTCTTCGACGGTGAGGCAGGCGGTTTCGCGAGCGAGGATCATGGCGCGCCACTCGTTGAGTTCCCCGGCGCGCAGACGGGCGAGGGTGTGCGGCATTTCGTGAACGAGCGCGCGAGCGAGGCCGAGGTGGGTGCCGCCGCGGTTCGGTGATTCGCGCCTCGCCAAGCCGATCTGCGACGCAATACCGATGCGCCACTGAGCTTTCGGCTTGCCGCGCTCGCGGCGTTCATTGCTGATGGTCGTCGCCACGGCGTCGGTCACTACGGCCTGCGCAGCAACGCCGGCGCTCTTCATCAATTCGAGTGCAGAGATCAAATCGATTCCGGCTGCTGCGTCGACATCGAAGTCCGACGACTGAAGGCGCGCAACGAAGCGCAGCACTTCATCGGACGTCGGTGGTGAATCTTGTACAGCTGTGACCACGAGTTCCTCCCCAGTACTCGAATGCATGTTCGATAGTACGGGTGTTTTCGTGGGTGCGCAAGACCTGCTCTGGCGTCAGGCGACCATGGCCGAGATTGCGACCGAGCTGAACACTGCGTTGTTGATCGAGTGAAGTAACAAGGGTGCCCACAGTGTGCGGTACCAGAGGCGCGTCGCGACGAGACCGGTGGAAAAGAACAGGATGTACAGCATCGCCGATGGCGCACCGTGACACAGCGTGAAGACAAGGGTAGCGAGTACGGCGCTCAGCGTGGTCGACATTTTCGACATCAGCCAGCCGAGGAGTACCCGCCGAAAAATGATCTCCTCGATCAGTGGAATCACACCCGCGCTCACGATCAGCACCACGGCGATCGCGACAGGGCCCAGTTCGAGAGCGTCCGGCACAACCGAGATTTGGTTGCCTGCGGGCGGCAAGTCGAGATGTTCTGCCAATGCCGTCGCTGCCAGGCTGGCGGCTGAGATGAGCACTGGGACCTGCCACAACAGATGTAGAAGGCTGTGCGCGGGAGGCAGAAAACCCAAGTCCGACAACGACCATCGACGTCGCTGAATCAGGGCTACATAGATGCCGGTGCACCCGAGCGTAGCGCCGAGAACAAGAGCGAGCATGGCAAACCAGGCGGACCCGGAGATCCGCAACCCGACGAGACCGATCGCACCTCCCAGCGCCGTTCCGCCGAGCCCGCCGAGGAAGCTCCACACGACGTCGCTCCAACTGGGCACCGGCAGTTGTGAGCCCGCGTCCCGATCGGGTTTCTCACCGTCGACGCGACTGGGTGGCACGTTCTCGCTCGGAGTGTGGTTCACAGGTGCACTCTTTCGCTATGCGACTCACCGTGCAACCTCCGCCTGGCGTGGATGCGATGAACCGCCCCACGGATCGAGTCTTGCGGGGACCCGGCCTGGTGTTTCGTGGTGCCCTCGGCAGGATTCGAACCTGCGACCTACCCTTTAGGAGAGGGTTGCTCTATCCCCTGAGCTACGAAGGCTGGTGACCGTTCTGCTGATCGTAATCCGTTGAAGTACAACGAGATTCAACCCTCGGAACAATCGTCTGCGGATGGGTTCGTTGCCACAGTGCACAGCTGGCCCACATCGCGCTCGCTAGTCTAGCGGCCCACCGCGTCGATCGTGAAGCAGGTTCCCGCTGCTTTTCACCGTCCCGGTCAGTGACGAGATCAGGTTCAGGGCGGTGCGGTGCTGGTGAGCGGTGTAATCGGCGATCGATTCGATGCCGACGAAGCACTGAATATCGCGGGCGAAAGCGTCGAACGTTGTCGCGAGAATTCCCGCCGAGGCGAACACTCCCACGATGACGAGCTGGTCACGGCCGCGTCGGCGAAGTTCTACCTCGAGGTCGGTGGCGTAGAAGGCGCTGTAGCTGCGCTTCGCGATCGGAACGAAGTCCGGCTCGGTCACCACAATGTCCTCGGTGGACGGACCCAACCCCCACATCGGTCCCAGCAGTCCACGCTGCTCGAGGACAGTCGCAGGCCGGGGGCCACTGGCCAGAATCGGAACGCCGGCCGACCTGGCGCGTGCGACCACAGCCGACGCTTCCGAAGCCACGCGTGCGCGTACCGAGTGCTGCAGCACGTTCAGGTAATACGGCTGCATGTCGTGAACCAGAACCGCGGCGCGCTCGGGCTGCAACTCCCACTCGGGACCGCCCACGCAGTCCCGCAGACTCTCGACGGCGTACTCCTCGACTTCCACGCTGAATGTGGCCACGTCGGTCATCCTCGTACATACGCGCGCGCATTTGCGAGACGCGCGCAGAGTCGCCGGCCACGGGCTGCCTATTCCGCTCGCACCTGACGAACGCGCGCGCGTTTGCGGATCCCGAGCCCCGCAGCCGCGGACCCCAGACCCAGCCCAGCACCTAATCCGCCGCAATAGCATCCACGATGTTCAGTCGTGATGCGTGCACGGCAGGGGGAGCCGAACCCAGCAGCGACAGGCCGAGAGCGACGAGTCCGTAGAGCAGCACCGACCAACCGGCGGTGTAGGCGACCGGAATTCCGATGCTGGCTCCGAGGATCAGGGTGCTCAGGTATTGCAGACCCGCTCCGATGATCAGCCCGAGCACACCGCCGACGATGCCGACCGACAGTGCCTCGGCGAGCACCATGCGCGCGAGGGTTCCGCGGCCACCGCCCATGGCGCGCAGTACGCCGAGTTCGCGGCGACGTTCGAGGACCGAGAGCGTCAATGTGTTGAGCAACGCGACGGCGGCAACGAGTGCGACGATCCACTGCAACGCGATGGCCAGCGCACCGGACTGTCGGATGGCGGCGCTCGTGCCCTCGAGTGCGGCAGCGCCGGTGTACACGAACGCCTCGGGCGGCAGCGTCGAACGTAGTGAATCCTGCACGGCGGCAACATCTCCGTCGACGCCGATCTCGAGGTAGGTCGCACCGGGGCGGTCGTACCAGCGTTGCATCGAGTCCAACGAAATTGCCATGGTGCCGCCCGCGGCGTTGATGTATTCGACCAGATCCAATACGCGAACGTTCTGGACACCGGTCGGCGTCGGAAGATCGACGGAGTCGCCTACCGAGACGCCGAGCGTTCTGCCGAAACCCTCGGAGAGCACCACACCGTCGCCGGCGAGCAGCGCGGCACGCACATCGCCAGGAAGCGACGCGAGCGTCACCGCGTTGCTGCCGTCGGCGACGCCCTGGATGGAGACCAACTCGTCGTCGATCGTGGCATACGCCCACTGCCCCTCGACGACTCGGGACACTCCCGGTGTCGCTCGGACAGCTGCGTCCACTGCGGCAGGAACGATGGGGCCCGACGGTATGGCGTCGGGCGAGCTCATCGATACGTACAGATCCGTACTTGCCAACGACGACAACGATTCGGCTGCCGAGTCGGTCATGTTGGTCAGCGAACCCGACACTCCCACACTGACTCCCACCGCGATCACGATCGTCATCACGGTTGCCCAGATGCGCCGTGGGGCGCGTTCGATGGTGGCGGTCGCCAGGCGTCCGGCACCACCCCAGCGGCGGGGGACTGCTGCGGTGGCCGACACGATCGGTCCCGTCGCGCCGACGCACAGCGCGACGACGCCGAACATGAAGAGTGCACCGGCACCGAGGGTCAGTTGACCGTCGACGTTGACGGCGAACAGGAACGATCCGGCTATGGCGAGAACGCCGAATACGGTCGCGGCCAGCGTGAACCGCAGACCTGGACCGCCCGAGGTCTCACCGCCGCCGACCGCGAGTGCCTCGATCGGCGAGATGCGATACACCTGCACTGCCGCAACAGCCGAGGCTCCTACGCAGGCCAGCACGCATGCCACGATCGCCACCGGAATGGCGAAGCCGGGCAACACGTATTCAATCCGTGCATCGAAGGCCTGCGACAGAAACGGCGGCAGACTCTCGATCGCGATGCGGCCCATCACGATTCCCAGCGGGACGCCGACGGCACCGCCGACGAGACCGACCAGAACAGACTCGAACAACAGATCTCGGACGATGTCGGCTCGGCGGCCACCGACCGCTCGGAGCAGCGAGATGGTGGGCCGACGCTTCGCGATGGCCATGTTCATGACGTTGAACACCAGGAACGCCGCGACGACGAACGCAATGAGCGAGACCATCAGTGTCGCATTGCGAGTCAGGCTCATCGCCTGGTTCGCGCGGTCGGCTCGGAAGTCCGGATTCATCACCGACACCCGGCCCGCCAACGCGGCGTCGAGGTCGGTGCGGAGGGCGTCGCCGCTGCCGAGAACGAAGATCGAGTCGAGTTGGCCGGGGCGGTCGGTGAGCGTCTGAGCCGTCGGGAGGAGCGCGACGGCGAACATGCCTCCGCCGATACGTTGTGTTCCCGGACCATCGACGACGCCGACCACCGATGTCGGAACGTCGTCGATCATGACGGTATCGCCCTGCGTCAGATCCGTTGCGGCTCCGACCAATACACCGGACGGATCGATGAGCAACCCTGCCGCGTTGCCGACTGCGCCCTCGAGATCGGATTGCAATGCCGTGATGGACGCATCGACACCGAGGATCGTGAGGTCCCCGACATCGGATCGGACGGTGCTCCGCAGCAGCGGAACCGCCGTCTCGACGCCGGGAACAGCGCGGACGGCATCGAGTTCGGTTTGGTCGAAGCCGGAGTCGGTGACGCCGACGATCTCGTAGTTCGCGTTGCCCGCGATCGACACTGCAAGACGCTCGACGGATCCGGTCAAGGACCCGTACGTGCCGAGGACGGCGATGAGCAGCCCGGCCGCGACGGCAACGACGCCGGCCGAAACCAGCGAACGCACCCAGTGCATGCGGAGGTCACGAAGACTGATGACTCGAAATCTGCTGAGCGCGGTACCGATCACCGATCGAGACCGGCCGTCGCTGTGTCGGTCTCGACGCGGCCGTCGATCATGCTGACGATGCGATCGGTGGACCGTGCCGCCTCGAGGTCGTGGGTCGCCATCACCACTGCGCGACGCCCCTCGCTGGCGTGCGCCACGTCGGCGAGGATTTCGAGCACATTGTGGGAGGTCTTCGAATCGAGATTGCCGGTCGGTTCGTCGGCGATGAGCAGGGCCGGATCCATCATCAGTGCTCTCGCGATGGCGATGCGCTGAATCTGGCCTCCGGACAGCTGTGCCGGGCGGTGCTCGGATCGGTTCGAGAGTCCGACCATGTCGAGCAGACGCATCGCGTCGGACTTGGCCTTCTTGATCGGGGTGCCGTCGAGCAGCTTGGGGACAGCGACGTTCTCCCAGGCCGACATCGTCGGCAGCAGGTTGAAGAACTGGAAGACGAACCCCACCTGGTGGCGTCGGAAATCCGATTGGGCGTTGTCGTCGAGGGTGGTGACCTCGACGTCGTCGAACTTGATGGATCCCGAGGTCGGGCTGTCAAGTGCGCCGAGCATGTGCAGCAGCGTCGATTTACCGGCACCGGACGGTGCGACGAGCGAGACGAATTGGCCACCCTCGATCGTGAGATCGATACCGTCCAACGCGCGTACCGGCTGTTCGCCGGTGGGGTACTCCTTGACCACCCCGGACAACTCCAGCAATAACTTCGCCACGGACGATTCCCCCTGCTCCTCGAATACTTCCGACGCTACCTGCCGTCGGTTCGAGGAACTCGAGGGAACCGTCAGATCAGGCTGCGCCGCGCGAGGATTCGAGTCTGCGGGCAACCAGCGCTGCCTGCAGATGTCGGATTCCCGACGGCCGGGTCGGGTCGAACCCGGTGAGCTGTGCGATCCGCTTGAGGCGGTAATCCACGGTGTTGGTGTGCAGATGGAGTTGGCGAGCAGACCGCTGGCGGTTCAGATCGTGGGAGATGTGAATCTCGAGCGTCTCGAGCAGCTCGGGAGACGAATCGAGAGGCTCGAGGATCTGGGTCAGGTGCCGTCGACCGGGGCCGGGACGCGTGAGCTGGTATTCGAGCACCAGGTCGTCCATCCGGTATAGGCCGGACGGGCGATGCAGCTGGTGGGCCAACGACAGCAGCTCGTGTACCTGATCGGCTGCGGTGGGGATGTCTGCGGTGGCGGCCTGCTCGGCGGTGGCGGTGACGGGAACCTCGGCGGCGGTACCGATGCGATGCACCAGGGCCTCGACCCACTCGTCGTCGTGGATTCCGGGGATCAGCACCGTGCCCCCCTCGGTGCTGAGCAGGGACAGCGGCGTCCGGCCGCAGATCGTCGCCAACTCGGCCTGGACGCGGCGCAGCTTTCGGCGAGCGGCGACCGTCTTCTGAATGTTGGGGTCGTTCTCGTCCGGGTGCGGCGGCACGGAGAGGGCGAGCACGAGGTAACTGTCGGCGAGTTCGATTCCGGACTGACGGGCCATCGATACGGCGTTGTGACCGCTGAGCAGCGAGGTCACCAGGGTGTGCGCTGCCGTGTGGTGCTCACTGGCCACCGACTGGAGCTCCTCGACGTAACTCTTGCTGGCTGCGATGGACACCTTCTCCGACAGCATGACGAACATGCGCGCGGCCTCGATCAGTTGTGCTGCATCGCCCTCGCCTGCCCGCTTCGACACCAGATTCCAGCCGATCTGGATGCCCTCGTGGTAGACGCTGAGAACGGACTCGAGCGGAACGCCCTCACGCGCCCACTGACTGGCCTTGGCGCGAAGTTCGACCAGGTCGGACTCGGCCGGGGCCCGTCGTTCATCGAGCATCTGCACGGCGATGCTGATGCACTTGACGGTGAATTCGGTGACGTCGCCGTGCAGCTGTTCGCCCGGCAACGAACCGCAGGGAGTGTTGGCGGCGAAATGCCCCACGAGGAGCCGCGCCACTGCGCGAAAGTCGCGAAGAGGAGCCGACGCAGGCTGACCCGCGACCATGATTCCGAGGCCAGTCGAGTTGTGAACGGTCACAGATCAACCCTTCGTGTTGGGTTCTTCAGGTCTTCGGAGAGCAAACTTACTTTCGCGTAACGATGCGCTTCCACGGGTCAATCTATGCAATTCCCGACGAAACCGTAGCGTTTTCGTACTTAAAGTTTGTTTCCTGGCCTCTAACAGGATCGATCATAGGTTGTTATCTACGTGTGATCTAGCGTTTCGGTAAAACTCGTTGTGACCTATCTCGAGCGGTGGCCGCGAGCGCTTGCGACTTGTCCTGAACATTCGCGAAGGCATCCACGGCCCGGGAGCGTCGCAACTACTTTGATCCCGGTCGGAGTGGGTAGGCGGGCGACAAAGGGGCGGGCATGCACAGTGGTATCGGGCAGTTCGAGGTTCTGCGGGAACTGTTGCCGACCATCGAGCAGAATCTCGCTCGCCATCGCGCCGAAGCCGTGCAGTGGGAACCAGCCGATTTCGTCCGGGCCGAAATGTACTGGGGTTCGCGTACCTCGACTCTGACCGAGACCGCGAAAGCGGCGTTGGTGACCGCTCTGCTCGTCGAGCAGAACATTCCGCTGTATCGGCGGGATGCCGCGACCTCCGAGGTCGGTGCCTGGCCGTCGTGGCTCACCGAGTGGAGCAACGAACGAACCCGCCATGCAGTGGCTCTCACCGACTACCTGGTCGCCACCCGCAGCGTCGATCCGATCGCTCTCGGCCGCGCTCGCTCGCAGTGCATGACCGTAGGTTTCGACGCCCCGATGAATGCAGCGCACCTACTGAGGTCGCTGGCTCAGGTGACCCTCGACGAGTCGGTCTCCATCATCTGCCATCGCAACACTGCCGCTCAGTGCCACGACCCGGTGGCCGATCGCCTGCTCGCACGTATCGTCGCCGATCAGAATCTGCACGTCGGTTTCTTCTCCGACCTGGTCTCGGCGGCGCTCGACGCTGCACCGGCTGCGACGGTCACGGCAATCACGGAGGTCGTCATGAACTTCCAGCTGCCCGGCACCAATCTGCCTGGTTTCGCACGCAGCGCGATGCTCATCTCGCGGGACGGAATCTACGACCTCCGCCGCCACCTCGACGAGGTCCTACGGCCGATGTTGGCTCAGTGGCGCGTCTTCGAGCGCACCGATCTCGACGCCGGAGCCCGCAAGCGCGATCAGCTGGCCGACTACCTCGATCACCTCGACGGCCAGGCAGCTGCGAGCGGGCCGGGCCGCACGCGAATCCAGGAGTACGCGAACACCTTGCGCGCCAGCTGACACCACATATCAGCCACATCGACTAGCCTGAACTCCTATTCGTCATACGCTCGCGACCTGGTTCGTGGGTACCGACCGGAGGCCCGAAACGTGACAGGCTCTCGACCGATCATCGTCGGCATCGACGGATCCGCCGCCGCGGACAAGGCCGTGATCTGGGCGGCGCTCTGCGCTCACCGACGCGATCGGCGATTGCACATCGTGACTGCCGTCGATATGCCGGGAGTCGTCGATCTGAGCGAGTTCGCCGGAGAAGCAACGGAATTCGTGGCCACGGCCAAATCCAGGTTGGTGGCGGCGGAGACTCTGGCGGCGCTGGTGGTCGACGATCCTGCCTTCGAGGTGACCTCGAGTGCAGTCGAGGGCGGCGTCATGGACGTTCTCATCGGCGTGTCGGCGCAGGCCGAGATTCTGGTGATCGGGGCAAGCGAAACCGGTGCTGTCACACTGTCGTTGGCCGCGCACAGCGTCTCTCCGGTGGCCGTGGTGCGGGGCCGCGACATCGACGGCCGTCCGGTTGCCGAGGGGCCGGTCGTGGTCGGCGTCGACGGTTCGGACGTCAACCAGGCCGCGGTGGAAGCCGCGTTCGTCGAAGCCTCGGCGCGTGACGCCGTGCTGATCGCGGTGCACGTGTGGTCCGATGTCGATCTGACGCAGTCGTTCGGCCGCGCTCCCAAGGACTGGCAGGCCATCGCCGACGGCGAGGAGGCGCTGTTGGCCGAGAGCCTCGCCGGCTGGCAGGAGCGCTTTCCGGAGGTCGAGGTTCAGCGCGTCGTGGCTCAGGACCGTCCGGTTCGCGTGCTGAGCGGACTGTCCGAAACCGGCGCGCTGATCGTGGTCGGCAACCGAGGGCGCGGCGGATTCGGTGGAATGCTGCTGGGATCCACGAGTTTCGCACTCGTCAACACCGCGGACTGCCCGGTGTTGGTCGTGAGGAAAGCGCTCACATAGCGACGGTCAGCAGAAAGCTGACGTCTTCGAGTGCCTCGACGCTGTGGCGGGCGTCGGGGATGACGAGCAGATCGCCGGTCGAGCCCTTCCAGGAGCGTTCACCGCTGATCAGCTCGAGCTTGCCGCTGAGCACCAGAACCGTCGACTCGCCGGACAGGTCGTGCTCGGCCAACTTGTTTCCGGCGGCCAGTGCCACGACCGTCTGCCGAAGGTGGCGTCGATGACCGCCGTACACCGTCTGCGAGCTACGGCCGCTCGATGCGCCGACCGCGAGCTTGAGTTGTTGACGGGCAAGTGCGGTGAGTGACTTCTTGTCCATGATCGCCAGTATGACGCACCGCTCGCAGTCGCGACGGGGGAATCCTGAACGCGCTCAAGAAGGTTGGATAGGCTTTCCGTACTCGACCCAGCGGAACCGCGTCGCGTTCTCGCGGCTGATCTGCCACTCGCCCGCTCGCGCGATCCAACCGTCCGGAATCGCGGGAGCCCGAGTATCTCCGTCGACATCGAGATCGACCTCGGTGACTTCCAGGTGGGTCGCGATATCCATTGCACTGCGATAGATTTCGCCGCCCCCGATGATCCAGACCGGGCTCTCGCCTATCAGGGCCACGGCATCGGCGACACTCGATGCGTTTTCGGCACCGTCGGCGGTCCACGAAGAGTTGCGGGTGACCACTATGTTGCGACGGCCCGGCAGGGGACGAAACTTCACGGGCAGTGAGTCCCAGGTCTTCCGGCCCATGATCACCGGATGCTCTGCCGTCTTCGACTTGAAGTGCGCCATGTCCTCGGGGACATGCCAGGGGATCGATCCCGCGTCCCCGATGACGCCCGCCGTGCTCTGGGCCCAGATCAGACCGACGAAGTGCGGTGCACTCACACCGCTACCGGTGCCTTGATCGCCGGGTGGTGTCGGTAGCCGACGATCTCGATGTCTTCGTAGGTGTAGTCGAAGATCGAATCTCGTTGTGCCAGTTTCAGAGTGGGGTACGGGTACGCCTCGCGAGAGAGCTGCTCGGTCACCTGATCGCGGTGGTTGTCGTAGATGTGGCAATCGCCGCCGGTCCAGACGAACTCGCCGACCTCGAGGCCGGTCTGCGCCGCCACCATGTGCGTGAGCAGCGCGTAGCTGGCGATGTTGAACGGCACGCCGAGGAACATGTCTGCGCTGCGCTGATAGAGCTGGCACGAGAGCTTGCCGTCGGCGACGTAGAACTGGAAGAACGCGTGGCACGGCGGCAGCGCCATCCGCGGGATCTCACCGACGTTCCAGGCCGAGACGATCATTCGACGCGAATCCGGGTCGGTCTTCAGGGTGTCGATCACCGAGGAGATCTGGTCGATGTGCTCACCCGACGGGGTGGGCCACGACCGCCACTGCACGCCGTAGACCGGGCCGAGCTCACCGTCGGGAGCTGCCCACTCGTCCCAGATACTGACGCCGTGCTCCTGCAGCCACGTGGCGTTCGAGTCTCCGCGCAGGAACCACAGCAGCTCGTAGACGATGGATTTGAGATGGACCTTCTTGGTGGTGATCAGCGGGAAGCCCGCGGACAGGTCGAAGCGCATCTGGTGCCCGAACGCGCTGGTGGTGCCGGTGCCCGTCCGGTCGGATTTGGCCGTCCCGGTATCGAGGATGCGGCGCAGCAGATCTTCGTACGGAGTCGGAACCATCACGACGGTCATCGTAGCTGCATACTGGACACATGCCGGAATTACCCGAGGTGGAAGCCCTTGCCGGCTTTCTGCGCGAGCATGCCGTCGGTGCCGTGATCGGCCGCATCGACATCGCGGCCCTCAGTGTTCTCAAGACGTTCGATCCGCCGATCACCGAGCTGCAGGGCAAGGACGTCACCGACGCAGCGCGCTTCGGAAAGCATCTGGCGCTGCGAGCAGGTGATCTGTGGCTGATCACGCACCTCTCGCGCGGGGGATGGCTGCGGTGGGTGGACAACCCGAGCGTCGCGCCACCCAAGCCGGGCAAAGGGCCGCTGGCGTTGCGGATCCACTTCTTCACTCCCGAGGGTGCGACGCCCGCCATCGATCTGACCGAGGCGGGCACCAAGAAGCGGTTGGCGGTGTGGGTGGTGCGTGATCCGCAGCAGGTTGCGAGCATCGCTCGGCTCGGGCCTGATGCCCTGACGGTCACCGAGCTCGAATTCGCGGAGATTCTCGGAAGCACCACTGCGCGCCTGAAGACCTCGTTGGTGGACCAATCATTGTTGGCCGGTATCGGAAACGCCTACTCGGACGAGATCATGCACGTCGCGAAGCTCTCGCCGTTCGCGTCGTCGAGCAAGCTCGATCCCGAGTCGGTCGGGGCGCTCTACGCGGCGATGCGCTCGGTCCTGTCCGACGCGGTGGCCCGCTCGGCAGGTCAGGACGCGGCACGTCTGAAGGGGGAGAAGCGATCCGGCATGCGAGTGCATGCCAGGACCGGTCTTCCGTGCCCGGTGTGCGGCGACCCGGTACGCGAAGTCGCCTACGTGGACCGGTCTTTTCAGTACTGCGCAACGTGCCAGACGGCCGGCAAGATTCTCGCCGACCGCCGCATGTCGCGTCTGCTCAAGTGACGGGTTCGAGCTTCTGGCTGTCGTAACCCCGGTAGCCTTCCCAGGCCTTGCGTCGGTCGCTGCGCGGGTCCTTCTGCACCCGAGTGCGCGTGTCGAAGATCAATGTCCTGCGGTCGGCCTCGTCGTACGCAGGCCACGTGTCCAACGGTGCGCCGTTGGTGGCGAACGCAATCCAGTGCGACTGCACCTGCTCGGTGACCTCGGCGAATGCCTTACGGCCTCCGGTCAGCGTAAGTGCCTTGCCGAACAGCGTCTCGTTGATGCCGAACACCGCGAACAGTTCGAAGCCGTGGGTGGCGTCCAATCCGAGGACCTTGAGCGACCGTGGGGCGAAGTCGAAACGGTAGAAGTACGTGGGCGCGTGCCGTGAATGGCCCTCTGCCACTTCGAGAGAGGGCTTCCAGAAAGTGAAGTCACCGCCGAAGTCGATGGCTGCCCGCTCGTTGGGGTAGCCCCGATAGCCTGAAGTGACCACGGCTTCGGCGTCGGGATCGGTGAGTGAGAACAGCTTGGTGATGCGTTCGGGGTTGGTGGGCAGCGCGTCGAGGAACTTCGGAAACAGTGTTCCCTCACGGGCGTTGGTGCCGATGATCAGCGGGACGCGGTGCGCCGTGCCCTTCGCGTATGCCTCGACCGGGCTGACCGGAAGGAAGTCGCCGTCGACCACCGGGCCGAACGGGATCAGGCCCGGTGTGCGGTGCAACGTGGTCAGACCGAGCTTGGTGCCTGCCCGCCCGAGCTGGAGCACCTCGGCGTTGTCGAGGGTCTCGGCGGCGGTCTCGGCGGTGCCGCCGAGATAGCCGATGTACTCGCGCGCCCACTGATCGGCGCGCTCCTTCGTCGCGGTCATGCCGGGAGCCGAGCTTTCGGAAATGGCCTGAGCGAACAGGCCTTTCGTCGCGGGAACCGTCATCAGGGTGGTGACGGCATTGCCGCCTGCCGATTCTCCGAAGATGGTGACGTTGTTCGGATCGCCGCCGAAGTTCTCGATGTTGCGCTGCACCCATTCCAGAGCTGCGACTTGATCGCGCAGGCCAAGGTTGGAGTCGAAAGGTCGCTCGGGAGTGGAGAATTGAGACATGTCGAGGTAGCCCAGTGCGCCGAGTCGGTAGTTGACCGACACGTAGATGATACCGTCGCCGTCCTGCAGCGAGCGCCGCACCAGCGAGCCGCCGCCGTAGAGCGGGGTCGCAGACGTTCCGAGCGTGTAGGCACCGCCGTGAATGAAGACCATGACCGGACGCGGTGTCGCACTCGGTGCACTCGGTGCCAACACGTTGAGCGTCAGGCAGTCCTCGCTGGACGGCTGGTACTTGCCGATCGCCAGCATCGTGCCGCGCTTGTGCTGAACCGAAGCGTTGCCCCACTCGGTGGCGTCGCGCACGCCCGACCATGGTTCGGTGGGTTGCGGCGCGCGGAATCGAAGCGGTCCGACGGGAGGAGCGGCGTAGGGAATGCCACGCCAGGTGGTCAGATCACCCACCGGCTTTCCTTCGATGATGCCGTCGGAGGTGGTCACGCGCGTTGTCACAGCCATTTCGCGAGTGTACTGATCCGTCCTTACCCGTGGGTAAGAACCGGGGTGGATCGGCAACGGGCAGACTCGAGTGCATGCCGTTCGAGTATCGCGCCGAGATCGTGCAGTTGCTCCGCTCGCCCACCCACGCGTATTTCGGCAGGTCCAAGGACGGTCCGGCCGACGTCGCGACCGAAATGCCGGGCAGCGTCGAGATCGTCGCGCACAAGGGCATTCGCGGCGACAGGTTCTTCGGCGTGAAGGCGCACACCGAGGCGGCGGTGAGTTTCCTGGCCGTCGAGGCCTGGGATGCAGTCGGCGACGTACTCGGGATCGAGGTTCCCGATCCGGCTGTGGCCAGGCGAAACGTCGTTGTGCGTGGTCTCGAGCTCGACCCGCTGCGCGGTCTGGAGTTCGAGCTCGATTCCGGAGACGGGTGGATTCGGTTCCGTGGTGGCCGACCGGCCCATCCGTGCGCTTGGATGGACCGCATGGTGGTCGACGGCGCACGCAAGGCACTGATCGGTCGCGGCGGCCTGCGCGTCGAACCGCTGTCCGACGGAACCCTCCGGGTGGGGGAGCTACTCGTGCGATCGCCCGTCGAACTCGATGCCTCGCGGGCCGCGCTGTCCGTTCGGCGCGCTCAGCCTTTGGTGGAGAAGTGAAGGGGCCGGAGAAGTGAAAGGAATGCTATGACGCTTCCGCTCGACGGGGTTCGAGTACTCGAACTCGGCAACTACATCGCGGCACCGACCGCGGGTCGGATGCTCGCGGATTTCGGGGCCGAGGTGATCAAGGTCGAGCGTCCCGGCACCGGCGACGAGTTGCGCAACTGGCGGCTGTATTCCGGCACCACCTCGATGCTGTACCGCACCATCAACCGGAACAAGAAGTCGATCGTGCTCGATCTGCGCACCGAACAGGGGCGCAAGGACGTGGTCGAGCTCGCTGCGAAGTGCGACATTCTGCTGGAGAATTTCCGCCCCGGCACCCTAGAGAAGTGGGGAATCACCTCCGAGGTGCTCACCGAGGCCAATCCTGATCTTGTCGTCACTCGCATCTCGGCGTTCGGACAGACGGGTCCGATGTCGGATCGGCCCGGATTCGCCGCTGTGGCAGAGGCATACGGCGGATTTCGTAATCTGGTCGGTGATCCCGATCGTCCGCCGGTTCGCGTCGGAGTGTCGATCGGCGATTCGATCGCAGGCCTGTACGCCGCGTTCGGATCCGTCATGGCGCTCTTCCAACGCCAGGTGCAGCGGCAGGCAGGGGGTACGTCTCTGACTGCGAGCGAACGGACCATCGACGTCGCGTTGAACGAGTCGATCCTGTCGATGATGGAATCGCTGATTCCGGACTACCTCGCCTACGGGGTGGAACGCGAGCGGACCGGGGGACGAATGGAAGGCATCGCGCCGTCGAATGCGTACCCATGCAACGACGGTCACGCGATCATCATCGCGGGCAACGGTGACGCCATCTTCCAGCGCTACATGGAGACCATCGACCGGCCCGATCTGGCCGCCGATCCCGATCTCGCCACCAATGCCGGCCGTTGGCGTCGACGCGACGAGTTGGATTCCGCCATCTCGGACTGGACGGGATTGCATTCTCGCGCCGATGCTCTGGCGATTCTCGACAAGGCGGGAGTGCCGTCCGGCCCGATCTACACCGCGGCGGACATCGTGGCCGACGAGCAGTATGCCGCCCGAAACATGATCCAGCACTTCGCCGTCGACACCGGTGGCGACGAGCCGGTCGATGTGGGCTTCGTCGGAGTGGTGCCCGTCATCGGGGATCGGTCCATTCCCATTCGGTCGGTCGGACCGGAATTGGGCGAACACACTCGGGAAGTTCTGTCGAGCCTGCTCGGCCGCACCGATGAGGAATTGGACGCCTGATGTACGAATTCGCACCCGCGGCCCAACTTCGCGACGTCACGATGCGCGACGGGTTGCAGCTCACCGGCAAGATGCTCTCCACCGAGCGCAAACTCGAGATCATCAGGGCCCTGGTCGATCTCGGAGTTCCCGAGTTGGAGATCGGGTCCATGGCGCGCGGAGACAAGGTGCCGCCCATGGCCAACACGCTCGACGTAATCGGCGAACTGACCGCCGAGGAACTGTCGCAATGCTGGGTGTGGGTCGCCACCCCGCGGCACGTCGAGAAGGCCGCAGCAGCCGGGGCCCGCAATTTCCAGTACTGCTTCTCGGCGTCGGACTCGCACAACCAGGCCAACATCGGCCGCACCACCGAGGACTCGCTCGCGGCCATGCCCGCGGCCATCGACATCGCGCGTTCGGTGGGCGGCGCGATCGAATTGTGCATCGCCACCTCCTTCACCTGTCCCTTCGAGGGAGCCGTGCCCGCGGACCGGGTCATCGCGATCGCCGACGACGAACGAACCACCGGCGCAACGGACATCGTCATCGCAGACACCCTCGGGCAAGCGGTGCCCACGCAGGTCGCATCGCTGATCGGCCGCGTCGCCGCCGAAACGCCCAGCCGCAGAATCGTGTTCCACGGGCACGACACCTGGGGTCTGGGCGTCGCGAACACCCTCGCCGCGATATCCGCGGGAGCAACCCTGGTCGACGGTTCCCTCGGCGGACTCGGTGGCTGCCCCTTCGCCCCTGGGGCAAGCGGCAACACCTCGAGCGAGGAAATCCTCTTCGCCACCCGGCCCAACTGGTTCACGCCCGGGACCCTGACCGCGCTGGTCGATATCTCCGAGAAACTACTGACCGAACTGGGAGAACCCATGCGATCGAAAACCGTGCAGGGCGCCCGATCCGAGGCGTCGGCCTTCGAGTGGGTCCTGTGAGCACCATCCTCGTCACCACCGAAATTCCCGCACCGGGAATGGACATTCTGCGCGCCGCAGGCGACGTCGAGGTCCGAGAACTCGACCACGAAGAACTGTTCGACGCCTGCGCATCCGGAAAGTACAGTGTCGTCGTGTCCCAGATACGTGACCGATTCGACGCCGAATTACTCGCTGCAGCATCGATAGTCGGGGTTTCCAACTACGCCGTCGGATACGACAACATCGACATCGCGGCCGCCACCGCACACGGCATCACCGTCGCCAACACCCCTGGGGTACTGACCGATTGCACCGCCGACATCGCGATGCTGCTGATGCTGTCCACGGCCAGGCGTGCAGTGGAGGCAGACTCCTTCGTACGCGCCGGATCGTTCACCGGCTGGAAACCGGAACTGCTACTCGGCAGCGATGTTTCGGGTCGAGTGCTCGGACTGGCCGGTTTCGGCAGAATTGCCAGAGCTACGGCCAGGCGCGCACTGGGTTTCGGCATGACGGTGAAGTTCTGCCCCAGGCCTCCCGGCGATCGAGACGTCTCCGAGGACGAGCTCGGTGAGTTCGCCGGTCGCGTCGAACACGCGTCCTGGGACGAGATCGTCACCACCAGTGACTTCGTGTCGCTGCACGTTCCGCTGTCGGAGTCCACGCACCACCTCGTCGATGCCGCGGCACTGTCGGCCATGAAACCGTCGGCGATTCTGATCAACACCGCTCGCGGTCCCGTCGTGGACGAAGCCGCCCTGGTGACGGCCCTGCGAAACGGCGTCATTGCGGCAGCGGGACTCGATGTCTACGAACGAGAACCGGCTCTCGAACCCGGATTGGCGGAGCTGCCGAACACCGTGTTGCTGCCACACGTGGGCAGTGCCACGGTGTCGGTACGGTCCGAGATGGCCCGACTCTGCGCCACCAACGCGGCGGCCATGTTCAGCGGCAACCCACCGCCGCATCCGGTGAATCCGCAGGCGTGGGCGCGCAGCTGACGCTCATCGTCGAGATTCGAGCAGCCGAAGCCAGATCTCGCTGACCGTCGGGTACGACGGCACCGCATGCCACAGGTCGTCGAGCGATACCTTTCCGACCACGGCGACAGTGGCAGCATGCACCAGCTCCGCGACACCAGGACCGACGAAGGTGGCACCGACGATGGTGTCGGTGCCTCGGTCGATCACCAGTTGCGCGCGGCCGGTGTAATCGTCCTGTTGCAGAGACGAACCCGCGACGGCGATGTCCTGTGCCACGATCTCGACGTCGATGCCCGCCGACCTGGCCTTGGCCTCGGTGAGTCCGACCGAGGCGACCTCGAGCGGTGTGAACACCACCTGGGGGATCTGGCCGTGATCTGCAGTTGCGCTGAATCGCTTGCTGCTGAGCGGCTTTCCCTCTGTTCGCGCGGCAATGACGTCACCGGCCACCCGGCCCTGGTACTTACCCATGTGCGTCAGTGGGGCTCGCCCGTTGACGTCGCCCACCGCGTAGAGCCACTCGTGGCCGGGCACATTGAGATGATCGTCGACCTCGATGTAGTGGCCTGCGTCGATGCCGAGGGTCGCAAGTCCGAGGTCCGAACTCGCCGGAGTGCGGCCTGCGGCGACCAGAATTTCATCGACCGTGATCTCGCTGCCGTCGATCTCGTTGCCGTCGACGACGAGAGTGACAGGGCCACCGTGGATTCGGCCGATGCCCGTGGCGGCAGGATTCTCCCGCGAGACGGACGTCAGGGAGGCGTCGAGCATGATTGTCGCGCCGCGACCCCGCAGCGCGCTCGCGACGAGTTCGCCTGCGAACGGTTCGGAACCGGCCAACAGCGACGATCCGCGCACGATCATCGTCACCTTCGCTCCGAGCGAGAGCAACCAGGTGGCCGCCTCCGTTGCGACGACGCCACCGCCGATGATTGCGATGTGCCCCGGAGTCTCGTGAATGTTGGTGGCATCGCGAGAGATCCACGGCTGGGCGTCGCGCAGACCCGGTGTGTTCGGTACGGATGCCGTGGTGCCGGTGGCGAGTACGACGGCGTGCCGCGCCGTCAGTGTGCGGCCGTCGACCTCGACGGTCCTCTCCCCGGTGAGGCGCCCGTGGCCGCGGATCACCGAGATGCCCGCTGTTTCGGCCCACGTCATCTGCGAGGAATCGTCGAGGCCGTGGGTGAAGGATTCGCGTCGGGCCAGGACGGCGTCGGCATCGAGCGGTTGGTCACCGACCAGTTCCTTGACGCCCGGCATGTGTCGTGCGGTATCGAGAACCTCGCTCGGCCGCAGCAGGGCCTTACTGGGCATACACGCCCAGTACGAGCATTCTCCGCCGAGGAGTTCGTGTTCGACGATCACGGCGGTGCGGTCGCTGCCCGCGATGGCGTACTGCGCGGCGTTTTCGCCGACTGGGCCACCGCCGATGACGATGACGTCGAATTCCGAGCTTTCTGAGGCCATTGCTCCACAGTGACATAGGCTCGCCGCTTATGGCGACCACGCGGAACAAGATTCTGATCACCGGAGCGAGTTCGGGTCTCGGTGAGGAAATGGCCCGGCGGTTCGCCGGCATGGGCCGAGATCTGGCGCTCTGCGCCCGACGGGTCGAGCGGCTCGACGAACTGCGCGTGGAGTTGATGCACCACAACCCGAACATCACCGTGGCGGTCCGCGCTCTCGACGTCACCGATCACGACGCCGTCGGCGAGGTCTTCGGCACACTGCGTGAGGAACTCGGCGGACTCGATCGAGTGATCGTCAACGCCGGGCTGGGTAAGGGCGCGAAGATCGGTACCGGGCGAGCCGACGCCAATCTGGAGACCGCGCGCACCAACTTCATCGGTGCCCTGTCGCAGGCCGAGGCCGCACTTGCGATCTTCCGGGAGCAGAAGCGCGGGCACCTGGTGTTCGTCTCGTCCATCAGCGCGGACAGGGGACTGCCGGGAGCGAAGGCGACCTACTCGGCCAGCAAAGCTGCAGTGGCCTCGCTGGGTGAATCGCTGGCGACCGAACTGTCTCGAACCGACATTGCCGTCACCACGTTGCTGCCCGGCTTCATCGCTACCGACATGTCCGCCAAAGCTGGCGACAGTGCTGCTCTCACAGCCACTCTGGAGGAGGGCGTGTCTGCGATGGTCGACGCGATCGAGAGCGAAACCCGCCGCGCCGCGCTGCCCGGCCTCAAGTGGCGGGGCATCGACGCGGCGCTGCGGTTCCTGCCGAACGTGCTGACGGATCGGATGGTCTGATTGCAGGAGTGGAGCCTGCGGAATGACCGGACTTTACTGCAAGTACCCTTCGACCTGGTCGACGGTGTTGGCGGTTGCGGTGTCGGGGTCCTTGCCTGCATCGATGCGGGCGCGACGCTGGCGGAGCAGGTCCCAGCACTGGTCGAGCGCGTGTTCGAGGGAGGCCAACTGAGCCTTCTCGGTGTCCGGGTCGATCTCGCCGGACTGGGTTTCGGTGCGGAGCTTGTGCTCGGTGGCGATGAGCTGCTGGATCTTGGTGTGGATATCGTGCTCGTTCATGGCGACAACGGTAGACCTACCAGGGTTTGCCGGCCAGGTTCTGCGGTGCCAGAGCTCTTCGGACCGCCGCGGTGAGTTCGGCCGGTGATCCGACCAGGGCGTCGTCGGTGCATACGAGCGAAAGTGTGTAGTTGCCGTCCATCCGGGAGATGTAGGTCGACATCCTGATCGTCGCCAGCTCACCGGCCGGGTTGGGATGGATTGCCCGCGTCGCCAACCCGCAGGAGCGATGCGGGCCCAGTGCGTGGACGGCGTCGGGAATGTCGCCGATGTTGGAGCACAACACTTCTCCGCGGCCCGGGTTGGACGTCAGCTTGGCGGCGACGCGGTGGGGAAGCAACTGAACGATCTCGGGTGGATACCCTGCGGGCGCTCCCACCGGCTTGCCGAACGCCGCCTTGCATGCCGCCCGGATGGCCGCGGGCGAGTCGTCTCCGCGGACGGCGACGGTGGCCATGGCGATCGCGTTGGCGTCACCGGACCCGGTGCGGAAGGGAATGTCGACGGTCACCGCGGGCGATCCGAGTTCGCTCATCGTGGCGGCGACAACGGCGACGAACAGTGAATTGGCCGATCCGCCCATGCGTCGGGCAGCCGAATCCCACTCGGCCGCATCGATATCCATAATCACCGAGTGCATCTGTCGCGCGCGATGCGGGGCGATTCCGCCGGTGTCGGCGGTGGTGAACGCGCGTAGTTCGGCTCGAGCCTTCTTGCTGACCCACAACCTCGCCGTCGCTGCGATGCAGCGTACGAGGACGGTGAGGACCGTGGCGAACGCGTCTCTCGCATCCGAGCCGGCCGGGCGGACGGGCGTCGACGTACCGGAGAAGGCCTGTGCAGCTGCGTCTATGAGTCCACGAGCGTCGGCCAGCGCATGCGAACACACCAGTGACACGACGGTGCCGCCGTGGGTGAGGGGAGCGGCCGTCAATCGCCAGCCCGGCCCGTACTGCGGGTCGAGTCGAACGTCTGCCTGAGCATCGGCCCATCCGATGATGTCGTCGATCGCATCGGGGCTGTAGTCGAGGGGAAGCGACTCGGAGGAGATGTCCCATCGCAGCCGAGCGCCGGGAATGTGGGACTTGCCGACTCGGCGGCCGAGCTGTCCGATGGCCAGCTCGTCGTGCACCCTGCCGAGTTCTTCTCGGCCGACCGTTTCGGTGGTGCGCCAGATACCTTGCAGGGCAATGGGAATGCCGTAACCGCGGTGAGTGCGGAGAAAGATCTCGTCGATCACCGACAGGCGTGTCGATATCACGGACTCGCGGTGCCGTGGCGTCCCGCGCCCGATGCGAACCTGCCGGCACCGCTGAGCGCGTCGGCATTGATCGAGATGGCACCGTGTCGAAATTCGTTCTTCAGGGCCGACTCCTCGTCGAGGCCGTCTTGTTCGAGGAGGGACAGTCGATCCTCGCGCATGCAGGTCTGCGGCAGCAGGGCGAGCTCGGCGGCCAAGGCCTCGGCTTCCGAGCGGGCTCGGCCCACCGGAACCACTCGGGTGATCAGTCCGATGTTCAGTGCCTCCTCGGCATCGACGGCGCGACCGGTGAGAATCATGTCCATCGCCCGGCCGGTACCGACGATGCGCGGCAACCGCACTGTGCCGCCGTCGATCAGGGGCACTCCCCAGCGCCGACAGAAGACGCCGAACGTGGAGTCGTCCTCGGCGATACGGAGATCGCACCACAGGGCGAGTTCGAGTCCGCCCGCGACGGCGTATCCCGAGACGGCCGCGATGACGGGCTTGGACAACCGCATGCGCGTCGGGCCCATCGGACCGTCGCCGTGTTCGGTCGCGTGGTTCGAGCGCGAGGTGCCGAGTGCCTTGAGATCGGCTCCCGAGCAGAACGTGCCGCCCTCGCCCCAGAGCACCGCCACCGACGCTGATTCGTCGGCGTCGAACTCCTCGAACGCCTGGATCAGTTCCTGGGCGGTGGGGCCGTCGACGGCATTGCGTGCCTCCGGGCGCGACAAGACGATGGTGGTGACGGGGCCTGATCGCTCGATCCGTACCGGCATGTCAGTGAACGTTACTCGAGTTCTCTTGCGTGAAGCAATGAATCAGTGCTTCAATCCTTCGGTGCCCTACAGGCGAACACCCGCGGTCCAAGCCAGGCTCGATGCCGGCCGCATCAAGCTGCTCGCTGCCGCCGTCGAGGTCCTGTCCACCAAGGGATACGCCGGCCTGTCGGTCGCCTCGGTCGCAGCGGCCGCGGGAGTATCCGCAGGCAGCGTCTACACCCACTTCGACGGCAAATCCGAACTGGTCGTCGAGGTATTTCGCCGAGTGTGCAACCGAGAAGTGGCGGCGGTCGTCGCCGTCGCCGCTCGTGGCAGTACGTCCGAGCGGGTCACCGCGGTGGTGCAGACATTCGCCGGGCGCGCGCTGAAGAACCGAACGATGGCCTTCGCGCTGCTCGCCGAGCCGGTCGATCCAGCCGTCGACGCCGAACGTCTGGTCTTCCGGCAGAAATTCACCGATGCCTTCGCCGACGCGATCGTCGCAGGCATCGCGGCCGGAGAAATCCCCGAGCAGGACGCCGCTGTGTCGGCGGCGGCCCTGGTCGGTGCCGTCGGCGAAGTGATGGTAGGACCATTGTCCTCGCACGACTGCGTCGATCCCATACCCAGTCTCGTCGCATTGTCACTGCGCGCGTTAGGAGTTCGAGATGGACACGCATGAAGTATTCAACCAGGCACCCGACCTGGCGCCGTACGACACGTCGGCCGACGCATCGCTGCTGGACGGTCTCGACAGGGCCGGCGGCGGGTGGGCGGTCGACGAGGTGCGAGTCCTGGGTGCTCTCGCAGGCGGGGTGCAGGCCCAGGAGTGGGGCAGGCTCGCCAACGAGAACCCGCCCGTGTTGAAGACCCATGATCGATACGGCAATCGCATCGACGAGGTCGAATTCCACCCGCACTGGCACGATCTCATGACCGTCGCCGTCGAGCACGGCCTGCATGCCAGCCCCTGGACCGACGATCGAGTGGGTGCTCATGTCGCCCGCGCGGCGAAGTTCTACGTCTGGGGACAGACCGACGCCGGCCACATGTGCCCGATCTCCATGACCTACGCCGTCGTTCCAGCGTTGCGGCACAACCCTTCTCTGGCTGCGCAGTACGAGCCGCTGCTGGCATCGAGGGAATACGATTTCGGTCTGCGTACCCCGTCGACGAAGCGCGGACTGATCGCAGGCATGTCGATGACGGAGAAGCAGGGCGGATCCGACGTACGCGCCAACACCACCACCGCCACACCGTCGTCGGACGGAACGTATTCGATCGTCGGCCACAAGTGGTTCACTTCTGCGCCGATGTCGGACATGTTCCTCACCCTGGCGCAGGCACCGGGCGGACTCTCGTGCTTCATGCTCCCGCGCGTACTGCCCGACGGCACCCGCAACCGAATGATGCTGCAGCGCTTGAAGGACAAGCTGGGCAACAAGTCGAATGCATCCGGCGAGCTCGAATATCACGGGGCCACCGGCTGGCTCGTCGGCGAAGAAGGTCGCGGCGTGCGCACCATCATCGAGATGGTCAACATGACCAGGTTGGACTGTGTCATCGGGTCCGCGGCCGGAATACGCAACGCCACCGTGCGCGCGGTTCATCACGCACGGCATCGGGCGGCGTTCGGTGCTTCTCTCGTGGATCAGCCGCTGATGCGAAACGTGCTGGCGGACTTGACCATCGAATCCGAGGCCGCCACCGCCGCCATGATTCGCCTGGCGCAGGCAACCGACGGCTCGGCCCGCGGCGACGAGCAGGAGAGCGCACTGCGTCGAATCGCGTTGGCCGTCACCAAGTACTGGGTGTGCAAACGAGCACCCGCACACGCCGCCGAAGCACTCGAATGTCTCGGTGGCAACGGCTATGTCGAGGAATCGGGAATGCCGAGACTGTTTCGTGAATCGCCGTTGATGTCGATCTGGGAAGGCTCCGGCAACGTCGCCGCACTCGATTCCCTCCGCGCACTGGCCCGCCAACCCGACAGCGTCGAGGCGTTCTTCGGTGAGATCGGTAAGGCGTCGGGCGTGGATTCTCGCTTGGACGACGCCATCGCCCGCGTCGGCAAGGAACTCTCCGATACCTCCGACATGGAATACCGGGCCCGACGAGTCGTCGAATTGATGGCCCTGACCTTCCAGGGCGCGCAACTGGTGATGCACGGCAATTCCGCTGTGGCCGATGCCTTCTGCGCCAGTCGCCTCGACCGCGACTGGGGCATCGCCTTCGGCACCCTGCCCACAGGAGTTGATACGGCGACGGTGTTGGGTCGGGTGTAGCGGGGCGGATCTACGCCCCTCGTGGGAATCCGCACCGCCTGTAGGGTGCGCATATTCCTACGAGCGCCGTAGCGGCGGGAAGGGGTAGCTCGGCGTACCGTCCACTCGGCGGGCCGAGGAGCAACGCACGCCGATAGGCAGCATCAAGCCTGTCGATGATGACATGCGGAGTCGACAAGTCCCGCCAGTCGAATCTGAAGACGGTCCTGCCCTGCTCGGCGAGCCGGTTGTGGCGATTCTTCTCTGCGATGATCGCTTGCCGTGGCTGCGGACCGTACTTGTTTTCCCCGTCGAACTCGGCGATCACCTCGGCCAGGTCGGGAAACAGGAAGTCGGTACGGGCGATGCGTCGACCGCCTTCGTCGAAGATCGTCTGATTGGACAGCGCAGTCGACACTGTCTGCAGGATCAGTCGCGATCGACTTTCGCCGACACTGTCGCTGCGTGCACTCATCGCGCCGATTGCACGTCGTGCGCGTCCAGCACCGCTTCGGTGTTGCGCCGCATCGCACGAGTTCTCGAGTTCGTCGATTGTGGTGAGGCCGTGGCGCAATGCCCGATCACCGAGACACACCGCAACCTCGAGTGGATGAGTCCTGGCGACGTCGACGACTGTGCGTGCTGGGCGTGTGACACGCATACCGTCGAGATGAAGCCACTCGTTGTCGAGTAGATCGGTGCCGTGAAGGAACCGGCGTCGACTGCGCTTGCCCGAGTGGCCGCGACGTGTGGTCATCGTCACCGTGTCCAGCGGTAAGTTCCACACGTCGAGTCCGAGAACCACCGCTGCGGATACATGACTCAGTACGACGTCGTCGCCGGAATCGGCATGGGTCGCCTGAGCCAGGAGTGCATGCTGCTGCGCAGAGTCCAGTGTTGCGAAGACATCCCCTCGAACGAACCAGCCTCTGCGGATTGCAACGATGGACTTGTGTGCGCGTGCCCGTCGAAGGTCGTCATCGGTGAAGCCCGACGCGAGTGCATCGGCACGGGTGAAGAGCCCACGTTGGTCGAAGTCCATACTCAATTGGACGCACGGCTGACCTGTCTGGATCCGCTGAGCGCAATCTACGGCCCGTCCAGGAATCCACACCGCCTGCAAGGTGCGTAGATTCCTACTGGGGCCGTAGATCCACCGACCGACCGACCTCAGACCGAACGACCCCGCTGCCCGCGGTACCAGCGCACCATTGCATCGGTGGATGAATCCGATTGCGCGGCAGGAGCTTCGGCGTCGGTGAGTACCGGTGTCAGTTCGAGTGCCTGGGTCTTGCCGAGTTCTACGCCCCACTGGTCGTAGGGGTCGACTCCCCAGATGATGCCCTCGACGAAGACCTGGTGCTCGTACAGGGCGATCAACTGACCGACCACCGACGGCGTGAGCTTGGGGGCGAGGATGGAGGTTGACGGGCGATTGCCGGGCATCACCTTGTGCGGCAACACATTTGCCGGAGTGTCTTCGGCGGCGATCTCCTCGGCGGTCTTGCCGAAGGCGAGTACCTGGGTCTGCGCGAAGTAGTTGCTCATCAGCAGGTCGTGCATCGAGCCGGTGCCGTCACGGGTGGGTAGATCGTCGGTGGGCTCGGCGAATCCGATGAAGTCCGCGGGCACCAAACGTGTTCCCTGGTGAAGCAATTGGTAGAAGGCATGCTGGCCGTTGGTGCCCGGCTCGCCCCAGAAGATCTCGCCGGTCGGCGTGGTGACGGGGGAGCCGTCGGCCTTGACGGACTTGCCGTTGGATTCCATCGTCAGCTGCTGCAGGTACGCCGCGAAGCGGGAGAGATCATTCGAATACGGCAGCACCGCACGGGTTTCCGCGCCGAAGAAGGAGCTGTACCACAGGCCGATGAGGCCGAGCAGCACCGGCGCGTTCTGGGCCAGCTGGGTGGTCCGGAAGTGCTCGTCGATGCGATGGAAGCCATCGAGGAATTCGCCGAACGCTTCCTTCCCGACAACCGCCATGACCGACAACCCGATTGCGGAATCGACGGAGTAGCGTCCGCCGACCCAATCCCAGAAACCGAACATGTTGGTGGTGTCGATACCGAATTCCGCAACCCGCTCGGCGTTGGTGGACACGGCGACGAAGTGCTTGGCGACGGCATCCTCGCCGAGAGCGTCGACGAGCCAGCGCCGGGCGGCGGTGGCGTTGGTCAGCGTCTCGAGGGTGGAGAACGTCTTGGACGCGATGATGAACAGCGTCGAGGCAGGGTCGAGTCCGTCGAGCGCGCCGACCAGATCGGCGGGGTCGACGTTGGAGACGAAGCGAGCGTCGATACCTGCGTCGGCGTAATGGCGCAGCGCGTTGTAGACCATGACCGGTCCGAGATCGGACCCACCGATCCCGATGTTGACGACCGTGCTGATCTTCTCGCCGGTAGCACCGAGCCACTCGCCCGACCGCACTCGATCGGTGAATTCGCCCATGGCCGTGAGGACTTCGTGTACGTCGGCGACGACGTTCTGGCCGTCGACGGTCAACGACGCGTCGGCCGGTAGACGCAGCGCGGTGTGCAGAACGGCGCGGTCCTCGGAGGTGTTGATGTGCTCGCCCGCGAACATGGCGTCGCGCTTGCCCTCGACATCGGCGGTGCGGGCCAGTTCGATCAGCAGCTCGAGGGTCTCGGCGGTGATGCGGTGCTTGCTGTAGTCGATGTGCAGGTCTGCGGCGTCGAGGGTGAATGTGCGACCTCGGTCGGCATCATCGGCGAACAGAGTTCGGAGAGGAGTATCGGCAATCGCGGAGTGGTGATCGGTCAGCTTCTGCCAGGCATCCGTGCCGGTGATATCGACGCTCATACGTGCCAACACTAATGCGGGCCGACGCCACGCGCGCGTCGTTCTCGTTTGCATCAGGCACTGCGGAGGCATCATGGACGGTATGGACCAACGTGCATTGATCGAATCGATTCCGGCAAAACTGTGGATCGGCGGAAAGGCCGTCGACGCCGAGGGCGGTAAGACGTTCGCGGTGAACGATCCCGCGACAGGTAAGCCGTTGACCGAGGTGGCCGACGCATCGCCCGCCGACGCGATGAAAGCGCTCGACGCGGCCGCCGCGGCGCAGAAGGGCTGGGCGGCAACACCTGCCCGCGAACGTAGTGAGATCCTTCGAGCGGCGTTCGAGAAGGTCACCGAACGCGCCGACGACATCGCGCTGCTGATGACACTGGAGATGGGTAAAGCCCTCGCCGAATCCAAGGCCGAGGTGAAGTACGGAGCCGAGTTCTTCCGCTGGTTCGCCGAGGAAGCCGTGCGAATCGGGGGTCGATACACACCGGCTCCCGCAGGCAACGGTCGAATTCTCGTCACCAAGGCTCCCGTCGGACCGGTTCTGGCCATCACTCCCTGGAACTTTCCGTTGGCAATGGGCACCAGGAAGATCGGGCCCGCTCTTGCGGCAGGCTGCACCATCGTCGTCAAGCCGGCGCGCGAGACTCCGCTGACCATGCTGCTGTTGGCGCAGATCTTCGGGGAGGTCGGTCTACCCGAGGGTGTGCTGTCGGTGCTGACGACGTCGAAGTCCGGTGACGTCACCGGACCTCTGCTGGAAGATTCACGCTTGCGGAAGCTGACGTTCACCGGCTCGACGGGTGTCGGTAAATCCCTCGTACAGAAGTCGGCGACGCGATTGCTGCGAACGTCGATGGAACTGGGTGGCAACGCCCCGTTCGTGGTGTTCGACGACGCGAATATCGACGAGGCGGTGGACGGCGCGATGCTCGCCAAGATGCGCAACGGCGGCGAGGCGTGCACCGCGGCGAACCGACTGCACGTGCACAACAGCGTGCGAGAGGAGTTCACCACCAAGCTCGTGGCGAAGATGTCGGCGCTGACCCTCGGGCCTGGCACCGACCCCGATACCAAGCTCGGGCCCCTGATCAACGCCGATCAGCTCGAGACCGTGCAAGAACTCGTCGACGACGCGGTGGCCAAGGGCGCGACGGTTGCTCTCGGCGGCACCGCACCGGGTGGAGACGGCTACTTCTACCCGGCGACGGTGCTCACCGAGGTGCCGGCCGAGGCCAGGATTCTGAAGGAAGAGGTGTTCGGGCCGGTGGCACCGATCGTCGGCTTCGACACCGAGCAGGAAGGAATCGACGCGGCCAACGACACCGAGTACGGCCTGGCGTCGTACATCTACACCGAGAACTTGGACCGTGCTCTGCGGGTGGCCGACGCACTCGACAGTGGCATGGTCGGCGTCAACCGCGGAGTCATCTCGGACGCGGCAGCGCCGTTCGGCGGAGTGAAGGAATCCGGATTCGGCCGTGAAGGCGGATCCGAGGGAATCGAGGAATACCTCGAGACCAAGTACATCGCACTGAAGTAGAACGTCGGTTGGGCGTGCATCTGCGCGCCCAACCGGGGTCGGTCAGTGGCCGAGACGACCGCGGCCGAGGCGGAGCAGGAGCATGGCCAACGTGTGGCCTTCCTGGCCCAGGCTGCTGAAACGCTCGAGAACCTTCATCTCACGGCTGTGCACCAGGCGCGGTCCGCCGGAGGCCATGCGGGTACGTCCGATGATCTGCGAGACCTCGGATCGACGTCGCACAGCGGCGAGGATCTCGGCGTCGAGGCGGTCGATTTCCTGGCGCAGGTCGTTGATCTCGGCTTCGCTGGTGGGCAATGCAGTCTCTGAGTCGATCTTCGTCGTCATGGCCATCGTCTCTCCTCGGGTCACATCTTGGATCGTTGCGTCGTCCGGCACCGTTACGCCTCTCGTATTCGGAACTGCATCCCAATCGGTTCGGTTCCCGCCTCGTACCTCCGCTGGGGATCTCCGAGACCCCCGCCTGGAACCAGGGGCGTTACGACTGTCGACAGGCTGCCGTGCGCGTGAACGGACGGTGGCCGACCCGACGCGGGCAATGACGTACGGTTTTTTCGATCACCGATCCAGTGTGCCACGGGTCAACCGTCCTGAAAAGTCGTCGGTTCGGTCGACGACCACGCGATGTGGGTTTGTCGGTACGCGCCGGTAATCTGACCGGACGATGAACACATTCCTCCAAGGCCTCGAGTCCCGAAAGAACACTTCGTCCGACGCCCTGCTGGAGGGTCTCAACCCCCAGCAGCGTGAGGCCGTGGTGCACACCGGATCTCCGCTGCTCATCGTGGCCGGAGCCGGTTCGGGCAAGACAGCTGTGCTGACGCGTCGCATCGCCTATCTGCTGGCCGAAAGAGGAGTCTCACCCGGTCAGGTTCTGGCCATCACATTCACCAACAAGGCCGCTGCCGAGATGCGCGAGCGAGTTGCCGGACTCGTGGGACCGCGGGCCAACGCGATGTGGGTTTCGACGTTCCACTCGAGTTGCGTCCGCATCCTGCGCGCACAGGCTGCGCTGTTGCCCGGTCTGAACTCGAACTTCTCCATCTACGACGCGGACGACTCGCGGCGATTGCTGACGATGATCTCCAAAGATCTGCAGATCGACACCAAGAAGTTCTCGGCCCGATTGCTCTCGACGGCGATCTCCAACCTCAAGAACGAGTTGATCGGCCCGGACAAGGCTGCGGAGGATGCGGACGGCGATCCCGCCGAACTTCCTCGGCTCGTGGCCAAGGTCTACGGCATCTACCAGCAGCGGTTGCGCGCGGCCAATGCCATGGATTTCGACGACCTCATCGGCGAAACGGTAGGCATCCTGCAGGCATTCCCGCAGGTGGCGCAGTACTACCGCCGCCGGTTCCGGCATGTTCTGGTCGACGAGTATCAGGACACCAACCACGCCCAGTACATGCTGGTACGCGAGCTGGTCGGCACCCCCGACGCGGACGGCGCACTCGAGGGCACCGTCGCACCCGGTGAGCTGTGCGTGGTGGGCGACGCCGATCAGTCCATCTACGCCTTCCGCGGCGCGACGATTCGCAACATCGAAGAGTTCGAGCGCGACTACCCCGACGCGCGCACCATTCTGCTCGAGCAGAACTACCGATCGACGCAGAACATCCTCTCCGCCGCCAATGCCGTGATCTCACGCAACACCGGCCGACGCGAGAAGAAGCTGTGGACCGACACCGGCGAGGGCGAGCTGATCGTCGGATACGTGGCCGACAACGAGCACGACGAGGCGTCGTTCGTGGCGTCGGAGATCGACCGACTCGTCGACGGCGGAGACGTGCGCTTCGACGAGGTTGCCGTCTTCTACCGGACCAACAACTCCTCGCGCGCGCTCGAAGAGATCTTCATTCGACTCGGGCTGCCCTACAAGGTGGTCGGCGGCGTCCGATTCTACGAGCGCAAAGAAGTACGCGACCTCGTCGCATACCTGCGCGTGCTGTCCAACGAGGACGACACCGTCAGCATGCGACGCATCCTCAACACTCCACGCCGCGGGATCGGCGACCGTGCCGAGGCCTGCGTCGCGGTGCACGCAGAGCAGCGCGACATCAGTTTCTCCCGCGCCCTGCACGATGCGGCTGCGGGCAAGGTGGCGTTGCTCAACTCGCGGCAGCAGAAGTTGATCGCCCAGTTCATGGAATTGCTCGACGAATTGCGCGCCGTACTCACCGCGACCGACGGGGACGGAAACGACATCGCAGACATCGGCGATGTCGTCGAAGCCGTGCTCGATCGCACCGGCTACCGCGGCGAACTCGAAGCCAGCAGCGATCCGCAGGACGGCGCTCGACTCGACAATCTGAACGAACTCGTCAGCGTGGCAAGAGAATTCACGTCCGAGGCTCGCAATCTGGCTGCGGTGGCAGAAGAAGCGTTGGAAACCGGCGACGATGCCGGTGCGGAGGACGACGGTGGCGTCGACGGGTTGGCCGAGCCCGGTTCGCTCGCAGCGTTCCTCGAACGAGTCTCTCTGGTGGCGGACACCGATCAGATCCCCGATTCGGGTACCGGCGTCGTCACCTTGATGACGCTGCACACCGCGAAGGGTCTGGAGTTTCCGGTTGTCTTCGTGACGGGTTGGGAGGACGGTCAATTCCCGCACATGAGGGCGCTCGGCGATCCGAACGAACTGTCCGAGGAACGGCGGCTGGCGTATGTCGGCATCACCCGCGCGCGGCAGCGCCTCTATCTCACGCGCGCCATCATGCGCTCGGCGTGGGGCCAACCCATCGCCAACCCGGAATCGCGCTTCCTGCAAGAGGTTCCGCAGCACCTGATCGACTGGCGTCGTGAGGATCCGGGCACCGGGGGAGGCCGCGCAATCGGCGGCGGCAGATCCGGCAGCTACGGATCGGGCGGAGGCGGTTACGGCTCCAACAGCTACGGCTCGGGCAACTACGGCTCTGGCAGCTACGGCGGGTCCTCCAACCGCGGTCAGAGCTCGTCACCGAGTTTCGGTGCCGCGAAGGGACGCAACTCCAATCTCGTTCTCGCTGTGGGCGATCGAGTCAGTCACGACAAGTACGGCCTGGGCACGGTGCTGGAATCGACCGGAGCCGGAGTCAAGGCGATGGTGCTGATCGACTTCGGTTCGGCCGGCCGCGTGAAGATGATGCTCATCGGCGGCGTCCCGATGACCAAGCTGTAAGAGACCGAGAACGAGAAAGCCGGGCCCTGCAGATGCGGGGTCCGGCTTGTTGTGCGGTGAAGTGGAAGCTCAGTCCATCTCGGGTCCGAGGGAGATTCCTCGGGAAGCGAGCCAGGGGAGCGGGTCGATCTTGACCTCGCCCGGGAGGTGGACCTCGAAGTGCAGGTGTGGCCCGGTGGAGAAGCCACGGTTACCCATGGTTGCGATCTGATCGCCTGCCATGACGGTCTGACCGACAGTGACGGTCGAGGTGTCGATGTGGCCGTAGACGGTGATCGTGCCGTCGGCGTGCTGCAGGCGGACCCACATGCCGAAGCCTGCGGCCGGACCGGAGTCGATCACCTTGCCGTCGGCGACGGCGTAGATCGGAGTTCCGATGGCATTGGCAACGTCGACGCCGGCGTGGAGTACGCCCCATCGAGTGCCGAAGTTGGAGGTGTACGTGCCCTGAGCCGGCAGCGCGAACAGTGGCCGACGTGCAGCGGCCTCGCGTGCAGCGCGCTCGTCGCTGAAACGCTGACCCTTGGCGAGCAGGTCGTTGAACTGGCTCAGGTCGACCGGCGCGGCAATGCTGAGGATCTGCGGTGCCTCGGACGGCGTCACGCTGGACGAGTCGTCTTGGAGCTCGGTGGTCTGCGGAGTCGTGGTGGCTGCGACTGCGGCCGCTGCGGGTGCTTCACCGGCGGCGAGTGCGTACTCGGAGGTGGCAACCGCGGTAGGAGAGTCGTCGTTGACGACGGCCTGGCCTGCAGCAACCACGGCACCGGCGGCAACGGCGAGAACTGCTGCTCGGCCTTTGAGGGCGGTGGGGGGAAGGGGAATTCGGTGTGCGCCGCCGCGACGGGCCACGGGGGTGGTGTCTGCGGTCGTTGCGAACGTGGTCACGACGGTCGGTGTCTCGTCGGCCTCGAAGTACGGGGTTTCCACGTACTCGTAAGCGGGGTACGAGTAGGCGTCGTACGCGTTGGTCTCTGCGGCCGCGTCGGAAGCAGGCTCGTAGCTGTAGACCGTGGTCGCGTCTTCAGCCGAAGGTCGAGAGAACCGGCTGGAGGTGAAGGACGCACGGTGTTGCTGCAAGACCTACAACCTCCGTTATCCGTGACCTGGCCGTTACTGAAAGACTCGGCAGACGGTAACGAAATGATTGCGGGGCGCGCAAGTTAACAGCCCAAACCGGCCACATATGTGAGATGGCTCACAAGTCGACCAGCGGATATGTCGTGACGAGCCACATTCGTAATCGGACACAAGACCGGCACACGGCGAGAGTAACGATGATCGCGTCGATCGAGCCGATACCGTGATCCGAGTGCCGACTCCCATTCTCGACGACTCCTCCGCCGACGACTCGTCCGCCCGCGGATCCGAGCGAGCGGAACCGCAACGCATCCGAGCTCAGGACGAAGACTTCGGTCGATCCGGCGATCCGTCTCCCACCTCACGCGTCGCAGTTGCAGTCGTACTCGCTCTGGTGGCCGCCGTTGCTTCCGTCGCTGCCCAGTCGATCGGTGTCGTCCGGAGCGTCGACGGTTCGCCGGTGGGTGACGGGGTCGCGGCGGCCGCGATTGCGGCCGGTGCTCTACCGATAGTGGTTGCCGTCTGCGCTGCTGTGGGAGTGGCCGTCAAGCGCGTCGAACTCGCCGCCGCACTGCTGGCCGGCTACGGCGCGGTGTCTCTGGGAATTGCACTGCTCGATGTTGCGTTGCTGTCCGATCCCATCGACGCGAACCGGCTCGAGCTGTTCCGCCCCCTGAGTGCCGCGATGCTCGACGCCACCGCAGGTTCCTATGTTCTGCTGGGCGGTCACGCTGCGTCGGTTCTGGCGGGCGTTGCGGGGTGGTCGGCGGTGCATCGCGCCGGGCTCGGTGACGGGTACGGCCACTCGGTCTACTCCGAGCACGTGGGGCGCGCGGCGGCGGGTCGCGTCGGACCGTTGGTCTCGACAGTGCTCGGCGCGTTCGGTGTCCTGGCGGCGGTTGCGGCATTCGCCTCGCTGTATCGCTCCGCCGATCCGGTGGTGATCGTGACTGCGGTGGTGGAGTCGCCTGTATTCGTTGCGATCGGTTCCGGAGTCGTCGGTATCGCGGCGCTCGTGGTGGCCGCATCTGCGCTGGCCTCGCTGTCGCCGCTGGTGGCGTCGGGTGCATCGGTCGGGGCGGGGATCGGCGTGCTCGGATTCGCCGGGGTCGGTCTGCTCGCGGGTCTCGGCACCGGCGACCGAGTGGATGCCGGCCTCGGTGCCTACCTGGGCACGGCAGCGGGTCTCGGTCTGCTGGTCTGTGGCGCGCTGCTCGCGCCCGTCGCTGCGGTTCGTGACCGCCGGGCCATGCAACGAGCAGAAGAACGGACCGCGCGTCGAGGTGCCCGTGTCGTAACCGGCCCAGGAGCGACGAGGTGGCACGCGTGCACCGGAAGTGCAGGCGTTCTCGCCGGCGTGCTGCTGGTCGTCGGATCGCTGTTGCCGATTCTCGAGACCGACTCGGGGAACGCCGTGCCGCAGATCTTGGCCACCCGCGTGGTGTTGGTCGCCGGGTTCGTGATGATTCTGGGGTCGGTGCCGCTGCTGTTCTCCGAGTTCGCCTCGGCTGCGCGGCCGTTCGTGTCGGTGTTCTGGCTCGGTGCAGTGTCGGCGGCGGCAGGGGTGTTGCAGTCGGTGGTGCTCGCCGAGGACGTACAAGGCGTGAGCACCGGCGTCGGCGCGCTCGCGATCATCGCGGGCGTCGTCGCAGCGGCAGCGACCGGACTGCTGGCGTTGTTCGCCGGCTCGGCCGAACGCGACGACGTCGATACCTCGGCGGACGCACGCACCGACGTTCCGGTGCTGTTCACCGCGCTACTCGGTGCCGTTCTCCTCGCCGTCGCACTGGCCCTCCCCCTGTACCGCGGTAGCGATGTCACCGCTGCGACCGTCACCGAGTTCCCGTGGGGCTGGGACACCTGGGGCCAAATGTTGCTCGCCGTCGGAGTCGTCGTCGCCGCCGTCGTCGCGGCCCGAGCACGGCCCGCTCGCGGCAGCGTTCTGCTCGGCGCAGCAGCCGTCGCAGGAACCCTCCATCTCGCGTCGTGGCCGCTGACGTCTGCGCGCGCCACCGACCCGGAAATGGGCCCCGGCGTCGTGCCTGCGGTGCTCGGAATTCTCGTTCTCGGTGTCGCGGCGGCACTTTCGGCCCGTCGAACCGATCGGTGACGGCCATTGCATCGCCGTGTCGGCGGTGAGATAGGCCACATAGCATCCATGCGCCCGATGCGCTGTCGGGGCACCTGGATAAAGTCCATGCTCAGACCCGCTCACACCCCTGGAGCGGGCGTCAACGTAGACGAGACGGTGAGCTGATGGATCTCTTCGAATACCAGGCGAAGGAATTGTTCGCCAAGCATGGCGTACCCACCTCCGCAGGTCGTGTCACAGACACGGTCGCCGGAGCAACAGAGATTGCCGAAGAAATCGGCAAGCCAGTGATGGTCAAAGCACAGGTCAAGGTCGGCGGCCGCGGAAAGGCCGGTGGCGTCAAGTACTCCAAGGACGTCGCAGCAGCCACCGAGAACGCAGAAGCGATTCTCGGACTCGACATCAAGGGCCATGTCGTCAAGAAGCTTCTCGTTGCAGAAGCGTCCGACATCGCCGAGGAGTACTACATCTCCTTCCTGCTCGATCGCACCAACCGCACCTACCTCGCGATGTGTTCGGTCGAGGGTGGCGTCGAAATCGAGGTGACGGCGGAGGAGAACCCCGACGCACTCGCACGTATCCCGGTCGACGCCGTCAAGGGCGTCGACCTTGCTTTTGCTCGTGAAATCGCCGAAAAGGGCAAGCTTCCCGCCGAGGTGCTCGACGCCGCTGCGGTGACCATCCAGAAGCTGTGGGAGGTCTTCATCAACGAAGACGCTCTCCTGGTCGAGGTCAACCCGCTGGTTCGCACCCCGGACGATCAGATCCTCGCCCTCGACGGCAAGGTGACGCTCGACGCCAACGCAGACTTCCGTCAGGCCGGCCACGCCGACTTCGAGGACAAGGATGCAGCCGATCCCCTCGAGGCCAAGGCCAAGGAGAACGACCTCAACTACGTCAAGCTCGACGGACAGGTCGGCATCATCGGAAACGGTGCCGGACTGGTCATGTCGACCCTCGACGTCGTCGCATACGCAGGCGAGGCACACGGCGGCGTGAAGCCTGCCAACTTCCTCGACATCGGTGGCGGTGCCTCGGCCGAGGTCATGGCCGCAGGCCTCGACGTCATCCTCGGTGACGAGCAGGTCAAGAGCGTGTTCGTCAACGTCTTCGGCGGTATCACCGCATGCGACGCAGTGGCCAACGGCATCGTCGGCGCACTGAAGAAGCTGGGCGACGACGCCAACAAGCCGTTGGTCGTCCGTCTCGATGGAAACAAGGTCGAAGAGGGCCGCAAGATTCTCGCCGACGCCGCGCACCCGCTGGTGACGCTCGCCGGAACCATGGACGAGGGCGCCGACAAGGCCGCCGAGCTGGCAGCGAAGTAGAGGAAACCATGTCAATCTTTCTGAACAAGGACAACAAGGTCATCGTCCAGGGCATCACCGGCGGCGAAGGCACCAAGCACACCGCCCTGATGCTCAAGGCCGGAACCCAGGTCGTCGGTGGCGTCAACGCACGCAAGGCCGGCACCACGGTCAAGCATGTCGACGCCGACGGCAACGACATCGAACTCCCGGTCTTCGCGTCCGTCGCCGAGGCCATGGAGAAGACCGGAGCCGACGTCTCGATCGCGTTCGTGCCGCCTGCCTTCTCCAAGGACGCCATCGTCGAGGCAATCGACGCCGAGATCCCGCTGCTCGTCGTCATCACCGAGGGCATCCCGGTGCAGGACTCCGCATACGCGTGGGCCTACAACGTGGAGAAGGGCAAGAAGACCCGCATCATCGGTCCCAACTGCCCCGGAATCATCACTCCCGGTGAGGCTCTCGTCGGCATCACGCCCGCGAACATCTCGGGAACCGGCCCCATCGGCCTGGTCTCCAAGAGCGGCACGTTGACCTACCAGATGATGTTCGAGCTTCGTGACTTCGGCTTCTCGACGGCCATCGGCATCGGCGGCGACCCCGTCATCGGTACGACGCACATCGACGCCATCGAGGCGTTCGAGGCCGATCCCGAGACCAAGTTGATCGTCATGATCGGTGAAATCGGTGGCGACGCAGAAGAGCGTGCAGCCGATTACATCGAGGCCAACGTGACCAAGCCGGTCGTCGGCTACGTCGCAGGCTTCACCGCTCCCGAGGGCAAGACCATGGGCCACGCAGGTGCCATCGTCTCCGGTTCGCTGGGAACGGCGCAGGCCAAGAAGGACGCACTCGAGGCCGCGGGCGTCAAGGTCGGCAAGACGCCGTCCGAGACTGCTGCCCTCGCGCGCGAAATCCTGGAATCGATGTCCGTGAAGTAAGTTTCAGCGCCTTCTCAAGAGTCGGGCCCCATCGCAGACTGCGATGGGGCCCGACTCTGTTGTCACCTTCGGGCAGAATTGTGAGTCGTTCGCCCGTTGCGCTTCAGCTTGGACTACCATCAGACGGTGCTTGACCGACGTGTGGTGCGGGCCGGATTAGATAGAAGAAGGCGGCGGGGATGGGCCACGGTTTGGAGGAATTTCGATGACCACCCCGAAACGTCCGCAGGACTACTTTCCGCACAGCCTCACTATCCCAGATACGAGGAACTCAGCCGTGGTGGTGAACACTGGCTTAGCCCAACCATCCATCTTGGCTGACAAAATGACCACAGCAGCCGTCGGTCAGCCGAACTCGGTGCCGAGTCGAACTGCGCTGGAGTTCGATTTTCCCGCATTAGAATTCAGCCGGCTAGCCCAAGTAGAGTCGTGGAGAAAAGAGCTGTACCGGCCGGCAACTAGCACGCATAAATGGTGGGCAAAGCGCCTAGGTGGTGTCTTTAGGGCCATGCTTGTGTCGTCGCTTGTTGAGACTTCATCCGATGCAATGTCAGTCTTTTCTAAAAAAGGAAACTTTTCGCATATTACCGTCTTCGACCCATTCGCAGGATCGGGCACTACAGCGGTTGAATCAGTTAAGTGCGGCGCTAAGGCCATATCTTTCGATATAAACCCAGTTGCGTCGCTCGTGCAGCGGCAAGCGCTACAAAGTTGGGATCAGCAAGATTTAGAAACGTCTTTTAAAATTGTGGAAGACGCGTGTAGACCGTTCATATCAGAACTTTACAGTGCCGAAGATGGCCGTCCGATCTTATACTTTTTCTGGGTCGCAACCACTAAGTGTCCCGTGTGCGAAGACGACGTCAACCTTCTGAGTAGGACTACATACGCCAGGCACGCTTACACTGCTAGACGCCCGGCTGTGCAGGTAGTCTGCCCTGAATGTCTAGCCATATCACAGGAGAACTTTGATTTCGTGAAGGCTCAGTGCCCAAACGGGCATTCTTTTATTCGCAATGGGCCCGTATCTGGCGCGACAATGACTTGCCGAAATCACCACCAAACATCGGTAATCGATGCGTTAAATGGAAACATACCAAACTATAAAATGTATGCGAAACTGGTTGGGAATCCGGATGGGAAACGGGTCTATGAGCCAATAACCGAGTGGGACCGCAAGCTGTATGAGCGTTCCCAGAGCCATCTGGAGACACTTGAAGAATCCGCTGTTCTCCCAGTAGGCGAGCTACGGCACGGGGTAAATACTCGACAGCCCCTCAAATGGAACTTTAGATTTTGGGATCAGTTTTTTAATGCACGGCAGTTGGTCAGCCTTTCCAAAATAGCAACCTCCATAAGGGATATCACGCCGCACAGTCCCGAGCGCGAAGCAATGGCGACTTTATTTTCGGGGTCACTGGAGTTCAACAACCGCTTCACAACTTATAAAGGCGAAGGAACGGGTGCTGTACGAGGCATGTTCGCCAATCATGTGTTACGGCCAGAGAGAACTCCAATCGAAGCGAACCCCTGGGGCGTCTTGGGTTCTTCGGGGGGATTCTCATCCTTGATGAAGAGTCGTCTGGGTAGGGCGTACGACTACAAAATCAGGCCAGTCGACATCGTTATAGACGACGATAAGATTGCAAAAGTATCCGACCGCAGTCACCCTATTGATAAGACTATTGTGACCGATTGGGAGTCGTTTGAGGATCGCAAAGAATCAGCCGTATATATCTCGACTGGTGACTCAGCCTCAACAGATATTCCAGACAAGTCCGTAAATCTCGTGTTGACGGATCCTCCATACGTGGACAGTGTCAACTACGCCGAATTAGCTGACTTTTTCCACGCTTGGTTGCGGCAGATCGGGCCACACGAAGAGTACCCGACTAAAGCGAACAGTACGCGAAACCCAAAAGAGGTGCAGCAGAATAGCGCACACGCATTCGGGGAAGCAGTCTATCCAATCTGGATGGAATGTGAACGAGTTCTTCGCGACGACGGTTTGATAGCGTTCACCTTTCACCATTCGAAGTTGCTAGGTTGGGTCGAATTGACCAAGTCTCTCCATCAAGCAGGGATCGTAGTGACCTCAATTCAGCCAATAAAAGGCGAGATGAGTAGCAGTGTTGTTAAGTTGGGCGCGTTGGAGCCGTTTAATCTGGATAGTATCGTCGTTTGCCGTAAGCGAACGTTCGTGACCGCTCAGTGGGACAGTGTCGAACTTCTTTACGAAAGAGCATTGGCTCGTCTGAAGACACTTCTTGACTCCGATATAAAGGTGGGTCGGGGGGACGTACGCTCGGTAGTCAGGGGAACCCTGCTGCAAGGTGTCGATCTTGGCAGCAGTGCAGATTTGTCGAACGTCGAGAGACTCACTAACCGCGCAATTGCGGAACTACTGGACGAATAGTTCTTTCTCGCGGCATTACCCCGGCTCAGAAGGTGTTATAACCGAGGAGAGGTACACGATGGCCAAAGACGTTCCCGTAGATGACACGTCATTGCTGGAGGGAGAACTCGTCGATCTCGATCAATCTTGGGAACAGAAGATTGGGCGTGACTTCCGTATCGTGACAGAGCAAGCTCGCTATCAAGTAGTTCAGATTCCAGATCTGGTTGCGGGGAGCACCTGGAATCTAACACCTGACTTCCAACGACGCCATCGGTGGGACGATAAGCGACGGTCCAGACTGATCGAGTCATTCATGCTAAATGTGCCAATCCCCCCAATCTTTTTATACGAGTCAGACCTCGGCCAGTTCGAGGTTATGGATGGCTTGCAGCGTCTAACAGCGATCCGAGAATTTTACGGGGGCGTGTATAGCCTTGAGGGCCTTGAGGTGCTTTCAGATCTGAATGAGAAAAAATACTCCGAGCTTCCCGAGCGCGATCAGAGAACGATCGATCGCCGTTATCTTAGTGCGGTAATATTGCTCCATGAAACTGGCAAGTCGCCGGAAGAGGCTAGCCAATTGAAACAACTCGTATTCGAGCGTATCAATAGTGGCGGCGTAGATTTGACACCGCAGGAGTCGCGGAACGCATTGTTCGCAGGGCCAATGAACGATCTTTGTACGGAACTGGCCGGCACTAATGCTTTCGTGCAGATGTGGGGTTTTGGCGATGATTCTATGGCCGTATCAGAACCATCAGGGCGGTCGCAGGTTTCACGAGTTCGGTCAATGTATGATGTGGAACTAGTTTTGCGCTTTTTTGCCTACCGACAGCGCCGAAGCGGACGAGTTGGTCGACTTACGAAGAATCAACGGCAGTACTTAGATTCGTATCTTCGCTCCGCAAACAACTTTAGTCCAGTTTTGATTTCGCAACTGCGCGAGCTTTTTTTGGAGACCGCAAGGTTGATATTTGAGATTTTCGGCGAATCGGCGTTTTGGCTCTACCGGAAGCGGCATTCAGGTTGGGTATGGATTACGGAGCCTACCGTTGTGGTTTACGAGCCGTTGATGTTTGCGATTTCGCAACGTATCGATTATTCCAGCGAATTGCTGCAGAATGCCTCTGCTTTAGCAGAGGGTCGTGAATCGCTGTACTCGTCGAACGAACGTGTCATGGATGGGCGGCGTGTGAATGCTTCGGACGTCGATGCCCGGAATAAGTTGCTTCTTCGTTATGTCGATACCCATTTGACAAAATCAGGTACACGGTAGAATGAGGTACATATTAGACCGCACAAGCCAGCGTCTTCGTGACATTTCCCAGTTCATGGACGCCGAGTCGAAGCTGCTAAATAGCGCGACGCGATTGATAGGCTGGCGTCAGTCAATTTATGCCGGTGTCTTAATTAGCACTTCAGCTGCTTTGGAAGAGTTTATTGACTCCTTATTCACACATTACGCTGATGAGGCTCGGTCGTTCTTTCCCGTGTATGAATCATTGCCTGATTCTGTAAAAAAGCACCACGACACCGCAGCGCGGAACCTGCTAAGTCGAGGTTCGATTTCCGGAAGGGTGACCAAAGATGATGCGGATGAGATTGCTCGTGCTCTCGTTAGTTGTCTGGACGCGGCTGTGGACTACCGTTTAAGTCCAGTGGTCATGCGTGAACGTGCCTCGAACCTAAGGATTGATATTCTTCGTGAAGGTTTGGCGCGTCTCGGCGTTCAGTTGGATCAAATTGAATCGAAGCTGTATTCGACAGAATCTTGGGGCGAGCTTTTGGGGGTGCATAACGATCTTGAGAATTTCTTGGATGATTTTATCAGCCGCCGAAACACGGTAGCCCACTCCTATGAGTCGGAGATCTTAGACCGAGCGGTGCTCCGCACCTATGTTGGCGTCGTGGAACAGCTGTGCTTCAAAATATTTGAATATTATGCTCGCCAGCTTGTCGTAAGTTCTCCTTGCTTTGTAGAAATCGCTCAAGTTGAGAATTATTACCACAAAATCGACGTGCATGCTTTCAAGCTGGAAAACCGGGCTAAAATATCACGTGGCGATGTGGTTGTCGGTGAATTGCGTGATGGTGGCATGGGTTCATCACGTGTTCTATCGCTTCAGTACGACGGCACGAATCTCCACTCGGTTATTGCCAAAGGCTCGATTTGTATAGGCGTCAAAACCGATCCTGGTTCGTCATTCCGTGGGAATGTTTTTCGGGTCGACGAAAAGGCGTTTGAAGCCATTTTCTAGCGTGACTGACAGGCATCGGGGTTAATTGCTCTTTCGAGTTCGAGGCGGATCCCGACACCAAAGGTCATCGTAATGATCGGTGAGATTGGTGGCGACGCTGAAGAGTGTGCAGCCGATTACATCGAGGCCAACGTGACCAAGCCGGTCGTCGGCTACGTCGCAGGCTTCACCGCTCCCGAGGGCAAGACCATGGGCCACGCAGGTGCCATCGTCTCCGGTTCGCTGGGAACGGCGCAGGCCAAGAAGGACGCACTCGAGGCTGCAGGTGTCAAGGTCGGCAAGACGCCGTCCGAGACTGCTGCCCTCGCGCGCGAAATCTTGGAATCGTTATGCCCCGGTTCGCGTCGATGGACCACTGCTTGCGTGTGGGCGGTGCAATGTCACATCTACGCGAAGGGGTCTAGATTGACCATCGTGCACAGGATATTCACCACCGCCTTCAGCTCGGTCTATCCGCACTACGTCACCAAGGCCGAGCGAAAAGGCCGGACGAAAGCCGAGGTCGACGAGATCATCTGCTGGCTCACCGGATTCGACCAGCCGGCCCTCGACCGTCATCTCCAGTCCGAAACGACGTTCGACGACTTCTTCGCCGTCGCGGACCTGAATCCGAACGCAACATTGATCACCGGAGTGGTCTGCGGAATACGCGTCGAGAACGTCGAAGACCCCCTCATGCAGAAAATCCGCTACCTGGACAAGCTGATCGACGAACTCGCCAAAGGTAAGAAAATGGAGACGATCCTGCGCGGTTGACCGTTGCTCAGTAGATCGAATGAGTGAGGGTGGCGGTGTAGGTGTCGGCGAGCAGTCCGCTGTTCGGCACCAAGATGTTTACCGTGGCTGTCCAGCTGGTCAGGCAGGCTACGCCCCCACCGGTTTTCGCGTTGACGGCTGTAGCCGACAGCGGCACGTTGCTGACGCCCGGGGATTTCGCGAACAGAAGCAGGCAGTTGGACTCGGGAGCGGAGTAGGACGCGACCGGTGTCACCGTCCTGCCAGTGTTGCTCCCTCGGAACGGTGTCAGGCTCACCGTCGACGTCCAATTGCTGAGTACGTCGACCACGCTGAGGCTCATGTTCCCGGTCCACGGCACCCCCGGAGTCAACGCACCCTGACCTGCTTGTCCGATCAGCCCGCTGTTCGCCTGAATGTTCAGCAAGCTCGCAGCAGGTGCTGCAGCGGCGCGTGCGGCCGGCTGAGGTGATGCGGCAGAGCTGATCGGGGTGGTCGCTATCGGAGACGTCGGCGTCGCGGTTGCCGAGGTGGTGGGCGACGAATCCGTGGTCGTCGAATCCGTGATCGTCGCTGACGAGGTTGTCGGCTCGGAGGTCACCGTGGTCGTCGGAACTGTTGTGGTCGTCGGAACTGTTGTGGCGGTGGTGGTCGTCGGTACGGTCGGCGCCTCGATTGTCTCCGCCGTTGTGGTTGCGGGTGTGGTTGTGCTGGTGACGATCGGGGCAGGGGGTGTGCATTCGACCGTCGGCATCGGTGTGGTGGTCGGGTCGGCCGGAACGGGGGTAGTCGTCGGCGTCGCGTCCGCCGCGCACCCAATAGTGGGTGTTTCGGGGGAGGGCTGAGCCGATGCAACCGGGTTGGCAGTGACCGCAAGAACCATTGCCAATCCGACCGCCGTTGCTAGACGTCGCATGTCAGGTGGTCTTTCGTCGCCGAATCGCCATGAGAAGGACTGCCGCGACGGCGACGATCAGCAGCGCGACGACCGCCCAGATCCACACCGGCGTACCCGCCTCCGGTGCCGAACTTTCTGCAGTGACCGAGCCTTGCTCGGGGAAAGTCACCTCGAGGTTGGACGTCTTGTTCACCAGGCCACTCGTGATCGTCACTTCTGCCTGCCAAGGCCCTGCCGGAAGAGCCGCATCGAGCGTGAAGGTGACGTTCCCCGACTGACCGGGCGCGATGGATCCGCCCGAACCCTGCGCAGGCGCAGCCGAGATTCCGCCGGGGCCACCGGACAACTCCACCGTGCCCCGCGGATCGAGGGCGCGGCCGCCGGTATTGGTGACTCCGACTCGTACTTCCGGTGCACCCGTGTCGGTGCGCGCCGCGCTGACATCGCCGATCTCCAGATCGGCGGCCGGTCCGTTTCCCGGACCGACCGAGAGGTAGGTGCGGATACCGACGCGGCTGACGTTCTGGATACCGGTTCCTGTTGGAGCGCCCGCAGTTTGCGCCCACACGACGGCGTACTGCTCACCTTCGGGGGCGTCGGGTGGAACCGCAACGGTCACAACCGCTTCTGCCGCGGAACTAGGAGCAAGCGTCAAGTCCGTCGGCACCACCGACATCCACGTCGTCAGCTCGTTGACGGCACGGTCGTCGCCCACCTCGAAACCGGCGTCGTCTGCTCCGATCGATGCGGCAGCGGGATACAGGGTGACCGGCTGTTCTCGATCGGTGCTGTTGCTGACCTCGATACGCCTGGTGATGGTCGTACCAGGAGCCAGGTTGTCGATGATGTACGCCAACGCTCGTGGGTCGTCCTGGAGGGACACCGGCGCTTCGAGCAGTCGTATACCGACGCTGCCCACCGGTGCCGGTTCGGTCGGCTGTTGAGCTGCAGCCGGAGCCTGCGTGACGAACACCGAAGCGAACGTCAGAAGTGTCAGGACTCCGGCAGTCAATCCCCGATGAAGTGACATGTACAGATCAAGCCACCGAATGCGTGACGATGCCCGTGTAGTTGCCGGCCACGACGTTGCTCGGCAGCGCGACAGAGACGGTGCCGGTCCACGTGGCGGTGTTTGCGCCGACGACCGCTGTCGCGGTCACGACGGGCTTGGTGGTATCGATGGTCTGAGGCACCAGTACTCCGGCAACCGTGGAAACACCCGTGCGTGCAGGCAGCAGCGGTGCCGAATAGGTCACTGCCGTAGCGGGAATGGATGCCGCGTCCGGTGCGGGCTTGTCGAATGCAGAGCTGATCGCCGATGCGGTCCAGCCGTTGATCCCCAGTCGCTGGTCGGACACGACTACGGGGGTGATTCCTCCGCTCGCCGTATTTCCGGTCACGGTCAGCGCTTGGTCTGTCGGAGCCGTGATGGTGAGTGCCCCGCCCGCGACGGTGAAGGTCACGTTGGTGGGGACAGCGTTGGATACCGCAGGTGAGATGACGGCGGCGGCCAGAGCGCCGGCAACGGCGACGGTGGCGAGAAGGGTCTTGCGCATGGTGACGTCCTAGGGGAAGGCGGGCGAACCGGCAGCCAATGTGTGATGTACGCCACACTAACTGGTGTGCCGGCAAAGCGTTACAAATTCTGCATAGCTGTCACGAAGTAGTTTTCCGGGGTGTGTTACGGACCGAACGCAGCTCTTGAAATCACGCTGAATCGAAGTGTGGTCATTGCTTCGGCGCACGACTTCACTGAGCATCATGACAACCACAGAAAACCGTGCCCTCGCCAAGTCCTGGCCCGACGCCCCCACCACCGCCGCCGGGTGGATCTCTCGCGCAGGTGAGGTAGCTCAACTCCTCGCGGTCGATGCAGTTGCTCGCGACAAGGGCCGCGAGGTCCCCACCGCCGAGGTGCAGCTCCTCAAGGACGCCGGACTCGTCACGCTGCTCGGCCCCGTCGAACACGGTGGCGGCGGCCAGGATTGGCCGACGGCCTACCAGGTGATTCGCACCGTGTCCAAGGCCGACGGTTCGATCGGCCAGCTGCTGGGATACCACCTGCTCTGGTTCTGGGCTGCCCGCCTCGTCGGCACCCCCGAGCAGATCGAGGCCGTCGAGGCCGACGCGACGAAGAACAAGTGGTTCTTCGGCGGAGCCGTCAACCCGCGGGACAACGACGTCGCTGTCACCGATGAGGGCGAGACCATCGTCTTCGACGGTTCCAAGACCTTCTCCACCGGCAGCCGCGTCTCCGATGTGACCGTGCTCGAAGGTGCACTCGAAGGCAGCACCGACCACGTCTTCGCGATCGTGCCGTCGAACATCGAGGGTCTGTCCTTTCACGACGACTGGGACAACATCGGCCAGCGTCAGACCGAGAGCGGCAGCGTCACCGTCGACAAGGTGCGCGTCGACTGGGCGAGCGCAGCAGGGTTCGTGGACAAGGCCTTCCAGCCGCGCGTCTACAACACCCTCAACGTCCCGACCATCCAGCTGGTGTTCGTCAACTTCTACCTCGGGATCGCGAGGGGTGCCCTCGAGGAAGCTGCGTCGTACACCAAGGACAAGACCCGCGCCTGGCTGCACAGCACCGTGGACAAGGCCGTCGACGAGCCCTACATCATCGACATCTACGGTGACCTGACCTCCAAGCTCTGGGCCGTCGAAGCTCTCGCCGACGCAGTTGCGTTGGAAGGACAGAAGATTCACGACAACGCCTGGAACGTCACCGCCCAAGAGCGCGGCGACCACGAGGTGCGCGTCGCCGCAGTCAAGGCACGCGCCACAGAGGTTTCGCTCGAGATCACTTCGACGGTGTTCGAGGCGCTCGGCGCGCGAGCGACGGCCAGCAAGTACGGCTTCGACCGCTTCTGGCGCAACGTCCGTACGCACACGCTGCACGATCCGGTTGCCTACAAGCGACGCGAGGTCGGACGCTGGGTACTCACAGGTGAGCTGCCCGAGCCGACCTGGTACTCGTAGAACAAGCTCGAAAAGGGAGAACCATGAGCACCGAAAAGATCGCCGACGCAATCAAGTTCGCGTACTGGGTACCCAACGTCTCGGGTGGGTTGGTGACCAGCACCATCGAGCAGCGGACCAGCTGGGATTACGAGTACAACAAGAAGCTCGCGCAGACGGCAGAGAACAACGGCTTCGAGTATGCCTTGAGTCAGGTTCGCTACGAGGCGAGTTACGGGGCCGAGTTCCAGCACGAGTCGACGAGCTTCTCGCTCGCACTGCTACTGGCCACCGAACGGCTCAAAGTGATTGCGGCAGTGCACCCCGGGCTGTGGCAGCCGGCGGTGCTCGCCAAGCTCGGCGCCACTGCCGATCACCTCTCCAACGGCCGGTTCGCCGTCAACGTCGTCAGTGGTTGGTTCAAGGACGAGTTCACTCACCTCGGTGAACCGTGGCTCGAGCACGACGAACGATACCGTCGCAGTGCGGAATTCCTGCAGGTGCTGCGCAAGATCTGGACCGAGGACGACGTGGACTTCCGAGGTGATTTCTACCGGATCCACGATTTCACCCTCAAGCCGAAGCCGCTCAACACCCCCGAGCGACCGAACCCCGAGCTGTTCCAAGGCGGCAATTCGTCTGCGGCGCAGGAGAATGCCGGACGGTACTCGGACTGGTACTTCAGCAACGGCAAGGATTTCGACGGCGTCACCGAGCAGCTCGACAATCTGCGACGCGTCGCTCGTGATCACCAGCGGGAGGTCAAGTTCGGACTCAACGGGTTCATCATCGCGCGAGACAGTGAGAAGGAAGCGCGAGACACACTGCGCGAGATCATCGAGAAGGCCAACAAGCCTGCCGTCGAAGGATTCAGGGGAGCAGTACAGCAGGCCGGGTCCTCCACCAAGGACGGCAAGGGCATGTGGGCAGACTCGACGTTCGAGGACCTCGTTCAGTACAACGACGGGTTCAAGACCCAGTTGATCGGCACCCCGGAGCAGGTGGCGGAGCGAATCGTCGCCTACCGGCGGCATGGCGTCGACCTGATTCTCGGTGGCTTCCTGCACTTCCAGGAGGAGATCGAGTACTTCGGCGCAAAGGTGTTGCCGCTCGTTCGCGAGCTCGAGGCGGCCGAGTCGAACGAGCAGGAGCTCGTCGCAGCTCGCTGACCTTCGGCCCTCCGATCGGTCGGGTCCGTGCAGTAGCGTGAGTTGCAAGGATCCGACCGACCTGGGTTGCGGACCATCACCGATGAGGAGACGCGATGACCTACTCGCCCGGCGGCCCTGAATCAGGGGGCTCCAACTCTGGTGGCTACGGCGGAGGTGGGCCGTCCTACGGGCCGTCGTCCTCCCCGAATCAACCACAGTCGAATCAGCCGCCGCCCGATCCTCGCGGTCAATCAGCCCAGAATCAGCCGTTCCACCAGCCGTCCGTGTCCAATCCGTTCGGCCCTCCGGTGCCGGGCACGTCCGCTCCGGGTTCTGCTGCATCGCAGTCGAAGTCGGGTGGATCGGGGCTGGCGAACCTGCCGAAGATCCTCACGTTCGTGATCCTCGGTCTCGGCATCGTCAACTTCCTGCTCGGCCTGCTCGACCTCGTCACCGCGGAGGTCAGCTCCTCGCAGGAACTGCCGAGCAGTATCCAGACGACGTTCAGCACCTCGTTCTTCGCGGCCGGCGGAAGCGCCGTGTCGGTTGCTCTGCTGCTCGCAGCAGGCTTGATCGCGGGTGCCTCGTTGCTGCAGAAGGATGCCAGGAATCACGCCGTCGTGGCCGCCCTGGCGATCACCGGTTTGCTCGTGCTGGTGTTCCAGTCGTTCAGTCTTCCGAGCGAAGACGGCAACGAGTTCGCCAGCACCACCAGCTCGCTGGGTATCGGCGCAATTCTGGTACTCGTCCTCGGTTTCGTCCAGGCAGCCGCGGCCGTGGTGGCACTGCTGCTCGATGCAGGCATCGTCAAGGCTCCGGCACCCAAGCCGGCCGGGTACGGCAACCAGAACCAGCAGTCCGGATACGGCCAGCAGAACCCGTACAACGCGCCGACGACCTCGTTCGGGGGACCGTCGCAGCCCCAGGCATACGGGAACCCGCCGTCGTACGGACAGCCCCAGGGGACGTCGTCGAACTTCGGTCAAGGTCCCAGCGGTCAAGGACTCAGCGGTCAGGGGCTCAGCGGGCAAGCGCCGAGCGGTCAGTCATCGGGCCAACATTCCTACAACCCGGGTCAGCCATCGTACGGACAGTCCAACCCGAACACCGCGCCGCAGGGTGGTTACTCGCCGCCCCCGTACTCCGGTCCGAGCGGTCCTGCGTCCGGGCAGGCCTACCCGCCGAATCAGTACCAGTACGGACAATCGTCGGGATACGGCCAGCCGCCGGCGACGTCCGGCGAGCCGGAATCCGGTGAGCAGTCGACGCCGTACGGCGCACCGACTCAGGCGTTCGGTGCCACTCCGGCAGAGGACGACAAGAAGCGCGACTGAATCTCTCAGGTCACATGTCACTTCGCGGCGCGCCTGACCGGCGCGCCGCGGAGTTGATGCGACTCTCGTTGCGATGAGCGATCTATTGAACCGAGACACTCGACGCGCGGCCGCGCGGACTGCCCGCGTCGGTACCGGGCCGACGCCCGATCAGTCGCGCATGCTCGCCGCAGTGGCGTTCAAGACCTCTGGGCTGATTGTCGTGATTGCGACGACTCTGGCGTTGGTCACCCTCGTGTCGGTCAACAGCGATCTCACCGGAACCCTGGGAGCGATCGCCGGGTCCTGGTTCGCCGTGCACCTGGTCCCCCTGACCATCGGTGGTACGTCGCTCGGCGTCGCACCGCTCCTGCCGACACTGATCATCGGCTGGTCCGTTGCCCGTACCGTCCACCGTGCCGTCGATGCCGAGACCGATCGTCGCGTCGTTCGGTGGGTGTTCGCTGCCTCGATGGCGGGCCCACTCGCCGTCACCGCCATCGCCCTGGCCGTCGCCAAGGATGCATCAACCGTCATCGGACTGTCGAGCCCCAACGCACTCGTTGCCTTCTCCTGGGTGGCAGGCGTGCACGCGGCCGCATCGGGAACCGGCCTGATCCTCGCTCGGTGGGACTCACTGGTGATCCGCCGCGGGCTTCCGGAGTGGGTGCGCGCACTCGTCGCGCCGTTCGTGCGCGCGATCTCGATCCTCGCGGCAGGCGGCGCGGCCGTCGTGCTGCTTTCCCTGCTCGCCTCGTGGGAGACCGCAGGCGCACTGGTCGAGAGCGGACGCGACGTTCTCGGAATGCTCGGGCTGACCGTGCTGTCGGTGCTCTACCTCCCCAATGTCATCGTCGGCGCCCTCGCGGTGGCCACCGGCTCGTCGGCCGGGTTCGGCGACGCGTCGGTCAGCCTGTTCTCTACGACGGGCGGACCACTCCCGCCGTTGCCGATCCTGGCCGTTCTTCCCGAAGGGGCGGCCCAGACGATCTGGGTGGTGATGCTCGTCGTACCGATCGGTGCGGGTCTGCTGCTCGGCCGCGATTGCGCGATTCGCAGCGTCGACATCCAGGTTGCGCTGTCTTCCGTGTGGGCCGTCGCAGCTGTCACCGGAGGGCTGGCAGCGCTGCTCGGATACGCCGCGGGTGGCAACCTCGGCACCTTCGGAACCGTCGAAGTGACCGTGTGGAGCTTCGGGCTGCTGACGTTCGCATGGTTGGGCGTCGTCGGGTCGGCCTCGGCCGCCGTCGTCATGTGGCGTCGAGCAGCTCCCGAGCCGGCACGCGAGGAGCCCCAACCCGCACCGATACCGGCGGCCGAGTTGGCCATCGAAGCGGCCCCCGCCGAGCCGGAGAGGGCCGAAGAGGTCGAGGACGTCGTCGAGGCGGAGGTCGTGGACGAACCTCCTGCCGACGAGCCCCCTACCGAGGAACCCGACGCTACCGTCGAAACCGACACCGACGAACCGCTGGACGCCGAGATCGTCGCCCCGCCCGGGGATCAGGACGGACCTGCCCGGTAGGGGTCGGGGGAGCAGCGACTAGGCTTTCCGCTGGCTGAACCATCCCCCTCGATATTTCAGGAGTAGTGCGCTGACTGCCTTGCGTGAGACACCCGCGCGGGTCGTCGTCCTCGCATCGGGGACCGGCTCGCTCCTGCAGTCGCTCATCGCCGCGACTGCCGCCGACAACTATCCTGCGCGCATCGTTGCGGTGGGCGTCGACCGCGACTGCGATGCCGCGCATCATGCAGCCGATGCCGCGATCCCGCACTTTCGTATCGCCCTGCGAGACTTCGCCGATCGATCGGCCTGGGACCGCGCGCTCACCGATTCCGTACTGCGCTTCGAGCCGGATCTGATCGTCACCGCCGGGTTCATGAAAATACTCGGTCCGGCCTTTCTCGACGCCTTTGCCGGACGCATCGTCAACACTCACCCCGCACTCCTGCCGTCGTTTCCCGGCGCGCACGCCGTCCGGGACGCACTGCGCCACGGCGTCAAACTGACCGGTTCGACGGTTCACCTGGTCGACTCCGGTGTCGACACCGGGCCGATCCTGGCGCAGGAAGCCGTTCCGGTTCTCGACGGCGACGACGAATCCGCGTTGCACGAACGCATCAAGACTGTGGAGCGACGGTTGCTGGTCGACGTGGTCGCAGCCGTGGCCGCCAAAGGTGTCACCTCCGATGGACGAAAGGCTCAGATAATCCGATGAGTGAACGTAAAGCAGTGCGCCGCGCGCTGGTCAGCGTCTACGACAAGACCGGACTGATCGAACTGGCGACCGGCTTGCACAGCGCAGGCGTCGCTCTGGTGTCCACCGGATCGACGGCGAGCAAGATCGCCGACGCCGGAATCCCGGTCACCAAGGTCGAGGACCTCACCGGATTCCCCGAGACCCTCGAGGGACGCGTCAAGACTCTGCATCCGCGCGTGCATGCCGGCGTGCTCGCCGATACCCGTAAGCCCGAACATCTTTCGCAGCTCGAGGAACTGGGCATCGAGGCCTTCGAGCTCGTCGTGGTGAACCTCTACCCGTTCACCGAGACCGTCGCCAGCGGCGCTACTCCGGACGAGTGCGTCGAGCAGATCGACATCGGCGGACCGTCCATGGTGCGTGCCGCGGCCAAGAACCATCCGTCGGTTGCCGTCGTCGTCGATCCGGCTCGCTACGCGGACGTGCTGACGGCCGTCTCCGGTGGTGGATTCACCCTTGCCGAGCGCACATCACTTGCCGCACAGGCATTTCAGCACACGGCTGCCTACGACGTCGCGGTGGCGTCGTGGATGAGCAGCGTGCTCACCCCTGACACCGAGACGGTGTTCCCGCAGTGGATCGGCGGAACCTGGGACCGCTCGGCCGTGCTCCGCTACGGCGAGAACCCGCACCAGAAGGCGGCACTGTACGTGGACTCGTCCGCTGCGCCAGGCATCGCGCAGGCTGAGCAGTTGCACGGTAAAGAGATGTCGTACAACAACTTCACCGATTCCGATGCGGCGTGGCGTGCCGCGTTCGATCACGCCGAGCCCGCCGTCGCCATCATCAAGCACGCCAACCCGTGCGGCATCGCCGTCGGAGCGGACATCGCCGAGGCGCACCGCAAGGCGCACGCCTGCGATCCGGTGAGCGCATACGGCGGCGTCATCGCAGCCAACCGTGAAGTCACCGTCGAGATGGCCGAGCAGGTGGCCGAGATCTTCACCGAGGTCATCATCGCGCCGTCCTACGCCGACGGAGCACTCGGAGTACTGCAGCGCAAGAAGAACATTCGCGTCCTGCTTGCTGTTGCGCCGCCCACCTCCGGTGTCGAACTCAAGCCTGTTTCCGGTGGCGCACTGCTGCAGCAGCGGGACGTGCTCGACGCAGACGGCGACAATCCGGCCAACTGGACACTCGCCGCGGGAGAGCCTGCCGAAGAGCAGACTTTGAAGGATCTCGAATTCGCCTGGCGCGCAGGCAGAGCCGTCAAGTCCAACGCGATCCTGCTCGCCCACGACGGCGCGTCGGTCGGCGTCGGAATGGGCCAGGTCAACCGCGTCGACGCTGCCCACCTCGCCGTCAAGCGGGCCGGTGACCGCGTCGTCGGTTCGGTGGCGTCCTCGGATGCGTTCTTCCCGTTCCCCGACGGCCTGCAGGTGCTGATGAGTGCAGGCGTCAAAGCCGTTGTGCAGCCTGGTGGTTCGGTACGCGACAACGAAGTGATCGCCGCTGCACAGGATGCGGGCGTGACGCTGTATCTGACGGGTTCGCGACACTTCGCGCACTAGTGCCTGACGCCGAACTCGCAGTTGTGTAGCCCCTTACCCCACTTTCGGCTGCACAACTGCGAGTTCGGCGATCTGTGGATAGGTAGAAAGTTATCCACAGATCGCTGAGCAGGCCGTTTCAGGGGTGTCTGCCCTGCCAGTGTTGACCGATGGGGATTCAGGTCGGGCCGTTCCGGGGTTCGCAGGCGATGCGCTCGGGTGCTCTCAGCAGACACCAGCTGAGCCGCGACTACACGAGGGTCTTTCGAGACACCTACGTCTGCAAGGGCACGGCTCGCGATGCCCGAACGATGGCCATCGCCGCATCGATCTGCGTCGGCGACGGCGCAGTGATCGCAGGTATTTCAGCAGCGGCGGTCCATGGTGCGAAATGGATCGACTCGACTGCACCCCCGAGTGTGCTCGCGGCCGGCAGGTCACATCAACTGCCCGGACTGAGAATTCACCACGACTCGTTCGACGACGGTGATGTGCTCACCCTCGGCGGTCTGGCTGTGACGACGCCAGTGCGAACCGCCTTCGACCTCGGGCGTTGGGTTCCGCCGCCAGGGAATGTGGTCGGGCTCGACTCGTTGATGGCTGCAACCCGTCTGAGCGCGCAGAACGTGCGCGACTATGCGCTGCATCGACCGGGCACGCGGGGGATCCGACGACTGTTCAGGGCGCTGGACCTCGCAGACGGTGGTGCCGAATCGCCGCAGGAGACTCGGACCAGGCTGCTGTTGATCGAGGCGGGGCTGCCCACACCCGAGACGCAGATCGAGGTGCGGAGCAGTGACGGCAGATTCGTCGCGCGAATCGACATCGGGTGGAGGCGTTGGCGGGTGGGGGTCGAGTACGAGGGTGTCCAGCACTGGCTCGACGAGCGTCAGCGGACCCGCGACATCGAGCGGTACGAGGACCTGCATCAGTGCACGTGGCAGATCGTGCGGGTCAACTCGGAGCAGCTGCGGCTTCGCCCCGAAGAAGTTGTCCGGCGAGTTCGGGCCAAGCTGCGTGAGGCAGGCGCTCCGGTCTAGCGAGTTCGCACTTATGCAGGCAATCCTCCCTGTTCGGGCGGCACAACTGAGAACTCGGGACACCGGATCCCAGATCTCCGTGGCAGCATCGGCCAAACGCTCGTAGCGTGGAGCGGTGACCTCTACCAAACCTGGCATCTCCACTCTCGGCGAACTCAAGGCATCCGGACATCGGCAGCGGTCGATCAAGGAAGAGTTGCGCGAAAATCTTCTGAAAGCGTTGCGCGACGGCACAGATCCGTGGCCGGGGATCGTCGGATTCGGCTCGACGGTGTTGCCGCAGTTCGAGCGGGCGATTCTGGCCGGTCACGACGTGGTGTTGCTCGGCGAGCGCGGGCAGGGCAAGACGCGTCTGCTGCGGACCCTGAATCTGCTGCTCGACGAGTGGGTGCCGGTGATCGCCGGTGCCGAACTGGGAGAACATCCGTACGAGCCCATCACCCCTGCCAGCATTCGCAAAGCCGAAGAACTGGGCGACGACCTGCCCGTCGAGTGGCGTCATCGCAGCGAGCGGTACGCCGAGAAGCTTGCGACACCGGATACGTCGGTGGCAGACCTCGTCGGCGACGTCGATCCCGTCAAGGTCGCCGAGGGCCGCAGTCTCGGCGACCCGGAGACCATTCACTTCGGACTCGTCCCGCGTAGCCACCGCGGCATCGTGGCGATCAACGAGCTCCCTGACCTCGCCGAGCGCATCCAGGTCTCGCTGCTGAACGTCATGGAGGAGCGCGACATACAGGTGCGCGGCTACACCCTGCGCCTGCCGCTCGACGTCATGCTCGTGGCGAGCGCGAACCCCGAGGACTACACCAATCGCGGACGTATCATCACCCCGCTCAAGGACCGTTTCGGGGCCGAGATCAGGACGCACTACCCCCTCGAGCTCGACGCCGAGGTGGCCGTCATCGACCAGGAAGCAGATCTGCAGGCAACGGTTCCGGCGTATCTGCTCGAGGTGTTGGCCCGATTCACCCGACTGCTGCGCGAGTCGCCGTCGGTGGATCAGCGCTCGGGCGTTTCCGCTCGGTTCGCAATCGCAGCGGCCGAAACCATCGCTGCCGCAGCCGTTCACCGGGCCGCAATTCTCGGCGAAGCGGATGCCGTTGCCCGGCCGGTGGACCTGGGAACCATCATCGAGGTGTTGCGCGGCAAGGTCGAGTTCGAGTCGGGTGAGGAAGGGCGAGAAATGGAGGTGCTCGAGCACATGCTGCGCCGCGCGACCGCCGATACCGTCCGGGCACATCTCGGCGGCATCAACCTCGCCGCTCTGGTGACAGCAATCGAGACGGGTGAGCCGATCGTCACCGGCGACCGCATCACCGCCAAGGCTCTGCTCGACGAGCTGCCCGACGTCGAGGTCATCGGCGACATCCACGAGCGGCTGAACGCAGTGTCGGATGGCGAGAAAGCAGCCGCCGTCGAACTCGCCCTCGAAGGCCTGTACCTCGCCCGTCGTATCTCCAAAGACCCCGACGACGACGGCCAGACGGTGTACAGCTGATGGTGAAATCCAGATACGGGCGATACCACGACGGTCCGGATCCCCTTGCGCCACCGGTGGATCTGCGTGAGGCGCTCGACGCCATCGGTGAGGACGTGCTCGAGGGCGCGTCCCCGCGGCGGGCGCTGCAGGAGATGCTGCGGCGCGGCACGAAGAACATGCGCGGGCTCGACGACCTGGCAGCCCAAGCCGCCAAGCGTCGACGAGATCTGTTGAAGAAGAACAACCTCGACGGCACTTTGCAGGAAGTGCGAGAGCTCCTCGACCAGGCCGTGCTGGAAGAACGCAAGGCGCTGGCACGTGCCCTCGACGACGACGCACGGTTCCAGGAGATGCAGATCGGTGATCTCTCGCCGTCCACTGCCCAAGCGGTGCAGGAGCTTTCGGACTACGACTGGCGGTCGCCGCAGGGGCGCGAGAACTACGAGAAGATCAAGGACCTGCTCGGACGCGAGATGCTCGACCAGCGTTTCGCGGGCATGAAGCAGGCCCTCGAAGGTGCGACCGATCAGGACCGTCAGGCCATCAGCGAGATGCTCAAAGACCTCAACGAGTTGCTCGACGCCCACAACAAGGGCGAGGACACCGACGAGCAGTTCGAGCAGTTCATGGACAAGCACGGTCAGCACTTTCCGGAGAATCCGAAGAGCGTCGACGAACTCCTCGACTCCCTCGCAGAACGTGCGGCTGCGGCGCAACGCCTGAGAAATTCGCTGAGCCCCGAGCAACGTGCCGAGCTCGATGCGTTGGCACAGCAGGCATTCGGCGACTCGAATCTACTGAGCCAGCTCGATCAGCTCGATCAGAATTTGCAGCAGGCCAGACCCGGTGAGGACTGGGACGGCTCGCAGAACTTCCGCGGCGAGAACGGCATGGGTCTCGGCGACGGTACCGGCGCACTCCAGGACATCGCGGACCTCGAGAACCTGGGAAATCAACTCTCCCAGCAGTACAACGGTGCCGCACTGGACGACATCGACGCCGACGCATTGTTGAAACAGCTCGGGCCCGAGGCGGCGGCCGATGCGAGGATGCTCTCGGAACTCGAAAAGGCGCTGCAGCAGCAGGGTTTCATGGACAAGGGTGCCGACGGGCAATGGCGGCTCTCACCCAAGGCCATGCGTCAGCTGGGGCAGTCGGCGCTGAAAGATGTGGCAGGCAAACTGTCCCGACGCGGCGGCGAGCGAGACACCCGCAAAGCCGGTGCGATGGGTGAACCGACGGGGGCATCGCGGGCCTGGGAGTTCGGCGACACCGAACCGTGGGACGTGACCCGCACGGTGAACAATGCGGTATTGCGTTCAGCTGCACAGGGATCGGGCTTTCCGGTCCAGCTGCAGGTGACCGACGTCGAGATCAGCGAAACAGAAACGCGAACCCAAGCAGCGGTGGCGTTGCTCGTCGACACGTCGTTCTCGATGGTGATGGACGGCCGCTGGGTGCCGATGAAACGCACAGCGCTGGCGCTCAACCACCTGGTGAGTACCCGGTTCCGCGGAGACGATCTGCAACTGATCGGATTCGGTAGGCACGCACAGACATTGACTGCATCCGAGCTGGCCGGGCTGGACGGTGCCTATGATCAGGGCACCAATCTGCACCACGCGCTGATGCTCGCGGTGCGGCATCTGCGGCGTCATCCCAACGCGCAGCCCGTGGTCTTGATCGTCACCGACGGCGAGCCGACGGCCCATCTGGAACCCGACGGGCACGCGTACTTCGACTATCCGCCGTCGTCGAAGACCCTGGGACTGACCGTTCGCGAGCTCGATACCGTCGCGAAACTCGGTGCGCAGGTGACGATCTTCCGGCTCGGCGACGATCCGGGCCTCGCGCGCGTGGTCGACAAGATGGCCGAGCGAGTCGGCGGACGCGTCATCGCGCCGGATCTGGACGGACTCGGTGCCGCGGTGGTGACCGACTACCTCAAGCGTCGGCGTTCCTGAATCACTTCTCGGGGGCCTTGATCTCCACCGAGACGCCACCCCAGAAGGCGAAGCCGGTGATAATCACGCGCGGTGCGCCGGGATGCGTCGCGCTGACGTGTTCGAAGCCACCCATGATGCCCATGCCGCGGACTTCGACGCTCACTCCGGGCGGCACGGTGACCTCAATGCCGCCCATGATGGCCACGCAATTGATGGTGGTTTCCTCGGTGGTGAACGATGCGCGGCGTAGGTCGAGTTCGATCCCGCCCCAGAATGCGAACGCGTCGATGCGTGCGGCGGGAGTCCACTCGCCCTTGCGCACGGCACCGCTCATGATCGCGATCACGCGGTCGTTCGAGGAGCCACCCGATGGCGCGGTCGCGGGAGGGGGAGACAGCACCAGGTCGCCGGTCAACAGGTCGAGTTCGCCGTAGGTTTTCGCCCGATAGACCGCGGCGGTGCGTTCGTCGTACTCGCTTACGGTGAGTTGGCCGTTCGCGAAGGCGTCACTGAGCAACTGCGCGACGAGGTTTCTGTCGGCGTCGGCGGCGCGAACCTGGCTTCGATCCCGGTCTGGGAGTTGATCGCTCACCGCTCGGACCCTACCTGCGTAGCGGTCAGGCCGCATTCAGGATTGTGCGGTTACCGAGAGGCGATGCCAGAGTCATCTGCATGGTGGCGTAGACGGCGACCATGATGCAGGACTTGTCTGCCGCGTCGGGCCTGGTGCCGGTCCGCAGTTCGATGGTGACGGTGGTGTCGGTTTCGGTGACCGAGGCGTCGGCCCCGTAGCACTCCGGGGTGCCCGTCACGAAGTGCACCGCGATGGTGTTGGGAGAGACCTGGCTCCACGATTCGAACGGGGTGGTGGTGGCGCGGATGAGGTTGGGAGTCGGCTCGAACATGGTCCCGACGTCGCCGACGGGAACCTCGTGGGGGACCGGAGGTGCGCTCGGTTGCTGAACGAGGCCGACCGGGGTGGTGGAATCGTTCGTCGGAATCGTCTCGTCGTCGCCACCGGAGGCGGTGCTGCAGCCGACCAGCAGCAGGCACAACATGACACCTGCAGCGAGAAACCTCATGAGTCCAAAGTAGCGCTGGGAGCTGAGGAGAACCTTTGTGTTCTCGTCATGCCAGGAAGACGGTCACGAGCGCGATGACGGGGATCGAGACGAGTGTGGTGACGAACGCGGTGTCGCGGGCGAGCACCACCCCGCGCTGGTAGCGGCTGGCGAACACGAAGACGTTCTGGGCGGTCGGCAACGCCGAGACGACGACGATGGCGAACAGATCGTGACCGTCGAGACCGAAGACGAACCGGGCCATCAAGTAGCCGAGCAGTGGCTGCAGTGCCATTTTGAACACGGTGGCCAGGGCGACGTCCCGCCGCGGGCTGACGCCCTTCTGCAGCACTCGGGCCCCGTACAGAGACAGTCCGAACGCCAGCAGTGCACCCGGAACGGACAGGTTGCCGACGAGTTGGAACGGCTGCATCAGTGCCTCGGGCAGCTCGAAACCGGTGATCGACAGGACGAGGCCGGCAGCTCCGGCCAGCACGATGGGGTTTCGGAACGGAGTCGTGACGGTCTTGATCAGCGAGACCTCGTCGATCTTGGTCGAGATGTCGAGGATGGTCACCGCGATCGGGGTGTAGATCATGATCTGGAACAGCAGCAGGGGAGCGACGAAGTTCGCGTCGCCCAGTACGAACACGGCGATCGGGATGCCGAGGTTCGCGGAGTTGACGTACGAGCTGGCCAGGGCACCGATGGTCGCGTCGGGTACATCTCTGCGCAGCACGAGCTTCGCTATGACGAAGTAGATGGTCCCGATCAGCAGTGCCGTGGCACCGGCCACGGCCAGCGTGGGCGAGAGGATGACCGACAGATCGGAATTGGCCAACGTGACGAACAACAACGCAGGTGTCGCCACGAAGAAGACGAGACGACCGAGAACGAACTGGCCGTGCTCGCCGAGCACCTTCAGATGGGCGAGCAGGTAACCCAGTGCGATGACGACGAAAATGACGGTGAAGCCCTCGAGAACGCCGGACATCTACGCAGTGCTCATCTCTGGTTCGTGGAACGACAGAAAGGCCACGTAGCCGATGGCTACGTGGCCTCTCTGGTGAAAAGTGTGGGTCAGCGGCTGGTGAACGGCAGCAAGGCCATTTCACGAGCGTTCTTCACTGCGACAGCGACCTGGCGCTGCTGCTGCGGGGTGAGCCCGGTGACCCGGCGGCTACGGATCTTGCCGCGGTCGGAAATGAACTGACGAAGAAGATTGATGTCCTTGTAGTCCACCGTGGTGACCTTGGCGGCGTTCAACGGGTTCTTCTTCGGTCGACGGCCTGCCTCTGCGCGGACCTTCTTCGACGGTGCTCTCTTGACTGCCATCTCTACCTTTTCCCTTACCAGCTCGACTTGTGGACGCCTGGCAGCTCCCCGCGGTGAGCCATCTCGCGCATCTTCACGCGGGACAGCCCGAATTTCCGTAGGTAACCGCGCGGACGTCCATCCGCAGCGTCACGATTGCGCAATCGTACCGGACTCGAATCGCGCGGCAGACGCTGCAGTGCCGCCTGGGCCTGCGCGCGCTCGGAATCGCTGCTCGAGGGCTTGCGGATGATCTCCTTGAGCTCCGCGCGACGGGTTGCCCAGCGAGCGACGACCAGCTTGCGTTGTTCGTTCTTGGCGATCTTCGACTTCTTGGCCATGACCTATCGCTCCTCTCTGAAATCGACGTGCTTGCGCACGACCGGGTCGTACTTCTTCATCACCAGTCGGTCGGGGTCGTTCCGGCGGTTCTTGCGAGTGACGTAGGTGTAGCCGGTACCCGCGGTCGATTTGAGTTTCACGATCGGCCGGACGTCGGTGCTCTTGCCCATCAGATCTTTTCCCCTCGCGCGCGGATCTTGGCCACCACGGCGTCGATGCCGTCGCGATCGATGGTTTTGATGCCCTTGGCCGAGAGGGTGAGGGTGACGCGTCGGCCGAGGCTGGGTGCGTAGTAGGTCTTGCGCTGGATGTTGGGATCCCACCGGCGGCTGGTCCGCACGTGGGAGTGCGAGACCGACTTTCCGAAGCTGGGGGTGCGGCCGGTGACTTGACAGTGCGCTGACATGAGCACTCCTTTCTTGCCGTTATGACAATCGTTTTCGACAAAGCGTGTTCACGAATGTAGCGTGCATCCACAGGTAATGACAATCGTTGTCGAGAAGAAGGGTGCTCGTGAACAACTCACCGGACGATCGAACCCCGATGGTCCTCGTCTCCGGCTGGACCGGAGCCATGGACGCCGTCGTGTCATCGCTGCTCGCGCCGGGGACCGTCGCGGTCCGCCACGATCTGAGCCGCGTCACCGAGGGCGTTGTGCGTCGGACGGTCTCCGTATCGGGGGAGAACCCGCGCGAGACCATCCTCGAACTGGCGCACGGATGCGTCTCGTGCACGCTGCGCGAGGATCTGCTGCCGCTGCTGCGTGCGTTGTCGACCCGCAGCAACGTCGATCGCATCGTGCTCGCGACGGACCCCGCGCTCGAGCCCGAGGCGCTGTGCTGGGCAGTCCAGAATGTCGTTGTAGCGGGGATTGTGGGGCAGATCGACGGCCCGGCCTCGCGTGACGTGCGCATCGACGCTGTGATCGACTGCCTCGACGCCGCAACCTGGTTGGCCGACGCCACCGGTGACGACGCCATGGCCGACCGCGGCATCGTCGCCAGCGGTGACGACGATCGAACCGTCGCGCAGTTGGTGGTCGGGCAGGTCGACTACGCCGATGCCCTCGTCGTCACTGCGGGCCCCGACGTCGACGCGTGGGAACGTGCCCGGCTCGCCGCAGTCCTGGCGCGGTTGGCGCCGAACGCGCCCGTCGTCTGGGTTTCTCGGGATGCGATGGTCGACGGTCCAGCACTTCTCGCGTCTGTTCCCGCCGATGCCAGGCGCGGTGCGATCACCGACGCGCACTCGCCATTGTTGAGGGGCCAGCCGCCCCTGAGCGTCGACTGCGGTGTCACCCTCGTCGAGTTCTCGGCCACTCGGCCCTTTCATCCCGAGCGGTTGCACGAGGCGATCGACGTATTGCTCGACGGTGTCGTCACCGCGCGGGGACGGGCGTGGGTCGCCACTCAGCCGGACGAAGCGTTGTGGATCGAATCGGCCGGCGGCGGCCTGCGCGTCGCGAGTGCCGGAAAGTGGCTTGCCGCAATGACATCGGAGCAACAGGACAAGGTCGATGCCACCCGTCGAGCAATGGCGGCGCTGCGATGGGACGAGGAGTTCGGTGATCGAGACACCTCGCTGGTGATCCTCGTTCACGAGGCCGACCCCACCGAGATCGACCGAACTCTGCAGTGGGCGTTGGTATCCGACGACGAAATGACAGATCCCTCGGCCTGGGCGTCCTGGACCGACCCGTTCGGCCAGTGGCACGAAGACCCCTGCGAGAGCAGCGAATCCCCGTACGCAGAACAATCACGAGAGGCCACAGAATGAAACCAGGCATCCACCCCGACTACCACCCGGTCGTGTTCCAGGACTCGAGTACCGGCAACAAGTTCCTCACTCGATCCACCGTCACGTCCGCTCGCGAGACCGAATGGGAGGACGGCAACACCTACCCGCTGGTGGTCGTCGACGTCTCGTCCGAATCGCACCCCTTCTGGACCGGGGCCGCCCGCGTCATGGACACCCAGGGCCGCGTCGAGAAATTCGAGAAGCGCTACGGCCGCCGCAGCCGAAAGGACGCCTGAACCATGGCTGTTCCGAAGAGAAAGATGTCGCGCTCGAACACCCGAAGCCGCCGCGCGCAATGGAAAGCCGTCTCCCCTGATCTGGTGACGGTGCGTTTCGGAGGTCGAGAGTTCAGGGTGCCGCGGAGATTGGTCAAGGCAGTGCAGGCCGGGGTGTACGACCCTCGCTGACCCCCCTGTCGTGCGCGTTTTGCGTCCTTCCAGGTACGCAAAACGCGCACGAGGGCGGAGCCCAGTACGTTTGATCGATGAGTCAGATGGCACCGTCGGCGAAAGACGTCAAGCGATGGCGACAGTACCTCGCCGACGAGCGAGCCGAGGCCGCTGTCTATCGCGACCTCGCGGGCCGACGCACCGGCGAGGAGCGCGGGATCCTGCTGGCGCTGGCCGACGCGGAAGGCCGCCACGAGCAGCATTGGCGAAACCTGCTGGGCGACCGCGTCGGGATGCCGCTCAAAGGTGACATCCGAACTCGAATCCTCGGGGTGCTGGCGCGGCGCTTCGGGTCGGTGTTCGTACTCGCGCTTGCACAACGCGCCGAAACCCGCTCGCCGTACGCCACCGACGCCGACGCGACGGAGGCCATGACGGCCGACGAACAGATCCACGCCGAGGTCATCAGGGCACTGGCCGCGCGCGGTCGCAATCGACTGTCCGGCACGTTCCGGGCCGCGGTCTTCGGTGCCAACGACGGCCTGGTCAGCAACCTGGCTCTGGTACTCGGCATCAGCGGATCCGGGGTGTCCAACCACATCGTCCTGATCACCGGCCTCGCGGGACTCCTCGCCGGCGCACTGTCGATGGGTGCGGGCGAATACGTCTCGGTCCGCTCGCAACGCGAGTTGCTCGAAGCGTCGTCCCCGGACAGCGCCGCGCGCGACGCCGTTCAACACCTCGACGTCGACGCCAACGAACTGGCTTTGGTCTACCGAGCCCGGGGAATGACACACGAAGAGGCCGACGCCAAAGCGTCGGAAGTGTTGCGGCTGTTGCCCACCGACGACGACATGGCCCCCGATGTCGATGAGCACGAGTCGATCGGCACCGGACTGGGCGCGGCCGGAGCCAGCTTCTGCTTCTTCGCCTCCGGTGCCGTCATCCCGGTGCTGCCGTATCTCTTCGGCCTCGAAGGCTATGTGGCCCTTGCAGTGTCCGCCGTCCTCGTCGGAATAGCGCTGATCTGCACCGGCCTGGTGGTGGGACTGCTCAGCGGTGGGCCGCCCGTCAAACGTGCTCTGCGACAACTGGCCATCGGATACGGTGCGGCCGGAGCGACCTATCTGTTGGGCTTGGCATTCGGTGGGGGAGTGTAGGTCCAGGCATCGTGGGCAGGTTTGCACAATACTGGGCCCCTCCGACGGGATCCCGTCGGAGCATGGCACTTCCGTGCACTCAGTCCCGGTTGGTGCGCGTATCCCCAGCCGCTGAGTAATTCGCTCGCGCCCGGGAGGTTTCGCTCGATAGGGTTCTTCTCATGCGTGCAACCGTTCTGCCTTGCGCCGCTCCCGACATGAGAGCGGCCTCGAGCCCTGTGCTGTGCGCATATTCACCGGAGCGTCGTGCCGCATTGCGTGGCAAACGAGCTCCGTTCGTGAATCGACCCGTCGAATAGCGCCCTCTCGAGAAGGGGGCAGAAAGGAACATCATGCCCCCGAACAAGGTGGGCTTGCGTTTGCTCAATTGGGCTTCACACCTCGAGGACAAGACACTCGAGCAAGCCCGCGAAACAGCATCGATGCCGTTCGTGCATCCCCACGTCGCCCTGATGCCCGACGCCCACAGCGGTATGGGAAGTGCGGTGGGAACGGTGATCCCGACGTTGGGTGCGGTGATACCGGCTGCAGTTGGAGTCGATATCGGTTGCGGAATGATCGGCGTCCGAACAGAATTCACCCTGGACGACGTGGACGGGCGTAACCTGACGGACCTGCGTCTCGCGATCGAAGCGAGCATCCCTCTGTCGCCGGGCAACTACAACGTCGGCGTCGATCGGTGGGATTTCACCGCACCGAAGCTGCTCGAGCTGGAGGAGTTGGCAGCCAAGGGCGGTGTCGAGCTGAACCACTCCCCGCAGTGGCGTGAACAGCTCGGTTCGTTGGGAGGCGGCAACCACTTCATCGAGTTGTGCCTGGACGAAACCGATCGTGTGTGGCTGTTTCTGCACAGTGGGTCGAGGGGCGTCGGGAACAAGATCGCCAAGAAGCACATCGCCGTTGCGCAGCGATTGTGTGCGCAGTGGTGGATTCCGTTGCCGAACAAGGACTTGGCGTATCTACCCGAGGGTGCGCCGGAATTCGGACGGTACATCCGAGACCTGAAGTGGGCGCAGCGGTTCGCGTACCTCAACCGCGCCGAGATGATGGACAGGTTCGGTGCGGTGTTCGCCGAGTGGATGGGAACCGAGAACCATCGCGAGGTCGAGCGGATCAATTGCCACCACAACTACACCGTGAAGGAAACGCATGCGCACAAGAATGTGTGGCTCACCCGTAAGGGCGCGGTCGACGCGCATGAGGGCGTGAAGGCGATCATTCCCGGATCGATGGGAACTCGTTCGTATGTAGTCGTCGGCAAGGGCTCACGGGCTGGGCTGTGTTCGGCTCCTCACGGTGCCGGTCGGCAGTTCTCGAGGACCGAGGCCAGAAAGCGCTTCACTCACGAGGATCTGCGGGAGCGGATGGTAGGTATCGAATTTCGCGACAGTGCCGACTTCATCGACGAGATTCCTGACGCCTACAAGTCGATCGATGTCGTGATGGAGGACGCCCGCGACCTGGTGAGCATCGAGCACGAGCTGCGTCAGATCCTCAACGTCAAGGGGACCTGAATTCACCTCCGTCGTGCACGGAACTTCGTAGTGGGTTACGAATTACCGTGCACGACGGGATTGTCCTCGTTCGTCCCGTTGTGCATCGGTGTTCCCCGGCTGTTCATCTGATTACTCCGTCTGGTTCAGCGCCGCAGCCAGCATCACCGCCACCATCGAGTCATGACGCTCAATCCCGCAGGCGAGACCGTCGCGACCGGCATCCCGGGCACGCTCGCCGAGAACATGACGATGGCCGAGCAGCACGACTGGCATCGGTCCTTTCTGCGGCGACACCCGGTCAGTCGACGCAACTTCCTGGTGGGAGCTGCCGCAACCGCTGCTGCAGTAGGCGTCGGGAATTCGGTGTTCGCGCGCACCGCATATGCGCAGGACGCCCCGCTTGCCGTGGCCGGACGGCACATGGGATTCGGAAACGACCCGGCGACGCAGTTGCGGTTCTCCGCGCAACTCTCGCGCAATCCCGGTATCACCGGCGTCTTTCTCGATCACGGCCCCACGCCCGCACTCGGTGCGACGACGTCCGCCGAGGTGCGCAACCTGATCAGCCAGGTTCCGCAGACCGACGGCGGCATTCTCTCCGCCGAGCAGTATTACGTGCACGTGCCTGTCGACAATCTGACGCCGAAGCTGCCGCACTACTACCGCTGGCGCACCGCCGACGGATTTGTCAGCGACGTCCGCAGCGCGTCTCCCGCTCTGCCGTCGGGCCGCATCGCACCGTTCCGGTTCACGATGATGGGCGATCAGGGCGTCGACGAAACTCCCTCGCAGCCAGCAGGTCTGGTTGCCGGCGACTACGACGATCAGTACTACAAGGCGGACAACGAACCGTCGGTCAAGCACGCGCGCAACATCAATCGGCAGATCGAGTCCTCACGCCCGGACTTCCACATCCTCGCTGGCGATATCGCCTACGCGGACCCGTCTGGTGCCGGTCTTCCTCCACAGTTCGCCAAGCACGGTCAGACGCCTCCGAAGGGTTTCGACAAGTTCAACCCCTTCGTCTGGGACGGCTACTTCCAAGCGATCGAAGCCAGTGCGTCGACTGCGCCGTGGTTGTTCGCCACCGGCAACCACGACATGGAGGCGCTCTACAGCCCCAACGGATACGGTGGCCACGCGGCGCGTCTGGATCAGCCCACCAACGGACCCAAAGGCTGCCCGTCGGCGTACTCGTCCGTCTACGGCAACACGGCGGTCCTCTCGCTCGACGCGAACGACGTCAGCTACGAGATCAAGGCCAACACCGGGTACAGCGATGGAGCCCAGAACACCTGGGTGGAGCAAGCATTGGCGAAGTACCGTGCCGACCCGAACATCGACTTCATCGTCTGCTTCTTCCATCACTGCGCGTATTCGACGACATCGACACATGCGAGCGACGGCGGTGTGCGCGACGCTTGGGTTGCGCTGTTCGACAAGTACGAGGTCGATGTGGTGCTCCAAGCCCACAACCATGTCTTCGAGCGCACCGATCCCATTCGTGGCAACCGTGCGACGCGGGTCGCAGGCGACAACGCGACGGTCCGCGGAAAGACCGATGGCACTGTCTATTACACCGTCGGTGGGGGTGGCCGCCCTCGGTACACGTTCCAGGACGGCGAGGGTGTGAGTTACCGCGGCAACGAATTGCCCGACACCGCGGTTCCGAACAGCTACGTGTGGGCACCGGACGGTAGCAAGTCGGCCGAGTCCATCACCTGGTCGCGGGTGCGTTTCCTGAACTACTCGTTCGTCAGAGTCGATGTGGCGCCGGGGATTCCGGGCATCACCGCCAGCAGGATGACGATCGGAGCAATCGACGAATACGGCAACGAGTTCGATCGCCTGACGTTCGAGCGTGACATTCCGGTGGGTCCGCTATTCGGTTCCTCCTGAGTGCCTGCGGCAGTGGTGTGGTTGAGTGCCTTCCAGGGCACTTATTCGCACCACTGCCGTAGGCACTACAGCCACTTCTGGCGCTTGAACACCACGTACAGTGCGCTCGAGCAGATCACCATGGCAATCAGCGCAAGTGGATAACCCAAGTGCCACTTCAATTCCGGCATGTCCTCGAAATTCATTCCGTAGATCGCGGCGATGAGTGAGGGCGCGAACAAGATTGCGCCCCAGGACGAAATTCGTTTGACCTGTTCGTTCTGCTCCAGGCTGACCTGCGTCATGTTGCGCATCTCTTCGTTCTGTTGCTGCGCAACCATGGTGGAGTGCACTGTCATCGCGTTCTGCAGGTTGGACCGGAACGCCTCGATGCGGTCGGAAATTCGGATCGCGTGATCGAGCACGTCCCGAAGATTGCGCTGCAATTCGACGTCGACGTGGTACTTGTCGGATCCGCGCTTGAGCGATTCGATCATCTCCACCAGAGGCTTTGCGGCACGGTCGAATTCGGACACCTCGCGCAGCAGCGAGTAGATTCGCCGGGACACGCTCGGATCACCGGTGAACAGTTGATCCTCGATTTCGTCGATGTCGTTCTGCAGCCCCTTCACCACCGGGACGTACTCGTCGACCACCTGGTCGAGAATGCCGTACAGGATGGCTTCGGGTCCGAGCGCGAGCAGCTCGGGGGATTCCTCGAGGCGCTGTCGGACGAGGCCGAGTTCGGGGGATTCCGCGTGACGAATGGTGACGACGAAATCTGCTCCGAGGAAAATGTGCAATTCACCGAATTCGACCTTTTCGGTCTCGTCCACATATCTGGCGGGCCGCAGAACGACGAACAATTGCTCGGCGTAGCGTTCGAGTTTCGGCCTCTGATGCGCCGCGATGGCGTCCTCGACGGCCAGTCGGTGGAGGCCGAACTCCGTAGCGACCGCATTGATTTCGCTGATCTCGGGGCGATAGAGGCCGATCCACGCCATGCCGTGCCGGTCGCGCATGCACTCGAACGTGATGTCGAGGCTTTCGGGATTCGCGGTCCGCTTTCCTTCGACATAGACGGCATTGTCGACGATCGGCACTTCGGGTCACCTCGGTTCGAGAACGATGAACGTGCCGGACGGCACCCGATCGAGACTATCGCCTGAAACAATGGTGCGATGCAGCAGCAAGTTCACTTCACCACTCTGGCCACCGTGGACCTCGACGCCGCCCGAACGTTCTACTGTGACGGTCTGGGGTGGACCCCACTACTGGACGTGCCCGGCGAGATACTTTTCTTCCAGATCGGTCACGGTTCGGTTCTCGGTCTCTACGACGCCACCGCATTCGACGGGGATCTGGGGCGTCCGCCGCGCGCACACGACCTCGGCTCGGTCACGTTGGCGCACAACGTCGACAGCCCAGCCGCCGTCGACACGATGTTCGCCGACGCGATCGCTGCGGGTGCGACGCCGATCAAGACGCCGCGGCCCACGTCGTTCGGCGGTTATCACGGTCATGTGGCCGACCCCAACGGAGTGATCTGGGAAATCTGCCACAACCCGGGATGGAGTGTCGACGACGACGGAACAGTGCGGTTGAGCTGACCGGGCTGTGGTTCCGAGCGAGAACAGGTGGTCGGCCTCGGATGTTGCTGTGAGACCGCTGTCAGCGACGTGACATGCTCGCTCGGTGCTTCTCGACCTCCTCGGCTTCCTCGGTATCGCGGTCTTCGCCGCGTCCGGCGCGCTGGTGGGGGTACATCGCAGGCTCGATCTGTTCGGGGTGTGCGTCGTCGGGATCACGACGGGGATCGGCGGCGGCATCGTCCGCGATCTGCTGCTCGGCATCCATCCGCCGACATCTCTCGACACCTGGCCGAACGTCACTGTCGGTTTCTTTGCCTCGCTGGTGGTTTTCGTTGCGCATCGCCAGATGGGCAAGGTACGGCGCGGCGTCCTCGTGCTCGACGCATTCGGGATGGGACTCTTCGCGGCGACCGGCGCAACCATCGCCCTGGCCACGGGCGGTAGTGCCGTGGCGGGAGCCCTGATCGGTACGACGACCGCAGTGGCGGGCGGCGTGATTCGAGACGTCCTCGTCAACGAGGTTCCGATGCTGCTGCACCGCGACCTGTATGCCCTACCCGCGCTGCTCGGTGCGACGACCGTGGTGGTGGCCGACGCCCTCGCACTCCCGGAGAACGTCGGATTGGTCGTGGGGACGGTGCTGGCGACCGGCCTGCGATTGCTGGCCCTGTGGCGGAAATGGAACCTGCCGCAGGCTCGGAACCTACCCACCTGTGAGCTCCCGGTCTCGGTCGACCACCCCTCTCAGCTCCATCTCAGTCGACCAGGACAAACTGTACGAATGCGGATTTTGGTGGTCGACGACGATCGGGCAGTGCGTGAGTCGCTGCGCAGGTCGCTGACGTTCAACGGGTACACCGTCGACCTGGCGGTCGACGGTCTCGACGCACTCGAACAGGTTGCGGCGGCGCGTCCCGATGCGCTGGTACTCGACGTGATGATGCCTCGGCTCGACGGCCTCGAGGTGTGTCGTCGATTGCGCGGTGTCGGCGACGACCTGCCGATCCTGGTGCTGACGGCTCGGGACTCGGTGTCCGAGCGCGTCGCCGGCCTCGATGCCGGTGCCGACGATTACCTACCCAAGCCGTTCGCGCTGGAGGAACTGCTGGCCCGTCTTCGAGCGCTGCTTCGGCGCACTGCGATGGAAGCGGGCATCGACTCCGAGACCATGACGTTCGCGGACCTGTCTCTGGACCCGGTCACCCGTGAGGTCTCGCGCGCAGATCGGTCCATCAGCCTCACCAGAACCGAATTCTCGTTGCTCGAAATGCTGATGACCAATCCGCGCCGCGTGCTGACCCGCAGTCGCATCCTCGAGGAAGTGTGGGGCTACGACTTTCCGACGTCGGGCAATGCGCTCGAGGTGTACGTCGGTTATCTGCGGCGCAAGACCGAGGCGGAGGGGGAGTCGCGGCTGATTCACACCGTTCGCGGTGTCGGGTACGTCCTGCGCGAGACGCCCCCGTGATGGTTGCTTCGTTCGGACGCAAGACGGCCGACGGTGTCGGCTCCTCGCCGACGGCGATGCGGCCACCGATGCCGCTGACGCGATCGGTGTCGTTGCGGTGGCGAGTGACGCTGCTGGCGGCGTCCGTGGTGGCAATTGCGGTGGCGGTCATGGCCATTGCCGCGTACACGGTGGTCTCGCGAGCGCTGTACGGCGATGTGGACACTCAATTGCGTTCCCGCGCATCGGCTCTGGCGGAGTCCAGTTTGGTGTCGTACGACCCGCGCTTCGTTGCCGGAGCCACGTTGTACAGCACCGATGTGAGTGTGGCGCTCATCTATCCGGACATGACCAGCTACAACCCGCCCGGGCCGAAGGTGCCGGTCGGCGACGCCGAACTGGCTGTGGTGCGCGGAGATCAGGATTCGTCGCTGCGCACGCTCGACGATCAACGAGTGCTCGCGTTGCGCACCAAGGACGGCAGCACCCTGATCGTGGCGCAGAGATTGCTGCCCACCGGAGAAGTGCTCGATCGTCTGGCGTGGGTCCTGTTGATCGTCGGTGCCTGCGGCGTGGTGTTGGCAGCCGGAGCCGGAATGGCGGTGGGAAGAACCGGTTTACGGCCGATCGCCCGGTTGACGGCCGCGGCCGAGCGGGTGGCGCGCACCGATGACCTGACGCCCATCCCGGTGACGGGCGACGACGAATTGGCGCGTCTGACGGAGAGTTTCAACACGATGCTCCGTGCGCTCGCCGAATCTCGGGGCAGGCAGAGCAGATTGGTCGCCGACGCAGGTCACGAGCTTCGTACCCCGTTGACCTCGCTGCGCACCAACATGGAGCTGCTGATCGCGGCCGGACGCCCTGGAGCGCCGTCCATTCCGGACGAGGACATGGCCGAGTTGCGGACCGACGTGGTGGCGCAGATTCAGGAACTGTCCACGCTGGTGGGAGATTTGGTCGACCTGGCACGCGAGGATGCGCCGGAGACGGTGTTCGAGCGGGTCGACTTGGCCGATGCCGTCGAACGCAGCCTCGAGCGAGCACGCCGTCGCCGCAACGAAATCGACTTCGACGCGACGTTGATGCCGTGGTTCGTCTACGGGGATCAGGCAGGTCTGTCGCGGGCCGTGCTGAACGTACTCGACAACGCAGCCAAATGGAGCCCGAGCGGCGGCGAAGTGCGAATCATGATGCGGCAGATCGGTGATGGCCTGCTCGAGTTGACGGTGGACGACGCGGGCCCCGGTATCCCCGAGGAAGATCGTGAGCTGGTGTTCGAGCGCTTCTACCGCTCGACGGCGTCGCGTTCGATGCCCGGATCCGGTCTGGGACTTGCGATCGTGCGACAGGTGGTCGTCAAGCACGGCGGCACCATCGGGGTCGAAGTGTCCGAGCGTGGCGGTGCACTCATCCGAATCGTGCTCCCCGGCGAGGGCGCTCCTGATCTGACAGCACTCTCGGCAAACTGATAGGCGGATCTCAGCGCGCTCTCAGTACCGCCCTGCACAGTGAGTAGCAAGAAGGCGGGCGGACCTCTGGGTCCCTACTGAAGGAAGCAGCAACGAGATGAGCGACGACCGTAACGAATCCGAACAGACCGGACGGGGTGCCGGAGGCGAGCAGCACCCGGCGGACCGGGCTTCGCGCGGCGACGAGCAGAACTACTCGACCCAGCAGCATCCCGGTCAGCCGCATCCGACCCAGCAGTTTCCGACTCAGCAGACCCACCCCCAGCAGGTCGGTTCGCAGCAGGGTTACCCGCAGCAGTACGCCGGCTACGGGCAGGGTGCGTATCAGCCCGGCTACGGGCCCTACGGTCAGCAGGGCGACCAGCACGCACAGCCGCAGCATGTTGCACCGCAGTCGAATTCGGCTCCGGGCACAGTGAAGGCTCGCCCGGCCCGATCTGCACTGGTGGCCGGAGCCATCGCGCTCGTTCTGGTCGGTGGCGGAATCGGCGGCGCTGTCGGTGCCATCGCGACGAACAACGCCAACGGAAACAACGCCGGCGTCACCAACTCCCTGAACTCCAGCATCACCGCCGCGCAGCCCGCCGCCAATTTCCCCGACGGCTCCGTGCAGGCTGTCGCGAACAAGGTGTTGCCGAGCGTCGTGCAGATTCAGGTGAAGGGCTCGCAGCAGGAAGGTGAGGGCTCCGGCGTCATCCTCAGCAGTGACGGCCTGATCCTGACCAATAACCACGTCGCCACCGGGGCAGGCGCCAACGGCAAACTCACGGTCGCCTTCGCCGACGGATCGGTGGCCGACGCCACCATCGTCGGGGCCGACTCGGTATCGGACATGGCCGTCATCAAAGCAGAGGGTAAGTCGAATCTGACGCCCATCGAACTCGGATCGTCGTCGAATCTCGAGGTGGGACAGCAGGTTGTCGCGATCGGCTCACCGTTGGGCCTGGCCGGCACTGTCACCACGGGCATCGTGTCCTCGCTCAACCGTCCGGTCTCTACATCGGGCGAGTCCGGGAATCAGAACTCGGTGATCGACGCCATCCAGACCGACGCTGCGATCAATCCGGGCAATTCCGGTGGCGCGCTGGTCAACACCGACGGTCAACTGATCGGTATCAACACGGCGATCGCCACGATCGGCGGCAGTGAGGGATCCGGCGCGCAGAGCGGTTCCATCGGGCTCGGGTTCGCGATCCCGGTCGATCAGGCCAAGCGCATCGCCGACGAGCTGACCACCACGGGTAAGGCCACGCAGGCGATGATCGGGGTGCAGGTGCCGTCGCAGGACGACGCCAACGGCGCAACCGTCGTCGAGGTCACCGAGGGTGGCCCGGCAGCGTCGGCGGGCATTCCGAAGGGCGCGGTGATCACCAAGATCGACGATCGCATCGTCTCGAGCGGTGACGCGTTGATCGCGGCGGTCCGTTCACATGCGCCTGGAGATTCGGTCACTGTCACCTATACCGAGGGCGGCAGCGAGAAGACAGCGAAGGTGACGCTCGGTACTGCCGAGCCCGCCGCCGCCCAGCCGCAGACTCGAACACAGCAGGAACAGCAATCCCCATTCCAGGTCCCGTCGTTCCCGGGCGGTCGCTGATGTTGCGAGAAGCAGGCAGGCGCGGCACGGTTGCAACGATTTACGCACAGCGTGAGCCGGGTAGAGGCCTTACTACTACGGTGAGCGGTATGGAACTCGACGCACCACTGGCAGGGCGCGCGTTGGTCGTCATCGTGGACGACCGAACAGCGCACAGCAACGAGAAGGACTCGACGGGCCCGCTCGTCACCGAACTGTTGACCGAGGCCGGTTTCCTCGTCGACGGTGTGGTCGCCGTGACGGCAGACGAGGTGGACGTGCGAAACGCTCTCAACACCGCGGTGATCGGTGGTGTCGACCTGGTGGTCTCGATCGGTGGCACCGGCGTCTCGCCACGTGACGTGACCCCCGATGTAACCGCAGAAGTACTCGATCGAGAGATTCCGGGCATCAGCGAGGCGCTGCGATCCTCTGGACTGGCAGCCGGTTCGCTGGACGCGGGACTCTCCCGCGGGCTGGTAGGGGTGTCCGGCAGCACGCTGGTGGTCAATCTCGCTTCGTCTCGGGCTGCTATTCGCGACGGAATGGCGACGCTGACGCCGCTGGCCAGTCAGGTCATCGCCGAGCTCTCGGGGTTGGACGCGTAGCGATACCGATGACCGAGAAGCCGAACGACGATCGATCGGCCGAAGACGACGCGAGCCGGGCCCGAGCAGAACGGGCCCGGCTCGCTCGCATTTTCGGCGAGGTACTGCCGGAGACGACCGGAGACGAGCGAGGCGAGGGTTCGAGTACCGAATCCGGAGGGTCTTCCGCAGACGAATGGTTGAAGCAGCAGCGACCACCCCATTACTTCTGATGTGATCCACAACACATTTTTTAGCCCTGAATGACAGGTCTGTTAGTCGCTCGTTTACCTGCCGTTAGCGACCTACTCGGCGGTAAGGACGGCCGGTGAACGCGGATCCGGGCGATTCGGACGCCGGCGGAAACGGACTATCACCCGCATCCGGACGTGCCGGACTTCACGTCTTCCCACATCAGGGCACCTTTACTTGCTCAGGCCGCGTGTAACGATTCGGCCATCTCGGGAGATGCTGTGACGCGCGTTATCGCTAACACGGCTGTGAAAGTTGTTCACGCCGCCGAAACACATCACGGGAGAGCAACTTTCCGACGCCGATCATAGGGATTGTCACGATCAGGCATCTCCTCTAATGTTCCCCTCAGCTTCCGACAGCGAGGGTGCGGACCAACCGGTGCCGCGCTCAGAACTCGGAACTGAACAACAGGATGTGACCGTGACGGTCGCATTCGGCTCGGGCTCGCCTGCATTGTCGCAAGCGATTCAGTTCGAGGGTGAAAGCCACAAGCTTCCCCGTGCGACACCGCGCTGGGACTGAACATGATGAGGAATAAATGACGGAGATCCAGAAGTCGCGGCGTAGCCGGGGACTCAAGTCCATGAGCGTCGCAGTTGCTGCCAGCGCTTCGGTCGTCGGCCTGGTACTCGGTACCGGAACCGCTTCCGCTGCAGTGGACAGCACCAACACGGTCGTCGATGCCAACGGCAACGTCATCACCGTGTCGCTGTCCGACACCTTCATCAACAGCGTCTCGCCGCTCGACGGCAACCCGCTCACCCGTGAGTGGTTCGCCAACGGCACCGCAGGCTGGACCGTCACCGGTCCCGACGCCGAAGACTTCGAGGGCACCGTAGCCATCGGCTACCAGGTCGGCTACCCGGCCAGCCTCGGTGGCAAGATCACGTTCTCGTACACCACCCCGGGCCTCGAGGTCGGCATCGCGTCCGACGGCACGCTCGATGGAACCCTCGACAACATCCTCCCGCAGGCTGGCTTCGAGACCGAGATCGCTCCCGGACCCGGCATCGTCGACGCCACCGCTGCCTCGGGCGAGATCCAGGGCACCAGCGGCGACGCCGAAGGCGCTTCGGGCACCATCCAGATCGCCAACGCTCACGGCACCGCTACCGGCATCCTCGGTAACGTCCGCGTTCGTCCGTACGTCTCGGTCACCAGCTCCACCGGTGACGTTGCTGTCACCTACGGTGTCCCATGGACCTTCAACTGATCTCGATCGGTTGATCCATAGCAATACCCTCGGCTGAACGGCCGAAAGTGATTGGGCCCGCCCGGGTTTCCCGGGCGGGCCTGATTGCTGTGTACCCGAGGAACGAACATCGATACCCGCAGGTCGACGCTTCGGTGCCGGATCTGCACGGAAAGGGTCTGGGGACCGACAATGAAAACGACAGCTCTCGTCGCCGCCACGTGCGCGACATTTCTCTTTCTCGCCGGCTGCAGTAGCGATTCCTCGGATGCAGCGTCGGGGGAGAATGCCGATACGTGCGCGGCCTTCGCGACGTCACACAACAATTTCGTCGCCACCGTGAAAGCTGTTCCAACAGATCAGGCCGGTGTCGACAAGTGGACCGCGGACAAAGCCGCTTCGCTCAGTGAATTCACCAACCAATCGGAGCAGGCAACGGGCGACGTCAAGAATTCTCTGACGACCCTGGTGTCCGACCTGCCTGCCGATTCGCTCGCGCTCTCCGAGCCGGACAGTGAATCCGGCCAGAAATTCGTCGACAACTCGAAGGCCGTTGCGTCGGCCTGTGAAGCAGATGGCACTGCCATCTCGCTCGACGAGTTCCCGCTGCTGAAGTTCTAGCTCGCGAAAATAGTCTGCGGTGCCCTGCAATCCACCATTGCAGGGCACCGCTGCGTCAGTCGAACGAATGGTTTTCCGAAGACAAATGGTCCGGTCCTGCCGTCGTCCTCAGTGAATTCGACGCGGTCAGCGCCTACAGCCGCCGCGAATTCCCGTAGTGGATTGCGTGTTGTTGCACGCATTGTGCAATTCGCAGTGCCTCCTCTTGCTTTGTGGCAACACAATTTTCGGCGAGCGATCCGAATCCGGATGCCGGGTTGCGAGCGAGGGCGCTGTTTAGGTAGCGCAAGCAGGGAAAGTATCTGTGAGCTGCTGAAACACGCATCCCTATTGTGTCTGTTGTGGATGCTTCGTGCCGATTTGTGCAGTATTCTTCTGCGAGAAAAGATGTCTCCCGAATGGTCCGCCATCGGATGGGGCGTCGGCCGGTCGTATGAGGGGAATCATGAACAATATTCGTCACTCCGTGCTGCGCAAGGTAAGTCGAGTCGCTGCAGTGAGCGCGGCATCGGCCGTTGCCATCGGAATGCTCTCCGTCGGTGCAGCCAACGCCGATACCTTCGTTCCGTTGCCCAACGGAGAGAAGGTCGCGGGGCCGTACAAGATTTCGCACGTCGACGAATCGGCCGTCATCTCGCCCGCGATCGCGAACAATCCCCTTAACCGAAACGGCTGGGTCACCGGAACCGCCACCTCCAACGTTCCCGAGGGAGTGACCGGAACCCTGAAGACGGGTTACCTCGTCGGCTGCCAGCTCGACATGGAAGAACTCAGCCTGGACATGAATGCGGGCTTCGGTATCGAAGGCGGCAACACCAACATCATCACGCTGTTCCCCATCCCATTCCTCATCGGCGGCGAAGGCGAGACCACCAACAAGTTCGAGGGTGGCGTCGGAGTCAACGTCCCCATCAAGGACAAGGAAGTGGCGCAGGTCGAGCTGGGCAGCAAGGACGTCAAGGGCCCGCTCACCGCAATCCAGTACCAGGATGTCGGTATCTCGGTCGAGAACTGCGGCGGCTACGCCCAGGCCCGCTCGTACACCACGCTCGAACTCACCGGCAACTACCGCTACAAGGGCACGCTCTACGGCCAGCCGTTCAGCCTCGGCTGAGCATTCCATTACTTCATTCACCCTCGCCTAGAGCGCGTTTCACTTTCCCAAAAGGGGTAGCTATGCAGAACATCACCACCATGCGGCGTGGATTCCAGCTGGCCGCAGCCGGAGCCGTCGGCGCAGTCGCACTCGGATTCCTCTCGGCCGGAGCGGCCAACGCCGACACCTTCGTTCCGCTCCAGGACAACGAGATCAGCAAGACCCTGATCGACGGAACCACCGTCACCGTCAAGGGATTCGGCCAGAGCGCACTGATCTCGCCGTCGATGGGTGCCACGCCAACCCAGCGCAACGTGTGGGTCACCGGCAGCTACACCGTCGAGACCTCCAACGCCAGTGGCGGATCCATCGAGCCGGGCTTCCTGGTCGGCTGCCAGGTCGATTTCAGTGCTGCCATCGGTGCCGACGGAAATGCGTCCTTCGGCCAGGGCAACACCATCGCGATGGATCCGGGCGACCCGAGCTCGTTGACGATCAATCGCACTCAGCCGAACACGTACGACATCGGTGCGGGTGTGGATCTGAAGCTGGCCCCCGGTCAGTTCAACGACGTCAAGCTCGTGGCCGACGAGAAGTCCGCCGAGATCGACGGCGTCACCGTAGCCACCGAGGTGTCGAACAAGTTCGCATTCGAAGGCAGCGGCGGCGGCTACACATATGCCGACGAAACCCTGAGCGTCGACGGATGTGCCGGGTACGCCGAGGCCCGCGCCTACGTGAAGGTCACCATCGAGAACGATGCAGTCACGGCTTCCACCACACTGTGGGGACAGCCCTTCAGCATCGGCTGATGCCCAAGCCGAGTTCTCAATGAGGATTCGGCACTCCACATCGAATGAATGCGCCATTCACACTGTCAGGGCAGTTTCAAGTGATGGTTGCAACACAGCTCCTGACCTGAGGAGATGTGGAGCAGATGTCTCGACGTGTCATCCCGAACCGAGCAGAGGTAGTCGCTAGGTTCCATGCCATGCGAGATTCGGGCGC
>NZ_JAJPWC010000002.1:1284735-1510253 GCF_047782425.1 Rhodococcus sp. 077-4 | reverse complement strand
TCACAAGGCCTTTGAGCTCGGTGTATTCCGGGCCCATCTTGGCTTTCGTCTTGATCCAGCTGGGTTTGCGTTCGATGGGGGTCTCCGCGTTTCGGATCTCGAGGCGGAGCAGCTTGCGTCCTTCTGGAAGAGGCGTCCTTTGTTCGGTGCCCGCAGCGGTCTGTGTGCGCATCAGTACCTGCTCCGATTCATCTGACCGGTCACCGATTCGTTGCGGCACGGACGATATGGCCGTCGACGATCAAGTCGTCGCGCGCGGCGATGTTCGACGCTTCACGGACAATCCACTGCATCTGCCTGGATTGGATCGAATAGGTCCTTCGATCGTTGTGCGGGTGCACGCTCATCGGGGCTCGCACGTCGAGTTGACCTGCCATGACGAGTGCACTTCGGACTCGACCGATGTCGAACGGTAAGCGGACAGTCCCGCCGTGTGGACGTTGCATATCGTCTCCTTGACTGTGTTGACAGTCACAGTAGACTAGTGGAGCGTTTGATTCAATCATTTGATCTTTACGGGTTCGGCTGTTCGCAAAGGCCGTCTCCACGAGTGGGCGCACGTGACAGTGCCCAAGCCAGGAAGAGTGGGAAAACTACAGATGACCTCGCACTATGACGTCGTTGTCCTCGGAGCCGGTCCCGGTGGGTACGTCGCTGCTATCCGCGCGGCACAACTCGGACTCAGCACTGCCATCATCGAGAAGAAGTACTGGGGCGGTGTGTGCCTCAACGTCGGCTGCATCCCCTCGAAGGCACTTCTCCGTAACGCCGAGCTGGCGCACCTCTTCACCAAAGAGGCGAAGCTGTTCGGCATCTCGGGCGAAGCCTCCTTCGACTTCGGTGCAGCGTTCGATCGCAGCCGCAAGGTTGCCGACGGACGCGTCAAGGGCATCCACTTCTTGATGAAGAAGAACAAGATCCCCGAGTACGACGGCAAGGGCACGTTCACCGATGCCAACACCATCGAGGTCGAGCTGACCAAGGGTGGCACCGAGACGATCACGTTCGACAACGCGATCATCGCGACCGGCAGCACCACCAAACTGCTGCCCGGAACCGAACTGAGCAAGAACGTCGTCACGTACGAAGAGCAGATCATGACCAAGGATCTGCCGGGTTCGATTCTCATCGTCGGTGCCGGTGCCATCGGCATGGAGTTCGGCTACGTGCTCGAAAATTACGGCGTGGACGTCACCATCGTCGAGTACCTCGATCGCGCGCTCCCGAACGAGGACAAGGACGTCTCGAAGGAAATCGAGAAGCAGTACAAGAAGCTCGGCGTCAAGGTCATCACCGGCGCAGGCGTGCAGAGCATCGACGACGACGGCAGCAAGGTCACCGTCGAGATCAAGCACAACAAGTCCGGTGAGAGCGAGACCTTCACCGTCGACAAGGTGATGCAGTCCGTCGGTTTCGCCCCCCGCGTCGAAGGATTCGGCCTGGAGAAGACCGGCGTGGAGCTCACCGATCGCGGTGCCATCGGTATCACCAACACGATGCAGACCAATGTCCCGCACATCTACGCCATCGGCGACGTCACGGCCAAGCTCCAGCTCGCCCACGTGGCCGAGGCGCAGGCCGTCGTGGCCGCCGAAACCATCGGCGGCGCAGAGACATTGCCGATCGACGACTACCGCATGATGCCGCGCGCGACGTTCTGTCAGCCCCAGGTGGCCAGCTTCGGCCTCACCGAGGACCAGGCCCGCGAAGAAGCGCAGGCACGAGGTTCGGACATCAAGGTCGCGAACTTCCCGTTCGCCGCCAACGGCAAGGCGCACGGACTGGGCGACGCCACCGGCTTCGTCAAGCTCATCGCCGACACCGAGCACGGCGAACTGCTCGGTGGACACCTCATCGGGCCGGACGTGTCCGAGCTGCTGCCGGAGCTGACCCTGGCCCAGAAGTGGGACCTCACGGTCAACGAGCTGGCACGCAACGTCCACACGCACCCGACGCTGTCGGAGGCACTGCAGGAAGCGATCCACGGCCTCGCGGGCCACATGATCAACTTCTGAGTGAGAACTTTCGGTCATACGAACGGCGGGCTACGATGCACGACAGATCAAGGGACATGCTGGATTTGGCGATCAAGTGGCGGTTCTGGGGCGGCCCTCCCGCCGAGGATATTTTTGTCCAGTTCGGGTTGACACCAGCGAGCTATTACTTGTGTCTCGATGAGGCGGTGACATCTCTGCGGAGCGAGCTTTCGCCAGGGTTGGCTGATGAACTCAGAGCTTTGTGTGACAGCCATCTGGGTGTGTCCAGCAGTGGTGTCCGTCGCCGAATTTGACCGAGGCACCAGCGTCGGGTCGTCCTCTCAGCACGAACGCGGCCGGCAGATCCTTCCGGGCTGCCGGCCGCGTCTCAGCGGTGATTACGCGTGAAGGATGAGGGCGTTCCCTTGCCCACCGCCGCCACACAGCGCAACCGCACCGACGCCACCGCCGCGGCGACCGAGTTCGTGGGCGAGTGACAACGCCAGACGCGCACCTGACATCCCGACTGGGTGCCCCAAGGCGATGGCGCCGCCGTTCACGTTGACCCTTTCGTCGTCGATTCCGAGGGCATCCGTCGAGGACAGTGCGACGCCGGCGAACGCTTCGTTGATTTCGACAACATCGAGATCGGCGACTGTCAGAGTGCCGTCTTTGGCGAGTGCCCTTTCTATCGCGTTGGCCGGCTGATTCAGCAACGACGTGTCGGGCCCGGCGACGAATGCCGATGATCCGAGTTCAGCGATCCAATCAAGGCCGAGTTCAGTCGCCTTGGCCTTACTCATGACCACCACCGCGGCTGCGCCGTCCGACAGCTGAGACGATGAGCCGGCAGTGACAGTGCCATCTGCAACAAATGCAGGGCGTAGCCTTCCCAGGCTTTCCGTAGTGGTCTCCGGCCGGATTCCTTCGTCGTCGGATACCGTTGTCGTTGCACGCTTGCCGGGTACCTCGATGGGCGCTATCTCGGAGGTGAACGTGCCGTCTCGCGTCGCCTGCGCAGCAAGGTCGTGCGATCGGGCGGCAAACGCATCCTGACGTGCACGGCTGATACCCGTATCCCGTACATACAAGTCGGTGGCTTCCCCCATGGGGACTCGGTCGAACGCGCACACGAGTGCATCACGGTCGAGTGAGTCTTCGAGAGTCGCTGGGCCATAACGGTAGCCACCGCGTGCGCCGCGGGCGATGTGCGGAGAATTACTCATGGATTCCATGCCACCGGCGATGACCACGTCGGCGTCGCCCGATTGGATCAACCTGTTCGCGTCGATGATCGCCTGAAGTCCGGACAGGCACAGGTTGTTGATGGTGATCGCTGGTGTGGACAGCGGTATACCGGCAGCTACTGCCGCTTGCCGAGCGGGATTGGGCCCTACGCCGGCTTGTACGACGTTGCCGAAGATCACGGCGTCCACCTTGGACGGCTCGAGTCCGGTTCTGGTCAGAGCGGCGCGGATGGCGTGGGCTCCGAGTTCGACAGCAGTCAACGACGCGAGAGCGCCGCCCAACTTGCCGATCGGGGTTCGAGCCCCTCCGATCAAGACGGTAGATATCATTCGTAACTCCTACAAGGATGGATGAGAAAACTACGATAAAACTTTCAGGCACAGTAGGTTTCGAGGATCACGTCGCTCATACGACACCCACGATCGAGCGAACTCCGAGGGTTTTTCGGAAACTCCCTCGGCAGCTCCTCGATACGCGAAGTCCTATGTCGACCGCCCAATGCTATGACACCATTTAGTTGGGCGTCAAAGTAAAAGTGTTCGTGAACCTTCCCTGGGCACTCGGCCACGTCATGTTGCCGGGCCGGTTTGTCCGAGACCTGCGTACAGGGGCTTCGTTCCTTCGATCAGAAGCTCGGCCAGGCTCGGTCCGTCGTCGGTCAGCCACTGTTCGTACGCAGATATCGCTATGCCGAGTAGGACCCATCCGACGGTGCGTGGGAAATGATCTGTCGGTGCGCAATTTGTTCGAGCCGCGACGAATTCGGCAATGACAGCTCGCCACCCCTCGTACATCACCATCGAATAGCCCTGCAATGCTGCGTTTTTCAAAATGAGGGACATCCGCTGCCGATGTATCTCGGTTTCCTCGGCGGGGAATGTGTTGAATCGCAGCAGTGCAGATCTCAGCGCATCTGGAAGGCTGACGTCGAGGGGCAGGGCGGACAGGTGCGCGCTGAGTGCCTCGAGTTGGGCGTCGAAGTCGCCCCAGGGAACAGCGTTCTTGGAGGGGAAGTAGCGGAAGAACGTCCGGCGTGCGATGCCGGCCGCCTCGGCGATGTCATCGATGCTGGTCTCGTCGAAGCCTTTCGACGCGAACAGTTCGATGCCCATGTCACTCAACTCACCCCTGCTTGTGGAGGGGCGCCGACCCATCCGGTGTGCGGGTTTCGCACTTCTCGTCATCTTTTCGCTCCGAACTCTGTCTTTATGCACCGAGTGCCATTATTGTAGTGATCCGAGCCACACGACAGTGCAAGTGTGGCCTACAACAACATGCGGAGGTCTCAGATGTCGAAGAAGAACGAGAACGCTGTGGTCGGTACGGCTGTCGTCGAGTCCGATCTGGTGGAAGAATCCCTGGTCGAGGAAGTGTCGATCGACGGCATGTGCGGCGTGTACTGATCATGTCTGCTGCAGTGCAGGACGCACTCGATCTGGATGCGGCGTGGGCTCTTCATCCGCAGGTGGCGTTGCGTCCCGAATCGTTCGGGGCGTTGCTGTATCACTTCGGCACTCGCAAGCTCTCGTTTCTGAAGAACCGCACGATCGTGGCGATCATCGAATCGCTTCCCGATCACCCGGATATGCGATCGGCTATCACCGCCGCCGGCATCACCGAATCGGCGTCAGCTTCATACGTCAAAGCCTTTGCTACGCTCGCTGATTCGAAGATGATCGTCACCGTCTGAGTCGTTGTTCGGTCCTGGTTCGGATCGAGCGTTTCCTCGGTCCGTCGCAGCCTCGATGGATCTTTCCTCTGATTGTACGAATGAGGTTCCTTCATGACTTCCACCCTCGAAAGACCAGCTCCGGTAGGCAGATTGGTCGATCAGTTCGAGCTCGGTCTCGACGCGCCCATTTGTTTGACGTGGGAGTTGACCTACGCCTGCAATTTGTCGTGTGTGCATTGTTTGTCGTCGTCGGGTCGTCGTGACCCCCGTGAACTCAGTACCGAGCAGTGCAAGTCGATCATCGACGAGCTGCAGAAGATGCAGGTGTTCTACGTCAACATCGGCGGCGGCGAACCGACTGTGCGATCGGACTTCTGGGAGCTCGTCGATTACGCGACGGCCCATCAGGTGGGGGTGAAGTTCTCCACCAATGGGGTCAAGATCGACAAGAAGGTGGCGGCGCGGTTGGCGGCGTCGGACTACGTCGACGTGCAGATCTCCATCGACGGCGCAACCGCCGAGGTCAACGACGCGGTCCGCGGACCGGGCTCGTTCGACATGGCCTGCCGGGCGTTGGAGAACCTGAAGGAGGCGGGCTTTCGGGACGCGAAGATCTCCGTTGTCGTGACCCGGCACAATGTGAGTCAGCTCGACGATTTCAAAGCCCTCGCCGACAAATATGCTGCGACACTGCGGATCACGCGGTTGCGGCCGTCGGGTCGCGGCGCGGATGTGTGGGATGATCTGCATCCGACGGCCGGTCAGCAGCGCGAACTCTACAACTGGCTCGTTGCGAACGGTGAGGGTGTGTTGACGGGGGATTCGTTCTTCCATCTCTCGGCGTTCGGTGACGCTCTGCCGGGCCTGAATCTGTGTGGTGCGGGGCGGGTGGTGTGTCTGATCGACCCGATCGGCGACGTCTATGCCTGTCCGTTCGCCATTCACGAGAACTTCCTCGCCGGCAACATCGTGCGTGACGCGCGTCCCGCGACAGCGACATCCCCCGGTATGGGCGGCTTCCAATCCGTATGGCAGACATCGGATTTGTTCCAGGAGTTGCGCTCGCCGCAGACCTCGGGAGCGTGCACCACGTGTGCCCATTTCGATGCGTGCCGTGGTGGGTGCATGGCAGCGAAATTTTTCACGGGCCTGCCCATGGATGGTCCGGATCCCGAATGCGTGATCGGTAACGGTGAGATGGCGTTGGCGGCGGCGGGGGAGATCCCCAAGTCCAGTGTCGATCATTCGCGTACCGGTCAGCGCAAGACCCCTCGTAAGTCGGTGCCGCTGACGTTGATGATGCGTCCGCCGGCGAAGATCTGCGACGAGAACCCGCTCGCAGGAATGGAGCAGGAACGCTGATGGCGAAGAGTGTGTGGTTCGAGACCGTTGCCGAAGCGCAGCGGCGTGCGAAGAAACGTCTACCGAAGTCCGTGTACGCCGCTCTGGTGGCAGGCTCGGAACGCGGAGTGACGATCGACGACAACATGGCTGCGTTCGGTGAACTCGGTTTCGCCCCGCACGTGGCTGGGCTGTCGGACAAGCGTGATCTGTCGACGACGGTGATGGGGCAACCGCTGTCGTTTCCGGTGATGATTTCCCCGACGGGCGTTCAGGCCGTCCACCCGGACGGTGAGGTCGCGGTGGCGAGAGCTGCTGCGGCGCGCGGTATTCCGATCGGGTTGTCCTCGTTCGCGAGCAAGTCCGTCGAGGAGGTCGCGGCGGCGAATCCGCAGACGTTCTTTCAGATGTATTGGGTGGGTTCGCGTGAGGTGTTGTTGCAGCGGATGGAGCGGGCCCGCGCAGCCGGGGCGGTCGGGTTGATCATGACGTTGGATTGGTCGTTCTCGAACGGCCGCGACTGGGGTAGCCCGTCGATCCCGGAGAAGATGGACCTCAAGGCAATGGTTCAGTTCGCGCCGGAGGGCATCATGCGTCCGAAGTGGTTGTGGGAGTTCGCCAAGACCGGCAAGATCCCCGATCTGACGACACCGAACCTGACACCTCCCACGGGTGGGCCTGCACCGACGTTCTTCGGGGCGTACGGGGAGTGGATGGGTACTGCGTTGCCGACGTGGGAGGACGTGGCGTGGTTGCGGGAGCAGTGGGGTGGGCCGTTCATGCTCAAGGGTGTGATGCGAGTCGATGATGCGAAGCGGGCTGTCGATGCGGGGTGCACGGCGATTTCGGTGTCGAACCATGGTGGTAACAATCTCGATGGCACGCCGGCTCCGATCCGGGCGTTGCCTGCGATCGCGGAGGCCGTCGGCGATCAGGTCGAGATCACCCTCGACGGCGGCATTCGCCGCGGCAGCGATGTCGTGAAGGCCCTCGCACTCGGTGCGCGGGCGGTGTTGATCGGGCGTGCATATCTGTGGGGTCTGTCGGCGGGCGGGCAGGCCGGTGTGGAGAATGTGCTCGACATTCTGCGCGGCGGAGTCGATTCCGCAATTCTGGGGCTCGGGCACACGTCGGTCCACGACCTGTCGCCGTCGGATGTCGTCATGCCGCTCGGGTTCGACCGCAGACTCGGCGTCGACTAGCGAACCCCGTGTACGACAGATCGGGGTGGTTCGAGTCCGTTGCCGAGGCGCAGCGGCGCGCGAAGAAGCGACTCCCGAAGTCGGTGTACGCCGCTCTAGTTGCCGGTTCGGAGCGCGGAATCACCGCCTCGGACAATACGGCTGCGTTCGCTGAACTCGGGTTCGCCCCGCACGTGGCGGGTCAGTCGAATACCCGGGAGTTGTCGACGACACTGATGGGGCAACCGCTGTCGTTCCCGGTGATGATCTCTCCGACGGGTGTGCAGGCAGTGCACCCCGACGGCGAGGTCGCCGTCGCGCGGGCGGCAGCGGCGCGGGGGATTCCGATGGGGTTGTCGTTGTTCGCGAGCAAACCCATCGGGGAGGTCGTCGCCGCCAATCCGCAGACGTTCTTTCAGCTGCATTGGGTGGGTTCGCGGGAGTTGTTGGGGCACATGCTCGATCGTGCCCGTGCTGCGGGTGCTGTCGGGTTGATTCTGACGATGGATTGGTCGTTCTCGGAGGGTCGTGATTGGGGTAGTCCGGTGATACCGGAACGTCTCGATGTGAGGGCGACGATTCGATTGGCACCCGAGGTACTGGCACGGCCGCGGTGGCTGGCCCGGTGGGCATGCGCGGGCGCGTATCCGGATCTGACGGCACCGAATCTCGCTCCGCCCGGTGGGCCTGCGCCGACGTTCTTCGCGGCGTATCGGGAGTGGATGTCGACTCCGTTGCCGTCGTGGGAGGACATTGCGTGGTTGCGTGAGCAGTGGGACGGTCCGTTCATGCTCAAGGGTATTTCGCGTATCGACGACGCGCTGCGGGCCGTGGACGCAGGCGTCACTGCGATCTCGGTGTCCAATCACGGTGGCAACAATCTCGACGGTTCGCCGGCGTCGATCCGGGTTCTGCCGGCCATCGCCGAGGCGGTGGGGGATCAGGTCGAGATCGCCCTCGACGGCGGTATCCGGCGGGGCAGTGATGTGGCGAAGGCACTAGCGCTCGGTGCGCGGGCCGTCCTGATCGGGCGCGCGTATCTGTGGGGTTTGGCGGCGAACGGTCAGGCGGGGGTCGAGAACGTGCTCGACATCCTGCGCGGCGGTCTGGACTCGACCGTGCTGGGTCTCGGCCATTCATCGGTGCACACCCTCGGACCCACCGACGTCGTTGTACCGCCCGGGTTCACTGGGGCAGGTCGGTTCTCTGTCTGAAATTTCACTGTTCCGCGGCAATCTCGGCGGTGCTCGCCGCTTCGTCTGTGCCGTGCGATCGCAGTACACCATCGAAAATTGTGGATTGCAGTGAATCGATGAACGATTGGTCCACTCCTCGATGAAACACTGCCCGGAACTGAATTGCTCCGACGATCGTGTCGAACAGAACGTGTGCGTTGACCTCTGGGACAACATGTTTCAACGTGACCGCCTTGTCGACGATGTGCGCGAAACGTGCCCGCACCTCGGATTCGTTCGGTTCCCTCAGTTCCGTCTGCAGAGACGGGTCCCGTTGGAACTCAGCGAGCAGAAGCGGCAAGGCCGCCCGGGTGGCGGGTCGTGAGTAAGAAGCAGCGGCAGCGACCATCAGTCGACGGATGTCCGAAACAAAATCGTCGGTGTCGATCACCAGTGCACCATCGTCGGCGGGAAAGGCCGCGTCGTATGCCAGATGCACCTTGGTCGGCCACCGTGTGTAAAGGGTCGGCCGGGTGACCCCTGCTCGTTCGGCGACGTTGCGAAACGTCAATCCGGTATATCCCTCTGTCGCAAGGATTACTCGTGCGGCCGCCAGCGCTGATTCGTCGGTAGTAGGGTCCCGCGGCCTGCCGCGGCCGGTAGGTGGTGCGGTGCCCGGTTCTACGTTTCGACCGGACTTACGTCGTGTCGGAAAGTCGTTCGACTGTGACATGTCAACTACTGAGAATCGTTTGCGGGTTCTCTACCATCATCCGGTCGATCATCGCCTGGGTGACGCCGCGTCGTCGAAGCTCCGGAATCACATCGCGAGATATGTGGGCATAGTGGTAGTTCGGGTGTCGCACTGCAACAATGGCACTGTCGACGCGATCGTTGAAGCTGTAAGCGTCATGAGAGAGAACCATCCGTTCAGCGTAACCGCGCTCGCACATGGCTACCACCGTTGCGATGCGTTCCTCCCCGGAGACCGACTCGATTCCGAATCGGTCCATTCCCAACCAGAGGCCGCGATCAGCCAATTCGGACAGGTAGTCGACGTCGGTCGAGTCGCCTGCGTGTCCGATGATGATGCTGTCCGGAGCGACTCCCCTTTTCGCCAATGCGTGGTACGCCGCCCGTCCGGACTGCGTCCGAGCGTCGGTGTGCACCGTGATCGGTGTTCCCGTCAACTCGTGAGTCCGCGAAATTGCAACCACGAGTCGCTCGATGTCGGCATTCAGTTCTGCATGCTCGACCACACATTTGAGCATTGCCGCCTTGACTCCGGTATCACCGATACCCTCTAGAATGTCGCGGACGAAGAACTCGACCATGCGATCTTCCCCGCCGAACAACGACCCGGGACCTTTGTTTCCGAAATATGGTGGCAGGGTGTCGGCACAGTAGATTCCGGTGGATACAACAATGTTCACCGCAGTCTGTTCGGCAACCCGTTCGATCGCAGGGATGAAACGACCCAGCCCTATCACCGTGAGATCGACGATGGTGTCGATGCCGAGTGCTTTGATTTCGTTAAGCCTGGTGGCAGCCTCCAGTGCTCTTCGCTCGATCTCCCATTCTTCCGGGAGATCGGGCCGGTTCCAGTGCACTTCGGGACTCAAGCCGAATATATGTTCGTGCATCAGAGTGGCACCGAGATTGTCGTCGGCGAGAGGTCCCCGCATGGTTTCGATCATTCTTCGATCCGTGTGTCGATGAGGGGAAATCGTGGACTCTCGAAAGGCGAGCCGACAGTCAGAGGTGGATCGAGCTGATCCGTTTGTGAGTAGGGTGCCCCGGTGTACAGGGTGTCTGCACCGAAATACGTTGCAGCGAAGGACAAACGGCGTCGCTCGGTAGAATTCGCGGGTGCGCCGTGGACAGTGAGCGCATGGTGCACGGTCGCGTCGCCGGGTTGCAGATCAACCCCTCCGGCAATCGAGTGTTGTTGGAGCCACGGGTGCTGCGAGAGCATATCGTCACCGTCGCGTACAAAACTGCGTCCGAGTACACCCAGGCGATGGGACCGATCGACGAACCGTAGTGAACCCATATCTGCGGTCACCGGGACCAGAGCCACCCAGACGGTGAGCATCGACGAACGATCCATCGGCAGCCAGGGAAAGTCTTGGTGGAACACCGTTTCCTCGCTGTGGAGCATGCTCCCGACGGGTTCCTTGACGAGTAGATTACTGATTTGCAAGCGAACGCGATGGACTGACCCCAGTAATCGAATCGCGTTGTCTCCCATATTTTTGTCATGAGCAACCGCCCGGAAGTCCGGTTCGATAGCTGCGATGTCGCGATCCTGCCCGAATGCGCGGTCGACGTAGCCGACTCCTCGCCCGACCTCGCTCTTCGTTGCGCTCAATCGATCGTCGGCGACTCGGTGCAAACCTTCGACTGTGTCCGAATCGACCAGGGAGGGCAGGTGAACCCAGCCATGCTCGGAGAAGTGCTCAACCTCGCTCGTGGTGACCGACCTAACGGCTGCCTTTTCCACACGTGCCCCTTTATCGAGTGCGTTTTATTTACTTTGCAGACAGTAAAGTAAATGCAGCGCGGTGTCCACCGCTCGGTGGTTGACACCGGCCGTCCGACAGGGCAACTTCTGCCGGTGTGGACTTGAAGCTTCGCCCACGTGACCTGCGGTGAGGCGATGCGTAACTGCATGCGATCAAGGACCAACGGTCGAAGTAGGTGAACGAAGTGCACGGCGGTCGTCCTCTCGGGAGGACGACCGCCGTCGACGGGTCAGAGCGAGGTCGGCAGAACGACGACCAACCACGCGAGCAGAGGTGCGACCGCGACGATGTACCCGGTGTACTTGAACAGCGACTTCTGGAATGCGTCCCGGTCCGGGACCTGTGCGTTGGCGAGGACCATGACTCCGTTGCTGGACAGTGGGCTGACGTCGACGATGACGGCCGAGAACGACAGTGCCGCAATGAATCCGATCAAGCCCAATTCGCCGAGCATCAGCAATGGAGACGCAAGCGGTAGGACGATACCGAGTGTTCCGATGGAGGATCCGACGGCGGAAACAGCTGCGACGGCGTAGCACAGGATGAGAGCGGTCAGAATCGGCGAGCTCAACGATGCGGCTGCATCGCCGAGGAACTGCAACGTTCCGTTCTCACGCATGACGGACATGTACGTGAGCATTCCGCAGACGAGCAGGACCGCGGACCACGTGACGTTGTCTACTGCGGGCTTGTGCTTGGTAGGTGCGAGCATCAGCAGAACTGCTGCGATAACCATCGAGCACACGCCGACGTCCAGTTGGAAGACTGCGGAACCGATCAGTAGAGCGCCCATGCCGACCAGGGTGAGGATGCGGATCGGTGTGAAGCCGGTGGCTTCGATCTCCTCGAGACGATCTGGTCCTGGCTTCGTCGGTCCCGTCGTCACGACCATCGGACCAGCGCCCGAACGGGCGGTGACACCTTGTTGCGAGGATGTGGATGCACCGACCAGGCTGCCGCCTCGCGGAAGGGATGTGGGGCTGTTCGAGTTGGTTCCGCCGCCGGTGAAGTCGTCGATGTCGATAATCTGTCCGTCGGATTTCATCAGGTCACGGCCACGGACCAGAAACAGCCCGAGGGCGAGAACAAAGCTCAGACCCAGTGGAATCAGGTACAGGGCAAGCGGGTTCGTCGGCAGACCGGCGGATTGGAGCCAGCCGTTGGTGAATGCGCCGTAGACGGTGATGGGAGAGAACGCGGCTCCGAGCACGCCGTGGCTGATCATCATGCCCATCAGGAGCGGGTCGATCTTGTACCGCTTGGCGATGGGCATGGCGATCGGTGCCAGCATACCGACGGCGAGTACCGATCCCATCGTCATCAGTCCTGCGCCCAGGACGAACATCAACCACACAATGGCCCAGCGCTTACCGCGCACCAGCTTGAGAGCGCCGGAGACTATGAGGTCCACCGTCCCGTTCACTCGGGCGATACCGAACAGCAGGGTGATTCCCACGATGATCGTGAAGATACTGCCGGGGAAGAAGCCGAAAATGTCGTCCATGGACATGCCGGACAACCAACCACCTACGACGAATGCCGCAGCGAAGGCCAAGACACCCATATTGATCGGTGTCATGGTGGCGATCGCGAACAGCGCTATCAGCGCTGCGATCGATACGAAATAGATCATCGAAGGAACCCTTTCGGTGGATGCTCTGCGGTTGGGCCGAGCACGCGTCGTCGGTGATGGGCCGACGAACGGTGAGTTGTTGGTGGGCAGAGCCTCACCGGGCCTGTGGTGGGCGTTACTGCTCGCCGCTATTCAATGGTGATGGCCATCACAAAATCAATCGGTCCCACCAGAATGCTTCCAAGTGCTCACCATGATCCGAAAAGATCCGGCATTACTATGCCAAGTGCTCAGTCCAGTTTGCCGCAAGTCCGTCAATGTTCGAGCTATGCACCGTGTAGGTACCAGATGCGCGATAACAACGGTGGCGTCCTACCGGCTTTCGGCTCGCATCTTCTCGACGATAGGGATGGTGCGCGGCCAGATTCGCCGGCTCAGGACGATTTCGGAACGAGTGCGGAGCACTCCCTCAGTTTTCATCACGGCCTGCAGCACCGACTCGAAGTGGGTGTTGTCACGCGCGACGACGCGGCAAAGCAGGTCGCCTTCTCCGGATACGGTGTTCGCCTCGATCAGCTCGGGCACCGCAATCAGGCGTTCCAATGTTTCGTCGACCTGATTCTGTGCGATGTGGACGTGTACGAATGCCATCACCGTGTACCCGAGCGGCGCAAGGTTGATCTGCGGACGCCATGTGACGATCACGCCGGCTTTCTCCAGCTTCGTCATACGCGCCTGGGCGGTGTTTCGGGCGATGTTGAGTCGGCGCGAGTATTCGCGTACCCCGGCACGGGGTTCTTCGACGATCAATCGAAGTAGGTCCAGATCCAGCTTGTCGAAACCGTCCACGGTGTCCTCCCTGGGGATTGCATGGAATTAATCCATCTGCGCATCTATGTCCGCGGATGTCGCTCACTTTTGAGCATTTGGTAGCAGATTCGAGCTATTGGTTTATCTCACGGTACATGTCTGGCTATGTTGTGTGTCACATCGAGGTCCTGGGCGGACCGTTCGGCACCAGCCCCGCCGGACGTGAAGTGTTCTGGCCCATCCTCGGAGCGCGCGACTAGTGGAAGGAAACCGTGCAGATAATGGGAAGCACGTTGGCGGACAAGATTTGGCAGAGCCACCTGGTTCGTTCTGTCGAGGGCGAGCCGGACTTGGTCTATATCGATATGCACTTGCTGCACGAGGTGAACACACCCGCTGCATTCGCTGGCTTGCGGCAGGCCGGTCGTACGGTTCGCCGGCCGGAATTGACGCTCGGCACCGAGGACCACAACACGCCTACCGACGATGTGCTGCGCACGATCACCGATCCCGCGGCCGCAGAGCAGCTCGACCACATCCGCCGCAATTGCGCGGATTTCGGTATCGAGCTCTACTCGCTCGGCGACGCCTCACGCGGAATCGTTCACGTGATCGGTCCTGAACTCGGCCTGACACAGCCCGGAATGACGCTGGTCTGTTGCGACTCGCACACCAGCACGCACGGTGCGTTCGGAGCGCTGGCGTTCGGAATCGGCACGAGCCAGGTCGAGCACGTCCTCGCTACCCAGACTCTGCCGATGACTCCGATGAAGAACATGCGCGTCGTGGTCGAGGGAGAACTGCCGTTGGGTACCGGTGCCAAGGACCTGATTCTCGCCGTAATCGAGCGAATCGGCACCAGTGGCGGTCAAGGCCATGTGATCGAATACCAAGGCGAGGCTATTCGCTCACTGTCGATGGAAGCTCGAATGACCGTGTGCAACATGTCGATCGAAGCAGGTGCTCGGGCCGGTCTCATCGCCCCCGACGAGGTGACCGTCGACTACCTGCGCGGTCGGCCGCACGTCCCGGCCGGTGACGCATTCGACGCTGAGGTCGAGTACTGGCGCACGTTCTACTCCGACGACGACGCCGTCTTCGACAAAGAGGTACACATCGATGCCGCCTCCATAGCGCCGCGCGTGTCGTGGGGGACCAACCCTGCACAATCGGTCGGCATCGGCGACACCGTGCCCGACCCAGCGTCGTTCGTCGACGCGATCGAACGTGCCGCTGCCGAGCGAGCGCTCAGCTACATGGATCTCGAACCCGGAACACCACTTCGCGACGTTGCGGTCGATGCGGTGTTCATCGGTTCGTGCACGAACGGTCGGATCGAGGATCTTCGCGAGGTCGCCGAGGTGTGGAAGGGCCGTCGCATCTCATCGAAGGTCAAGGTGCTGCTGGTCCCCGGCTCCGAAGCCGTACGTGCACAGGCGATCTCGGAGGGCCTCGACAAGATCTTCGCGGATGCCGGTGCTCCGCTGCGGTATTCGGGGTGCTCGATGTGCGTTGCCCTCAACGACGACCGCTTGCAACCCGGCCAACGGGCAGCGTCGACCAACAACCGCAACTTCGAAGGTCGCCAAGGGCGAGGGGTACGCACCCACCTCGTATCTCCAGGTGTCGCCGCCGCAACCGCGGTGGCGGGCCGACTGATGGCACCTGCCGATCTGGAAGGACCTCTCTGATGGAACCGTTCACCGTGCACTCAGGAACAGCAGTTCCGTTGCGCATCTCCGATGTCGACACCGATCAGATCATTCCCGGGCGTTTTTGCGTCGGGGTCACCAAGGAAGGTTACGAAGACGCCCTGCTGCACGACTGGCGAGCGCAGCAGGACTTCGTACTGAATCGCCCTGAGCACCAAGGCGCTACCGTCTTGGTAGCGGGCGAGAACTTCGGCGTCGGCTCCTCGCGGGAAATGGCGGTATGGGCGTTGCAGAACTACGGCTTCAAGGCCGTGCTCGCGCCGCGTTTCGGGGACATTTTTCGGGGGAATTCGCTGAAGAACGGCCTGTTGACCATCACGCTCGATCAAGAGGTCATCGATTTACTGTGGAAAGCGATCGAGACGACCCCGAGCGATCCGATCACCATCGACCTGCTCGAGCGTGAGGTTCGCTGCGATGGGCAGAGCTACGCGTTCGAGCTCGACGAAAACGCGCGCTGGCGGTTGCTCAACGGGTATGACGACATCGGCCTCACACTCCGCAACGTTGCCGACATCGACACCTACGAGGCCACACGACGACGCAGCCTGCCGACGACCCCACGCGTTCCCGTAGGGACGAACCATGTCTGAGGCTCGTGTCGCTTCCGATGCCTACGCCAGGATGACTTCCGCGACACCGACGTCGAAGATCTCGTCATCGTCCGTGCCCCGATACGACACCGACTATGCCTCGCGGCTGCTCGTCGTACCGGACGCCTCGTCGGCGGTAGCCGACACGCTCGACGAGCTCGGTGTCGGTTTTGTGCTCGATTCGACTGCGCTGCAGCCGATCACGGCAGGCATCCGCATCTGCGGACAAGCTGTGACGCTGCGTTACGTCCCACTCGGCGGCGACGTGAGCAGCAACCGCGACGCCGGTCGCGGAAGAATCTTCGGCGACCGCGACCTGTACGGTTTCGGCCGCGCCGGTGACGTCGCTGTCATGGATTGCTCCGGCTCGCTCACCGGGTCGGTCATGGGAGCCCTGTCGGCGAGGTGGGCGGTCAAAGCAGGAATCGCCGGATGCGTCGTCGGCGGTGCCGTCCGCGACACCGACAGTATTCGCGCCTCGGGATTGCCGGTGTTCAGCTCCGCGACAAACCCGGCCGCTGCCCGCTACCGGTACGAGATCGCCGAGATGAACGGGCCCGTGACGATCCACGGGTGCACGGTGGTCCCGGGGGACTACATCGTCGGCGACTCGGACGGCATCTGCATCGTTCCGTTCGCCGACATGCCGCGCGTGGTCGAGCACTGCGAAATCGCTCACCGCGCGGAAGCCGATTTCATCGAACGCATCGACAACGCAACCACACTCGAAGAACTCGTAGCAGGACTCACGCCCGGCACAGCCCCCGCCTGACGTGACCCAGACCTACCAAGCAAGGACACCGACAGTGACTTCCACTCTCCAGCCTCGATCCACAGCGTTTTCCCTCGACGACCGTTACACCCTCGACGACGGTTCGATCTACCTCACCGGTATTCAAGCTCTGGTCCGCATCCTGCGTGATCGCGCCATCCTCGATCGCCGGCGAGGATTGCAATCGTCCTCGTTCGTCTCCGGCTACGAAGGATCTCCGCTCGCCGGATACGATCTCGAAATCGGCCGCAAGCGAAAGATGCTGTCCGAGTGCGACGTTGTGCACCGTCCGGGCGTCAACGAGGAACTGGCGGCGACGTCGGTACTCGGGACACAGATGGCACCACAGATCGGGCACCTCCGATCCGACGGTGTCACCGGGTACTGGTACGGCAAGTCACCAGGCCTCGACCGTGCCTCGGATGCCATCCGTCACGCCAACCTCGTCGGTGCCGACCCGAACGGCGGAGCAGTTGCCATCGTCGGCGACGACCCGGGCGGAAAGTCGTCTTCGCTGGCATGTGCGTCCGAAGTCGCGATGGCCGACTTGCTGATTCCCACGCTGTATCCCGCGGATTCGCAGGAAGTTCTCGACTTCGGCGTGCACGCCCCGTTCCTGTCCCGTTTCACCGGCCTGTGGTCCGGTCTGAAGATCGTCACCGCGGTCGCCGACGGCGCGAGTTCGGCTGTGGTGCATCCGGACCGGATCGATCCGAAGTACGGTGCCCTCGGACCCAGCACCTACAAGCCGAACGCCAACCTTGTCGGCCCGAACCTGCTGACTCTCGAACGCAGCCAGCAGATGGACCGCCTGCCCCGGGCACTGGAATACGCGCGAATCAACGGGTTGAACAAGATCCTGCAGTCCGGACCCGACGACCGCATCGGCATCGTCACCTCTGGCAAGACGTATCTCGATCTGCGTGAAGCTCTGTCGATTCTCGGACTCGAACCCGAGGATCTGCGCCGCTACGGCATCAGAATTCTCAAGCTCGGAATGATCTACCCTGTCGATCCTGACATCGTCACCGCATTCGCCATGGGACTCGATGAAATCATCGTGGTCGAGGAGAAGCGCGCCTTCATCGAAACCGCCATCCGCGACATCCTGTACCGCAGCGTCAATGCGCCCGTGGTGATCGGAAAGCACAACACCGACGGCAGAGCTCTGGTCAATTCCTTCGGTGAACTCGACGCTGACCTCGTCGCGAGTGCGCTGACGAAGCGGCTCGGCGACGAGTACGGCGTCGACCCGGTCCTGCGGTACAAGGAACGCCCCAAGCGGTCCCGAATCTCGCTTCCGTTGCTCACTCGTACGCCGTATTTCTGCTCGGGATGTCCACACAACTCCTCGACGAAGGTCGCCCCCGACACGCTCATCGGCGGCGGCATCGGCTGCCATGCCATGGTCATGATGATGGACGACAAGCAGGTCGGCGACGTCATCGGACTGACCCAGATGGGCGGCGAGGGTGCCCAGTGGATCGGGATGGCACCGTTCCTGACCGAAGGCCATTTCGTTCAGAACATCGGTGACGGCACGTTCATGCATTCGGGATCCCTCGCCATGCGTGCGGCCGTGGCATCGGGTGAGAACGTCACCTACAAGCTCCTCTACAACGCCACGGTCGCTATGACCGGCGGTCAAGACCCGGTCGGCGGGATGCCTCTGGACCAGCTGGTACGACTGCTGCTGGCCGAGGGCGTCAAGAAGGTCGTCGTCACAACGGAGGACCGCGATCGGATCAAGTCACTGAAACTGCCCAAGGGAGTAGAAGTTCGTGACCGCGATGACCTGGTCGCTGTGCAGGAGGAACTCGCAACCGTCTCCGGTGTCTCGGTGCTCGTTCACGATCAGGAATGCGCCGCGGAAAAGCGTCGTAAGCGTAAGCGCGGCAAGATGGAGACGCCCACGACCCGCGTGATGATCAACGAGAGGATCTGCGAGGGCTGTGGCGACTGCGGCGAGAAGTCGAACTGTTTGTCCGTTCATCCCACCGATACCGAGTTCGGACGCAAGACGACAATCCATCAGTCCTCCTGCAACCTCGACTATTCCTGCCTCAAAGGCGACTGCCCCTCCTTCTTGACTGTCACACCGGGCCCGGCGGAGCAGCGAGAACCAGTGGCCGACGTGGCAACCGACATCGTCGCCGATCCGGCCGTACCGACGATTACCGACGAGTTCGGAATGCGCATCATGGGTGTCGGCGGCACCGGCGTCATCACGGTCGCTCAAATCCTCGCCACCGCAGCCGTTATCGACGGAAAGTTCGTCCGCAGTCTCGATCAGACGGGACTGGCCCAGAAGGGTGGGGCGGTTATTTCCGACCTCAAGATCACCGCAGACTTCCGCGATACGGCGTCCAAGATCGGGCAGGGCCGCTGCGGGCTGTACCTCGGATGCGACTCCCTGGTCGCGACGGACCCGGCGAACCTGAAAGTGGCCAACACCGACACGACCGTTGCTGTCGTGTCCACGACCGAGATTCCGACCGGCAAAATGGTGGTCGACACCTCGATCCAGTTCCCCGGCATCGGTGAGATTCGATCTGCGATCGGTGGGGCAACAGCCCGGGCAATCTATCTCGACCCGGCGCTGCTCTCTCGCGAACTTTTCGATGACGAGCAGTACACCAACATGCTGCTCGTCGGCGCTGCATTCCAGACCGGAGTGCTCCCGATCGGACGCGAAGCGATCGAAGAGGCAATCACACTCAACGGTGTCTCCGTTTCGGCGAACCTGCAGGCATTTCGCCGCGGCAGGCAGGCCGTCGCGGATCCGGACGCACTGGACGCTGCAATCGCAGCGAACCGTCGTGCCGTGTTCGAGCCGGCACCGCCGTCAGCGCTGGCGCAGTCCATCGCCTCGGCGGTCCGCGCCGGGCGGGACTCCGAATTGGCCCGCAAGGTGTTGATTCGCACAGCGGAGCTTGTCGACTACCAGAATGCGGGTTATGCCCGGCAGTACGTCGAGTTCGTCGAAGATGTTCGCTTGCAGGAAGAATCGGCGGTCGCTGGTTCCACTGTTCTGACCGAGGCTGTGGCGCACAGCCTGCACAAGTTGATGGCCTACAAGGACGAATACGAGGTTGCGCGGCTCGCACTGGATCCCGAGTTCGATGCGACGGTGAAAGAAGCGTTCGGTGCCGGAGCAACCCGCGCGGTCCGGTTGCATCCGCCGATGTTGCGGGCTATGGGAATGAAGAACAAGCTCTCGCTCGGATCGTGGGTCAACCCTGGATTCAAGACATTGCAAGCCATGCGGAAGGTCCGCGGAACGAGGCTCGATGTATTCGGATACCACCACATCCGAAAGATGGAGCGTGCGTTGATCACCGAGTACCGCGACACGATCACTCAGTTGTTGACGGTGCTGAATCGGAACAGTCTGTCGTCGGCGGTCCGCATCGCAGAGTTGCCCGACATGGTTCGAGGATACGAGCAGGTCAAGGTCGCGAACGTCGAAAAGTATCACCGCGAACTCGAGAACTTGCTGCAGGCGTACCCCGAATCCGCATGTGCGCCCAGGGTCGCTGTCTAGTCGATCGAGTTCGATCCCGTACCGAAGGGCGAAGAATGAAGAAGTACATTCCTACCTGGCACGACGACGAAGTTGAGGCGCTGTCCGACCTGGCCTCGGGCTTTTTCGAGCGAGAAGTCATGGCGCACAACGAGAAATGGGATACCCAGCATCGCATCGATTGTGAAGTGTGGCTCGAAGCAGGCAAACTCGGCCTCCTCTGCTGCTCGATTCCCGAGCAGTACGGCGGAGGCGGCGGAACGTTCGCGCACGATCTTGCGGTGTTCTGCGCCCAGGGCTACGCAGGCGACCTGTCGTTCGGCATCTCGGTGCATTCCGGCATCGTCGCGCACTACATCAACGAGTACGGCACCGAAGAGCTGAAATCGCAATGGCTGCCGGGGATGGCAACCGGCGAGTTGCTCGGGGCAATCGGGATGACCGAGCCGGGTGCCGGATCCGATCTCAAAGCCATCAAGACCTCCGCGATACGCGATGGCGATCACTACGTGGTCAACGGCTCGAAAACGTTCATCACCAACGGTTCGTCGGCCGACCTGATCGTGCTCGCCGTCAAGACGGATCCGAAAGCAGGAGCACGAGGTGTGTCGCTTCTGCTCGTGGACCTTCGTGACGCCGAGGGGTTTGCTGTCGGACGGGTGCTGGACAAGGTAGGTCAGATCGGTGCGGACACCTCGGAGCTCTCGTTCACCGATGTGCGAGTTCCGGTGACCAACCTGTTGGGGGAGGAGGGGCGTGGGTTTGCGCAGATGATGGCTCAACTCGGGCAGGAGCGACTGATCATCGGGGCGCAGGCCTCCGGGGCGATGAACCGAGCCGTGCACGACACAGTGGAATACACGAAGTCCCGGCAGGCGTTCGGACACAGTCTGTTCGAGTTTCAGAACACGGCGTTCGAGCTAGCCGAATGTCAGACGATCGCCCGGACGTGCGAGACGTTCCTCGATTCATGCATTCGCTCGCACCTCGCCGGAGAACTCGACCCCGCCGAAGCAGCAATGGTCAAGTATTGGCTCACCGACCAGCAATGCGCAGTGATCGATCGGTGCGTGCAGCTCCACGGTGGATACGGCTACATGCGGGAATATCTCATAGCTCGCATGTATCAGGACGCACGCGTTCAACGCATCTACGCGGGAGCCAACGAAGTTATGAAAGGCATCATTGCCCGGGAGCTGTGAAGGCCTGACGCCTACCCGCTCCGTCGCCTGCTTTCCGCGCCGCACCTACACCTGAGGACAATCTCGATGAACCAGAACGCACTGCAGACAGAGGATGGCGCAACTTTCACGCGCTACGACGCCGAAACCGATACCTCGTTCGTCATTCGGGTGGACTCCACGGAACTGGGTCCCGCGGCCGGCGGCACACGCGCTACTCAGTACACAGACTTCGCTGAGGCACGTTCGGATGCCACCAGGCTCGCCGCTGCCATGACACTGAAAATGGCACTGGCCAATCTTCCCATGGGCGGCGGCAAGTCGGTCGTCGCGCTTCCTCGCCAACGAAAAGACGTCGACGCCGCCACCTGGAATCGCATACTCGGTATTCACGCCGACAACGTGAACGAATTGGCCGGCAAGTACTGGACCGGCCCCGATGTCAACACCAACTCGGCCGACATGGACATCGTCGGACAGAGAACGGACTATGTATTCGGCCGCTCCGTCGAGCGGGGCGGTGCCGGGTCGAGCGCCCCCACCACGGCCGCTGGAGTGCTAGCGGCGATGACGTCGGCAGCTCAGCACCGAGGTCTGGGCTCGCTCGACGGCCTACGGGTGGTCATCCAGGGTATCGGTGCAGTCGGGGGAGTCTTGGCCACACTGGTCGAGCAGGCCGGCGCAGTGGTTTCGGTAACCGATCACGACGACGCTCGTCTGATGCGAGCCCGAGAACTCGGTTACACCGTGATCGATCCAGCCGACGCCATGACGACGGAGTGCGACATCTTTGCTCCATGCGCAATGGGAGGAGTGATCACATCGGCAGTCGCAGAACGTATTCCATGTTCGGTCATCGTGGGAGCTGCCAACAACGCTCTCGGTGACGACAAAGCCGGATCGGTCCTCCGTGACCGCACTGTTCTGTTCGTGCCCGATATCGTCTCCAGCGCGGGAGGCGCAATCCACTCGGTCGGCCGCGAACTCCTGGGATGGACCGACCTGGAGGTCGCGGCTCACATCGAAGGTATCGGCGACACGGTGGGCGAGGTGATAGACATCGCCAACGGAGACGCTATCGCCACCGACGCCGCGGCCCGGATCCTCGCGCGGCGACGCGCCGAAACCGCCAGTCGACCATTGCTTCGATGACAGGCCACCCGTAGACAGGTTCAGTAGGTCGACGATTTCGAGTTCTTGATTTATGACCCGACCTACTGGACGGGCCTTGTCGGCGGCATCTCATTTCGTCTTGGGTCGGCGCGCTTGCGGACCGAGAGACGCAGATCGGTCGAAGACAGCTCGTGTGCCATCGGTCAGATGAATGGGCGTGTGGGCATTCTGGCTCGGCTCCCCGCTTACCGGCGAAGGTCCAGGAGCACTCTCGCGCCTGACGCTGCGTGTTCGATCGCGGAAGAGAGTTCGCGTAGTGGGTACACCGCCGCGACAGGTTGGACTACTTCGGTGGTAGCGAGTATCGGCAGAATCGTGTGTTCCACGACCCGAGGTGTATCGGCAAAATAGCGTGGATATGCCTGGTAGAAGCCCCTGATCGTCAGGTCCTTGCTCACAATGTCCAGGGTGTCGACGGCGAGGGGGTCGCCGGTGACGTTGCCATAGGTCACCAGCACACCGCCCGGTGCCAGCAGCTTTGCGAGGAGGCGGCTCGATTCGCCACCGAGAAGGTCAAGGGCGAGAGCAATATTGAGATCTGTCACGCGTTCGAGCGCGGCCTGTGCGCCGTCGTTGACGTCGATGACCACGTCGCATCCGAGCGCCTCGAGCGCGGCAATGTCGTCGGCTCGGCGGACGATGCCGATCGTTCGCACGTCTCGCTTGCTCGCCAGCGCCAGCAACCAGCGTGCGAGTCCGGAGGTGGCCGCGTTGAACACCACGGCGTCCCCGGGTTGCAACAGGCCGTAGTCGCGAAGCAGGAACTCTGCGGTGGCGGCATTGATGGTGAGCATCGCTGCTTGCTGGGGGTCGATCTCGGGCGGAACAATTACCAGGTTGGAGGCTTGCACCGCGATCTGCTGACGCCAGGTTCCTGAGCTGTGAGGAAGCAGCACCCGTTGACCGACGGCGACCGAAGTCACGTCCTTTCCGAGCGCGGCCACGACTCCGGTGCCTTCGTTGCCGACCTGGGCCGGAAAGTGGGTGATCAGGCCCGGTACGCGGGCCAACATCAGGTCGTTGTGGTTGATCGGCGCGTAATCGATGTCGACGAGAACCTCGTCGGCCGCTATGTCGTTGCTGTCGATGTCCGGTAGCTCGTGCAGTCGATAGACCGACGAGGGGTCGCCGACATCGGTCAGTTGTACGCTTTTCATTGTCGAACCCTCATTCTGATGGTGGTGGGACAGGGGCGGTTCTGCGGTGAGGAAATGGGCGGGGGATCTGCTCGATTGGTCGCGCGAGCGCGCGATGCTGCGAGAACTCTGAATCCCGGCGTCGTCGAGTCACCAGCGCCGCAGGAAGACATGTGCGGCATTGTTGTTCTCAGCGTGCCGATCGCCCTTGCCTGAGCGCCAATGCTCCTGCGGCCACAGCCGACAGCGCCACCCCCGGTGACATCACCGTGGTCGAACCGGTGATGTCCTTCCGTCGGGCGGCCGCGATCCAGGCCGCAGCGTCGATGGCGTCGATCACGATGTTGAGTCGGATGAAGTCTTTCGGGGACCGGAAGCGGTCGAGTCTCATCAGCCCGAGCGCGAGGGCTGCGTTACGGATCCCGAACATCTGTTGATAGGGAACGGCCACAGTCCCCTTCGACTCCATACCGAAGAATCGGGCCACAAGCGCAGGCGCGGCGAGGTGACTGGTGGCGACGATGATGCGACCGACGATCAACAGCCGCAGGGGGACGGACGAGGTGAATGTTTCGGAACTATCCTTGGGCACAGTGCGCTCCTTCTTCGAGTACACCGGTCGATGTCGTGCAGTCGACCGGAATGGGGATGGGTGGCCACACGTCGCGGGTGATCGGTGGCGTGAGTCGTTGTATGAGCCGACGCTAGCGCACTAGTGTTTTTATAGCAACTACCAAATTGGTAGTGTCGGGTGAGTCGTGCGACTTGCCGAGTCGGAGGGAACGGAAGTGAGGTGCAGAACGCGATGGACGACGAGCAGGTGGAAGTAGACCCGTACTGTCCCTACTTCGCTGCAGGGATGCACATGCTGGACCAACGCTGGGCAGGCACTGTGCTCCGAACGCTGATAGCGGGACCCCAACGGTTCAACGACGTCGCCGCCGCGATCCCCGGAATCACCGACAGCACCTTGTCCAAGCGCCTCAAAGGACTGGAGTCCGACGGCCTCGTCGCTCGGGTGGTGCATCCGACCACACCGGTCCGAATCGAATACCGGCTCACCGACATGGGAACTGCGCTGGGCAAAGTGCTCTTGCAGTTGAACGGTTGGGCGCTCGAGTGGGTGCATCTGCCCGCGAGCGAAGCGGAATCGGATCAGACACGACGTAGTGAGCTAGGTTCTGGGTAGTCCAGTTCGCGAGTAACTCGTCGCTGCGCTACGAAGTCAGTGGTCCGTCGCTGAAGACACGGTCGTGCCGCACCAAACGGGGCGTGAGCAGCGCCGAGAACAGGGTCACGTGGCTGTCACCGATCGGGCGCGAGATGTCGTGCGGCCGTGCGCAGGCCGGAGACGCCGATGATCACTCGATTCGCCGAACATTCAGCTCAGCGGGCCAGTGATGGAGGTCGTTGCATCCACTCGATTCATATTTCTCGTACAGCAGGTTCGGGGTTCGAATCCATGATGGCGCACGCCAAGTGACCATGACCAGCAATTTGCTGGTCATGGGCCTTTGTGGGTATATCCGGGTATGTCTGGGCATCCGCAAGCTTCGCAGAAATGGATGTCGACGGTCTCGAATTCCCAGGGGTAGTTGTCGCGTGATTTCCCCGGTCCGGAGCTGCGATCAACGCTCCGTACAACGTGTTCAGGCTCGGCCGAATGCGAGGGCGACGTTGTGTCCACCGAAGCCGACGGAGTTACTGAGTGCGTACTGCATGTGTTGCGAGCGTGCGTGGCCGGTGACGATGTCGAGGTCGATGGTGGGGTCTTGGTTGTCGAGGTTGAGCGTCGGCGGTACGAGTTGGTTCTCGAGGGTAAGAACGGTGATGGCAGCTTCGAGCGCGCCGACTGCGCCGATCGAATGTCCGAGAGCCGATTTGGGGGCATACACACTCGCGTGCGGGGTCACAGCCATTATCGAGGTGGCCTCGGCTGCGTCACCGACCGATGTGGAAGTCGCATGCGCGTTGACGTGGTTGACGTCGGTTGCGGTCAGCCCTGCGGTGGTGAGGGCTTTGCGCATGGCGCGGGCGAGCCCTTCGCCGTGGGGTTCGGGTGCAACGATGTGGTATCCGTCGGAGGTGATACCGGCCCCGAGGATGCGTCCACGAATGTGGGCGTCGCGTGCTCTGGCATGATCTTCGGATTCGAGGACGAGGAGGGCTCCTGCCTCTCCGAAGACGAACCCGTCGCGGTCGCGGTCGAACGGTCTCGACGCTTTTCCCGGGTTGTCGTTGCGGGTACTCATCGCCCGCATCGTGGCGAAACTGGCGATGGGGACCGCGTCGATTTGTCCTTCGACTCCGCCCGCGACGACGACGTCTGCTTCCCCGGTCTCGATCAATCGCCAGGCCTGGGCAAGCGCCTCGGACCCGGAAGCGCAGGCGGACACCGGGGCGAATACGCCACCACGCGCGCCGAGCTGAAGCCCGACGGTCGCGGCGGGGCCGTTTGGCATCACCATCGGCACCGACAACGGTGACACTTTGCGGTATCCCTCGGTGCGAAGGGTATCGACGGCCGCGACGAGGGATTCGCCACCGCCGAGGCCCGTCCCCACGGCCACGGCGAGGCGTTCGGTGTCGACGTCCGGCGATCCAGCGTCGGCCCACACGCGTTCTCCGAGAACAAATGCAAGTTGTTCGACGAAAGACATGCGTCGTTGTTGCACGCGGGTCAGGTGCGACGCGGGATGGGTGACGAGGGTGCCGCCGATGCGAACGGGGAGGTCGTATTCCTCGACGAACGGGGCGTCCAACACTCCGATGCCGGTTCTGCCTTCGATCAACCCGCGCCAGGTTCCGTCGAGGGTGTCCGCGAGCGAGGTCGTCGCCGCCATTCCGGTGATCACAACTCCGCGCCGTTGACGAGTTTCTGAACCATGTGATTCATTCATCCGTGCATCGTGGCTCACCGGGGGCGATACAGTCAAGTGGTGGCCCGACCATTCGATCAGCACAAGCGCTCGCAGATTTTGGCGGACGTTGTGGAGTACATGTGCACTCACGGCGTGGCGGACCTCTCTCTCCGACAGGCGGCGGCGTCACTGGGAACCACATCGCGAATGCTGGTGTACTACTTCGGCACGAAGGAGAACTTGCTTGCGGAGGCTCTGGCGACGCAGCATCCGAACCCAACTGAGATGTTCCTCGGTGTGCACGACGGTGATTCGCTTCGGACCGGTTTGCTGACGTGGTGGACGACAATGCGAGGTGACAACGACACGGCGAGAAGCACGCGACTTATGTTGCAGGCCATGAGTAGAGCTGTGGGAGGCGATTGTCCATTCACCAAATATGCAACGCGCCTCATCACCGAAGGAGTCGCCGATGTGAGTGCCGCTATCGTCCGCACGGGCGTGCCCGAGCAGCGAGCAGCCGATCTGGCCACGGGTGCGATATCGGGTCTGCGCGGAATTTTGATGGATTACGCAATCACAGGGGACGCGCGCCGGACCGATCTGGCAGCTCGACGCCTGATCGAACTAATTGTCAACGATGCGTGTCCGGAACGAGCTGAGGTTACTGCCTGACTGCCGATCCACGATGTGAAGGGTCGACCAGCCAGTGGCTGGACGCCGCGCCGGATTGTGTTGTTGAGTTCGACGACGTTCGGTGCCGATGACGTAGCAGTTCGCTTCTTGCGTTCATCCGCTGGCGTGACGGTGACCAGGTTTCCATTCCGCAGCCGAAGATGTCGCAGAGCGCAGCCATCATCTGCAGCGAGACACGTTCGAGTCGTTGGGTGATGAGACGGTAGACCTGCGGGCGGGAGGGGGAGATTCCTCGTTCGAGTAGGCGGGGGATGAGGTCGGTGCTGTTGTGCATGCCGTGTGCGGCCATCAGCTTGGGGAGGCGCCAGCTGTAGTCGACGGTGCGCTTCACAAGAGATTTCTCCTTCCATTCCGAGAGCGGCGCTCAGGTCGCATCCAACGCGCGCCTCAAAGTTCGAGTGCGGGATTCGCTCTACACGCACGTATAAAGGGAGGTGGTGCTGGCGTGCTCGTGGCCCATCTGCTCTTACACGAACAACGAATCCAGCCGTCTTCGATCAAGTGGGTGGCGTCCGAGCGACGAAGTGAGTGCAGGTCCAGCTCGGGGAGAGCTGCAACTCGGTGCAGTAGCGCCGAAACCGGCGTATCAAAGTCGATTCGGCAACGAGCGCAGCACGTTCCGGCGGGAACAGATCGAGGCCCGCATCGAGATAGGGCTGGCCGTGGGTTAGTCAGTCGTCGACGATCTCGGGGGTCCAGTCGAATACTGTCAGGACGCTGCGCCGTTTCGGGGGTGACCCGCGTTTGGCTTTGCCGTAGCGCACGTTGAGAACTCCGAAGCGGCCGAACTCGCGTGCGTGGGGATTGCGGGCGAAGTCGACACTCTGTAGGTGACGTACTTCGTTGAAGCGCAGCCCATAGGCGTAGGCGAGTTTGAGCATCACCGCGTCACGGTAGGCCGGCAGCCACCCTTTGCGGTCTATCGCCCCCATCGTCTCGACCTGGGTGTCGGCGTGGTCGGACAACAGTTGCAGCTCGGTCTTGGTGAAGGCACGCTTCGACGGTGTCTGCTCGTTGTCCTGAACGTGTGCTGCGGTGTTCCACTCGAAGAACACCTGTGCCGGGTGTGTACCGAAGCGGCTCTCGCACAGCCGATCCCACCCGTAGTCGGGGTTGCTGATGTAGGAGCAGAACAGCTTCAGTGAGGTCTGATAGCTGCGGATCGTCGAATGTGCGATTCGCCGGATTGAGCGGAGGTCTCCGAAGTATTCCTCGACCATGGCCGGGGTCCATGCCCACGGGAACTCGTTGGTGTAATCGATGAACCGCACGACCACCTGCTGTCGCTGCTCGATGGTGCCGAGCTGCAGGTTTCGGCAGAGCTGCTGGTTCCGCCATCCCGTGAGCATGTCTTTGACTGTTTGCTCTTCGGGATGCAGTGGGGTCACCGATTCGACCAGGACGACGCGCCCGCTCTTATCGACCCCCATGACACCCCTTCGCTGTCTCGTTCAACGAATCAATGATTCACCAAATGAATCATATCTGGCAATAGCACTGCCGGAGAATGACGTTGAACAGCGAAAACTACAGATCGCTGACGACGAGGGAAGGCCGTTCGGACGAGCAGGCGTTCAGGCAGCGCGTAACATTTTCTCTCTGAATAGATTTCGCATCCACATTGCAGTCAGCTCCAGCGCGGCAGCAGAAGTCTGTTGATTCATCGGATGCAACATGCAGCTGTTTACCCAAAATAATCTCTGTTATCGGCGATTAAATACTACGAGTGAGCGGTTGCGGCCCAGGGCTTTTCGGCTATTAGTAAGCCGCGCCGATACGAGCGAATGCGCTCAACGGAGCCAACTGCCCGCAATCGGAACCGCAAACGCGCGAGGGTGTCGGCCGATCCAATTGTGAGGTGTGCGGCGCCGGGTCGCTCATAGTTGGGCGAGGTGCGAGGTAATTGCCTTCCAGACTTGCTCGGGTGCTTCCTCGGGCGCGAAGTGTCCCGCGCTTTCGATGGTGCCTGTGTTCAAGTTCGTCAGGCCAGCGTTGCGGAATCCGGTCGCGTAGTCGGCGAGGTTCCCACCTTCGCTGCTGCCGCGCAGGTAGAGGGTTGGCGTGGAGATCTCATCGGTAGAGCGGTTGTTGTCGTCTGTGTCTGTGCGGAAAGCGCGGTAGAACTCGAATCCCTGTGTTAGAGCCCCCGGGTCGGTGTAGCTCGCCGTGTACCGGTTACGTGCCGGCTCCGGTATGGCCTCGGGGTTGGCGGAGATGGCGTCGTAGCAGTAGTCGAAGTAGGCCCGAATGTTGTTCTGTGCGAGTTTCTCGGGTAGCGCCGGGATGGAGTGGAAGGCGAAGTGCCAGATGTAGGGGTTCGTCAGCACGCTCTCCCATGACCGTCAATCTCTGTCAAACACTTGGTGCCGTTGGCTTGCTCGGCGGACTGTTTTCCCGGCAGGTCGACGGGCTGCGCGGCGTCGCCGCTTAATTTCATTCCAACGATACTCGTATTCGGCATGCCGGATCGAACCATCGAGCAGCCAGCACTCGTCACACGTAATGCTCTCGATGGACGGTGCCGTACTAGACGCCACCAATATTGCAGAGATGCGGTGCGCGGTTTGCGCGTCCACCACAGCCATGTGAACTAGGTGCAGAAGTGTAGCGATGACTACTGTCGGTGCCGATTCCTTGTGCCGAATCACGACATCGTAGGGAGACAGTGCGGCAAGCGGGTCTTCGCGTATACGCACGACCAGATCCGCGATCCCGTCTGCGACGACTCTGTGGGCCTTTCTTTGGTCTGCGGCTTCGTTGCCTGCGTGCCAGTACGCTCCGTCGTACTCCAGTCCGATCGTGTCACCGCCCGCCGTGCGGAAACGCATGTCCAAGTGCATTCTCCCGTCGCTCGGTAGCTTCAAATCTTGCTCGCCGCCTCCGAGAACAAAATTCAGCAAGTCGAAAATCTGCGTTTCCAGACGTGAGGACCGCGGCTGGTCGCCCACGCATGCAGGACAACTATCACCTCTGAAGTATCGACCGCGTGCAGATCCTGACCAATGTCCTCGCATACGGCGAAAATACTTGGTGGTACCGACACACTTCGCGATCAGCCAGCAAGTTGGCCAGGTTTAATCTAAGCAACAACTGAATCGCGGCACGGTTGAGACAATCGATGTCAAGGCATCCGACGTTACCGTCAAGGTTCCACGGCCGCCGCGCCATACGAACGTCATGTGTTGACAGTGTTCGCCGGCAAATTCCACGATCTGTGTTTCCGCGCAAGCAGGTTTGAGGTTGTACCTGATGCACTGTTGTTCTCCGACTAGCCACTTCCACTCGTGGGCTTCCAGTGACGACGACACCGGTGTAATTTCACCACCGACGCGAGCCATTGGCGCATCTGGTGCTGGACAACGCGCAGTTTTGGGGGATTGCCGTTGCGCAACCCGCGCGGACGTTCAGTTCGAAGTGGCTCGCTCGGAGTCGGCCTGCACACCGTCGGCGCGCAGAGCCGTGACCAGCTGGCTCAGGGTCGTGAAGACGTTCTCGGGTCGTCCGAGTGTGCGTTGCGCCTCTCGGAGTTGTGTGCCGGTATGAGTTTCGGCGCAGACGTAGTCTGCGTAGCCGGCGGCGCTGGACAGGTGAAACATGTCGACTAGGTCGTTGCGTCGCCATTTATTTCTGTGGTCGATGAAACGCCGAACGAACAGTTCGGAGACAAGCCCAACCATGGGCGAGTCAGCGAACATTCGCGTCAAATCGGTGTCACTGAAGGTGGGGAAGTCGTTGGATTTGGTTAGCCGGCGGTAGGCAGTGGTGTAGAAGCCGATGTTTTCGTTCCAGTAGCGGCGTCGCGCGAGTTGGCGGCGTTGTTCTTTCGGTAGACGCGTCGCGCGGATTTGCGCGGTGATGGTTTCGTGGTGGCGTACCCAATTTGTGATCGGGTCTTTTTCAATTGTCTTGGGGTCGATGAGTTGACTCAGAACGACGCTCGGCATGGTCAGCATCGCCATAAACTTGTCGATGTTGGGTGTTTTATCGGTGATGCTAAGGGACGTGTCCCTTCCGAATAACGCGCCGGGTTCGGTAACGATGGGGTGTAGGACGGGTGAGTCCTGTGTAAGTCCCAAGTGCAGTCGGATGGAGCGGTCAACCTCGTGCTTCCACAGGTCGAGCGGGTGCCTGATCTGCCATCCGCCGGCGAGGCGTGCCATGGCCAGACCAATCTCATAGCGTAGTTCGCCGTGCAGCCCAGCCGTTTCGAGGAGGTGTCCAGTTGAGAGGGGCAAGACAATGCCGGCGTCGCAGGCAAGAAATATGAGCTCCTCAGCCGCGTGCCGTTCGTCGAGGTTTTCCACGCGCAGCGGGTCGTTCATCGCGTCAGCGACGGTTCGCCATCGATTCTGGTCCAGGTAGACAGATGGTCGGCCTTTCAGAGCGGGTGGGGATGTCGGGTTGAACCCTTCTGTAATGATGAGGTCGTTCCTGGTCGTGGTCGATAGGATCCACCACTTTTCCCAATCGAATGTCGACGTCGCAACCGGGGAGTTGGTTGGCCGGTATTCGGTGTCGAGTTCGGCGTCGTGAACCTCCCCGCTTTGGTACACGATTCGCAAGGTGCCGGTCTGGTAGTCGACGTGCCAGTACTTGAATCTATCTGCGGATATGACCAACGATTCGTCCACGAGCGCAGGCTACCCGCGGGGTCCGCCACAGACGGTCAGGGCGCGTCCGGCTTTCACAAGCGATCACGCCGCAGCTCTACCAGTCTCGTGGCCTGAAATCTGTAGGTTGATCAGGAAATGTTCGCGATTGCGCCGCTCGAATCAAGAACGAACACCCTGCTGCGTTCGGGGGAACATCTGTATGCCGCCGGATGGGTCCTGCGCGGTCGCTGGGCTGCTGCACCAGTAGTGGCGCACGCGAATCGCGAAGGGTCGGAACATGCAGCAGTTGCAGATGGGCCAAAACTGCGTGGTGAGTGGCAGTCACCTGAGCATCGAATTCACTAATCAGTAGGGGGTTTTCGATGCCGAGTTGATGGCCCTGTTGATAGGTCGTGACTCCCAAGCAAGGTCCGACGAGGATTTGGTGTTCTTCAACCGGGTGAACTCGCCTTGTCAAGGTGTTGTGCTTGCGGTCCCCCGGCGGATCGAGTTGAGACTAGATCGCTTGTCCGTTGACGTGGCAGCAGTAGTGGTGGCGGTTGCGGATGGTGGAACCAGTGCGGGACGGGCGTGCTTCAACGGTGGTATCGTGTCCGTTCGTTCCGACGAGGGGTTCGACGCAATTCACCAGCTCGGTGGGCTGACGTCGGGAAGATGCGTTGTGCTCGTCGAGGTGTATCGCTCCGGAGAGCGATGGAAACTTCGGGCGGTCTCTAGAGGATGGTCGGATGGCGTGTCTGCGTTTGTGGAGTCGTACGGGATCGAGGTCGATTCGGACGCTGACACGAGAGTCGATGGTGGCCAGGCTGGGAGCGTAGCGGTGTCGATGATCGTAGTTCCCGACCAGTTCGCTGGGGATCCGATCGGGTCGGGCGAGGCCGCGTGGCGGAAGAAGCGTGCAGGGGAGTCTCTGAACGAATTCGAGGAGCTTCACGCGGTCGAGTACGAGGCGGGGTTGGTCAGAGGCACGCACTTCCTGAAGTGGGGTGAGGAAGTTGCCAGACTGAAGAGGGAAGGTCGTCTCGTCGAAGCGTTGGAGATGTTGCTCGAGGTGATCGCTGCAACAGAGCGAGAGCAGGCGCGGGAGTACGCGAATGCGCCTGTGCGAGCAGCGCATTCGGCCGGCCGGTCGAGGAGATCGTGGTCCGTGAGACGCCGCCGGGCTGGACACACAATGCAGCGATCGTCTACCGGAAGCTCGGCGACCTGTGTGGGGAAATCGCCGTTGTCGATCGGTGGCTGGCGCATACGGGGGACTCATCGAAATGGGTTGGCGCAACGCATGCGAAGCTCATTGCACGACGGCAAAAGGCGTTCGAGTTGTTGCAGAAGAGTTCTGGGTGATGGTCCGTCGATAGGCGGCGCAGCTTGGGAACGGGTCACGTGTGCTCAGGTGCCGATGTTGGGCTGCTTTGCAGGCGTGTGTACTGACATGATCTTCTGCGAATCGAGGTGGATCCGCGTGGAGCAATCGGTGTTCGAGCGTGCCGCGAGCGTGTCACTACTTGGTTCAAACGGGTGTGGATCGACGTGAACCGGTTCGGACGAAATCGCCTGGTCAGAGGCTGTGCGTTGGATCCGGGTGGGTCCATCGAAGTATGGTCGATCTAGCTGGGGGTCAAGTGGTCGCAGGTTCAAATCCTGTCAGCCCGACAGATAGTCGCAGGTCAAAGGCGGTTTCGGAGAAATCCGGGGCCGTCCTTTTTTGTGTGCGTGCCGCGAGGGTGTCACTACTGAATGCTTACATCGTCGAGTTCGGCGCTGAAGGGGTGTCCACCTGGATCCACCGGTGTCCGGAAGCCTGCGCGTGTTGAGTGCATAGACCTCAGTCGACGAAGCCACTTGATTCGGTTAGTTCATCGTCAAGTAGCTACTGGGTCCATGGGAATCCGGGTCGGAAACCTGGGCGTTGAACACCAACGCTTTCCAAGCAATTACCGGTAACCCTGCAAATCAAGACTGACCGTATAGCTCACCCGCTCGCACCGCCAGAAGCAGTTCAACCGTGTCGTACTTCCAATGCCGGCGGAGCTCGCCTGCGATAACTTTGTTTGCGGCCGCACGGTGAACGGGCCGACGGTGGAGGCGGGTATGGAGTACGTAGAAGACATCGATCCGAACGAGCCCGGAGTCCGGCGCGTGCCTTGGAGCAGTGTGGGTGAAAATCCCCCCGAGGTCCGCGCACACATCGCTCGCAAGGAAGCCATCCGCGAGCGGAAGGCCAACCGGCGGGATGTTCATCCCCTACGGAAGCCACCCCTCGAAGACGAGGGCCTACTGGTCGAACCCTCTGAGAGGTATCCGTTCTCGCTCGATGACGCACTTCTCGGCGGGGTTCAGATACAGGTCGGTCGGCTCCGCATCTTCCGAACGGGTCTCCAGTTCGACCTTTCTGCGACATCCGTTCACGAGGGCGGCGGGTTGTTGGGTGACCGCCTCAATCTGACGCATCGTGTGCGTCCTCCCGCAAAACACCGGATATATCTAGGTCTCGTGCTTCCGACAGGCAAGGTGGTAACGAACAAGAAGAGCTTCGCGTGGGATGCCCCCGAGGACGACGACGCAACGACCCCCTGGCTGTACGGGGGAGGAAGCTACAGCCGTCAAACGGAGACCGGTGCAACGTATTTTCTCAGCCCACTCTCCGAATCTGGACCGATCACGTTGTCCATCGCATACGCGGAACTCGGACTGAACACCGCCGCGAGCGTGTCGATCGATCTCGAACACCTTCTGCAGGTCGAAGGACCAGACACTCGATAGCACGCTTCTGACGAGGACGGAACCAACAGATGCTCGAAATGCACGGAACGGTCACTGCCGAGCTCCAGTCGATCTGCCTGGTAGACGACCCAGCGTCCGATCCGGCGTATCCCGACGTGGAACCGGGGGCGGAAGATGTCGACGACTATCTCCCGCCCCCGGACCCGCCCGAAGGTTTCGACCTACTGACCGCCGCGCCTGGCGTTGTGACCGTTACGACCGGAGCGATGCGCGGCAAAGTCAACCTTACGATCCGCGTACTCGACAACAAACCATCTGCGCTCGCGCCAGGCATCTGGGACACGGTCGAGGAGATCGGATTCCGCGCTCTGAGCGGATACACGATGCCTGCGTCGGGCGAGTACTACCCGTTCTCCGCCGCCGGCTCGGGCGTGTTCCAGTCGTCCGTCACAGCGAAAGGCACCGGGTTCTATCGAGTGCGCGCCCACGAGCGGAACCGAAAACTGACATTGGGCATCCATCGCGAGGACCACGAACCCGCCACGGAAGAAACGTATCTGTTGGAGATATGGGCCACTGAGGACGAGGACGAGGACGAAGGTCGGCGACGGCTCCGAGGACCGTACCCGACGTTGCTGCGATAACGGGCTGGTAGCTCACGCCTCGTGAGCCGCGAAACTGATGCGGCACAGCACATGCAGAGCTTTACTGGTGACCCTGCATATCAAGACTGGTCGTATTGCGGCCAGTCCGACACCTTCCTGGACTACAGACTCAACGGCTTACAAGTGACTGCAATTAGAGTTGGTCCCGTGGCTAGAACCCGCAAACATCGATACGCGCCCATCGCGGCTGTCGCTGTCGTGGGCATCATCGCCGCCGTGTGGTGGGCGATAGCGGTGACGTACACCCGAACGGCGACTATCGCGATCACGGCCACTTATTCCAGCGACGAATCGAACGCCCCCAACGCAGACATCCCAACGTTGAGAGGAACTGGTCTCGACCTGAACGGCTGGGACCCGGTACATCAGGTCAGCGAGCGACTCGCGTACCAGCGTGGTGGATCGGCAGCGGACTACTCCGACGCCGTGTCGATCACTCCCACCGGCGATGGCGTCGCAGGGCTGTCCGTTACCGCGCAGGCGGGCACCGCAGGCGAGGCAGCAAATGTGGCCAATGAAGCCGCTGCGATCGTGGTCGAGTTGTTCAACGCCGTGCCCACCGTGCCCGCAGAGGTTGTCTTCCATGCCGATATCGCCGAACCTGCACGCTGACAAACCCTCTGAGGAAGCTGAGCACGGGCCGGGGTACGTGAACCTAGACCTCCCCGAGGCGGTCCACTGTTCGAGCGGTGCGGTCTGCTGCAGGAGCGAGCAGGTAAGCGAATAGATAACTCGACGCCGGTATTGCTGCCAGTGCGATCCACCAGGTCGGGAATCCGTCCGTGCCGGTGGAGATTTCACCTGCAGCGACGACCAGCCAGCACAATGCAAGCGCGGTCACCAGCGTGACCGCAGCTGCGGTGCACGCAGCGAATCGGTATTCCCAGGTGCGGTGTGATCGTGCGGGCCACACTCGGTCCGACCACAGAGCGTAGCGGCCACCACCGACCGCGACCACGCCGACGAGCAGCCCGACCACGGCACCGCAGAAAGCAGGAAACACCAGCAGCGCCAACCAGGACATGGACCCCTCGAGGACCCAGGGGAGCATGACACCCACGCCGGTGCAGGCACCGACAACAGCGGCTACCCTCAGTTCCTTCTCGACCCAGTCCACTGCTTCACTAGAACACGTCCGTAGCGCGCTGTCGATCAGTACTGCGCTGGGCCTTCCTCGCTAGCACCTCGCATGTCTGTTCGCTAAGTTGTTCTGTGCCTGCCTCGTTCAAGTTCGATGTACATTTGGTCAGGATTAGTTTTCATGTCGAGCACCGGGACCGTGTCGGTCGATCACCATCAATTCGTCCTGGGATCTCCCAGCGCTGAAACCTACGAACCCTCGACGACCGGCAGTGTCATCGAAGTTGGCCCCAACTTCGTCACCATCATGACCGGCCTCGCGTATGGACCGGTAGCCGTGTGCATCGAGACGCTCGCTGAACACCCTGGAGAACCGAGCGCATCGTCGGAATGGGAAGTAATCGAAGAATGCGGTACGACAGTTTGATCTGGCGATTTCCCCTCTACCAGGGTGCAGGTCAGCCGATGGGTAGTCCTGAGTTCGAGCCGCCCGAAGGATGGATGCGTGCACTCGACGCGGTCGCGCGCGATCTGCAGTGTTCGAGTGGGACACGAGGTCACACTGGATCGCCCGGTGTGGCAGTTCGAGATGAACTCCGACCATTACGTAGGTATCGGCTGGGGCACGTCCCGGCGATGACTGGGACACCGGCAGCCAATTGGCGGATATGCAGTATTCGAAACGTGCTGTACTCCATGGCTAGGGTTTGCTGATGCACCAACTTGCCGACGAATGGGCGCGCATCCTCTCGTGGTGCCAAAAACGAGCGCCAGTGACCGCAGCCGGCGTCAACCCGCCAGCAAAGGCCGAGAAGGTTGCACGAGCTGAATCCGCAACCAGAAGGCAATGGCCCTCGGACTTGCGGGCATGGTTCGCGCTCCACAACGGTAGCGATCAAGGCCGAGCCTTTCCTCAGGTGATCCCCGGTTACAGGCCAATGACTCTCGCGGAACTCGAACACGAGTGGACTTCACTGTGCCGCATTTGGGCACCCACCACAGCGGCAGTAGGGGGCGATGATTTGCTTGCCGCTGCAGCTGGCACCACCGCGTTCACTTTTTTGGAGTCTTTCATTCCAATCGCAGCCAATGACTCCAGCGACTACTTGGTCATCGACACCCGCAGCGGTGATGAAATGGGCTGCGTTGTCGAGTTCGCCGGCGAGGACACCGACCAGGGGTTGATGCGCTGGCCATCGCTCGCAGCCATGATGAAAGACGTCGCCGATGCCCTCGACTCCGATAGTTCGTGCAGGGGCTGGGTTCCTATTGTTGAAAACGGATACTTGGACTGGGACTTCCCGTGACTGCCGCACGCTGAACTCATGGCTGATCTCCCGAATTGACCGATCGCCGTCGCCTGGACAACGGTGCGATTCGCGATTTCCTGTTCTCACGGTCCAGATCAGGCGCGCCGATTGTCTCTTGTGCAGTAACCTCGCTGCAGGTGACCCCGAGTCCGCGACCTTCGTGTTGCGGTTCGCCTAACACTTGGGGCATGAAATGCGCGGACAGTACGGCTCGATCTGGGACCAACATAGAACCATAGTTCCGACGTGCGATATCGCCGCCGTTCAATCATCGGCCGCGTCGTCGTGATGGAGAACCGTTTCAAAGAGGACCCCCGACTGGGACTCATCATCGCCTGCGTCGGCCGACTGATCGAGTCCATCGCCACCCGCGATCGATGGCAGATCGCTCGCAACACGACGGGCCCGTTGCTCGAAGAGCTACTAGCGGGGCAGTCCGACGACCGATTCTCGATGGGGGAACGGTATTCCCAGCCAGGGCTCGAGGGGGTTCCGATTGCAGTTGCGGACAACCGCGTCGCACTCGTCGTGGGAGCTGTGAAAACCGGGATCGACGCCGCGTCGACCCCTGTGACTGCAGTCCTCGTGGCAGCCCCAGAACACCCCCGCCGCTGGTTGGTCGCCGCGCTCGACTTCGATTTGGTCGTCGACAACGACTTTCAACGCTACGTCCAGTTCGGTGCATTCTCGGAGAAGGCAGACCTGGCTGTCATCGCCGCTCACGGCACACTCGACCCTGAAGCCTCGGCCATTGACTGGGATAATCCCGATACCGTTCTGCGAGAACGAGATAACGGCGTGTTCACCGTTGCGGATGCAGTTGCGGGTCTTTCCGAGTACAAGCGGTCTACGTGGGGGTGGATTGCTGAAGACCGGGTTATGTTCAGCAGTCTTTACTTGCGCGCGAAGTATCCCGGATTGGTCCGCGATTACCCCTTGTCCACCTCGAAAACTGAGTAGCAATGGCACATCGCCCGCAAGGTTCGCTGTGGTGCCGGGTCTCGCACCTACAACGACGTGGGCCCGCTGATCTCTGTCAGCCGCGTGAAGCACGTCGCAGATCGCGTAGGCGCGGCGCACTCTGACGTAGGGTTTCGATCCACAGAGAGGTGAATCCGATGTGGTGCCATTTCGTTGGCGGCAATCTCGATCAGCAAGCGCTCGACATCGATGAGCGCGAGATCTCCGAGTACCGGGGTGTACCGATGTGCTCACCACCGCAGGACCCGAAGCTGGTGCGTTCGCACGGGATGGGCGTCTACTCCGACACCGGACGAACTGTAACTGTCGATGGGCGTATCGCCCGCGTCTTCGAGCTTTACGGCAACTGGCAGAGTGTCAATCCACCTCCGTTCGCGGTCAACGACTTCGCCTCCGGGCCGGCCGTCACGGCGTGCGGCGCGGATCAGCCTGTTCCTGAGTTCTGGTCGTACGCCGATCTTCTCGGGGACGTCTCGGCCGGTGATTGGGTGCGCGAACGGATCCCGCGATTCGGGAGCACAGTGTCGGCGCTGGTTCCTGACGTCTACCCCACGTACCTTCGGTTGCTGCATCCCGCGTGGACGATCCGCGAGCTGGATCGCGACCGGAGTCCCGTCCGCTGGAGGATACTTGTGGATGCGTTGGGTGCGGTGATGCATCAGACCGTTGCGTGGGGGTCGATGATCGAGGCCGGTGTTCGATCCGGTCGGGAAACAGGCGAAGGGAGCCTGTGGGACGCCTCGCCCACTACTGGTGAACTGCCCGCATGCGAGATCGTTGCATTGGCCACTGTGCTTGCCGAGCACACCACCACACCCGATGACTGCTACTTCGGATTCTGGGAAGGACGTGGCTTCAGAGGCGTCCCTGAGAACCATTCCAGGTTGACCCTTCCGGGCCGAAGGCACCTGCTTGTGCGCGGGTCGGTCTGTGACGCGGGGCGTGAGTTGCAGGGATTCTTGCCGAACATCTGGTGGCCCGCGGATCGTGCGTGGTTCGTAGCGAGCGATGTGGATCTCATGTCGACCTACGTCGGAGGGGCGACGGAGTTGGCCAATGCGCTGTACGGCGAGATCGAACTGTTCGAGGCCATCGACTCGTGGCGTGGTGCCAGAATCACGTGGGACTGCGACACCATCAATCCTCGGGCAGCAGGCCCGCACACCCACGATTGAGCATTCCTCTGCCCTCGATCGAGAACTCGATCACGTGCCTGACGCGCCTGAGGTACCACTGACTGTAATGGTGACTCTGCGTGGTGGAACTGGCCGTATTGCTCAGCGAGCTCACGGATACAGCGGAGGAGTGCCGACCACGTCTTGGCCTGGGTGAAGCGCGTCTTGCAGTTGCGCCAATGTTGCGTCCGTGAGACTGCCCGGGGCCAGATTTATGGCGCATGCCCAGTCGAACTCGTGTGTGGACCATGCTCGGATCGGCGTCGGGTAGTGCGGAGTCCAGTTCACGGGGAGCAACCAGGTTTCGCTGGACCGCGCGCGCCGCCACAGTCGGCCGGCACCTTTCTCGAAGACGGCCTCGAAGCTGTTTGGATGGTCGGGATCTCGTCGCAGTTCGGTCGGGGTGAAGTCGACCTGGACAACTGCCTGTATGCGCTGCGCGCTGACGTTGTCGTGGAACCATTGCATGTTGCTTTTCGATCGTTCGAGCGAGCGCGCCCGATCCTCGGCAAACACGTTGCGGGGCATTCTGACCGGGCCGGTCCACGTGAACGTCGAGTCCGGCAATTCGTCCGGCAGAGCGCAATCGACGTACTCCGCGCTGCCCTTCTCGCTCTCCTGCTTCAACACGGTCCCGGTCTCGGTGTCGATGGTCAGCACCATCGGCGAGCCCTTGCTGCCGGTCTTCAATTGCACGTTCCAGCAGCGTCGTCCGATGAATTCAACCTCTTCGATAGGGCGCGTGGGTCGGATCAGACCCGGCCGAGCCCAGTGCTCGACAGGGCGGGAGACGATCAGATCCCGGCCAGGGTCGGGTATCCGGGTGTTGAGTTCGTTCGTTTCGATCGGATCATCGTGATCGGCTCGAAACACCCAACACGTCTGGCCGTCGGCGATGAACAGCGGTTTCCCGTCGAGGGACTCCATACGAGTCTTTCGACCGAAACGGAACAGGCGGACTTCGCCGAGCCCGAAACCCACATACGACGGAACGATGCCGTAGTGCGCGTCGTAGATGGTTCTCGGACCCGTGTCTGCGTGAGCTGCGCGGGCCACACCCACCACTGGCCGTTGCGGACCGTCGACGATCCTCAGTAGTACCTCGACCCAATGCGTCTTAGGTACAACACCCCGCCGATAGCGTGCGACCGATCCGTGTAGGCGCGAGTGTCCGCCTGCTCCATCAATTCCGTTGGAACATAGCGGGTTATGTCTTCGAGACGCTGACCCTGTTCGTCGTACAGGTTGAGTCGAGTTACCAAGGTGAGCCCCTCGTAGTCGTCGTGAGTGAAACTGATGTGCAATCGGCCGTGCGGCCAGTCGCCGAGAAATTCGGCTCGGACGTCGTGCATTCGCTTCGAGAACTGCCGCCCGTCGAGTCGACGAACGCAGTAGCGAACGTACGAGGCATGGTCGGGCGGTTCGGGAGCGACGGGACGGCAGTAACCTGTGATGTCCAGATCGTCTGTCGCTGTGCTGAATTCGATCTCTGCTGTGTCGATCGACAGCCGAGCAAGGTGTCGGCTCGCACCGTCCATGGATCTGACAAGGAGCCAGAGCTGGTCACCGTGTGCGGTGCCTTCGTAGGCCCGGGCTCCGGGCAATTCGATCTCACGCACGGGCGTCGACGAACCGTCACGGAATGCTTTCACGATAAGCACACCGCCGTGCCTGTCTGTCATGCCCCAGTGCCATCGGACGCCGTCCCCGATGGCGCGCTTGCGGCGGTGCAGCTCGTTGTACGTCATGTCCGCGTACTCACCGGTGTACCACGCGCCGTCGGCCCGCGACCGAGGGTGGTCGTCGAGTCCAATGTAAGTCGTTTCGGTATCCAGCGGTAGATGAATCCACGACTTGGATTGTCGGAGAACATATCCTGCCGGAGTCGGGGTTTCGCGATAGGTGCGCGACCACGGGGCGTGTTCGACGCCCAGGTGGACCGACTGTTCATCGAAGTCGGCTGCGACGAGAACCCCGTCGACGTTGATCGGAGACGTGCCTCCGCCCGGGTGGGCCAGGAGCAGAGGTGGTCGCGATCGCGGGCGGGGGAGCGGCGGCTCGTCCGCGGTGCGAGCGACGTCGTCACGCGTGCGTGTGGGTCGAAAACACCATGCTCCGGACGATCCCGCTGTCAGCAGATGTGTGCCTTCGAGATACTCGGCGTGATGTATCCCGTCCGCGGTCACGCAGGCGAGAGCATCCGTTCCGCGGTACTGAAGCCAGACCCGGTCGCCATGGGAGGCAATCGTCAGTGCAGGTGCCGGCGGTGAGGGTATCTCCGGCCAGGAGACGGTCCGATCAACCTGTCCGGAGTCTGGTTCGAGAAGTACTGCAACGGGCTGAGTTTCGTCGATCACCCACAGCCGGTCGGCAGCGAAACGAATATTTCGTGGGCGCAAGAGTCTGCGCTCGGACGACGGGGCGCTCATGCGCCTTTCTGCAGTGTCATGACCGCGACACTACCTCAACCCTCATCGACACGTCGGCGATTCACAAGCAGGGAAGCGCGATGGTGGATGTTGGACGACACGTCTCTGCGTTAAGTTCGCGCTATGAGTGACACACGACTACACGAGTACCGGCTGGAGGAAGGCGTGCCAACGGTCGATCGGTATCTAGCTCTCCGGAGCCGCGCGGGACTGTCACCGAAAAATGCCGATCAGGCGCTCGCGGCCCTGTCCGGCAGCTGGTGCGCCTACCGCGTAACGCATCTCGCTACGAATGAAGTGGTTGCGATGGGGCGGGTGATCGGTGATGGAGGTTGGTATTTCCACATCGTGGACATGGCAGTACTACCCGATCATCAACGACAGGGCCTGGGAGATGACTTACTCGCTGCATTGCTGCAACACATCGTCGACAGAGCACCCGCCGGTGCTTTCGTGAATTTACTTGCCGACGAACCTGGCCGCCGCTTGTACGAACGACACGGGTTCACCTACACGGCCCCGAAGTCCCTGGGCATGGCGAAGATTCTGGGTGACGCGGGCGATGGCTCGCCACAACTTGGTTGACGCATCCGTTGAGTTCACCTGTACTCTGAAACTCTTCGTCCCCGGACGGAGTATCCGGGAGTGTTTACGAATGTCACTACACGCCAGAGCCTCTGCGGGTTCCGCATGATGCCACGGGAGCGCGACGATATCGGTCATTACATCCTTGCGGGTTACGTGACCGTCGCTGAAGCTCAACGGCTGCAGGCAAATCCACCACATAGATCGGTGGTTCGGGATCTGCGCGATAACCTTCTCGTCCACCTCAGTGCCTATCCTCTCGGCGAGGCCGGGCCTCGCTCAGGACTCGCGGAATTGCAGGTGTTCGGTTCGGCCATCGAACGCGAGCCTGCGGTCTGGGCGAAAGAAATGGACGACAGCGTCGGTCGGCACGTGATTGCCGTCGGACGGTCCGTCACACGCGAGTCCTGCGAGCAGGCTCGCTGGGACTTGTTGTTGCCCTTGGGCTCACCTTCGACACAGCGATGGCAGGCGGCCATCAACGTTTTCACCCGCGTGATCAGTTCGCGGGCCGTGGATGGGTTGATTCATCCCGTTCTCGCCGCGAACTCGATATGCGGGTGGCCGATTCCCGAGTCGTTGAACCAGCCGGATGTTCCAGGTATTGCGATGATCGGCACCACCAAGCGATTGTTCGATTCGTGGACCGGCGATCGCGGCCGGCGAGACGAGATCGAGCAGGACATGATGGACGCGTTCCACGCCGGGACGTGGTCGTGACGGTTCCAGATCTTGCGTCCAACACGATGGTGCAGGTGAGATCGATGACGTTTGGACAAGTCGTATGTCAAGGACCGCAAAGGGATCCGATATTGGCGACGACGGTTCCATCATGCGGGTCGACCCATTGTGCGCCGGTTTCGGCGGCCTGGGCGCTCAACAGATATCGTCCTCGACTCGGCCATTGCACGAACTCATATCCAGCCAGGTCCGTTTGCACTGTCTCCGCCACCCACGCGGCGGCGTCAGGGTAGGACGCATCCATCGACATTCCATTGCAGCGGCTGAACCCCCCGATGCTGTCCGCACTTTCCCAACCGATACCCACGAAGTAGTCGGAGTTGATCTCGAACTCCCACGTCAGCCGATCCAGTACTACCTCACGTCCCACTCGTAGGCATCTCAAGTCGCGCGCTACTGCGTCGAGCGCACACATCCACGCCTCGGGCGGCTCGAACTCAGGGTTGCCCATGGGCTGACCTGCGCCCTTGTAAAGAGGAAATCGCCAGATCAGACTGTCGTCCCGCAACTGATCGAAGACGCTGTACATGATTCCTTCCGTTCGATCGTCCCTTACACCGCACGATCCCAGCCAATCTGAGCTTGGTCGTTGGTTCCAGTCCATCCTGTTCTGAGCACGACGCCCGTCGCCGTTGGGGGACCGTTTTGCTACGTCTCAACCGGCCGGTTCTCGTGACCCACCGATGTCGATCCACGCGACACCGCCAACCTCCCGAAACGAGTGGAAGACTGGCTGCCCGAACGGGAGGCCGCCGATTGCCTGGCCTGCAGTCTTGGCACGAGGGTCATCGAGATCGCGCAACCGCTGCTCACGCAGCCCCTCCAGCTTGATATCCAATCCCAACGCTCTGTCGCCTCTGTTCAGGTGCCAGATGTATCGCACGATCACACGAATATCGCCCTGGAGGGCTATCTCGTCGAACGTAAACCACCGACCCTCACCGAGGCGGCCGAGGTGGTCGGCAATCGTTGCCGTCAGATGAGAAACGAATTGGTGTGCCCATACCTGCGGGCAAGGTGCGTCCGGGTGCCGGACCGAATCCGCGTCGATGACGTCGCCGTGTCGTCGCAGCTGAGCCAGTAGTTCGGGGTTCTGCGGTACAACTTTTTCTGGATACACTCGTCGCCCGCCGCTGCTGGCCATGACCCACTCGAAGTCACTGGGTGCGAGTGTCCCTTGACCCTGTGCGTCGATCAGCACGGTGAAGAATGCAGGACGCGGTCGGAGAAGCTCTCTGTCGGTGACGACTTTGTACGCATAATCGGTGAGGTCACCCAACACGCACTGCACCCATGCGATTTGTTCTGGGTAACTGAGTTCGATCAGCTTTCGGGGGCCGGGGGCACCGTCGCCTTCCGGTGTGTCGGCGTATGCGAGCAACGAGATTTGCACCCACCGTGGTGCTGCGGTCCTATCGAAGGTGCCCATGAACGATGGGTCCCTGATCGTCGCTCCGACGCGGACGGTGACGCCGTCGAGTTCGAGACTGGGAACAATCACAGTGCGGGACGCATCGTTCGATGAGAATGAGCCGGGAACACGAAGGCGCGTCAAAAGCTTTTGCAGCGAGAGAAATTCGGCTGCGATGCCGGCAGGAACGGAAGGGCGGTTCGACGACCTCACGAGAGTTCGCAGCCCAGCACTCGTTCGGAATCGGCCCGGGAAGACGAGGTGAGTCCGAAGAAAATGTGGGCTCTCATGCGCCTATCTGCAGAATTGTCATAGGTCGACGTTAGCACGACACCGAGCCACGTCATCAGCCATTCCGTGACGGCCGTCCTGAAACTGGTTGTGCGACAAAGGGTCCTCTCGGTTATCGGAGCCTGGATGATGCTGCCGCGAAACAGACGCCGGACACGGATGACCACAAAGTCGATCGACTGTGGAGGGTTGCCTGGAAACAATGATCCAATGGCAACGAACATAACGAGAGACTTCACGTCTGCGCTCACTAGTGGTTGGTCGGAACTGGGCAAAGACATGGAGGCCAAGCACTGGGCCATGTTCAAGGACAAATTCGGGTTTCGTCCGGGGACCAAACCTGACGCCTGGCCCGCCATCGCGGAGCCCTCTCCGTCGATGACATTCGACCTGGGCACCGATGGCATGCGCACCCGATTCGCCTTCGGCGCAGTGGTAGACGCGATCAACGCCGAAGCCCTGCGGGTGCTACGTCACCGACTTCGCTGACGACCCCACCTTCGTAGTACTCGACTGGCAGCACATGTGCTACCACTTCGACGCAAACGCCCACGCCACAGCGGAGGACGCGGAGTGGCGCGTCCCTGTCTACCCGAACGGCGACTATTACATCTTCGCGCGAGACGAATTTCGAGAAGGGACATTCGGTCACCCATGGGAACAAACGCTCTGCGTTTACGGACCGAGAATGGTTGCGACCCTTGGCCGTACGCTTGCTACCTGGCTCCCGACGCTCCGCGTCGACGGCCACAGGACCGATTAGGGTCGGTGCGTCCCGTTATGGCCTTACTCAGATTGTGGACATGGCGGCGAGAACACGGATGGCAGGGGCGCGCACTGCACTGCGAGGGCAGCAGTGCGGAGGAACTGCTGCCAAACGCGCGGTAGCGAGCCGTATGGCATCCTGACCGGATGACCGGTCGAGCCGAAGACTGCGCACCTCGTAAGTCGGCGGGGGGCGGGAACGGTACCCGGGGCATGCCCGGAAAAGAGCGAGGCTCGCGAGACGCCGTGTGGGTGAGGTGGGTGGCGTTGCTGCCGGTGCTCGTTCTCGGTGTGTCGATTCCGAGCGGACTGCTCCTCGCCAATTCCGGAACGGTTGTCGGTGACATCGTCGCCACGTGGATGTTCCTGGGAGTGTTCGGTCTGGTGATCTTCGCTCCCGTGACGGTGCTCTCGTTGCTCGGAGCAGCGGTACTCGGCAACCGCCACTTTCGGGCCGGACGGTGGCTCGTTTCAGTCAGCGCCGTGGCAGCAACACTCTTCTATGCCTGCCTCGTCTTCGTGGTCATGGAGGAGGCAGCGTCACCCGAGCTGCGCGACCCGAACAGCTGGGGTCCACAGCTCACCCCGGTCACCGTGCTCCTTGTCGTCGTCCCCTACATCACGGGGGCTGCGGGAAATATGTACGTGGTGGGCCGGCTCTGGCGTCATCGCTGATCCGAGTCAGGTGCGCTCAGCACCGCGGGGACCGATCAGAGGACGGGGTCAATCCGTTGTGGTGGTGGTCATCTCGCCCGGAAAACATCGACGTGAACGACCGCGAGATCTCCGTTCGTAGCGGTGTCGTCGATGCGCAACCGGCATTCTTCTGACGACTCCCTTGCTACCCTCTCGCTATCGCGCCATTCGGCAGATCAGCCTCGGTACATCGATTCGTATCGGTACCAAGGGCCGTCGAGGTGAGTAAAGGAGAAATCGGCATCGTCTCGGCCGCCCGGTTCATGATCAGGTGAGTACACCCATCCGCTCGTAAAGCTGAAGAAGATGGTCGAATTGTCGACGAAGTAGACCTCTCCCGACGGACCGCCTCGCGCACGATCGATGTCGAAAGGACCGATCTCGAACTCATCGCGGGACGTGCCTGGGTTCTCTCGTATGTCGACGGCAATGGCCTCGAACTCGCTGCGCTTGTCGAGGAATGTCGTGCTCGGCCCCCACACCACGAACGCGACTGCGGTAGAGACGATGACGGGCGCAGGAAGTATCCACCAGGACCAGCGTCGGTCGCGGCCGAGCACATAGAGGGTTCGGATCGCCCACACCAGGCCGGTGACGGCCAAAACCACAAGGACGAGTAGATGGGCCAGCAATGGGTCGGCCCAGGTGTGTGCGCCGAACGGAGACGGCCACCAATTTCGTTTGACGCAGACCCATACCGCAACGGCGGCTGTCACAAAGGTCAGCAGTATCGGACCGGGTGGCTTCGCGCGTGTCCGCTCGCCCGTCATCAGCCGATACACCCAACTGTCGAGCGATGCCATTCTCGCCATCGAGTCAGCCTATCGGCCCACAGCCTGCGGTTCCCTTCGCGCGTCCAGGGTCGCTGATCGAACGATTCTTCCGTACGCGTGGGGCGGTGCGAGCTGGCACCACTCGTGGGCAATCTCGCGGAGGAACGCCAACTTCGCCGATGTGTTCGCCGATATCGAAACTACCCGGCTGATCCTGCGTCCCCTGCGTGAAGAGGATCGACTGGCGATGATCGAATTGCACACCGACCCCCGCACGACCCGGTTCCAGTCGGACCCGCCCGACGGCGGCTACGCGGCGGAGGCGGCGACTGCAAGTGCTTCCAACTTGTTAGCAACTCCGTGGGCGTACGTACCGGTCGCAAGCTGAGTGTGGCGATGTGGTTCTGCAATGCTGGATCGATGGCGACTACGTACCGGGACTACCTGTGGTTCAGAGACGAAGAATTCGGCGGATGGCGATCCAACGGACATGTCGTGAGCTTGGTCCGGGATGCCACTGCCGACGGTGTTCTGGATGCATTGGGCGCCGTCGGTAGGCGGCGCACCGGTGTGGGCTATGCCGGCTTCAATCAACGGTCGACGGAGTTCGAGACGCTGGGGCTGGTCCGACCGGACTCGGGCGCGGATCAGACCGTGCAGACCGTGGGCGTTGCCGACATCGGGAAGGGGTGGGTGCTGTTGATCCAGCAGAACAGTGACTACCTAGGCGTCGATGACAACCTTTTCGGCCCTGTGACCAGGCACCACGAGGTGGTCAGCCATTTCAGCAACGTCAACGCCCTCTCACAGTTCGTATGGTGGCGTGATGGGCAGCGCAAGGTCTCGTTCGAGCCGATGATCCCGGCGGGGGACCTCGAGCGTGCTCACACAGCCTCACCCGCCGAAGCTGCGACCGTGCTGGCACTCATCACCGAAGTCGGTGGCATCGATCTCGACGACTATCACGGAACCAGAACTGAGTTCTTCCACATCGAGGGATCCTTTGCCCTCGCTGAACGACTCACCGGGGTCGAAGTGAGCAAAGAATTACTCCGGTCCGCCGTGTTCACCGTCGCCATGGTGCCTACCATCGCCGATCAGGAGGACCCGCACGCTCACGAACTGCCCCCACGAACGCCGCTTCTCGGGAACCACGCAACCTGGGGTGCGGTACATCAGCTTTACCGATCCACGGCAGAAGCGACTGTTCACGCAACGATGGTGCTCTCCGAAACCCAAGGCGGTGCCGAGGAACGGCACGAGGTCGAGTTCTGGTATTCGCCCTTCGACGGCACACGCCAAGTCGACGCTCACGGACTGCTATCGGTCGTCAGCCACGCCGACCACTGGCACCGCGGCCCCCTCAACCCCATCACCTCGCCCGAGGGCCTCGTGGCCATACACCGCCGCTGGGAGCCGGAGACACCATTTCACGTCGTCATCGACCCCACCAGTCAGGCGAAGCCCACCGAGGTCAACGGCAAACGAGCGTGGGAGTTCGTCTTCCCGCCCGGGTTCTGGGGCGGGCCACTCACGGTCGCTTTCGACGCCCACACCGGCATCCCCTACGCGCTCAAAGCACCCATCGCACCGAAGAACTCAGCAATGTGATGCTCGACGAATCATTCAGCAACGACCTGTTCATAGTTCCCGACTGACACGCAACAACCACCCGCAGAACGGAAGTCGCCACCGCTCGTTGGATCACTCGCGATCATGTGGCAGAACGACGGCGGAGACCGGCAGGCAGTCCGAGCGCACTAGCTCGAGGGCCTGTTTGTCGGACTCGCTTCATCGGAATCGCCGACTGGTTCGGCGTCGTTGAATCAGCTAAAAGTATTGCTGCACAGCGTATACAGACGTTTTCCGGTAATGCTGCATATCAGAACGGGCCGTATTGCTTCGCATTCCGAAGCTGACGCGTGAAACCGCTGGGGTTGCTTGGCCAGAGATACTGAACCTGTTCTGCAGACCTCGGGAATCGTGGAGGTCGATCATGATCAATTCGTTGTCCCCAATGACGGCGGGACACTCTCGACGTGCAGGCGAAGGCACTTTGATCGAGGTTGGTCCCGGATTTCTGGCCACCTACACGGGCGTGTCCTACGGGCCTGCTCGCGTGACGGTGCAAGTGTGGCAGACAGAGCCTGCGGCCGAGTACGACGAATGGGAGCTGGTCGAAAAATCGGTCATCACCGCGGCGGCTGCAATCGAAGCGCGATTACTGGAGGGGCGTCCTTCGGAAGGCTTGGGGCCGATTCCCGCCTCAATGGCAGTATTGCGCCATGGCAGCAACATTCGTGGGGAGCAAATACTCATGCGGCCTGGATGCGGCCGTCTCCGTGGTCGGTGGAAGTGGAAGCCGTTGATCCTGTGGCAGCTTCACGATTGCACCAAGCGTCCCGGCCAACTTCGCCGGTCGATCGCTGGCGTGAGCGAGAAAGTCCTGACGCAGCAGCTCCGCGAACTCCAGTCCCACGGAATAGTTGGGCGTGAAGTGTTCGCAGAAGTACCACCGCGAGTCGAATACTCACTGACCGCCCTAGGACAAAGCCTCAACGATGCGCTACGAACCCTCGGCGACTGGGGCGAAGAACACGCGGAACACATCATCGGCCTGAAAACTGAAACATAGGGTCAATGCATCGACCAGACCTACGCTCGACGTTCCAGTTGCTGTGCAGCCTAAATGCGCTGCTGCACAGCAAATACAGACGTCTTACTGGTAACCCTGCATATCAAGCCTGACGTATTGCCAGCTGGGTGCGCTCCAACGTCCACGCTGCGCCCACCACAACCGCGGGCGATGTGCTGCGAGTACCTACCGGTTGGGCCAGGCCACTAGGCCTTGATTGCGGTCGCTTCGACCTCGAACAGCATGTCGGGCATGGCAAGTCCTGCGACACCGATGACGGTTTGAGTGGGGGGCGCATCACCGCATCGGCCGTTGACTGCTTGCCCGATGACGCCGAGTTTTTCAAAGGTGGGGTGCATAACGTAGGACCTGAGCTGTACGACGTCACCGAGATCGAGGCCGTGAGCGGCCAATGCGATCTCGAGGTTATCGAATGACGTGGAGACCTGTTCCGCGAAGTCGGGTGATGTGACCATGCCGTCTGCGCCCGATCCGTATTGACCGGACACCAGGACCAGTTCGGCCCCGGCGGGAATGCTCACAGTATGGCTGTAGCCGAAGGGGACGGGATCGTGTAGTCCGTCGGGGTTGATGATGTTGTGCGTCAACAGGATCACTCTTTCTTCATAGGCCGATTGTCGTGGAATCTCCGAGGTTGTCCTCGATGGGGGTGCCGAGTGCAAACGCCAGTTGAGTAAGTATCAGTTTCCGGTAGTCGCGATGGTCGATAGCCCAGTGGCCCAACACCATCGGGTGTAGAATTCCGACGATGCTGGCCACCGTCGACTCGACAATCACCGCGACCTCGAACTTCGGCTCGAACGCGCCACGCTCGACACCTCGCCGCACTGCATCAGCGAACGGCTCCCGATAGCGACGAGCGAGTTCGACCGCTCGCTGTCGAAGATCGGGATCGTGCGCCGCCGCAGTCCAGAATTCACCCAACATCCGCCACGTGGGGGTGTCAGTGTCGAGTCCCATATCCACCATCGCAACCAAGAGACCCAGCGGATCGTCATGCTGGGCCGCTAGTTGGTTCATCCCGTCAACAGCGATCGACGTCGCCCGCTCGAAGGCCTCGATCAACATGTCCTCTCGGGATCCGAAGTAGCCCTGCAGAGTACTGACCGCAATCCCCGACACGGCCGAGACATCCGCATAACGGGTGGTGCCATACCCGCGCTCGGCGATCACGCTGATCACGTGGTCGAGAACCGTGAACCGCCTTTCGCCACCGGCGCGGCGAACACGCCCGCGAACTGTAACTCCATCTTCACTCATCTCGCTACCGTATCACGATACGGTAGCGCAGTACTGGAATCGTCAGCTGTTCGAGTTGGTGCCTTCTCGAAAGCGCATGGCGTTCGCGGATGCGGATGCTGAACTCAGCGGACAACAACCTGCAACGATTGCGGATGGGCGGTCGTTGACCCCGTGTCGGTACTCGAACCCCATCGATGCGCTTGGCCGGAAGGGGCCGGTGCACAACGGTTACGAAAGTAGATCGATCTCACACGCCAACGGTGTCCCGCCGTCAACGTATCCGCAACGGACCGATACCTCAGCCGCGAAACATCCAATTCGTTGACCTCGAGGTGCCAAACTGGACGGAGCCGGCGGCGACAGTGATCGGTGGACAGACGAATGTAGGCGAGCACGCATGGCACTGGCGCTGGTAGATATCACCACGGGCAACCCGCATTGGCTCAACGCCGTCATGCTGATCATTGCAGCCGCGATAGCGATCGCCCTTACGTGGTGGCTGTTCGGCAACGACAGATAGCTCGACGAGGCGGACACGGTGCCTTTCGTAGCGAGCGGGATCGGCCGGATGCTAGGTTCTTCCAGCGGTCGGGTCGGGGCTTGACTCTGCTCGAAGCTGTTCCGCCAAAAGGACTATTTTGTCGTGCGTTCCTAAGTCGTGCGTGGCCGCTGGCCGGTGGAACGCTTCGAGCGAGGCGGCAAATCGGTATTTTCGAAGTGAGGTTGGTTCATATGTAGGTCGAATGAATGAATGTCGAGCGAGGACGACTGACATCGTCACGCGGTGAATAGGGTGAGCAGTCGGAGTCCGATTGGTCCGACAGGAGCGTGTCAGCGTGAGTTCACCCATTCTCGTCAAGGGACAGAACATTTCTCTACCGCAGGACGTGACTGAACTGGATGTCATCGTGTCCTGGGTCGACCCGGAACGAGATCTGGATGCGTCTGCGCTGCTGGTGAATTCGAGCGGACAGGTTCGGTCGGATGCAGACTTCGTCTTCTACAACCAGCCGGAATCTGCGGACGCGACCGTGCGCTACCGCGGGAGCAGTAGCACCGACGAAGGCAAACAAGAACGAGTGTCGATCCATCTCGATTCTCTCGCAACCGAGGTCGACAAGGTGGTCATCGCGGGTAGTTCCGATGATGTTCCGTTGGGTGACTTCGGGAAACTGTCGATGCAGGTCCGAGATCAAACGGGTTCGGTACTTGGGGAGTTTCTCACCGCCGACGCGTCGTCGGAACGTGCGATGGTGTTCGGGGAGGTCTACCGGCGAAACGGTGCGTGGAAACTGCGCGCAGTCGGACAGGGCTGGGAATCCGGGTTGGGTGGTTTAGCACAGGATTTCGGCGTCGACGTCGATGACAGCGAACCCGAAGCGTCAGCAAACGATGTGGTCGTCGTAGAGGTCGCTGACTCGCATGTGCAGGCCGTCGACACGACCGGTGAGATCGTCGACATCTCGGTTGTCGATGTCGAACCGCCGAAACGCGGCGTTCGCACCAAGAAGCCCGTTGCCAAGAAGGTCACTCTGCCTCAGTTCACCCTGGCCGGGGGAGAAGGGTGGCAGACAGCTCGCCTGTTCTCCGTTTCCGGTGTGGGGTCCGGTGAGGAGCAGGAGAAGAGGGCTACCTCAGCGCTGATCGCGACGATGCAGGCGGTTCGTCCGTTCGCTCGCGCAATCTGCGCGCATGCCGGAGCACCATCCGGTCCCTTCGAGGGCTACCTCGAAGTGCAGTTCGCCAAGGGCGAGGGCAAAGTCATCCCTGACGGTGTGTTCCGTGTATCGCGCGCGGGCCAAGTGTGGACTGCTTTGCTGGAAGTGAAAACCGGCGCCGGCAAGCTACAGAAAGAGCAGCTCGAGAACTACCTCGATGTCGCGAAACGACACAGGTACGAGACCGTTCTGAGTTTGTCCAACGACATACCGGCCTCTGCCGGTGAGCTCCCCGTCGAAGTGAACAAGACCAAGCTGAACAAGGTATCGCTGCGGCACATCTCATGGTCCGAGGTCATTCACGAAGCTCGAATGTTGTTGTCACACGGCGACCTTGCCGATTCTTTGCAGGTATGGATTCTGAGTGAATTCGTCCGCTATCTGACGCACCCGAAGTCCGGCGCGACGGAGTTCGTCGACATGGGTCGCCACTGGGTGGCAGTTCGCGACTCCGTCACCGCCGGAACCCTCCGCGCGAGTGACGTCAAGGCGTTGTCCGTCGCGAATACATGGGCATCGCTGTCCAGGCACCTGGCGTTGCGAATGACCGCCGACCTCGGCGTTCCGGTGAAGCATCATCTCCCGAGGAAGTTCGCCGGAGATCCCCAAGCGCGCAACGAGTACATCGTCGAGCAGCTTGTTGCCTCCGGCTGTCTCTCTGCCACGTTGCGCATCCCTGATGCCGCCGGAGATGTCACTGTCGAAGCAGACATGCGTACCAACAAGATTCAGTGCAGTACCGCTATCGACGCGCCGACCGACGGGACTGCGCTCCGACGAGCATCGTGGCTCCTCAAGCAACTGAAGAACGCACCCGCCGACATCCTGGTCGAAGCCGTGTTCGCAGACGCAAGCGAAATATCGTGCGAGAACTTGGCGACCGTGCGAGCGGACCCCAAATCGTTGACTGCAGGCCGGATCAGCGAGTTGCAGTACTTCACGCTGACATCACCGACCAAGATGGGCAGCAAGCGCTCGGGATCGGCGGCAAGCTTCATCGGTAGCGTGACCGACGGTCTCGACGTCTTCTATCGCGATGTGGTGCAACCTCTGAAGCCATGGGTTCCGTCGGCCCCGGAAGCATCTTCCGGAGCCGATGCAGACGGTTGAGCGACCGGATTCGCGAGTGCTTACGGCGCCTCGATTTCAGTCGAGGATTGCCGTCGCCTCGACCTCCACGAGTACGTCGGGTTCGAAGAGATAGTCGACTCCGATGAGCGAGGCGGGCGGCATGGGAATCGGCATTCCGATCTCGGCGGCGACCTGTTCGACACCTGCCATGAATTCGGCGATCTTCTCGGGCATCCAATGGGTGACGTAGAACGTCAACCGCAACACGTCGTCGAACGTCGCGCCCGCGCCCGCCAATCCGATCGCAGTATTTCTCAGCGCCTGTGCAACCTGACCCGCAAGGTCGCCGGGAGCCACCGGGGTACCGTCGACCCGGCGTGCGATCTGGCCGCTGACGTGCACGTGGCGCGTTCCGGTACCCACAGCGACGTGGTGATACGGCACTTGTTGGGTCATGCCTTCTGGACTGGAATAGATGACGGACATCGACTTCTCCTCGGTGGTTGCGGCTAGGTATAACATTGATACCTGGTACACGAAAGTCACTTCAAGGAGACGTGGTTTCATGACCGATACCTCGGCCGCGCAGGACGAACTCACCATCAGCGCACCACACCGTGAGTTGCTCGATCAGGTTCTCGACAAATGGTCGCTGGCCGTCCTCAACGAACTCTGCGAGCGACCGTGCCGCTTCAACGAACTGCGGCGCGCGATTCCGACCGTGACGCAGAAGTCGCTCACCGCGACTCTGCGAAAGCTCGAACGAAACGGCATTGTCGAAAGGGTTCTCCTTAGTTCGCGCCCCGTCGCTGTCGAATACCGAATCACGCCACTGGGGAAGACGCTTCGGCCACCGATCGACGTCATCTTGCAATGGGCCACCGAGCATATGCCGGAGATCGAACGAGCTCGCGAGGACTTCGACCTCGCATGAGACTGACAACCGAGGGCGTTCCGTGTGTCTATTCTGATTCGATCTTGAATCCTGAAATCGACCAGCTGGCAAGAACATTCATAGCTTGCCTCGAACTAGTGCCGGGCTCGGTTGTATACACGAACAACGTCTGCTCCGGATCATCCGGCAGCGTGAGCGTTTCGTAGTCGACCGTCACCTCTCCGACAATTGGATGCCGCAGTCGTTTCGACCCGTGCGTCCGCTGAAACACTCGATGCTGCGACCACCATCGGCGAAAGTCTGCACTTTCGTTCGACAACTCGTCGACCAGAGTCCGGACAGCCTTGTCGTCAGGGTTCTTTCCTACCTCCAGCCGAAGGCTTTCCACTGCGGCGCGCGCCTGTACTTCCCAGTCCAGGAACAGATTTCGTGGCTCGTCGCCCAAGAACATCCACCGGGCGTAGTTGCGCTCCCGAGGCACGCATCGATCGAAGTCGGTGAAGAGAGCGCGTGACATGCGATTGGTGGCCAGTACGTCGGACCTTCTACCGAGAACAAGTGCCGGCTGACTTTCGAGGGCATCGAGAAGCTGATAGAGGCCAGGTCGGACCCGCTGGACCGCCGTGGTTCGGCGGAAAGAGGACGGGGAACGACCTCCGATCAGGTTCCCGAGGTGAGTTCGGCCTGCGTCGTCGAGGTCGAGTGCCCGCGCGATCGCGTCGACAACCCCCGTCGACGGAGTGATACGCCTACCCTGCTCGAGTCGCGTGTAGTAGTCCGTCGACACCCCCGCCAACAAGGCGACCTCTTCGCGGCGCAGGCCCGGGACACGACGCACTCGCGCGTCGGCCGGTAACCCCGCACTGAATGGATCAACCTGGCTCCTGGCCCGCCGCAGAAAGTCGGCAAGCTCGCGCTTGATCTCGTCCATCGATTCATCATGTCGTACGGCGTCCGTCGACACATGGGTCGCAGAGTCCTAGGTTCACCGGACCCGGGTCGAATTGAGCCTGATATGGGCCTCTGTGGGGCGTCGCCGCGGACGAAACTGAGATCACTCGCCGAAACACCACCCGTCCATTCGGCGCAGAACTCGAGGAGCAAACGACATGACTTCCGCCACCGCTGACACCTGGTTCGTAACCGGCACCTCACAAGGCCTCGGTCTGCAACTTGTCAAGCAGCTGCTCGCACGCGGCGACAACGTCGCCGCCACCACTCGTTCGGTCGACAGGCTGCGCGCGGCCCTGGACGGTGCCAACACGGACCGCCTTCTCACACTGCCGCTGGACCTGACCGCTGCGGACGAGGTCGAGGCCGCAGTTCGGCAGACGGCAGAACGGTTCGGCGGACTCGATATCGTCGTGAACAATGCCGGGTACGGCTACCTCGCAGCAGTAGAGGAGACCACCGACGTTTCGGTGCGTCAGATGTTCGATGTCCAGATCTTCGGGCTGTGGAATGTACTCCGATCGGCCCTGCCGATCCTCCGATCTCAGCGCAGCGGCCACATCATCAACGTGTCCTCGATCCTGGGACTGACTGCAATGCCAGGCTGGGGACTCTACTGCGCTGCGAAGTTCGCACTCGAGGGTCTCAGCGAGTCATTGGCGGCGGAAGTCTCCGAATTCGGCGGCAAGGTCACTATCGTCGAACCTGGCTACTTCCGAACCGAATTCCTCACTCCCACTTCGCTATCACTACCTGAATCGACCACCGAAGGCTACGAATCGATTCGGGAGATGACGCAGAACCATCTCGATCTGCACGGCGCCCAGCTCGGTGACCCCGTCAAGGGCGCCGCAGCGATCATCGAGATCGCTACCTCGACGCAGGGACCTCTACGCCAGTTACTCGGTTCCGACTCCTACACCTACGCCACCGCCAAGATTGCCGCGATGAGCAACGACTTCGAAGCCGGTAGAGAGCTCGCTCTGACCACCGATCACTCGCAGTCGTAAGCGCACCGCGATGGCACCGAGAGTTTCGTTCGAAGGCGGCGAGGACATCGAACGGGCAACGTTGTCGGTGCAGGCGGTCGTGGACCCATGCTGCCCAGCGAAATTCCGTCATGATTGGGGAGCCCGTCGACTGGGAACAGTGAATGTATGACCGACAACGCAAAGCTCACAGTCGAACGGACCATCGAAGCTCCCGTCGACGCTGTTTTCGACGTCCTGACCAACCCGGACCGGCATCAGGCCCTGGATGGATCAGGCTTCGTCCGCAGCGTGGACCACGCCGACCGTATTCAGGCGGTCGGCGAGAAGTTCACGATGAACATGCAGGGTGATCACATGGGCGGCGAGTACCAGACCGACAACCACGTATCCGGCTACATCAAAGACAAGCTGGTCGCATGGAAGACGGCCCCCGCAGGCAACGAGCCTCCCGGATGGGAGTGGTTGTGGGAGCTCGAGTCTCAGGGCCCCAATGAGACGCTGGTTCGCCACACCTACGACTGGTCCAAGGTCACGGACAAGAAGTTGCTCCAACAAGTCAAGTTCCCGCTGGTCACCGAGGATCAGCTGAACGACACCCTCGCTCGACTGGCAGTCGAAGCAACGTCCTGATTCCGGGCGTCAGCTCAGCCGAAAAACCCTGTGGCGTCAACACTCTCGATGGGCACCCAGCGTCGCGGAAAATCGTTCGACGCAGTTGTAGCCGATAGATCGACTCCACGGACGGCCAACGCCGTCGTCGGCATCTGATCGACGATCAGACTGACTGCGTAGGTTGCGGCCGTCACGTGGACGCAGGGATCTATTTTTCCGGAGCAGGTGCAGAACGCATCGGTGGTGTTGGGGACCGGCGATAGCTTGCCGGCTATGAGTTCGGCGTGGACCTCGTCGGGGAGGTCACCGCTGGACGCCCCGCCGCGCGTGTGGCGAGCGAGGATGCGAAGCACCGATTTCCGTTCGGCCGCCGAATAACGGGGGAGGGACAGCACCGCAGTCTCTGCCTTCTTGCCGGCGGACACGACACAGCGAAACTCCCCGATCTTGCTGTGGTGCACGGCAACTGCATCGTTGCGGACCAGGCTTCGTGCCCGCGGAAGCGTCGGATTCGGTCGAGTGACGGCGATGGGCTCGACTCGCCGGACCCAGTCCTTCCCCCATGGCGTCGATCCGAAGGCCGCATGCTGCGGTGTTGTGGCCATCAGCGCGTCACCGCCCGCAACGACAGCGTCTCGCGCAATGTCGAGTCGTCGAGCGCCGCCAGCGCCAACTCGTTGTTGCTCTCGGTCAAACCGGCGATCGCCTTCTTGCGGGTATGGAGTGACGCGATGTGCTCCTCGAGCGTTCCTTCGGTCGTCAGTGCCATCACTGTCACCCGTGACTTCTGCCCGATCCGGTGAACCCGGTCGGTGGCCTGCGCTTCGACCGCGGGGTTCCACCATCGGTCGTAGTGAATCACGGTGCTGGCACGAGTGAGATTCAAGCCGTACCCCGCCGCCCTCAGGCTGAGAACCATGACGGGGGATCGGTCGTTGTTCTGGAACTGATCGATCATTCTGTCGCGTTTGTCCACGTCCAGGCCACCGTGAAAGAACGGGATCGGGGCTCCGGTGAGTCGTTCGAGGTGATTGGAGAGGATCTCGCCGGTGCGGCGGTACTGAGTGAAGACGAGCGCAGCCTGCGAGGATTCGGCAAGTTCGTCGACGATCTCTGTAAGCCTGTCGAGTTTGCCCGAGCGATCAGCAAGTCGAGACAAGTCTCCGTTGACGAGGCCGGGATGGTTGCAGATCAGTTTGAGCGAGGTCAGTAGCGCAAGCACTGCGGTTCCTCGTCCGCGATCCGGGCCGAAACCGGTGTCGAATGCTTCCTCGACGGCCGAGTTGTACAGCGTTGCTTGCTCGTTCGATATCGGACATAGAACGTCGACATGGTGCTTCGGCGGTAAATCGGTCGCAACCTCGGCCTTCGTTCTTCGCAGGACGACCGGCGCGATCGCGCCGGACAACTGTGCGAGTGCGGCCGCCGAGCCTCCCTGTTCGATGGGTACCGAGAATCGCCGGGTGAACCGAGCCCGGGTTCCGAGCAATCCTGGATTGGTGAGATCGAGCAGAGCCCAGAGTTCGTCCATGCGGTTCTCCACAGGAGTGCCGGTCAGCGCGATGCGTGTGGTGGAACTCAACCGACGCGCGGCCCGAGCAATTTTGGTTCGAGAGTTCTTCATGACGTGCGCCTCATCGAAGAACACTGTGCTCCAGGATATTTCGCTCAATCGGTCGGTGTCGGTGCGTAAGGTGGGGTATCCGGTCACTGTCACAGAGCCCGCGTCGGAGCACTGCTCGAGAGTTCGAGTCGGCCCGCGGTACACGTTGACGACCAATTCGCCGTTGGAGAAGTTCTCGATTTCTCGCCGCCAGTTGCTGATCAACGACGTCGGGCACACGACCAGATAGTTGCCCTCGCCTCGCCGCGCTCCGACGATCATGTGCGAAATGGCCTGGAGCGTTTTGCCCAACCCCATCTCGTCGGCGAGGATCCCCCCGCCGCCCATCTCCTGAACGGTCGGCACCCAGGACGCCCCGTGGACTTGATAGGGCCTCGGTGTGAACATCGACGCACCCTCGCTCAGATGGTTCTGCATGCGCAGGCTGGCTCGGAGCGCGTCAGCGGCACCGTGTGCGGTCAACACGCTGGATCCGCCGGCGTTGGGAACAGCATGTGCTGCCCGCGGGAGAGCGTCGACAAGCGCTCGAGGAACCACGCGTACGTCGGGGTTGCGCTCGACGTGGTCCAGGATCGACAACCATCCCTGCGTCGATGGCTCTTTCTCGGAGCCGGCGGCGGTCCGAAGGTCGGCACCGTTCGCGGCGACGAGTTGCGCATCCACAGTGCGCACGACGACGGTGCCGTCCGCATCGGGAATCGCAAGCTCGATGGGAGTGGACCCTCCCACAGGCGTCGCCTCCGGTGCGCTGTGCCAGACGGCGAAACAATGCCGTTGCGGCAGATAGGTGACGTGCGGATCTGGGTCTGTGTCGGCGGTCGAAAGCATGCACCCTCCGGCGAAGTTCTCTGCCTCGGCGTTGTCCGAAGCTGCCAACACCGTACGCCGTCCGGTGGCGTTGCGCCGCATTCGATCACGCTTGACAATTCCGAAAAATGCTGTCCTACAGCGCTATCGAGCACCCCGCCGCGATGGATCGGATCAGGATTGCTCGCGAGAACACCACCACGTCGTGCGGCCACCCACTGTTCCGCGAAGCATCGGCGCGCCACATCGAGGGCACGCCGCATCCGCCTTGCGGAACGGAATGATCTCCCCGGTGTGTACGCCACCCTTCTTGATCGCTGATCTGATCGCACGACGCAGAACAACGCGGAGCTCGTCGAGCTCTTCTGTCGTAAGCGTCTTGGCACGCCTGGACGGGGATTGCTCGCTCTGCCAGAGCACCTCGTCGGCCAGTAGGTTGCCGACGCCTGCGATCGCCGATTGGTCGAGCAGTCGTGCCTTGAGAGGTGCACCGCTGGAACCGATTCGGTGGCGGAAATCGTCGCGCGTGATTTCCGCGGCGTCCGGACCGAGCCCGTCGATGTCGGGTTCGAGTCGAACGCGGCCGAGGCGGCGCTTGTCGAACAGCCGCAACTGGCCGCCGTCTTCGAACGTCATGGAGAACCGTGTCCACTCGGGCTTGTCGGTCGGTCGCTCGCCCACATGAGGATCGCCACCTCCGTACTGCGACGTCCGCGCGCCGTCGGGAGCGGTGACGATGACGCGTCCACCCATGCCGAGGTGAATGCCCAGAGTCGGGCCGCTCGATCCGTCGGCCGTGATGGTCTCGCACCACATCGCTTTGCCACGTCGGCGCGCCTCGGTGAGCTTGCCGCCCGTCAGCGCACGGGCGATATCTCCCGGCATGTGTGGTCGGCACTCGAACGTGTCCGTGTCGTCGATGTCGACGATCACACGACCGAGAGCTTTCTCGACGACCTGTCGGGCGTTTTCGACTTCAGGTAGTTCCGGCATGCGTCCGGTGTACCCAATTCGCCGGCACTATGCGCGGCTGCCAATTCCATCGATCTGGGACCGCCAGGCCCAGGCAGGCGGTCGCCGACAAAGGATGATGCGCACAACCGCTGACCGGTAGTGACCCCGTCAGCCCGCGGCGCGCGCAGACGGCTGCCGGAAGCCGATGAGATTGCCGAAGGGATCGAGTACCTGGCACAGACGCTCGCCGGTGAACACCGATTTCGGCCCCCGATGCACGACGCCTCCGCGATCGACGCAGCCGGCGACGACGGCGTCCACGTCGGCGACGTCCCAGTACGACACCGATCCAGCCGTTCCCGCGGGCCGGTTGTAGTTGTCCGTTACGTGGACGGTCAGGCGAGTGCCGGAGACATCGAACGCAGCGAGTTGCTCGTGCAGGTCGACGGGTTCGGTTCCCAGGAGCGTTCGATACCAGTCGACGGCGGCGGCGAGATCGTCCGAGAAGTAGAAGACGTTCCCCACGCCCGAGAGTGCGTTGTCCATCATGTTCCGTTCGGGTTCGTTCGCACCGAAAGTGCGATGTCGTGGGTTTCGGTTCGGGTAGCGCTGTCGACGGTGTGCGCCAGGGCGTTCTGCATGACGTCGTGATCCGAGCCGAGCCATCGTTCTTCTCGCTGACGCCGGTACTGGCTCCACGACGGAACGGTGAATTGTTCGACCACGGTGTCCTCGACGTCCAGACTCCGGTAGAGGTTCCAGGCGTACGCCCCCGTCCGCTTTCGCGCGATCCCGACCGGTGCCATCGACGTCAGGAACTGCTCCAGAGCGTCTTTCGAAACGCGGTACGTGACGGTGATCCGTACGGGACCGTCGTCGGGATCGGGTTCGAACACCACGGTCGGAGTCGGCCAGGCCACCGACACCGCGCGGTCGAGCACGCCCGTCTCGGCCCGCAACGGCAGAACGGCGACGCTTGCCGCGACGAGGGCCAACGCGGCCACCGCGACGGCCAATGCGTCGACGATCCCGATCTTCGACGCCAGCCAGCCCCACGCCAGTGAGCCGATGGCCTGCGAGCCCATGAACACCAGAAGGTAGACCGACATTCCACGCGCTCGAACCCACGTCGCAAGCGAGAGCTGAATCGAGGCGTTCAGCGCGGTCAATGTCGTGATCCAGGCGACGCCGGACAGCAACAGGGCCGGAACCACCGCCCACAGCGGAAGCCATGCGAGCGCGGCCATCCCGATGCCGTATCCGACCGCTGAACCCACGAGGAGAACGTTTGCACTGCAGCGCTTTCGGAGTACCGGCGTCACGGCGACGCCGATCACGGCCCCGACCCCGAGCACACCCAACAACACCCCGTATCCCACCGCGCCCAGTCCCAGCACCGACGACGAGGCCGACGGCAGGAGAGCCCACAATGCGGAGGCCGGGAAGGCGAACAGGGCCGAGCGCAGAATGATGCGTCTGACCACCGGTCCGGAACGGATATAGCGGACGCCCGAGAGGATCGACTCGGCGAGGCCCTCGCGGTCGGTCTGCGGGTGCTTCGGCCGCTTCCACGCGATCAGCACACTCAACGTTGCAAGGAAGGACGCGGCATTGATGGCGAACACGAATGTCGGACCGGCCACTGCCACCAGCACACCGGCGAGCGCAGGCCCGATGGCGCGCGCACCGTTGACGGTCACGCTACCCAACGCCGAGGCGGCCGGTATCTCCTCGCGGCTCACCAACTCCGGCTGAATCGCCTGCCACGCAGGCGCGGAAAGCGATGTCCAGCAACCCAATACGAAGGTGCACGCAAGCAGTCCCCACGGAGACAAGGTGTCGGTCCAGGACAGAGCCGTCAGAACCACCCCGGTCAGCATGGACCCGGCACCGACGACGATCAGCAGAACTCGGCGATCGAGTGCGTCGGCCAATGCGCCTGCCAGTAGGGCCAGCAGCAGCGTGGGAAGCAAGCTTGCCGTTTGCACGGCCGCGATGACGGTGGTCGAGGCCTCACGTTCGACCAGGAACCACTGCGCTCCGACCGTCTGCATCCAGCCGCCGACGTTCGAGACGAGCTGGGCGATGAAGAGGCTGCGGTACACGGTGTTCCGTAGCGGCGACCACGCGGACGGTGCTGCCGCCACGGTGTCTGTCGTGGTCACAGCAAAGCCGCCGACCATTGTGCGAACGTCTGCCACTCGACCTCGGGGTAACTCGAACGCAATCCGGAAATGTCTGCGTCGTAACCGATGTCGGTCAGAAACTGGAACATGGCTCTCATGTCCTCGGAACCGATGTCTGCTGCTCGGCCCGAGTACGGCCGCACCGACGTCCCGAATACACGTCCCAGAGTCGTGGCCATGGCCTCCAGCGTCGGATTGTCCGATGCGAGATCGATTCGTCGATCCCGAAAGGTGTCGGGATCGGTCAACACCATTGCGACGAAGCGCCCCAGGTCGCGTCGGGACAGCTGCTGCAGCGGCGTGTCGAGCGGCAATGGCAAATCGAGTCGGCCGGCTCGGATGTCGTCGAGTCCGCCGAGGAGATTGTCGTAGAAGTAGGTGGGCCCGACGATCGTGTACGACACGCCGGCGTCACGCAGAATTGCCTCGGTTTCGGCTTTCGTCTCGAAATGCGGTATGCCGGTGTGGCGATCCGCGCTGGCGACCGAGGAGAACACCACGTGCGGAACCTCCGCGGAGACGACGGCGTCGACGAGCGCCGCGCCCTGCGCCGATTCGGCAGCGGGACCGTCCTCGAAGGGTGTCGTCATCACGAACGCACCGGCACTGTTCCGCAACGCGGCCGCGGTCGATTCCCGATCGGTGATGTCCGCGACGACAATCTCAGCGCCCCGCTGACGTAGTCGATCTGCGCGAGCCGATCGACGCCGCACCACCGCGCGTACCGATTGCCCCTGCGCCAGTAGGGCATCCACCACCGCGCCGCCCTGCCCTCCGGTTGCTCCGACGACTGCGAACGGTCCGATCATCGTGTTGGCACCTTTGTTCCGGAGGGCGAGAGCGGGGCTGTTACTTGGCGATGAAGGCGAGAATGTCTGCGTCGAGGGCCTTCTGGTAGTCGCCGTAGATGCCGTGCGGCGCACCGGGGTAGACCTTGAGGGTGCCGTCCTTGACGAGTTCGGCAGTCTTCAGTGCGGCCGCGGCGATCGGTACGATCTGGTCGTCGTCGCCGTGCGCGATGAAGATCGGCACGGTCAGCGCTTTGAGGTCCTCGGTGAAGTCGGTCTCGGAGAAGGCTTTCACGCAGTCGTGGGCCGCGGTCAGATTGACCAACATGCCCTGACGCCAGAAGTCGTCCTTGGCTCCCTGCGAGACAGTCGAGCCCTCACGGTTGGCTCCGAAGAACGGCTCGGACAAGTCCTGGTAGAACTGCGAGCGATCGCTCAGAACACCGTTGCGGATGTCGTCGAATGCGGCGATCGGTGTGCCCTCCGGGTTCGATTCCGACTGCACCATGATGGGCGGAACTGCGCCTGCGGTGATGACACGAGCGACGCGGCTGCCACCGTGCTGTGCGGCGTACCGCACCACTTCGCCGCCACCGGTCGAGTGTCCGATCAGGGTGAGCTCCTGCAGGTCGAGTGCCTCGACCAGTTCGGCGAGATCCTTGGCATAGGTGTCCATGTCGTGGCCGACGGCAGTCTGCGAGGACCGGCCGTGTCCACGGCGATCGTGCGCGATAGCGCGGTAGCCGGCATCGGCGAGAAGTTTGAGTTCGAGCTGCCACGCGTCGGAGGACAGGGGCCATCCGTGACTGAGCAGTACCGGCTTTCCTGAGCCCTGCTCGGTGTAGTAGATATCGGTTCCATCGGTGGTGGTGATGAACGGCATCGTGTGCTCCTGGATCGGTTCGATTGGGTACCGACAACATTCGTCCCACCGGGAGGCGAAAGCGTCGCCGCTGCCATCCAATGTGGGGGAGGGGATAGCGGTGGCGTCACTACCTGCTACCCGGTAGTCAGACCGATGCGCACCGACAGTGTCGTCCCGACACCGGGCGGACTGAGCACGGTCAGTTCTCCGCCGACTGCGGCCACTCGATCCTGCAGGCCGATCAAACCCGAACCTCCGGACGGATCGGCACCGCCGCATCCGTCGTCCATAACCTCGAGTTCCACACAACTCTTCGTCACGCGCGCAGTGATCTGGACCTCGGTGGCCTCGGCATATTTGGCGGTATTCGTCAGTGCCTCGGCCACAACGTAATACGCCGCCACCTCCACCGATTCGGGCAGACGAGAGGGAATATCGGCCTTCAGAGACACCGGAACAGGGCTGCGCCGCGCCAAGGTCTTCAACGCCGGGGCCAGTCCACCGCGCGAGAGTATTGCGGGGTGGATGCCGCGGGACAGTTCGCGCAGATCCGTGTGCACCTGAGACAACGTGGCGACGGTGCGATCGAGCCGGGTGCGCAACTCGGTCAGATGCTGCGGCACGGACTCCTGTGCCGCGCGCAATTCCATTCCGAGAGAGACGATTCGCTGCTGGGCACCGTCGTGCAGGTCTCGTTCGATACCGCGGCGCGCCTGGTCGGCTGCAGCAACCACACGAGATCGCGACCGGGTCAGCTCGAGCCTGGTGTCGTGGTTGTAGACCGCGGTGGCGATGAGGTCGGCGAAGTCGGCCATTCGATCCCTGGTGTCACCGCCCGCAGAACAGTAGGGGGTGGTGGTGCCGATGATCACCGCTCCCCAGGTCCGGCCGTCGACAGTGATCGGTACGCCCTCGGACCGACGAATTCCCCTCCCGTCCAGCCGCGACACGATGTCTCCTGTCGCTGTGGTGAAGTCGACGGCCGCGGCGCGGCCGGTGTCGGCAATCATGGTCGCGACATTTTTTCCGCCCACTGGTAGGAGTTCGCCGGCCCTCACGCGGTCTCCGCCGGCGTCGTCGCGGATTGCCAGAATGGTGTAGCAATCGTCGGCGTAGCGAATCACCGACACGTGTTCGTTGTCCAGGCCGACAGTCAGTTCGTCTGCGACGGCGACGAATACGTCATCGGGCTCGGCCCGCAGCGCGACCAGAGTTGCCACTCGCCGCAACGACGCTTGTTGCCGAGCGAGAGTCACGGTTCTGTTGTGCATGTCCTGGCGGTCTCGGGCGGCGGCGAGCAGAGCCTCCAACGACGGAACGACTCGTCTGACGCGACGGGAATCGGCGGCGTCCAGATCGGCAGGGACCAGCAGTGACGCGGTGACGGTCGGCCCGTCGCGCAGAAGCATCTTCTCCTGCCCCGTGGAGACCGGAGAATTCTCGGGGCCCAGTATCGCGAACGGCAGGTCGAGAACGCCGGCCAGGCGGGCACTGGCGGCGTCGAGCATTTCGGGGGTGTAATCCGATCGCAGCATCGTCCTGGCGAAGGACGCGAGCATGTCCGCTTCCCGTCGTCGTTGATCCGATTCTGCCGCGCGAAGCCGCGATTGACCGACGAGCATGTTGGTGAGCAGTGCCAACGCGAGAAAAACAACAAGCGCCGGAAAGAGGCTCTCGCTGCTCTCGATGACGTGGATGTACGCATAAGCGGCAGCGCTCGCCACGGACGTCGCAATCGACAAACGAAAGCCCCAGCCCGCGGATACGACCAGAACGCCGAAGAGGAATATCGCACCGAAGGCGTTCTCGGGAGAGATCCGCTTGAGTAGCAGAACGACGACGATCTCGAGGCCGATCGTGGCCGCAGCCAGTGCAACCCCGCAGGCCACCGGTGGAGCGCTCGGCCGCAGGATCAGAGTGACGAGCCGATTGCGTCGGGCAATTTCGGCTGTCATCGTCACTTCCGCCCGATCGAAGTACCGCTAGCGGTAATGCTGCGTCGACTGTTCTCTGACAGGGTCGACAGGGTGAGATCCTCCGGCCTGCGTTGCCTGATCGTCGACGACAGCGATGCGTTCTGCATCGCTGCCCGTCGGCTGTTGGAGGCTGCGGGTATCGCCGTGGTGGGGAGTGCGATCTCGTTGGTCGACGCGCTCGAAGCCGTGGCATCCACACAACCCGACCTCGTCCTGGTGGATATCGACCTCGGTACCGACAGTGGATTCGACGTCGTCGAAGCGATCGACGCGATGGCGCTGACCCCCGCGCCTGCGGTCATCCTCGTCTCGACCCACGACGAGGAGGATTTCGCGGATCTGGTGGAAAGCAGTTCGGCCCTGGGGTTTCTGCCCAAGTTCGAACTGTCGGCTACCGCCATCGACACTCTCCTGAAGAGATGATTGCGTATCACCCGACCGTGTCGAGGTAGAGGATGACGGCCCGGACGCGACGGTGATCGTCGGACGTCTCCGCCAGGTCCAACTTGGTGAGGATGCTGCGGACGTGCTTCTCGACGGTTCCCTCGGTGATCCACAACCGCCTCCCGATACCGGCGTTCGACAGCCCCTCCGCCATCAACGTCAGTACATCGCGTTCGCGAGAACTCAACGCGCCCAGTGGGTCTCCTCGACGCTTGGCGGCAACCAATTCGTAGACCAATGCAGGATCGATCACCGATGCGCCCGCTGCGATGCGGTCGATCGTCGATACGAAATCGGCCACATCGGTCACCCTGCTCTTGAGCAGATAGCCCATACCCCTGGCCGTGGAATTTCCGCTGTCGAGAAGTTCGAGAGCATGATCGACCTCGACGTGTGCGGACAACAGCAACAGGGCGACGTCGGGAAAGCGGGACCGAATGCTCAACGCTGCGTCCAGGCCCTCGGCCGTGTATGTCGGCGGCATTCTGATGTCGATGATCGCCAATTCCGGCGGATCGACCTCGAGCAACGCCAGCAGTTCCTCCGCGTCGCCGGCTCGACCCACGACGTTCAGGCCCGCCTGAGTGAGCAAACTGGCCAGGCCCTCACGCAGCAATACGTCGTCATCGGCGATCACTACTCGAATTTCGGACATCACACTCCCTGAACCGCGTCGATATCGAAGTATCCGATGCGAGCAGGTGTGCCGTCATCAGTCATTCGACTCGTTGTTCGGTCCTTGCAGCCAGGGAAATCCGCTGAGCGTTACATTCCTGCGGCAGTCGGCGGTTCGATCAGCATCCTCTTGATGACCTTGCCTGTCGCGGTTCGCGGGAGCTCGTCGAGAAAGGTGATGTCTCGGGGGACGCAGAAGCGGCTCAGGCGATTGCGGATGTAGGCGCGCACCATCTCCGCGTCCAGGCTCGCCGCACCGCGACCGACGACGAAGGCGACGAGACGTTGCCCGTATTCGCTGTCGGGAACACCGACGACAGCGACCTCGCCGACCTGAGGAAGATTGGCGATGGCATCTTCCACGGGACCTGGAAAGACATTCTCGCCACCGGAGATGATCATCTCGTCGTCCCTGCCGCAGACGAACAGTCGACCGTTGCAATCGAGATAGCCGAGATCGCCGGTATCCATCAGCGCAGCACCGCGGGCCGACACGGTCGACGGTGGTTCGGCATTGGTGTAGCCGTCGAACAGCATGTCGTTACCGACGAAGATTCGGCCGAGAGTTCCCATCGGGACGGCGCTTCCGTCGGCGTCGAGCACCGCAATGGTTGTGCCCAGCGGAGGCCGGCCCGCAGTTGCAGGGGCGGCGCGCAGGTCCTCGGGGGTGGCGATCGTGGCCCACGAGACCTCCGTGGACCCGTAGAAGTTGTAGAGAACATCACCGAACAGATCCATGAATCGGTTCACGGTCGATCCGGTCAACGCGGACCCACTGCAGGCGACGACGCGCAGGCTCGAGGTGTCGTAGCGGGATCGCACCTCGTCGGGCAGCTCGAGAATTCGCTGCAGCATGATCGGGACGGCGATCAGCGAGGTGCATCGGTGCGCCTCGATCGCACGCAGGCACTCTTCGGGATCGAACCGATCCTGGAGAACGACGGTTGCGCGCAGCGGCGTACTGATCTGCAGCGCCGCGAACCCCCAGCTGTGGAACATCGGTGCCGCGATCAGCATCCGCTCGTTCATCTGCAGAGGCATGCGAGAGAGCATTGCGGCGACCGTTCCGAAGCCCCTCGGGGTCGGACGGAGTGCGCCCTTCGGCGACCCACTCGTCCCCGAGGTCAACACGACCACCGACCCGGGACGATCGGGCCTGTCGAACGAGGCAGACGGCGCTGCGACGAAATGCTCGAGGGTGCGTCGGCGCGGAACGGCGGTATGAGAAGACAGGCTGACGCGGGTGACGTCGTCCGGCAGGTAGCGCACCATCGAATCGAATTCGTCGTCGACGAACAGGACCCGGAGTTGATGGCGATCGGCGATCGCTTCGATCTGGCGAGCGGCCAAGCCGGTGTTGAGGAGGACCACCTCGACTCCGAGCATTCCGCACGCGACGGTGCATTCGATCATCGCAGAGTGGTTGCGAGCGAGGATGCCGACTGTGCTGCCCGGACGGATGCCGGACGCGTCGAGACCTGCTGCGATGCGATGAGATCGGTGGTGAATCTCGGCGAACGTACGGGTTCCGCGGTCGTCGATGACGGCGATCTCGTCCGGTGATTTCGCTGCTGCGGCAGCGAAGCCGCCTCCGAGGGTGAAGCCCCATTTCGCCAGCGAGTTCAGCTGTCGGTACGCGCGATCTGGACGTGCGGCTCGGATGACACCGGTTCCCACCATGGTCTTCATGATCGCCAGCTGAAGCGATCGCGAGTCGCCGGTGTTGGACACGATCGACGTCGAGGTACCGGACAACGAATCGTCGAGTCTGCGCAGACCGCCCATCACCCAGTCGACGACGGCGCGGTTGTGTTCGGGTTGGGGCGAGTACGCACCGCCGAGTCCGGCTCTGAAGACGGTGACATCGATCTTCGTCTCGTTCGCAGAGCGCGCAGTGAGGGTGAACCTGATGAACCCACCGGACTGCAGGTGTTCGATGGTGATGATCGGCCGGTTGCGTCTGTTCACCACCAGTTCCAGGGCGTGCTCGACGCCGCCGGCTCCGCACGTGTACCCGGCCGCCGACTCGCGAAGCCGGCAGTGATCGAGTCCGGGGAAGTAGCGAGGGAACAGTTCGACTGCGCTCAAGACTCCGCACACCTGGTCGACGTCGTGTGCGAAGACCACACTGCAGTCGATGACGTCCGAGACCATGCCTTACCCCCCGTACCCGCCGAGTCGGACACCTACGCCGCATCAGCACCGACCAGGGGATGGCGGCGCACGCTGGGAACGGGTCATCGGCCTGGATGAAGTCGTTATCGTAAACCCGGCGCACGGTTCATGGGCGAAATCGGCCGAATTCTGTCGACCGAGGCTCGAAACGGTGTCGATTCCGGGTGCAATCCCCGATGGCGCGGGCACCATGGGGTTCCGAGAACCGAACCGGCTGCGTCGCCGACGGGCGTGAACTCAGTTCCCTCGGCCGGAATTGCCGTTCCCATTGCCATTTCCGTTACCGCCATTGCCGTTGCCCGAGTTCCCGTTGCCGTTGCCGTTACCGCCATTGCCGTTGCCCGAGTTTCCGTTACCGCTGCCCGGCGGTAGTGGTGCCGGGGCGACAGGCTCGACCGTAGCCGGATTCGTCATGGGGGCCGGTGCGGGTTCGGGCGGATTCGAGACAGCTGGGAGTGCCGGCCCGGGCACAGGTGCAGGTGTCGTGGGCGACGCGGTCGTCGTCTCCACGAGTGTTGTCGACGGCGCAGCGGGCAGGTTCGAATCCTCGCCCGCGCCGGACGCCGCCCAGATGATCGCCGCTCCCAGCGTGACGAAGAGCGTCGCCGCAGCCGCGATCATCCATCGTCGGCGGGGTGAACTCGACTCGGTCGACACTGGAACATGCAGGGGTGCAACAGCATTCATCGATTCCACGGGCATCACGGTGGTTCGAGGGAGAGGTGTTGTGCTCCGCAGGAGCCCGCGCAGTCGGTGGGCGACTGCCGATGCCCTCGGTCGATCTTCCGGCCGCCTCGACGTCATCTCTGTCAGCAGCGAATGCCAGTCCGGCCCGAGCTCGTCGGGAACGGCAGGGTCGCGGTGCAGGCGTGCCACGGCTGCCGCCACGGCACTTCCCTCGAACACCATTGCGCCGGTGATGCATTCGATGAGAACGAGGGCAAGTGTGTAGATGTCTGTCGGTGGGCCGGCCGAGGTCCCCGTGGCCTGCTCAGGGCTGAGGTAGTGCGCCGTACCGACCGTTGTGCCGTGCTCGGTGAGTCTTTCTGCATCCACTATGCGGGCAATGCCGAAATCTGCGAGCTTGGCACATTGCCCCACGCCGACGTCAGGATCCTGGGCGATCAGAATGTTGGCCGGTTTGATGTCGCGGTGCACCACACCCCGGTCGTGAATGTAGGCGAGCGCCTCCGCGATCTCACAGCCGATCCGCGCGACGTGGGCGTACGGCAGTGCCCGGCCCTGGCGAAGGGCACCGAGAGTGGGACCGTCGATCAGCTCCATCACCAGATACGGCACAGGTACACCGGTGGCATCGTGCGCGGTTCCCGCGTCGTACAGCGTCACCAGACCCGGGTGCGACAACGACGCCAGGGTCCGGACCTCCGCGTCGATCCGTTGTGCAGTGTCCGGCGGCTCACCGTGCCGGAAAATCTTCACTGCCACGGATCTGCCGAGCACCTGATCCTCTGCGTGTACGACGTCGGCCATTCCGCCGCGCCCGAGCACTGCACCGAGTCGATATCGACCCGCGAAGAGGTGATCGTGAGTGGCCCGAGGCGCAGACTCCGCTCCCACCATGATTCACCGCCGTTCGTCGACTACTCCGAGCACCCTATAGCCAGCAACGCAACGTGCAGACCGCAGTCGGGTATCGGAAAATTCGGCCGGGTCGGGCATGATGATCCACCGGGTGGGGACCGAAGGACAAGCACCGAGGGAGGTTCCACCGTGCGTCGACGTCCTACACACGACGAAATGTCTCCGATGTCGATCGACCTCACGTCGGCGTATCAGCCGATCGTCACCCTCGACGGCCGCGCTGTGGTGGGGTACGAAGCGCTTGTCCGTACGTGCGGAGATGGTCCGCCGATCTCGCCGACGGAACTTCTTCGCGTAGCCCGTGAGCAGGACGTCACCGCCGATTTCGATTGGCGTTGCAGGATCAGCGCGCTGCGCGGTGCCGTCGAAGCCGGCTATCCCGAAGGGATGGCGCTGTTCGTCAATGCCGAACCCATCGCTCTCGACGCGCCGCCTCCTCGGGATCACCTTCCGATTCTCGCCGACGCGGCACGGCTGTCGATCATCGTCGAAATCACCGAGCGAGATCTGATGGGTGATCCGGCCGGACTGCTCAGGGCAGCCGAGCATGCGCGCAACCTGGGTTGGCGAGTGGCTATCGACGACGTGGGGGCAGACTCGTCGAGTCTGGCGCTGATCCCGCTCCTGCGACCGGACGTGATCAAACTCGATATGGCACTCGTGCAGGGCCGTTCGAGCAACGAGACAGCCGCCATCGTTGCTGCCGTTGCCGCCGAGGCCGAACGCACCGGTGCGTTGGTGCTGGCAGAAGGAATCGAAACAATCCGCCACGAGAGCTACGCGCGAGCCATGGGTGCCGTTCTCGGCCAAGGTTATCTGTACGGTGCACCGGAATCCCTTCCGGGATTCGGCGAGGCATTCGAACCCGTCCGTCCACTGGATCTGGATGGCTCGGTGACCGTGCGCGCTCCGGTGGCCGTGACTCCGTACGGCCTCACCCATCAACTCGGTGCCCGTAGGCACGCCGATGCAACACTGCTCGATGCCATCGAGAACAGTCTGTTGCACAGTGCGTACGGCACCGGGTCGTCGACCGTGGTGTTGGCCACCGTGAGCTCGTCGACCGGTACGACCCCTGCGCGCGCAGCGATCTACGACGATCTGGCGTCGCGTACCGCGCTGATGGCCGTCTTCGACTCGCACCCCGCGCCCGAACTGCACAATGTCCGGACGGTCGTCGTCGGCGCGGACGAACCCCTGGCAATGGAACGCTCGATCGTGATCCTGGCTCCGATGTCCAGCGTGGCGCTGATCGCAGTCGAACGCGGTACGGCGGAGGACGGCACTCCGATGTACGACTACCTGCTCACCTACGATCGCCACGTGGTCCTCGATGCGGCAACGGTGCTGTTGCGACGAATTCCCGCTCGGTCCTCGCCGTGACGCGCGCGACGAAGATCGACTTCAAGAAGACGCTCGACGCATATTCCGCGCGGCACAACACCTTTCGGACCCTCGTCGTACCGCCGCTGACCTATCTGATGGTCGACGGGCGCGGCGATCCCAACACTGCACCGGAGTACGCCTCCGCGATCACCGCGCTCTACCCCGTGGCCTACGCACTGAAGTTCGCCAGTAGGAACAACCTCGACCGTGACTACGTCGTCATGCCGCTCGAGGCACTGTGGTGGGCGGACGACATGGCGTCCTTCACCACCGCGCGTGACAAAGCGCAATGGAATTGGACGACCATGATCATGGTGCCCGACTGGATCGACCGAACGATGTTCGAGTCGGCTGTGGCGTCGGTGCGGGCCAAGAGGGGTTCCGATGCGTCGACCGAAGTGCGGCTGGAGACCCTGGACGAGGGACTGTGCGTGCAGACCCTGCACATCGGCTCCTACGACGACGAGACGTCGGTATTGGCCGAGCTGCACCAGCGGCACATTCCCGACTCCGGAATGACGATGACGGGCAAGCACCACGAGATCTATCTGAGCGATCCACGACGGGTCGCACCCGCGAAATTGCGTACGATCCTTCGTCAGCCGGTGGAGTACTCGGCGGAGTCGACGCCGCTCTGACACGATGACCGTCATGACCTATCCGGTGCGTCCGGCGTCGTTCACGGCCGGGACCCTCACCCTCCTCGGGGCGCTCTACTTCGCGCAGGGGCTGCCCTTCGGATTCTTCACTCAGGCGCTCCCGGTGGTACTCCGGGAGTCGGGCTTCTCGCTGGTGAAGATCAGCGCAACCGGTGTGCTGTTTCTGCCGTGGGCTCTGAAGTTTCTGTGGGCACCGTACGTCGATCGCTACGGATCCAGGCGACGGTGGCTGCTGTCGCTGCAATGTTCGGCCGCGGCGGTGGCGCTGGCACTGTCGTTCCTCGATCTGTCGTCGACATTGCGCTGGCTCTTCGTGGGAATCTTCGTCATCAACGCCCTCTCCGCGACGCAGGACATCGCGACCGACGGCATCGCGGTACGCACGCTCACCGCGGCGCAGCGCGGGCTCGGCAACGGCCTGCAGGTCGGTGCCTACCGGATCGGAATGGTGTGCGGCGGAGGATTGCTTCTGTGGCTGTTTACCTTTGCCGGGTGGCAGGTGCTGTTCGTCGCGATGGCACTGCTGATAGTGCTCTCGACGGTCCCCGTGTGGTGGATGCGCAGGCAGCTGGACGCGGCCGATGCGGACTCCGATCGGTCCGACGAACCGGAGACTCCGTCGCGGCTCGCGGTCGCATGGTGGTCCCGGCTGCGTAGGCCCGGCATGGCGGCATTCATCCTGCTGATCATCGGGTTCAAGTTCGGAAATTCGATGGGATCGGCACTGGTGGGGCCGTTTCTGTCGGACAGTGGACTGTCGCTGCCCCAGATTGCACTGGTCGAGGGCGGTCTGTCTTCGGTGGCTGCTCTAGGGGGAGCAGCACTCGGGGCGTGGTTGTCGTTTCGACACGGACGTCGCCGCGCGCTGCTGGTCGGAGGAGTGAGCCAAACCCTGAGCCTCGCGCTGTATGTCGTTGCGTCCTTGGGTATCGGCGGATTTCCCCTCCTGGTCTCGGCCAACATCATCGAACATGTTCTCGGCGGAGCGGCCACTGTTGCAGTGTTCGCCTTGATGATGGACGCATCCGAGAAGCGGTACGCGGGTAGTGATTACACACTGATGGCGTGTGCGGTGGTTTTCGCGCAGGGCGCGGCCGGAATTGCCGCCGGTCTGATCGGCGACCTGTTCGGTTACACGGCGATGTTCGGCTCCGCGCTCGTTCTGTCGGGGATCGGCTGTGCCGTGTTGCTGGTGGCACTCCATCGGGGCTGGGGGCCCGAGAATCTGCGGCACGCTGTCCCGCCGAAGACGGTCGTCGTCTAGCGGCGCCCGCGAGGGCTCAGCTCCCACTGGTCGATCCTGCGATATTGACCATCCACTGCACGCCGAACTTGTCGGTCAACATGCCGAACGTGTCGCCCCACGGAGCCTTCTCCAGGCCCATCGTGAACTGCGCGTCGACGGCCAACTCGTTCCAGTAGCCCGTCAATTCCTCTTCCTCGTCGCCGCTGAGAGACACGCTCATCGTGTTGCCGGGCGTGTGTTCCATAGACGAGGGGGTGTCGGCGCCCATCAGGGTGAACCCGTTCGGGGTCGTGAGCTGACCGTGCATGATCTTGTCCTGATCGGCGGGATCCTCGCTGGCGTGAGCCTCGCCGATCGTGGTGAACGTGAGTTCACCACCGAAGACCGACCGGTAGAACTCCATCGCTTCACGCGCGTTGTCACGGAACGACAGGTAGGGATTCAGAGTGGACACGACCGAGATCTCCTTTTTTCCGAACAGGCTTTGCTGAGCCGGGTCGACTACAGCCGTCGAACAAGTAGACACTCGTGACGACGAAAAGTCACCGGTCGAGATCGAGTGTCAATTCTCGGTGTCGCTGTCGTCCGGCCGCGACACGTTCGCTTCCCACCGGGCCCGTCGCTCGTCGTCGGTCTGTTCCCACCACGGCGTGCCTCGCTCGCCGAGGGCAACTTTGGTGGCCTGTACACCCGCCCGAGATTCCGGTGCACCCGACGTGCGTTTGACCTCCCTGCGCCACGCCATGAGAATGGACCGCAATTCGGCATCGCGTTCCTCCGGAATATCGGGATCCGTTGCGCGCCAACGGCGACCCTTGATGACGATGTAGTGACCGTCCTCGGTGCGTTCCAGTTCTTCTGCCATGAAGTCCACAGTGCCACGGGTGAGTCGGGCAAACAGTGCCGAGCCCGAGAATCGACGCCGTCTCGGGCCCATGGTTTACGATTCCGGCACCCGACTCCGGAACCCGAAGGATCACCATGCGCACTCTGATCGTGACCGCGTTCGTTTCTCTCGACGGCGTGATGGAAGGACCCGGCGGCGAGGTGGGCTACCGCAACTCGGGGTGGACGTTCAACGACATCGAATTCGACCCGGCGGCGTACGAGATCAAGGGACGCGAGCAAGAAGAGGCCACGGCGCTGCTGTTGGGCCGCACTTCGTACGAGGCATTTGCGCCGATCTGGCCCAGCATGGACGATTTCGCCCAGTACAACGCGATGCCGAGGTACGTCGTATCGACCACGCTCGACCATGACGACTCACGTTGGCCGGCAACCATACTGCGCAGTGTCGACGACGTTGCAGAGCTCAGGAATTCCGACGGTGGGCCGATCTCGGTGCACGGCAGCGCCACACTGGGACGAAGTCTCGCAGACGCCGGATTGGTCGATCGGTACCACCTGCTCGTCTTCCCGGTCCTGCTCGGCGCGGGAAAGCGCCTGTTCAGTGCGGCCGACAAGGACACCACGCATCTCGAACTCGTCGAACACGCGGTGTACGGCAACGGAATTCAGAAGCAGGTGTTCGACGTCCGTCGCTGACCCGGCCTAGATGTCGTCGCTTCGGATCGTGCGCCGTCGGACGGAGACGAGTTGAAGCTCGGGGCGTGAGGCCGCGACGCGTTCCATTCGGTCGAGGACATCGGTGACGTGGTCGAGATCGCCGGCGACGACGGACGCGCCGATACCTGCCCGTCTGTGCAATTCACGATGGTCGGTCTCTGCGACCGACACTGCGAACTTGCGATGCAATTCGGAAATCACCGGCCGAATCACGGAACGCTTCTCTTTGAGTGAGTGCACATCGCCGAGAAGGAAGTCGAATTCTATCCATCCAATCCACATATGGCGTCGACTCTACCGCCGGACGGGCGAGTGGAGCGTGAAATCGGCGATGCAGGCCTCGTAGCCCGCATCGCCGACAGCTTCACCGCTCGTTCACCAGCCCGAGGGCCACGAGATCGGACAGGTACTTCTCGATCAGTTCGCGCCCGAGGTGCGGAATCTCGCCGACGGCTGCTGCGAATTCGTCCGCGGGCAGAATCGCCCCCGATGACGGGTGCTGCGGTCGCGCGTACGAGTGAATCAACGGGAGTAGTGAATGGGACCGTTGCTTCTCCGGCAACGCCTCGACCGCGGTGCTGAACCGGTCGAACCATTCGTCGTAGTCGTCGACGATCTCGATGTCGCGACCTGCATCGCGGATCCAATCGACGAACGTGTCCAGCGAGATGTTGTCGTCGTGTGGGTTGAGAATGTCGAAGGTTCGGTAGCCCGACGTGTCGGCACCTGCGATCGACGTGATGGCACGCGCACTGAAATCTGCAGGTAGTCCGTCGTAGTGAGCCAGGGGACGCCCGTTCTCATCGGTCGGTGCACCGGTATCGGTGGCGTAGAACGTCCGCGGAGCCAGGCCGGTGGCGACCACCGACAGGATCAGCCGCGTGAACACGTCCGGAACGTTCAGCTGACCGGTCCACGTGCTGTGCGCGAGAATCATGTCCGATCGGAAGACCGACACGGGCAGGCCGAACTCGTCGAATGCGTTGCGCAACAGCACTTCACCGGCCCATTTCGAGTTGCCGTAGCCGTTGGCGTACGAATCGTCGACAGCACGTGACGGACTGTCGGTACGGATGTCGCCGTTCTCTCGGAAGTTCTCGACTCCCACAGCGACGGCAACCGTCGACAGATAGGTCACCGGCTTGACATGGTGGGTGAGTGCGAGCCGGATCACCTCGGCCGTTCCGACGACGTTGGGGCCGAAGAGGTGCTCGTACGGCAGCGCATGGTTGACCAGTGCGGCGGGGTGGACGATGCGATCGACCCGCTCGGACAGCGCTCCGAAGGCATCGTCGTCGAGCCCGAACCGAGGTGTTCCGAGATCGCCTGCCACCACCTCGAGCGCGGCGTCGGCCAATGCCCGGTACCGATCGGACAGCTCGGCGTCGCCGCTGTCGAATGCTGCATCGAGTCGGGCCCGCGCGTCCGAATCGGAGCGTCCGCGCACCAGGCAGACCACTTTTCCGCCGACCTCGGCCATGCGCTCCAGCCATTCCAGGCAGAGAAAGCGGCCGAGATATCCGTTGGCACCGGTGAGCAGGACCGTGTCGGTTCGGTCTCGGGGGCCCGGGATGCGGTGAGCGCCATCGAGGAGTGCGTCGTCGAGAAACTTCGACAGACCCAGCTCGGACGCGTCGGCAACGGTGGCGCCGCGACCGTGCACCGACGCAAACGTGGCTGTGCCGGAATCGCTGTCACGGGCAGTGGCGATGTACTCGGCCAGCGCTGCCAGGTCCATTGCGGGACCGGTGATCACGCCCACCGGAACGTCGACGTCGTAGATCTCACGCAGCAGCGTCGAAAACGTCAACGCCGACAACGAATCTCCGCCCAAGTCGCTGAAGTGGGCGTCGGGACGAATGTCGGAACCTGCACATCCCAGCAGCGCCTGTGCGGCATCGCCGACAGTGGTCAGGACGGGGGCGTCGGCTCCGCTGCGGCGGAGTTCACGCAGGCGCTCGCTCTGGCCGGATTCGAGGTCCTGGTAGCGGCGCTCGAGTTCGGCGCCGTAGCGCTCGACGAGTTTGGGCCGCAGTTGCTTGCCTGCACCGGACAGCAATCCGTTGTCCTGCGTGAACGGTTGGTGTTCCAGCACTATTTCGCGCGGGATTTCGTACGAGTTCAGCGATTCGGTGCGCGCGATCGTCTGCAACGATTCGATGACCGAACTCGCAGTCGTATCCGGGTGCGCCGGTACGACTATTGCCAGTAGGTACGCGCGTTGACCGTTGCCGTACAGAAAGATCTGATCGACCAGCTCGCTGGTACCGAACAATGCTTCGAGGCGTGCCAGCGCCACGAACTCTCCCTGGGCCAGTTTGAGCACGTTCTTGCGCCGGTCGAGGTAAGCGAGTCGGTCCGGCTCGATCTCGGCGACTACGTCTCCGGTGCGATAGAAGCCTTCGGAGTCGAAGACGTCGGCCGTGACGTCCGGGCGCTTGTAGTACCCGGGAATGATGGACGACGTCTTGAGCAGCAACTCACCGCGCGGGTGGGGCTTATCGGTGGAGAAGTAGCCGAGCTCGGGTACGTCGTCGAGCTTGTACTCGATCACCGGCGGGCGCGCGACGACGCCGTCGTGGAGCACCATTCCGGCTTCGGTGGAGCCGTAGTTGTCGCGCACCTGAATGTCGAGCAGCTCCGTGACGAAATCCTTGACCTCCGCAGCGATAGGTGCGGTGCCGACCATCGCCGCAAGGACACGTCCGCCGAATTGTTCGTTCCTGTTGCGCTCCAGAACATCTCGCCGTACACGGTCTTCGTCTCCTGCAGTGGAGCGTTCGACCTCTCGATCGATCTCGGCGAGGACGTTGTGTCGAATCATCTCGCACACGCGGGGGATCAACAGCGCCATCGTGGGGCGAGCGAGCGCGAAGTCCTCGAACAGCGTGGACAGGTCGCTGGCTCCGGCGAAGTGCACCGTCCCGCCTGCCGCCAGCGCCGAGAAGACGAGGCCACGGCCGGCCAAGTGACTCATCGGAAGGTAATCGAGGGTGATCACGGGGAAGGCGGGCCGATCCACGGATTCGGAGGAAGCTCCGGTGTGGTGCCAGGCCCCGGTCCAGGCTCCACAGACGAGTCGTTCGGTGTGCATGGCTCCCTTGGGAGTTCCGGTGCTGCCGGAGGTGTAGATCAGTGTTGCGAGTCGATCGGGGTCCTCGGCGTCGGGTGACGGAACCTCCGGTAGTCGTCCGCCGTCGCGAACCAGCTCGGTCAGCGGTCGGATGACGATTCCCGCCTGTTCGGCATCGTTCTGCGCGGACTTCATGATGCGTGCGTGTGTCTCGATCGCAGCGTCGTAGTCGAGGACGACGATTCGCCGAATGGACCGGCAGTGCGTGGCAACCTGGACCGCGACCGACAGGTTGTCGACATCGGCTGCGAGAACGACGGGTTCCACCTCGTCGGCAATGGCAGCGAGTTGCCCGGCGGTGGCACCGGCCTGCAGTGGAACGGCGACCGCGCCGAGTCGGATCGTGGCCAGTTCCGCGATGACGTAGTCGGGGCTGGCGAATCCCAAAGTAGCAAGAAAGTCACCCGGCTCGACGCCGATGTCGTCGTGCGTCAGCGCCGCGGCCAGGGCACCCGCGTCGTTCCACGCCTGGCCGTAGGTGACGGTATCGAACCGGGGGAGTAGCCGAAGTGTGCCGCCCTCGTCGGTTGTCACGACCTCGCGGGCCCGGCGACCGAGGGCAGGCCGATCCGAGTAGCGCGTCATGATTTCGGCGACCACGCGGGCGAGGTTGGGCGAGAGCTCCTGGGCGGCGTCGGCCACCGCACGGTCCGGCTCGGCGGCTCGAAACTCGGGGTCGGTCTTGTGCAGCTCCTCGAATCGGCTGCGCTGCCTGTTCTCTCGATCCTGTGTGCTGTCGACGGCCAGTGTGTGCGTCATTCTCGACTCCCCTCCGATGATGCGCGCCGATCGTTCCGGGCGATCGTGATGGTCCTGTAAATATCGTTATCAAAGGTAAGTATATGCTGCCGAGTGCACTTTCAATCGTGACCCTGCTCATAGTCCGATTTGTCGTAAATATTTGTCCTGCTGAGGTTTTCGACCTCGGCCCGACCGAACGGCCGCGGGGGAACAGTGCTGTCTCGACGCTCGGTGTAGCCGGCGAACCCTGACTTGTATGGTGAGGTTGCAGTCACGTGCGTCACAGCGCCTGTCGGTCGGTGTGCGCACGTGTTCCCCTCGCGAACGGAGAAGTGAATGTCGGATGTCCTCTCGCGACGCGACCTGGATTTTCTGCTGTACGAATGGTTGGACGTAGCTGCACTGACTGCTCGACCACGTTTCGCAGAACATTCGCGGGAGACCTTCGACGCTGTTCTCGACCTCAGTGCGGACATCGCCCGCAAGCATTTCGCGCCGCACAACAAGAAGGCGGATGCCCAGGAGCCGACCATGAATGCGGACGGTTCGGTCGAGCTGATACCCGAGGTCAAGGAAGCGCTCGACGTATATGCGTCGGCAGGTCTGCTCGCCGGGCAGTTCGACGAGTCGATCGGCGGCATGCAATTGCCCGCGACCGTGTCCAGGGCGGCAATGGCGTTCTTCCAAGCCGCGAACGCAGGGACCTCCTCGTACCCGTTCCTCACCATGGCCAATGCAAATTTGATCGCCACCTACGGCACACCGGATCAGGTGCGCGATTACGTCCGGCCCATGCTCGACGGGCGCTGGTTCGGCACCATGTGCTTGTCGGAACCGCAGGCCGGGTCGTCACTTGCCGACATCACGACCAAAGCAGTGCCGCAGGGCGATGGCAGCTTTCGCATCACCGGTACCAAGATGTGGATTTCCGGTGGCGATCACGAGCTCACCGAGAACATCGTCCACCTGGTGCTCGCGAAGACTCCGGGAGGACCGCCGGGAGTCAAGGGCATCTCCCTGTTCATCGTGCCCAAGTTCCTCCCGAACGGCGACGGCGGTATCGGGACGCGCAACGACATCGTGCTGACCGGTCTCAATCACAAGATGGGCAACCGCGGCACCACCAACACTCTGCTGGCGTTCGGGGACGGAACCCATTCTCCCGCTGGGCAACCCGGAGCAATCGGGTTCCTCGTAGCCGAGGAGAACAAGGGATTGTCGTACATGTTCCACATGATGAACGAAGCTCGCATCGGCGTCGGATTTCTGGCCATCGCGCTCGGTTACGTCGGCTACCTGAAGTCGGTGGAGTACGCGAAGACGCGTACCCAGGGAAGGCCCCTCGGTGCCAAGGATCCGGCCGCTCCTCCGGTCGCGTTGATCGAGCATGCAGACGTTCGCCGGATGCTGTTGGCGCAGAAGTCCTATGTCGAAGGCGCACTTGCCCTCGGTCTCTACTGCTCGCGCCTGGTCGACCATCAGGACTCGGCAGCCGACGACGCAGAAGCAGCGCGATCCACTCTGCTGCTCGACGTCCTGACGCCCATCGCCAAGAGCTGGCCGTCTCAGTGGTGCCTGGAAGCCAACAGTCTGGCCATCCAGGTGCACGGCGGCTACGGATACACCCGCGATTACGACGTCGAACAGCACTACCGTGACAATCGTCTGAACGCCATTCACGAAGGCACGCACGGCATTCAAGGGTTGGATCTGCTCGGCCGCAAGGTGATCATGCAGGGCGGCGCGGGATTGGCTCTGCTCGCCGAACACATCGGGGAGACAGTCGAACGGGCGATCGCAACAGGCGGTGACGCTGGACGGTTCGGCAGCGAATTGCAGGCGCGCTTCGGCAGAATCGTCGAGATCACCGCGGCAGTGTGGGGTACCGGCGATGCTGCTGTGGCACTGGCGAACTCCACGGCCTATCTCGAGGCCATGGGGCATACGGTGATCGCGTGGATGTGGCTGGAGCAGCTACTGGCAGTGGGTGCGAAAGCCGGCGACTTCTACGATGGAAAGCGTTCTGCAGCACGGTATTTCTTCGTGTACGAGCTCCCGAAGGTGGATGTGCAGCTCGATCTGCTGGCGCGACTGGACCGCACGACCCTCGATATGTCACCCGCCTGGTTCTGAGTACGAGTCACAAGGAGATTCACACCGATGTCGATCTTGGACAAATTCCGATTGGACGGCCGCGTCGTCATCGTCACCGGCGCGTCGTCCGGACTCGGCGTGGCATTTGCCAAAGCAGTCGCCGAGGCCGGAGCGGACGTGGTGCTCGCCGCACGGCGAGTCGACAAGTTGGCGCAGACGGCGAAGTTGATCGACAGCGTCGGAGGACGATCGATCACGGTGGCCACCGATGTGGTCGACCCCGATCAGTGCACCGCGATGGTCGATGCCGCGGTGGCGGAGTTCGGCAAGGTCGACGTTCTGATCAACAATGCCGGTGTCGGCACCGCGTACCCGGCAACCCGGGAGACACCCGAGCAGTTCCGCTCGGTGATCGACATCAACTTGAACGGGTCGTACTGGGCAGCGCAGGCATGCGGTCGGGTGATGGCACCCGGCAGTTCGATCGTGAACATCTCCAGCGTTCTCGGGCTCACCACAGCGGGCCTACCGCAGGCGGCCTACAGCGCCAGCAAGGCGGCCATCGTCGGCCTCACCCGCGATCTCGCTCAGCAGTGGGGCGCGCGTAAGGGCATCAGGGTCAACGCCATTGCACCCGGCTTCTTCCAGAGCGAGATGACCGATTCGTATCAGCCGGGATACCTCGACTCGATGGCTCCGCGAATGATCCTCGGACGCACGGGCGATCCCGAGGAACTGGCCGCAACCGCGATCTGGCTCGCGTCCGAAGCCGGGGGATACGTGACGGGTCAGACCATCGCGGTCGACGGCGGGATCACGATCACCTGACGAAGATCACCGGGCGGTGGGTGTCGGAACGGCGATGCCTTCGCGGATGAGTCTGCGCGCCACGACCAATGCGTCGTCGGTGTCGAGGCCGGGCAGCGTATCCAGGCGGCACGGTTCACCTCGGATCAGCAGTTCGAGGGCATCGTCGCACTGGGGAGGCATCGTCACGGTCTTGGTGCGTAGCACCACCGATACGGCTTCGGCCGATCGCTCGACGCGTGCGAATACTCCCGGCCGGAGCTGGATCGAGTCCTGGCCTCGTAGCGCTCCCATCGCGGCAATGCTGCTCAGTGGGCGCACCGGTGCCGGACGAACGAGCTCGTCGTAGCGGTCTGCGACACGGTCGGCAAGCTGTCGAATCGCGTCGGGGTCTCGGGCAATCTCGTCGAGTGCGGTTCGCATGGCGTCCAGAACCCGCTGCACGTGGGGAACCACGGAATCGGGGTCGGTGGGGTCGAATCCTGCGGGCAGCGGTGCACGCAATCGTTCCACGTCACCGAGCGCTCGCAGCGTGTGATGTGCGATGTCGTAGTCGTTGAACGCCGCAACGCCGACGGTGAGGTGAACGGTGGTGTCGCCTAGCGCCTGTGCCGAGTGAATCCACCCACGCGGAAGGTAGAGCACGTCACCGGGTTCGAGGACGACGTCGAGTTCTGGCATGCCGAGAGCCTGTTCTTCGACCTCCGGACGTCGATCCGACCACGGTTGATCGTTCAGCGGATGAACGTGCACGGGGGAGTGAACGGTCCACCTCTTGGTACCTGCGATCTGGACCACGAACACATCATGGACGTCGTAGTGCGGCGAAAAGCCCTGCGAGGCAGCCGGAGTGATGTACGAGTTCACCTGAACGGGATGGCCGATCTCACGAACGAGATCGCCGACGAAATGAATCAGCGGTGGCCACAGGCGATGTAGGCCTTGTAGGACAAGGGTGTTTCCAGCTGCGAACTCGGCCAGCACGGCACCCGAATCCACCTGGTCGGTCACCTCGGCACCGAATCCGCCGGATGCTGTGAACTGCGCTCTGTCCACCAGGCGGCCGTCCTTGGCCATGCGCACGAACGGGGTGCGGACACCGCGTTCGGCAATCAACTCGTCCACCGCGTCGAGCGTCATCAGATCGTCGAACGACCCTGTGAGATCGGCAGATCGGGTGAGCTTGGGCGCGACACCCCAGTACCGGTCTGCGAACGTGCCGAGGTCGATGCCGGTGAGACGACGAAGCGCGGACCGGTGATCCGATCCGCGCTCGTCGCTCGAGTCAGTGCTCAAGCGGTGCCGTCTGCGCCGCCGTCGTGCCCACCGGGGTTCGATCCGCCGTCGGCCGGGCCTTCGCCTGCTCCGGCGGGGCCGTCCGCTCCGCCGTCGTGACCGTCAGGATTGGATCCGCCGTCGGCGGGTCCTTCGCCTGCTCCGGCGGGGCCGTCTGCTCCGCCGTCGTGACCGTCAGGATTGGATCCGCCGTCGGCGGGTCCTTCGCCTGCGGCTCCGCCCGTGGTGGTGGTGATGTCGTCGTCGTTGATGCTCATCGAAATCCTTCCGGTCGTGGAGGTTCGTGTGCCCGCGCATCGCGAGAACACCGGTGGTATTGACGCAAACTCTGTTTCTCAAACAGCGATCGCGTCGTCGATGTCAGGCCGAGTCTTCGGCGATCTCCGGCGCGTTCTCTCGCGTCGCCATCCCGCCGCCGCCCCCGCCGTCGACCGGTCCTGGCCTTCCGCCCTTCGGCGCGTCCGATTCGGCTGCGTCGTCCGTCGAGGTGTTCTTGTCGGCTTTGTCGTCACGTCCCATGGTTCGACAGTAGACCGCCGTGCGGGCCGTGGGACGATGGAACGATGGATCGATCTCGAGGGCAGCATGTGGTGTTGCTGGACGACGAAGGCCGCGCGGTCGGCACACAGGACAAGGCGACCGTTCATACGTTGGACACCCCGTTGCATCTGGCCTTTTCCAGTTACGTCGTCAGATCGGACGGTGCCGTGCTTCTCACTCGTAGAGCATCGAGCAAAACGACGTGGCCCGGGGTGCTGACCAACACGTGCTGTGGCCATCCGGCTCCCGGGGAGGCGCTCGCCGATGCGGTGATACGCCGCATCGGCGAAGAACTGGGACTGCACGCCACCTCGGCCGAGCTGGTGCTCCCGCACTTTCGGTACCGGGCGGTGATGGACAACGGGATCGTGGAGAACGAGATCTGTCCCGTGTACCGCGTGCTCGTCGACGAGAACGCGACACTCGATCCCGATCCCCTCGAGGTGGACGAGACTCGATGGGTGTCGTGGGACGAGTTCTCCGCGGGGGTGCGCGGCGGCACCATCGATGTATCACCCTGGTGTCGAACGCAAGTGGAGCAATTGTCCGCTCTGGCCGACGAGCCGCTCGCCTGGCCGGCTGCGGCGAACGAACTGCTTCCCCCTGCCGCCCGTCTTGCCGACGCGCACTGATGCTGTCGAGGCTCCGAGGTCGGTGCTGTGAGCGTCGACGCATCCGGTGAACCGAACGAGGACCGTCTCGGTCGGGCTTCCGTCGCCCACGAACTCGAACGCTTCATCCCTCGCACTGCCGAAGCCGAAGGACTTCGGGCTGCCGCGGTCGCTGTGGCGATCGGCGGGGAGCCGGGGGATCGGCGCATGCTGCTGACGAGGCGACCGAATCGGTTACGCGCGCATCCCGGCCAGTACGCACTGCCGGGCGGCGGCGTCGACCCGGGTGAAAGCAGGGTGCACGCATGTCTGCGGGAACTGGCCGAGGAGTTGGGAATTCGAGCCCGTGCGGCAGACGTACTCGGCAGGCTCGACGACTACGTCACCCGGTCCGGCTACGTCATCACTCCGTTCGTCGTGTGGGTGGGCGACTATGCGTCTGCCCTCGACCCCAGCGAGGACGAGGTTGCCGAGGTCTTCGAAGTGACGGTCGACCAACTCGACGTCGACGCCGAGTTCGTAGCGATACCCGAATCTCCCCGACCCGTTATCCGCTGGCCCTACGGAACCGGTGCCATCCACGCTCCGACCGGCGCGATCGTGCACCAATTTCGCGAGGTGGCACTGCACGGTCGACACACCCGAGTCGCGGACTTCGAGCAACCCGTGTTCGCGTGGCGCTAACGTGGCCGAAGAGTGGCCGACGGCACGGCCGGTGCGAGGAGCAGGACGAGACGGAGGTGATCGCCGATGACGGACGACAGTGAGCTCGAAGTATCGGATCGCATTGCGACCGTTCCCAATCTGCTCAGTGCCATCAGGCTCGCAGGCGTTCCCTTGTTCCTGTACCTCATCCTCGGTCTGGAGGCCGACGGGTGGGCCCTGGTGATTCTGCTCGTCAGTGGTGGAACCGATTGGCTCGACGGCAAACTCGCGCGCATGCTCGGTCAGGCGTCGAAGCTCGGTGCCGTTCTCGACCCGCTGGTCGATCGGCTCTACGTCGTCAGCACTCTGGTCGCCTTCGTTCTGCGCGGCATCATTCCCTGGTGGGTCGCAGCGATACTGATCGGCCGCGACGCTGTGCTCGGCGTGACCATGATCGTCTACCGCCGCAGATCTCTGCCGCCTCCGGACGTCATCTACCTCGGCAAGGCCGCCACCTTCGTGGTCATGATCGCGTTGCCGGTGCTGCTGGTCTCGGCGGGGAGCAGTTCGCTGGCCGATGGTGCGGGCCCACTCGGCTACGCGCTGCTCATCTGGGGCACAGCGCTGTACACCTGGACCGGTCTGCTGTACCTCGGTAAGGCGATCGCTGTCGCGAAGGCAGTCGCCCCGACGGCGGCCGGCACCTGACGGTGGAGTCCGAGGATCGACCGGTCGCACGAGTGCAGAGGAATCCCGTCCCGTCGCTGTTGACGTCGTTGCTGACCGACCATCTCGACCCCGGATATGCGGCCGCGGCGGCCGAACGCACGGCGCAACACACTCGCAAGCAACGCATACCCGGTGCGCTCTGGTTGCTGACCGGAGCCGTCTCCGCAGGGTTGATATTCGGAATCGCGTTCTCGCAACTGGCGTCCGGTGCCGATGTCGACCGTGCCGGTGCCGATGCGTCGGCCGCCGTCCGCGGCGCACAGGACCGCAGCGCTGAACTGGAAGCAACGCGAGAAGAACTGGCCGAGCAGGTCTCGTCGGAACGCGACCGAGCGCTGCAGTCCGATGCCTCGGGCAGTGCTCTGTCGGAGCGATTGAGCGCCGTGGAATCCGCCGCGGGAATCGACACTGTTTCCGGGCCTGGACTGTCGGTTGTCGTCACCGAACCGGTGGCCGCGGACAGTCCTTCGGACCGGTCGGTGCGCACGGGTTCGGGTGCTGCCGTGCTCGATCGCGACATCGCCGCGATCGTCAATTCTCTGTGGGCGAGCGGCGCGGAGGCGGTATCGGTGGACGGGATCAGAGTCGGCCCCAATGTGACCATCAGGCAGGCGGGCGGGGCCCTGCTGCTGGACAATCGGCCCATCGGCTCACCCTACGAAATCGACGCGATCGGACCGCCGCAACGAATCCAGGTGCAGTTCGTCGTCAGCGATGCGTACCTACGGATGAGCACCGTGGCGCAGTTGTACGACGTCGGGTTCTCGGTGCGCCCGGCCACCGATCTCGAGCTCGGTCCCGCTGTTGTGAGAGAGTCGTTCGAGGCACAGGAAGCAGGGCCACGATGACGGAGCACGATTTGCCCGATGACGTACCCGCCGAGCCCGATGTGCACGCACTGTCGGACGCACCGATCACCCCGACCCACGGGGTCTATGCTTTCGCCGCTCTCACCGCACTGATCGTCGGCGTCGTCATCGGTACGGTCGCGGGCCCACAGGTTCCCGCCGTGGTCGCGCCCTATCTACCGATCGCCGTCGTGGCGGCGATCGACGCGGTGTTCGGTGGTGTACGGGCATTTCTGGACGGCATTTTCGATGCCAAGGTGTTCGTCGTCTCGTTCGTCTTCAACGTCCTCGTCGCGGCCCTGATCGTGTGGCTCGGCGACCAGCTCGGGGTGGGAACACAGCTGTCCACCGCAATTGTCGTCGTTCTCGGAATTCGTATCTTCGGCAATGCCGCCGCTCTGCGCCGCCGTCTGTTCGGTGCCTAGACGATGACGGCAGGCAGCGGACGACACGGTTGGCGCGCTTGGCGCTCGGGTGCGCAGAGGCGAAGGCGCGGAACGGTTTTCGGCGTACTCGCACTTGCGCTGCTGTGCGTTCTGGGAATCGGTATAGCCACGCAGGTACGCGAGACCGACACCACCGACAGTCTGGAGAACTCCCGGCCCGAGGACCTACTGGTCGTGCTGGACACCCTGACCCGGCGAGAGGCGTCCATCCGCGACGAGATCAGTGCGTTGCAGGCCACCCTGACTGCGCTGCGTCAGTCCGGTTCGGGATCGGAGGCGGCGGTGGCGCAAGCGCAGGAACGATTGTCCGCGTTGTCTGTTCAAGTCGGCACCGTCGCGGCACAGGGTCCGGGCGTGACGCTGCTGATCGAGGACCCGAACTCGGGCGTGGGATCGGAAGTGTTGCTCGACGCGATGCAGGAGTTGCGCGCCGCAGGTGCCGAAGCGCTTCAGATCGAGGGCGGCGGCAGCGCGGTCCGCATCGGCGTCGATTCGTGGATCGCCGGTCCCGCGGGTCGGGTGGTGGTCGACGGTCGAGAACTGAGAGCCCCGTACACCTTCACGGCCATCGGAGACGCGCCGACGCTGGCGTCGGCGTTGAACATTCCCGGTGGGGTGGTCGACACGGTGGCTCGCAACGGTGCGACGTCGAGTATCGCGCAGTCGGGCCAGGTCACGGTGTCCGCCTTGCGGGATCCGCGCCCGCGTCAATACGCTCAGCCCGGTAACTGACCGCCCGATCGCCCCGGGCCACGATCGAAGGGAATGCCGCCTTGAGCGACATCGACGCACCAGCTGATCTGTACTACACACCCGAGCACGAGTGGGTGCAGCGCACGGGGCCTGCAACGGTGCGAATCGGTATCACCGACTTCGCGCAGGCGCAGCTGGGAGACGTGGTGTTCGTTCAGCTTCCCTCCGTCGGCGACACCGTCACGGCCGGCGAGTCTCTCGGGGAGGTCGAATCGACCAAGAGCGTGTCCGACGTGTTCAGCCCTCTGACCGCGAAAGTGGTTGCCGTGAACCAGGATCTGGACGGCGAACCGGACAAGGTGAACTCGGGGCCGTACACGGGAGGCTGGCTGATCGATCTCGAGGTTTCGACACCGGAGGAGTTGGACGCGGCAGTGGCGCAGATGCTCGATGCCGCCGGATATGCTCTGATCACGGCCGAGTGATCGGCCGGTTGTCGACACCGGCCAACAGGCCACACGGTCCCCGCTGCGCAGGGTACGGTCGACACCGAGCGAATATCCTGTCGGGGCGACGGTCCAGCAAGCTGTACGACGCCACGCAACACCGAACGCCAAGCACCACCTGATGTGAAGACCATGTACTGCGTTACCCGCGGCGTTCTCTGCCCCGGGTGAACGGACTGAGAAGGAGTAACGGTGAGCCAGAACGACAACGACAGCAACTACGGGGAGTCACCGGCAGAGACCACCTCGGTCTTCCGTGCAGATTTCCTCCAGGAGCTGGACAACTCTGCGGCCGCCCAGAGCACCGAAGCTCCGGTATCGGGCGTCGAAGGGTTGCCTGTCGGTGCTGCTCTGCTCGTCGTCAAGCGCGGACCCAACGCCGGTTCGCGGTTCCTCCTCGATCAGCCGACCACCTCGGCCGGTCGACACCCCGACAGCGACATCTTCCTCGACGACGTCACCGTCAGCCGTCGGCACGCCGAGTTCCGGCAGGACGAGGACGACTTCCAGGTAGTCGACGTCGGCAGCCTCAACGGGACGTACGTCAACCGCGAGCCGGTCGACTCCGCAGTTCTGGCCAACGGTGACGAAGTGCAGATCGGCAAGTTTCGTTTGGTGTTCCTGACCGGACCACGCGGCGGTAACGAATCTCAGGTCGGCGACACGTCTGCGGGTGCAGGAAGCCAGTGACCGCCGTCGGGCAGCAGTCCAACGGGGGGATGTCGATTGGCTCCGTCCTCGATCGACTTCGGCCCGACTTTCCTGATGTCACCATTTCGAAGATCCGGTTTCTCGAAGCAGAGGGCCTGATTTCACCGGAACGCACACCGTCGGGATACCGGCGATTCTCGATCGCCGACTGTGAGCGCCTGCGATTCGTGCTCACCGCCCAGCGTGATCAGTACCTGCCGCTCAAGGTGATCAAAGAGCAACTCGAAGCCATCGACCACGGTGTCGCCACCGTGGAGCGGGCCGACGCGTCCGTCAGGCGGCCCCGGTCGCTCACGGTTGCGGCGGGCGAGGTCTCGCCCGAGGAGTTCTTGCCGGACCGTGAAGTTCGTATCGGCAAAGCCGATCTTCTCTCGCAGGCCGGCATCGACGACGCGTTTCTCACCGAGTTGCTACGGGCCGGACTGATCACTCCTGGGCAGGCCGGTTTCTACGACGACGGTGCCGTGACGCTTGCTCGAACGGCACACGCAATGTTGCAGTTCGGTCTCGAAGTGCGGCACCTGCGTGCGTTCAAGCTGGCGGCCGATCGCGAGGCCGGTCTGGTTGCGCAGATCGCCGGACCGGTCGCCAAGGGTCGAGACGCCGGCGCGCGAGACCGCGCAGAAGAAATGATTCGTGAGTTGGCGGCACTGTCGTTGACTTTGCACACCTGCTTGGTCAAAGCGGCGGTGCGCGGTGCACTCGACCGGTGACGCTCGCTCGTGCCGTTTCGAATTCCAATAGACTCGGTTGCGACGGGCGCTCCCAGCTTTCGGTGCAGCCCGAATTTCTCGAGGTGAGAGGCGGACACGATGAGTGAGATGCGTGTGGTCGGTATTCGTGTCGAACAGCCACAGAATCAGCCCGTGCTGCTGTTGCGTGAGGCGGACGGCGACAGGTACCTCCCGATTTGGATCGGTCAAACCGAGGCTGCCGCAATCGCTTTGGAGCAGCAGGGTGTGCAACCCGCTCGACCGCTGACCCACGATCTCGTCAAGAACCTGATTTCGGCACTGGGGCACGAGCTCAAAGAGGTGCGAATCGTGGATCTGCAGGAGGGCACCTTCTACGCAGACCTCGTGTTCGACAAGGACATCAGGGTCTCGGCCCGGCCGTCGGATTCTGTTGCCATCGCGCTGCGGGCCGGGGTGCCGATCTTCGCCGAGGAGCCGGTGCTCGCCGAGGCCGGTTTGATCATGCCCGACGAGCGCGAGGACGAGGTCGAGAAGTTCAAGGAATTCCTCGAATCGGTGTCGCCGGACGACTTCAAGGCCACCGACGGGTAACAGAAGAGTCTCAACCTCAACTTTAGGTTCAGGTTTACGGCGCGTTGCGTTGAATCTGCCCCCTCGCCCCCATAACGTTCGTGCCAGTGAAGTTCATCGCCGGCGCTGGTCGAATCCGGTGCAGTTCACGCCTCGCCGATAACCGACGAGGCGTAGTCTGACCTGGTACACGGTATGACTTCACGCGAGTACACCGGGACATTTCTCAGGTCCCGGACGGATCGCAGTACTGACTCGATCCGAACGCAGTGAGACATCCGAGAGGGAGCAGTCAGTGGGAGATCAGCCGCAGCAGCATCACGGCAGTCGAAAGTCCGATGCCGCAGGCCGGACCGAGGACACGCCTGTCGGTGCCGATGCTCGGGTCGACGCCCCCGACCAGGCGTCGAGCGCCCGGATCGAATCGCCTCAGGACATCCAACCCGGATTGTTCCCCGACGACTCCGTGCCCGACGAACTCGTGGGCTACCGCGTCCCCAGCGCGTGCCAGATCGCCGGTATCACCTACCGTCAGCTCGACTACTGGGCCCGTACCGGGCTCGTCGTCCCGTCGATCCGAGGCGCAGCGGGCTCGGGAAGCCAGCGGCTGTACTCGTTCAAGGACATGCTGGTCCTCAAGATCGTCAAGCGGCTCCTCGATACCGGCATCTCGCTCCAGAACATTCGCGTCGCCGTCGATCACCTTCGCCAGCGTGGCGTAGGTGACCTCGCCAACATCACGTTGTTCTCCGACGGCACCACCGTGTACGAGTGCACCTCGGCAGAGGAAGTCGTCGACCTGCTCCAAGGTGGTCAAGGCGTGTTCGGGATCGCTGTGAACGGCGCGATGCGCGAACTCACCGGCACAATCGCCGACTTCCCGGCCGAACGAGCAGACGGCGGCGAAAGCCAGCCGAGCCCCGAGGACGAGTTGGCCTCACGCCGCAAGAATCGCGCGAGCCGCAAGACCGGCTAGACTACTCTCCGTCGCGCCTGCGCGGGAGAGTTCCGAGGCATCCAGTCTCGGACGCCGAAGGAGCAATACCTCCCCGTCAATCTCTCAGGCACACGGACCGTGTGGGCTTCGACAACTCTGGAAAGTGGTGGGAGCACCCACCCGCCCAAGGGGAAAGGTGCCGGCGCGCTGTCTCTACGCGCCGTGTCCGACCGAATCTCTCAGGCGCACGCGTCAGCGGGCACACGACAGAGGGGGAGGAGCGGCCGGCGCACATGCCTCGGCCGTCCGACGCCTCGTCTTTCCGGCCCCTGGGAGAACACCGTGACCGACCGAATCGCCTCGCCCGCATCCACTTTCGTGAACCGACACATCGGGCCCGACGCTACCGAGCTGGTCCGCATCCTCGACTCGATCGGCGTCGGCAGTCTCGACGAGTTGGCCCGCAAAGCAGTTCCCGCGTCGATCCTCGACACCGTGGTCGACGGAGTGCCCGACGGATTGGCAACCCTGCCTCCTGCCCTGAGCGAGCACGAGGCGCTTGCCGCGCTCGCGGACCTGGCCGGGCAGAACACCGTGGCCACATCCATGATCGGCCTCGGCTACTACGACACCTTGACCCCGCCGGTGCTGACCCGCGGAATTCTGGAGAATCCAGCCTGGTACACCGCCTACACGCCGTATCAGCCGGAAATCAGCCAGGGTCGGCTCGAAGCGTTGCTGAATTTCCAGACCATGGTCGCCGACCTCACCGGCATGGACGTGGCAAATGCGTCGATGCTCGACGAGTCCACGGCTGCAGCTGAATCGATGACCTTGATGCGGCGCGCGAACAGAGCATCGAAGTCGCCTCGACTACTGGTCGATTCCGATATCTTTCCGCAAACCGAAGCCGTACTGGCCACCCGCGCCGAGCCGCTGGGGATCGAGTTGGTCTACGCCGATCTGACCGACGGCCTGCCCGACGGAGAATTCTTCGGTGTGTTGGCGCAGCTGCCGGGCGCGTCGGGGCGTCTGGTCGACCTGACCGCGACCATCGACGCCGCGCACGAGCGAGGCGCGCTGGTCGCCGTGGGTGTGGACCTGCTGGCTGCCACCGTCGTGACTCCGCCGGGTGAGATCGGCGCGGACGTCTGCTTCGGTACCACTCAGCGTTTCGGTGTTCCGATGGGATACGGCGGACCGCATGCCGGTTACCTCGCGGTGCGGTCCGGTCATTCCCGTCAGCTACCGGGTCGACTCGTCGGGGTTTCACTCGATGCAGACGGACACCGCGCCTACCGATTGGCGCTGCAGACCCGCGAGCAGCACATCCGCCGTGAGAAGGCGACCTCCAACATCTGCACAGCGCAGGTGCTGCTGGCCATCGTCGCTGCGATGTATGCCAGCTACCACGGCGCGGATGGATTGCGCGCCATGGCAACTCGCGTGAACGCGCATGCTCGAAGCGTGGCGGCGGGTCTGCGGGAGTCGGGCGTCGAGGTGGTGCATTCCGATTTCTTCGATACCGTCCTCGTGGCGGTCCCGGGTAGGGCTCGAATCGTCGTCGACGCTGCCAAGCAACGCGGCATCAATCTGCGAACGGTCGATGCCGATCACGTGGCCGTTGCGTGCGACGAGGCGACGACGTCCGACCATGTCGCGAACGTGCTCGCCGCGTTCGGTGCAGGAGACGCCGGTACGGGTGCGGAGTCGTTGCCGGCACACATGACTCGCACCTCCGAGTACCTCACTCACCCGGCGTTCACCCGGTACCGCACCGAGACGGCAATGCTCCGATACCTGCGCGCGTTGTCCGACAAGGACATTGCGCTGGACCGCAGCATGATTCCGCTGGGTTCGTGCACGATGAAGTTGAACGCAACCGCGGAGATGGAGTCCATCACCTGGCCGCAGTTCGCCCGGCAGCACCCGTTCGCTCCGGCGTCGGACGTGCCCGGTCTGCTGCGGGTGATCGCCGACCTCGAACGATGGCTCGTCGATATCACCGGCTATGACGCGGTCAGTCTGCAGCCGAACGCGGGAAGCCAGGGCGAGTATGCGGGTCTGCTCGCCATTCGCCGCTATCACCTCGACAACGGCGATGCCCAGCGCACGGTGTGCCTCATCCCGTCGAGTGCACACGGCACCAACGCTGCCTCGGCGGTCATGGTCGGCATGCGCGTGGTCGTGGTGGCCTGTCGACCCAACGGCGACGTCGATGTCGACGACCTGCGCGCCAAGATCTCCGAGCACGCAGAGGCACTCGCCGCGATCATGATCACCTACCCCTCGACCCACGGCGTCTACGAGCACGAGATCTCCGAGATCTGTGCGGCGGTGCACGACGCAGGCGGTCAGGTGTACGTCGACGGGGCCAACCTCAACGCTCTTGTCGGACTGGCGCGACCCGGTCGGTTCGGCGGCGACGTCAGCCACCTGAACCTGCACAAGACGTTCTGCATCCCGCACGGCGGCGGCGGGCCCGGAGTCGGCCCCATCGGGGTTCGGTCGCACCTGCAGCCGTACCTACCGGGTCACCCGCTGGCCCCACAACTCGGTTCGGGACCGACGGTGTCCGGAGCCCCCTACGGCAGCGCGTCGATCCTGACGATCACCTGGGCCTACATCGCGATGATGGGTGCGACGGGGCTCCGGCAGGCAACGTTGACGGCAATCGCGTCGGCCAACTACATCGCCCGCCGTCTCGACGAGTACTTCCCGGTGCTCTACACCGGCGACAACGGGATGGTTGCCCACGAGTGCATTCTCGATCTTCGCGGGTTGACCAAGGACACCGGCGTCACCGTCGACGATGTCGCGAAAAGGTTGGCGGACTACGGCTTTCACGCGCCCACCATGAGCTTCCCGGTGCCGGGAACGCTGATGGTCGAACCGACGGAAAGCGAGAACCTCGAGGAGATCGACGCGTTCTGCGACGCGATGATCGCCATCAGGGGAGAGATCGACCGTGTCGGATCCGGCGAATGGACGGTCGAGGACAATCCGCTTCGGGGTGCGCCCCACACTGCCCAGTGTCTGGTCGCCGACTGGGATCACCCCTACTCGCGGGAGCTCGCGGCCTACCCCGCAGGCTACGACCGACCGAAAGTGTGGCCCGCGGTGCGACGCATCGACGGCGCGCACGGAGACCGTAATCTGGTGTGCTCGTGCCCGCCGATCGAGGCTTTCGCCTGAACCGAGAACAGTGCCCGCCACGTCGACGTGGCGGGCACTGTCGTATCGGTTGCCGCTGGGATCAAGCCTGCGTGAGCCGAAGCATCGAGATCTCGGGTGGAGCCGCAACTCGCACCGGTGGACCCCACGCTCCTGCGCCGCGGGTGGTGTACAGCGTCGTGTTGCCGATGGTGTCCAGCCCCTCGACGCTCGGCTGCTGCAGCGGAACCAGGTATCGCAGCGGCCAGATCTGACCCGCGTGGGTGTGTCCGGAGACCTGCATGTCCACTCCGAAGTCCGAGGCCTCCACCGCCTGCTTGGGTTGATGAGCCATCAGCAGCACGAAGCGGTCGGGATCGATTCCGTTCAAGGCCGCGCCGAGGTCGGGTTCGTACGGTGCCGGGGCAGTGGCGTCGTTGATGCCGGCGATGTCGATTGCTGCATCGCCACGAGTGATCGTCGTGCGCTCGTTTCGCAGCACATCGATGTCGAGCGTCGACCAGAAGTCCAGCCATTCGCCGCCGTCCCCGGCGTAGAACTCGTGGTTGCCGCTGACGCCGAACACGCCCAGCGGCGCGTCGAGATCGCGCAGCGGCTCGAGGTCGGCACCCACCAGGGGAACCGTGCCGTCGATGAGGTCTCCGTCGAGCAGTACGACATCCGGGTTCTGCGCATTGACCGAATCGACGACCGTGCGCACGAACCCGGCACCGCGCGAGGGACCGGCATGGATGTCGGATACCAACGCCACACGCAGACCGTCGAATTCGGCCGGTAGCCCGCCGAGTGCGACGTCGGTGTTCGTCACTCGCGGACTCGCAGCCTCGACGAGTCCGTACCCGACGGCGACGACGCTGACGAGTGCCACCGCCGCGGAGCCGATCCTCGTCACGCGCAGACGAACTGCGGACGAATCTCTACGCCTCATCGCGAAGACTGCTCGGACGACGAGGCTGACGACTCCGACGAGGACGGTTCCCAGAAACAGATACAGCACGACGGCGAGCCAGGTGAGGCCGACGAAAGCGGGACCGCGCGCCCAGGACGGATCGAGTACCACGCCGCTACCGAAACCGATCACCGCGCACAGCCAGAGGACGGTCAGCACAACGTCGATCGCCCGCCTCGGACGTGTCGGCATCCTGGTGACCGAAAGAAATCGCCAATGCAGGAACAGGGTGACGAGAAGGAGGAAGACGCCGACAAAAAGTACGCGAGACATGTTCTAGTACAGCAACTTTCCGAGTAGTTCGATGAATTGCGAAGAATCGGACGTCGGCACCGTCGTGGCAGTGCCGCCCGTCCGGGCTGCGATGTCGGTGAACGCAGAGGCGTCGGCGTTGTTGCCGATCATCACGACGTTCACCGCGACCGGACGCGCAGCATCGGAGGTCAGGTCGGTGAGCAGGTCCTGCGTAGTCGCCGACGCGTCGTCGTTCGGGCCGTCGGTGATCAACACGACCGAATTGGCGCGTCCGGGGACGTATCCGGCCACCGCGTCGCGATAGGCCGCAAGCAACGACGCAGCGGAGTGAGACGCAGTTTTCGGGGTCAACGCGGTCGCGCTGGATTCCAACGCTGTGCGCCTGGGCGTAGTGCCGATCGGAGCCGACATCGGACCGGTCGGAACGTCGACCCGATAGGGCAGTGAGTTGCCCAGATCCTCACTGAAACTCCACAGGCCCAGTTCGGTGGAGTCGGGCACTCGCTCGAACTGCTCGCCGAGGGCCCGAACCGTGTTCTGCAGACGTGTCGCGCTGCCTTCGGCCGTGCCCATCGACTCGGACACGTCGAGCAGGACGGTGGCCCGACGCGGCAGGACCGGGTTCGTCAGCACGGCCAGCAGTGCGTCGGCGACAGGTCCGGACGGAGCAGCGACGGCCTGCGCGTCCTGCGCCTCGGCGGCGTCGAAGCCTGCACCCGCGAATAATTGCGCTCCCTCGGGTTGCCTCACGAACTCGACGAAGGCGGCAGCAGCTCGGGTCGAGGTCTCGTCGCCCGAGAGGACGACCGCGGGATGATCGGCGACCGGCGTCGGACCCTGCGGCCTGACAACCGTCAACGTCGACGAATCGGTCGAAGCCAGCTGCTGTTCGGTGACCGGAACTGCGTGAATCGGGGCGTCGGGGCCTGGCGCGTTCTCGAGGGCCGCGAGCGCGTCGTACGTCGTGGACGCCGACGTTGCAGAGGCCCCGGTGTCGGTGACGGCCAACTCCGACATCGCCGAGACCAGTTCTCGCGACGAGGCTTGCTCGACGGTCAGCGCCGTGGTCGGATCCCCGCGCACCCCGGCAGCGATTGCGGCGATCGCGAGTGTGGTTGCGCCGGTATCGGACCCGGTCGGAACGGCGAGACGGAGGCCGCCCCATTCGCCCAGTCCGAGCGCCTGCGGTTCGCGTTGCAGCCGAACCAGATCGGCCCAGCTCGAGCCCGCGGCGTTCAGAGCGTCGGCCACGGCGGACGGTGCAGCGAGAACGACCGGACTCGACGCCAGCGGCCGCGGGGTGCCGTCGACGGCTTTGCGGTCGGTGACCGCCTCGACGTCGCCCGACGACTGAGGTATCCACAGGCCTGGCCGGGCACCGAGGGCACCGACATCCCAGTTGTCGATACCGGAATTCAGGGCCGCCCGCACCGCATCCGAGGCGGTGGCTCGAACCTGCACTGTCACACAGTGATCCCGTACGACGGGGGCCGTGTCGTTGAATCGAGTGGCCAGTTGTTCGACGGGTCCGGAGATGTCGGGATCGGCGGCGACGGTGAGCACCGCCGATCCCTCCACACATGTATCGGCAGCTTCGATCCCTTGATCGGAAATGCGATCACGAAGTTGGAACCATCCGAGCACGGCCGCAACCAGAACCGCGATCGTGATCACGACGATCACGGGTCCGGCGGCTATCGAACGCCCGCGCCCTGTGTTCCGATGTTCACCCACGTGATCGACAAGACCGTCAGGCGTTGACGGCCTTGTACTCCCGTCGGCGGCGGTGCAGGATCGGCTCGGTGTATCCGTTCGGCTGGCTGGTGCCCTGGAAGATCAGGTCACTCGCCGCCTGGAAGGCGATGTTGGTGTCGAAATCGGGAGCCAACGGCTTGTACGTGGGATCCGCTTCGTTCTGACGATCCACCACCGGGGCCATCCGCTTCAACGACTCGCGCACCTGGTCCTCGGTGACGATGCCGTGGCGCAGCCAGTTCGCGATGAATTGGCTCGAAATACGGAGCGTCGCACGGTCTTCCATGAGCGCGATGTCGTTGATGTCGGGAACCTTCGAGCAACCGACGCCGTGGTCGATCCAGCGCACCACGTAACCGAGAATCGACTGCGAATTGTTGTCGAGTTCGTTCTGCTTCTCCTCGTCGGTCCAGTCCGTGGACGGCGCGAGAGGAATTTCGAGAATGTCGTCGACGGTTGCGCGCTTGGCCTGTGCGATCTCGTGCTGGCGGGCGAACACATCGACCTTGTGATAGTGCAAGGCGTGCAGCGTCGCTGCCGTCGGCGAGGGAACCCACGCCGTGTTGGCACCGGCCTTGGGATGGCCGATCTTCTGCTCGAGCATGTCGTGCATCAGATCCGGCATGGCCCACATGCCCTTACCGATCTGCGCCTTGCCCTGGAGGCCGGCGGCCAGGCCGGTGTCGACGTTGAAGTCCTCGTAGGCAGCGATCCACTTCTCGCCCTTCATCGCTCCCTTGCGAACGACGGGACCTGCCTCCATCGAGGTGTGAATCTCGTCGCCAGTGCGGTCGAGGAAGCCGGTGTTGATGAACACGACCCGCTCGGAGGCGGCCTGGATGCACGCCTTGAGGTTGACCGTCGTGCGGCGTTCCTCGTCCATGATGCCGACCTTGAGCGTGTTGGCAGGCAGCCCGAGAACCTGTTCGACACGGCCGAACAGCTCTGCGGTGAAGGCAACCTCGTCCGGTCCGTGCATCTTGGGCTTGACGATGTACAGCGAACCGGTACGCGAGTTGGACAGCACGTTGTCGGCGGTCAGCGAGTGCATACCGGCCAGCGAGGTGAACAGTGCGTCGAGAATGCCCTCGGGCACCTCGTTGCCGTCGGCATCGAGAATCGCGTCGGACGTCATGAGATGGCCGACGTTGCGGACGAAGAGCAGCGAGCGGCCGTGCAGCGCCAGCTCCGAGCCGTCGACCGAGGTGTACGTGCGGTCCTTGTTCATCGCACGAGTGAAGGTTTTGCCGCCCTTGGAGACTTCCTCGGTGAGATCGCCCTTCATCAGGCCGAGCCAGTTGCGGTAACCCAGAACCTTGTCGTCCGCATCGACGGCAGCGACGGAGTCCTCGAAGTCCATGATGGTGGTGACAGCCGACTCGAGCAGGACGTCCTTGACGCCCGCGCCGTCGGTCTTGCCGATCGGGCTCTCGGGATCGATCTGAATCTCGAAGTGCAAGCCGTTGTGCACGAACAGGATTGCCGACGGCGCGTCCGGTGCGCCCTGGTAGCCGAGCAGCTGCGACGGGTCCTTCAGGCCGACGGTGTTGCCGTCGGCCAGGGTCACGGTCAGTGATGCTGCGTCGACGACGTATCCGGTGGTGCCCACGTGCGAGCCGGAGCTCAGGGGCAGTGCCTCGTCCAGGAAGTCACGGGCAAACGCGATGACCTTGTCGCCGCGGACCCGGTTGTAGCTCGATCCCTTCTCGGCTCCGTCGGCCTCGGGAATGGCGTCCGTTCCGTAGAGCGCGTCGTAGAGCGAGCCCCACCGCGCATTGGACGCGTTGATCGCGAACCGGGCATTGAGCACCGGCACCACGAGCTGCGGGCCGGCCGTCGTGGTGATCTCGGTATCGACACCGGACGTGCTGATCTGGAAGTCGGCGGGCTCGTCGAGCAGGTAGCCGATCTCCTTCAGGAATGCCTTGTAGGCAGCGCGGTCGTAGTTCGGGCCCGCATGTTCGCCGTGCCAGGCGTCGACCTTGCCCTGGATCTCGTCGCGGACAGCCAGCAGTGACTTGTTCTTGGGAGCGAGATCGGTGATCACCGACGCGGCACCGGCCCAGAAAGCATCCGAATCTACGTCGGTACCCGGCAGCGCCTCCTTCTCGACGAAATCGAATAGGACCTTGGCGACCTGAAGTCCACCAGCCTGCACACGATCGGTCATGAATTCCTCACTCTTTCCGGTCACGGACACCGGCGACCGGTGTCCCCACGACAACGCTGTCGATGTTACTCGGCGGTAGGTGCGACGCCGAACTCGCCGCCGATCAGTAAATTCTGGCATCGAGCAATCAAAGCCGAACGTAGAGGTGCCGCTTCGGCCGACAACTCTCCCTGCGCACGGACGTATTCCGCGCGACCGGCCGAAGTCTCGATGCGAATGGGTTCGAGATCGAATTCGCTCAGGTCGTACGGACTCGCGCGCATGTCGATTGTCCTGGCCCGCAAGGCCAGCTCGAAACAATCGGTCAGGAACTCGGAATCGACGAGCGGGCCCAGTTTGTAGCTCCACTTGTACAGATCCATCGAGGCGTGAATGCAACCGGGCTGTTCCGATCCCAGACGTGAGTCCGGGGACAGGGCAAGCGCATTGCGCGGCGCAGCATCAGGGGTGAAGAAGCGGAAAGCGTCGTAATGGGTGCACCGCAATGTCATGGACTCGACCACGGCGTCGGTTCCCTGATGGCCGAGGCGCAGTGGCACTTGCTCGTGCCGCTGAGCCGAGCTGCCTCCGCGGTAGACCATTGCCCACTCGTGCAATCCGAAGCAGCCCAGCATCGGGGGTCGGTCTCGGGTGCCGACGAGCAGGCCGAGCGTGAACTCGATGCTCGATCGGCGCCGCTCCACCAGATCCGACCGCACCCGGAAGCCCGGCCCGTCGGCGGTGTCCACCTGCTCGTACGACGCGAACTCGGCGTAATCTCGCGCACGATCACCGGTGAGGACGACGCCGTGACCTGGATTCCATCGTCGCAGTTGACCCGGTCGGTGGCTGTAGTAGGTGAACAGAAAATCCAGCACCGGATGGACGCCGCCGTGGCCACGGTCGGTCAGATAGTCCCCGATCAGGTTCTCCACCCGTGCCGCATGCGCGGCGCGGCGAGAGGTCCACTCCGTTTCGCTCAGCGGCGTCGGCGTCGGCATCGGCATCGGGACCGGCATTCACACGTTCCGTGGGGGAGTGGCCGACGTCGACTTGAAGCTGGACGACGATTGACCCGGACGGGGTCCTGCCACCCGATGCGTGCCGTCCCGAACCGTTCCGACGAACTCCTCGACCAGGTCCTCGAGCGCGACTATGCCGACCGTGGCACCTGTCGCGTCGTGCACTGCTCCGAGATGGCTGCTGGCACGACGCAACTTCGTCAAGGCGTCGTCGAGCACCGTGTCGATGGAGACCACAGGTAGAGCCCGGACGTCGCTGCGGGGAATGACCGTGTCCGGGCCAGCCGAGTCGTCGGCCATGTCGTCGAGAACGTCCTTCAGGTGCAGGTAACCGACCAGCGCGCCGGCAGCGTCGCGCACCGGATAGCGAGAGAAGCCTGTCTCGATCACAGCGCGCTCGACGGATCCGAGCGTGGGTCCGAGATCGTGATCGGGCCCGGACAAAGCAATGCTGCGGACCTGGTGCGAGGGAATCAGAACCTCGGCGACCGTTCGACCGGACGTCTCGAGGGCCTGCCGCAACCGCCGATGCTCCTCGGCATCGATCAATCCTTCGGAACGCGATTCGCCGATCATCTGCGACAACTCGACCGCCGAGACCGAGGAGCTCAGCTCGTCCTTGGGTTCGATACGCAGCATCCGAAGGGTCAGGTTGGCGCAGAGGTTGTAGAACGAGATCAGCGGCAGCGCCACCTTGATGAACAGCAGATGGATCGGCACCAGGATCATCGCGGTGCTCTCCGGCCCCGCAATGGCGATGTTCTTGGGGACCATCTCGCCGATGAGGATGTGCAACACCACCACGAGCGTCAACGCGATGGCGAACGCGATCGGGTGCAGGAACGATTCGGGAATACCCACTGCATCGAGCGGAACCTCGATCAGATGCGCCACCGCCGGTTCGGCCACGCGGCCCAGAAGAATCGAGCAGATCGTGATGCCGAGTTGGGCAGCGGCGAGCATCTGCGAAAGATTCTGACCGGCTTCGATCACACTCTGAGCGCGCTTCTTGCCTTGCGCGAGCAGAGCTTCGAGGCGATCGCGTCGGGCAGAGATCAGCGCGAACTCCGCACCGACGAAGAATGCGTTGCCCGCGAGCAACAGAACAGCGAGACCGACTCCGAAGAGATCACCCATCGATCTCACCTTCCGATCTCATGCGAGCCACGGCTGCCGCGTCGACGGGCAGCAGTACCACCCGGTCGATCCGACGCCCGTCCATGCGAGTCACCCGTGCCACCCAACCGCCGTCCCGCTCGAGCGGATCCTCGTTGGCAGGCGGAGGCAGCAGAACCGAGTCTCCCTCGGCAGGGATGCGGCCCAGCTCGGTCAGCACCAGCCCGCCGATGGTCTCGTACTCACCCTCCGGTGCGAAATATCCTGTGGCCGAGGCGACTTCGTCGATACGAAGCAGGCCCGCGCAATCCCACCCGTCACCCGAGCGGGCGACGTCGAGTTCCGGCTCGTCGTGTTCGTCGCGCACGTCACCGACGATTTCCTCGATCAGATCCTCCATCGTGACCATGCCCGCGGTACCGCCGTACTCGTCGACGACGAGCGCGACCTGCATACCGTCGGCGCGAACCCGTTCCATCACCGCGTCACCGTCGAGGCTGGACGGTACGACCGGAACATCGCGTGCCAGCGACTCGACCGTTGTCGAACGGCGCTGTGAAATGGACACGGTGAACGCATGTTTGATGTGTACGACGCCGATGGTGTCGTCGAGATCGCCGTCGACCACCGGGAAGCGCGAGAAGCCGGTCCGTGCAGCCGTTTCGATCAGATCGGCCACGGTCGCGTCGGTGGCGAGCGTTTCGATCTTGACTCGCGGCGTCATCAGTTCCTCGGCCGTGCGATCGCCGAACTGCAGCGAGCGATCCACGAGCCGAGCGGTGTTCTCGTCGATCGATCCCTGCCTGGCGGAGGTGCGCACGAGCGAACCCAGCTCCTGAGGTGAACGTGCCGACCTCAACTCCTCGGCCGGTTCGATACCGAGGCGTCGGACCAGCCAGTTGGCCGAGCCGTTGAGCCCGTTGATCGCCCACTTGAAGATCAGTGAGAACCCGGCCATGGCTCCGGCGGTGACGCGGGCGGTGGACATCGGCTTCGCGATGGCGATGTTCTTCGGGACCAGCTCGCCGAAGATCATCGAGAACGAGGTGGCCAGGATCAGCGCCACTGCGAGCGAGATGCCCGACGCGAGCCGCTCCGAGGCACCCAACGCATCCGCCACCGGTCGAATGAAGCCTGCCAACACAGGTTCGGCCAGATAGCCGGTGATCAGTGTCGTGATGGTGATGCCGAGCTGCGCTCCGGACAGCTGGAAGGACAGCGTCTTGTGGGCGTGCAGAACCTGGCGCGAGCGCATGTCGCCGTTTTCGGCCTGCGCCTCGACCGCACTGCGTTCGAGAGCAGTGAGGGAGAACTCGGCCGCGACGAACAGCGCAGTACCCGCCGTCAAGGCAACGAAGCCGAGGAGGCTGACGATGGTGAGAAGAGTTGCCACGTTTCAGTCCCGCCTGAGTCGGGGCCGTCGAAGCTGGGACAGGAGCATCGCGCCACCGGACTGCAGGCGGCTGCCGAAATCGAGATCGCCGGGTTTCTCTCCCGGCTCGATAGAGGATCCCTCCGAAGTGGAACCGTCGTCGTGCTGCTCCGAGGTTGCCGGACCGGCAACCGAAATAGTGGGTGCCTCGGGCACCTGATTCCCTTCTGTCCGGTCCGCGCTGCGGGTCCACCGTGTGGAACCCGCGATTCGACGGCACCTGGGCTCGGGTGAACGGCCTCGGGCGCGCAGCGAGCGCGGACAACTGTGTTTGCTGTTGGAGAGTCTAACCGTGCTGTGCGGTCACCATCCGGACGGCAGGGGGCGCCCCTCGGCGAATCCGGCAGCGGACTGAACTCCCAGCACCGCGCGTTCTGCCAATTCCGGGAGGCTGCGAGCACCGGCGTAGGTACACGTGCTGCGAACTCCGGCACAGATGTGATCGATCAGATCCTCGACGCCCGGTCGATCGGGATCCAGCCGCATCCGCGAGCTGGAAATGCCCTCCTCGAACAAAGCCTTGCGAGCCCGGTCGAATGCACCGTCGGTGGCGGTGCGGGCAGCAACGGCTCGCTTGGACGCCATGCCGAAGCTCTCCTTGTAGCGGTTGCCCGACGCGTCGACCCGCAGGTCGCCGGGGGATTCGTAGGTGCCGGCAAACCACGAGCCGATCATGACGTTCGCAGCACCCGCAGCCAATGCGAGAGCAACGTCACGAGGATGGCGCACTCCGCCGTCGGCCCACACCGAAGCGCCGAGTTCGGCTGCAGCAGCGGAACAGTCGGCAACGGCCGAGAACTGAGGGCGTCCGACGCCCGTCATCATGCGAGTCGTGCACATCGCTCCGGGTCCGACGCCGACCTTGACGATGTCCGCACCCGCCTGCACCAGATCACGCGTGCCCTGCGCAGACACCACGTTGCCGGCAGCGAGAGGCACTCCGAGATCGAGGGAGCGGACCGCTGCGAGAGCGTCGAGCATCTTCTGCTGATGCCCGTGAGCGGTGTCCATCACGAGCACGTCGGCACCGGCCTCGACCAGAGCGATCGCTTTCTCTGCGACGTTGCCGTTGATGCCGACGGCGGCAGCGATGCGCAGACGTCCCGACGCGTCGACCGCGGGCGCGTAGATGCCGGTGCGAACAGCGCCTGTCCTGGTGATCACACCTGCGAGCGCCCCGTCGTCCTCGACGACGACGGCGAGGTGCGCATGGGCCGCCTCCATCAACCGGAAGACTTCCTCGGGCGACGCATGACGAGGAGCGCGCACGAAATCGGCGGACGCCACGGAACTGAGCCTGGCGAATCGGTCGACGTCGGTGCAGGCGCTCTCCGTCACGACTCCGACGGGCTTGCCGTTCTCGACGATGACCACCGATCCGTGGGCCCGCTTGTGCACCAACGCCAATGCGTCGGACACGGACTCGTTCGGTCCGAGAACGACCGGTGTGTCGGCGACCAAGTCTCGGCTCTTGACGAATGCGACGGTCTCGGCGACGGCCTCGGTGGGGAGATCCTGCGGGATCACTGCGATCGCTCCGCGACGTGCGACGGTCTCGGCCATCCGCCGGCCCGACACAGCAGTCATGTTCGATACGACGATCGGAATGGTCGTTCCCGAGCCGTCGACCGTACCGAGGTCGACATCGAATCGCGACGTGACGTCGGTTCGGTTGGGGACGAGGAAGACGTCGTCGTAAGTGAGGTCGTAGGGCGGATGGTGACCATCGAGGAACTGCACGTTGATCGAGACTACCGGTCGGGTGCAGTCGAGGGGATCGACGCCCCGTCCGCGGTCTCCCGTTCGACATCGGACGAGGCCTGCGTCCGGGAGAGCAGAATCGTCGTGACGAGCATGACTGCCACCGCGACCACGATGACGGCTAGAGCGGCACCCTCGGCTCTGATTCGCTCGCTCAGGACAGTGAGACCGATGAACGCTGCGCCCAGTGGCTCACCGATCGTGACGGCGGGCATCGAGGCGGTCAGCGGTCCCGCCTGAAATGCACGTTGTTGGAGGTAGAAACCGAGCACACCGGATCCGACCAGTGCGTAGGTCTGCCAGGCCGTCAACGCTCCCAACGGATCGCCGTCGACGAGGTCGGTGACGTACTTCGTCAGAGCTGCAGCGAGGCCGAACAGCAACCCTCCTGCGGCACCGAGTAGAAGCGCTCGCACTCCGGGCGAGCTCAGCAGTAGCCCGGACACTGCCGCCCCACCGATCACGACGGCCGCTACGGCCAGTGGGATCAGCCATTGCGTGAAGGGTGCGTCGGTGCGGCCCTCACTCGGATCGCCCACCACGATGAAGACGGCCAGGGCGGTCGCCATCAGAGCTGCGAGGGCCCACGTCGAGGCCGGGAGGGTACGGCCGGCCAGTTTCGCCGACATCGGCAGCGCGAACAACAGGGCGGTGACCAGCACGGGCTGTACCACCAGAACCGAGCCGACCCACAACGCGGCGATCTGCACCACGTACCCACCGCCGTCACCGAGTACGCCGATCCACCAGCGCGGGCTCCTGATCAAGGCCGATATGAGGGACCCGCCTTCGGGGACGGACGACGCGGCGCTCTGCTGCGCCACCGAGGCACAGGCGAACAGGAAGGCCGAGACCAGAGCGAGCGCGACCGACAACCAGGAGGAGGTCACCCGCGTCGTCCTCTGCCGCCGCCACGCTTGCCCGCGGCCCGTCCGTTCCGTTCGTGCCGGGCAGGTGCGGCACTGCGCCGTGGATTCCGAGGTGCGGGTGTTTCGGCCTCGTTGGGCAGTGGCCTGCCGACGGGCGTGCGCGCTCCGGTCAGTCGACGCCACGAGGTTGGATCGGCCTCGGTATCGACAACCGTTGCCGAAACGCCGGCCTCGTCGGCCATCGCACGGACCTGCTCCACCTGGTCGTCGGTGGCCAGCGTAACGACGGTTCCGCTGGCTCCGGCTCGCGCGGTACGGCCTGCGCGATGCACGTAGTCCTTGGAATCCATCGGCGGGTCGACGTGAACGACGAGGGTGACGTCGTCGACGTGAACTCCGCGGGCCGCGACGTCGGTCGCAATCAGAGCAGTCGAGCTGCCCTCGCCGAATGCGGCAAGCGAACGTGTGCGATGCGCCTGAGTCTTGTTGCCGTGCAACGACGAAACCGGTACACCCAGCCGGCGACAGTCGTCGGTGAGTCGATCGACCGAGTGTGTCGTGCGCACGAACAGCAACGTGCGACCGTCTCTGTTGGCAAGTGCGGCAGCTACTTCGGTCTTGCGGGCGGCATCGACACGAAACACGTAGTGCGCGATGTCGGGCTCGCTCACCGACTCCGCGGTGGCGTGCTCGGCCGGATCGGTCAGGAACTTCTCGACCAGTCGATCGACGTCGTCGTCCAGCGTTGCCGAGAACAGCATCCTCTGACCGTCGGCAGGAGTCGCGGCCAACAGAGAGTCGACCTGGGGTAGAAATCCCATGTCCACCATACGATCCGCCTCGTCGATCACGGTGACCTCCACGCGATTCAGGGCGATGGAACGTCGCTCGAGCAGATCGATGAGACGGCCGGGGGTGGCGACCACGATATCGATTCCACGCTGAATCTCTCGGACATTGCGTTCGAGCGGAACCCCACCGACGACCCCGACGCTGCGCAGGCCGAACGTCGCACCGTGCATGTCGAGAACTTCGTGTATCTGGAGCGCCAGTTCGCGAGTGGGAGCGAGTACGAGTCCACGCGGTGCATTCGGGTCGCTACGACGGCCGGCGAGCCGCACGAGCAGCGGAAGCCCGAATGCAAGGGTCTTGCCCGATCCGGTCGGAGCGCGCCCGAGGACATCGCGGCCGGCGAGAGCGTCGGGCAGCGCCGCGGCCTGGATCGGAAACGGCTCCGAGACACCCGCATTCTTCAGCGAGTGCACGAGAACCACGGGAAGTCCCAGGTCTGCGAACGATCGAACGGATTGACCCGGCATGGCTGTGACCCTACCGCTGCGTCGACCATGCGTCGGAATCTTCTTGTCGGTGCCCCGCGCCATACTTCTGCTCCGAACGTACGTTCGATCGTCGTTCGACACCGCGGTTGCCGAGGGGGCGATCGCACACAGAGTATGGGGGAGCTATGTGCAAGATGTGTCAGGGCTACAGCGTCGACGAGTACATCGAAGGTGTGAAACGCACCATCGACAGGTGTGGTTGGGCCCTTCAGTACGTCGAATCGGAAGTCGATCCGGACGGTATCCACCCGGCGTTCTGCTACACGGTCGGACTCACGAACTTCGGCAGCCCGGAGATCGTCATGACGGGGCGCGGACCGCACGAGTCCTCACGAATCCTCAACTCGCTCGGTGCCTCGGTGGCGTCGGGGATGCTGGAGCTCGAATCCGGGATCGGTTGTACTGCAGCAGGGTTCGAGTTGTTCACCGTCGACGTACCGGACTGTGCGGACATTCTCTACACGGCATCCGACGTATACGGACCAGGGTGCTTCAATGCCGTTCAGGCGGTGTGGAAGGACCTCGAAGGTGCGCTGCCCTGGGAGGGCTTGCCGTCGACGGTGGTGCAACCGGTTTTCGGGCCGGTGCCCTTCTGACCGTTCTGTCCGAACAGCACGGTGGCGCTGCGTTCTGCCGCGCAGCGCCACCGGTGCACGTAGGTCGGTCAGGCCTCGATCTCGGAACGATCGCCGCTCCACAACGTGTGGAACTTTCCTTCGGAGTCGGTTCGCTCGTAGGTGTGCGCGCCGAAGAAGTCGCGCTGTCCCTGCGTCAGAGCTGCAGGCAGACGCTCCGCCCGTAGCGCGTCGTAGTAGGAGAGCGAGGACGCGAACGCGGGGACCGGAATGCCCAACGAGGCTGCGGTGATGACGACTCGACGCCAGCTGTCGATGGCGTTCTCGATGGCATCGCGGAAGTACGGTGCCAGGATCAGGCTGGGGAGTTCGGCGTTGTCGTCGTAGGCGTCCTTGATCCGGTCGAGGAACCGAGCGCGGATGATGCAACCACCGCGCCAGATGGTGGCGAGGTCACCGGGATGCAGGTTCCAGTCGTATTCGGTACTGCCCGCGGCGATCTGGTCGAAGCCCTGTGCATAGGCAACGATCTTCGAGGCGTACAGCGCCCGGCTGATGTCGTGCGTGAACTGCTCGGCGTCGGTGGGCTTGTCGGCAAGCGTTCCCGAGGCGAGCCCGACGGCAGCCTTGCGCTGAGCGCGTGAGCCCGACAGCGCCCGAGCGAAGACGGCCTCGGCGATACCGGTGACGGGGACGCCCAGATCCAGTGCCGCTTTGACGGTCCAGCGACCGGTGCCCTTCTGCTCGGCAGCATCGACGATCACGTCGACGAGCGGCTGCCCGGTCTTGGCGTCGACCTGACGGAGAACCTCGGCGGTGATCTCGACGAGGTAGCTCTCCAGATCACCGTTGTTCCATTCGGTGAACACGTCCGCAACCTGAGCGGGCGTGTATCCGAGAGCATCGCGGAACAGGTTGTATGCCTCGCCGATGAGCTGCATATCGGCGTATTCGATGCCGTTGTGGACCATCTTGACGAAGTGGCCGGAGCCGTCGGGACCGATGTGGGTGCAGCACGGCGTGCCGTCGACCTGCGCTGCGATCGACTCGAGTAGGGGACCGAGAGCCTTGTAGGACTCGGCCGGACCGCCCGGCATGATCGACGGGCCGTTGAGCGCGCCTTCTTCACCGCCGGAAATTCCGGCACCGACGAACAGCAGACCGCGCTCCTTCATCGCTGCCTCGCGACGGATGGTGTCGGTGTAGAGCGCGTTACCACCGTCGATGATGATGTCGCCCTCTTCCATCGCGCCAGCGAGCTCCTCGATCACCGCGTCGGTGGGGTCGCCTGCTTTGACCATGATGAGAACCCGGCGCGGCTTTGCGAGCGCGGCGACGAACTCCTCGATGGTTTCGGTGCGGATGAAGGTGCCCTCGGTGCCGTGCTCGGCGATCAGGGCATCGGTCTTGGCGACACTGCGGTTGTGCAACGCGACGGTGTGGCCGTGATGGGCGAAGTTGCGGGCGATGTTGGAGCCCATGACGGCAAGGCCGGTGACTCCGATCTGAGCCAGTTCTGTCGGTTCTGCTGCTGAGGTCATACCGACAGCTTTCCCTGCCGAGCAGTTTCGCGCGAGCCAACCCCCCGAGCCGTGTCGAACCCGACCCGCACAACGACGAGAGGTGCCGCATTCGCGAAGAATGCGGCACCTCTCGTAATCGAGAACTGATCCGGTCGACACTACGACCGCACGGTCACTGTCCGATCAGTGGCTGCGAGCCGGACCGTCGAAACCGTCGTACGAACGGCGGTCCGTACGGCTACGGAAGCCACCCGACCGGTGCTCGTCCTGGCGGGGAGCCGATGCCGGGCGACGGTTGTCCGAGCCCCGGTTGTCGGAGCTGCGTCCTTCGTAGCCCCGGCTCTCGGAGCCGCGGTACGAGCTCGAGTCGGTGCGACGCGGGCGGTCACCCTGGTATCCGCCTTCGCTGCGCGGATTGGAGCCCTGGTATCCGCCACTCGAGCGCGGGTTGGATCCCTGGTAGCCGGTGCGGGGACGGTCGCCCTGGTAGCCCTCGCTGCTGCGGGGGTTCGAACCCTGGTAACCGCCGCTGCTGCGGGGGTTCGAACCCTGGTAGCCGCCGCTGCTGCGGGGGTTCGAACCCTGGTAGCCGCCGCTGCGCGGGTTGGAGCCCTGGTATCCGGGACGGCTGTTGCGGTCACGGGGAGCGGACTCGGCGCGCAACGGCTCACCGGTCGGCTTCTTCGCACCGGTGATGCTGTTCAGTTCTGCCGAACCGGGGGAGACGTTGACGGCCGTGGCCTTGACGCCGGCCATACCGGTCAAGCGGAGGACCTGACGACGCTGATTGGGGAGCACGATCGCGACGACGGTGCCCTTCTCTCCAGCGCGCGCCGTACGTCCTGCGCGGTGCAGGTAGTCCTTGTGGTCGGCGGGCGGATCGACGTGAACGACGAGGTCGATACCGTCGACGTGGATTCCGCGAGCTGCAACGTCGGTGGCGACCAGAACGGGGGTGCGACCGTTCTTGAAGCGCTCGAGAACACGAGTGCGCTGATTCTGTGCTTTGCCGCCGTGCAGCGACTCCGCGGCGATACCGAGTGCACGCAGGCGATCGGTGATTCCGTCGCAGCCCAGCTTGGTGCGCGCGAACATGATGGTGCGGCCGCCCTCGCGGGCACCGATCTCGGAGAGAACCAGGTCCTTCTGACCCCGGTCGACCATGAGGACGTAGTGGTCCATGGTGCGAACGCTGGCCTTGCCGTCCTGAGTGGAGTGCTCGACGTGATCGGGCAGGAACTGGCGGACCAGCGACTGGACCTCACGGTCGAGGGTGGCCGAGAACAGCATGCGCTGTCCGTCTGCCGGGGTGTCGGCGAGGACGGCACGCACCTCGGGCAGGAAGCCCATGTCGGCCATCTGATCGGCTTCGTCGAGCGCGGTGATCTCGATGGAGTCGAGAATGCAGGTGCCCTGACGGAGGTGATCGGCGAGGCGGCCCGGGGTGGCGACGAGGACGTCGACTCCGCGTCGGAGCTGCTCGACCTGCTTGTTGAACGGAGTGCCGCCGACGGCGGGCATGACGCGCAAGCCCTGCGCATTGGCGTACGGAGCGAGAGATTCGACGACCTGGAATGCGAGCTCGCGGGTGGGAACCAGAACGAGCGAACGCGGGCGCTTGGCGGCCGGGCGGTCGGTGTGCAGCGACAGGCGCTGCAGAATCGGCAGGCCGAAGGCGAGGGTCTTGCCCGAACCTGTCTGCGCGCGGCCGAGGACGTTCTTACCTGCGATGGCGTCGGGAAGCGCCTTCTCCTGAATGGGGGAGGGCACGGTGATCGAGTTGCGCGCCAGTGCGGCGACGACAGCCTCGGGCAGTCCGAGATCGGCGAATGTGAACGCCGGTGCCGCTACGGGCATCGGGACAGCCGTGGTGTCGGTGGTGGAAACGGGTGTGTTGGAAACAGCGTGGGTCACGCAGTAAAGCCTCTCCGGATTACGGGCACGCCAATAAGCCCGAAGCTGAGAGCACCCGAAAAACCGGGGAACACGAAAAACAGCCAGAACACATTGATACGAGCCAGGGCACTGTCACCTGGCCATCAGAATGCAGGTGAGACCTGCACAAAGTGGGGCTGTTTGTGCCATTTCGATTGCTAGGTCGCGATGGCGACCGGTCTCTACTGTACGCGACGGATCGCGAATTGTTCACCTCGAGTCGATGTGACCTGTGCGACCCTGATCGGCCCGCGGTCTCATCCGACGAGTTTGCTCAGTTCCTCCAGCCACGGCATCGCCACGTAGATCGTGGGAAGAACGAGGATCACCACCGCCGTTGCGTAGGCAACCGCGGCGATGCGTACGTCGCTGCCCGGGCCGCTCAATCGTTGAACCCGAATGAGGGTGTGCGGTCCGCCCGCCGCCATCGCACCTCGCGGTGCGGTGGACCCGGCGCACGTGACCAGTGCCCGAGCCAGCGGGGTGGGGCCGGTGACCTTGACCGCCGAGTCGTCTGCCAGCAGTTCGACCAGGAGTTGCACGCTGCCCAGGGCCGACTTGCTTCGGACGATCCGCGGGAACGCTTCGTTCACCGCGGTGAATGCTTCGAGGACCAGGTCGTGGCGGGCTCGCAGATGCGACCGCTCGTGACTGAGGATGGCGGTGACTTCGGCCTCGGAGAGGTTGGCGAGTGTTCCGCGACTGAGAACTACCCGTTGGCGAAGACCGGGCAGGCAGTATGCGATCGGTTCTGCTGCGTCCAACACGCGGATGTCGGCATCGCGGAGACCGCGAAAAGGGTTCTCGCTCAGGTCGCTTCGATCGAGGAGGTCGACGAGCACACGGTGCCGGGAACGTCGACGACGGGTTCGAACTGCGACCTGGACGACGGAGAACATCAATTTGGCACCGATTCCCAGCGTGATCGCGAGAACGACGACGTACAGGAGCCACAGGGGAAGCCCCAGGGCGTCTATCTCGTCGGTCGGTGCCGTCGTGGGCCGTCCGTCCGGACCGGGAACGAGCAGCAGTCCGCCGATCGCGAGCCCGGAGCTGAAGGCCGAGAGCACCGCAGCGAGAGCGATTGCTTGCCACAGCACAAGGGCAGCGCGCGGCGACCGATACGGCCAACTCGCGCGAGCGAGCACGGCTGGAACCGGCCCCGCCAGAACAAGCGCGAGTACCGCGAAAACCAGCGCAGTCGTCGAGTTCATGTCCTCACTCACTACGGCTAGCGTCAGTCCGTCGGACGGCTTTCTCCAGCCGAAGGGGACTCTGTCGTCGATTGTGCCACTTCCAACGCCGCCAGCGCCTCGCGGAGTGCGGCGGCTTCGTCCGCCCCCACCTGTCCGACGAAGTGCACGAGTGCTGCCGCACGTCCACCCGACGCCGGTGCCTGCGACAGAGCGTCGACCATGAGGCTCGCGACCAGCTCGTCGCGTCCGTGCAACGGCGCATAACGGTGCGCTCGATCGTCGCGTTGCTGGACGACCAACTTCTTCTTCGCCAGCCGCTGCAGCACCGTCATCACAGTCGTGTACGCGAGTTCGCGACGCGTCGCGAGTGCCTCGTGGACCTGTCGAACAGTCTGGGGCTCCGTCGACTCCCACAGATGGTCCATCACCGCACGCTCTAGTTCACCAAGACCAGCCATTCGTCCGAGTCTACGGCTACTCCGACGCGGATGCGTACTACTCGTGGTAGTACCGAGCGGTCAGGTGATGTGGGTTCGGTCATACATCCGCACACATCGAGTCGGCGGGTCCCGACCGCTGGGATTCGAGGACGAATATTCTGTGCTGTGGTCGTGCCGCCCCTCGGTCCGACTTCGGCGGAAGTGAGCGGAGACGCAAGCGTGGACTGGTTCGATTCTCTGTCGTTGCTCGACGGCCCGGTACCGGTCATCGTGTCCGTTCTCGGTGCCCTCGGTGGTCTGTGGCTGCTCGTGTCGACATCGCAGCGCTACAGCAGGCGCGCGTTGCCGATCGCCGCGACAGCAGCAGTCGCGGTCACGGCGATCGGATATGTGGTGGTCGAAAAGGTGTGGCGACCGTTCCCGGATCCGATCGAGACCTCGATCTACGTGTGGATCGGAGTAGGGCTCGCTGCGCTCTTCGTGGTGATTCCCCGGCTGGCAGCCGCTCGTGGAGTGTTGGGCACGCTCGCCTCGATACTGGCAATGGTGTTCGTGGTGGCGGCGTCCGCCCTGCACGTCAACCTGGAGTTCGACGCCTATCCCACCGTCGGCAACGCCCTCGGGGTCGAGTCCGCGGCCCGCATCCAGTTCTCCGAGGTACCGGCCGCGGCGGCGCAGACCGTCGCAGGCACGCCACTCGACTCTGTCTGGACCGCGCCTGCAGATCTGGCGACCGCCGGGAAGGTCACGTCGGCGTCCATTCCCGCCACGGCGTCGAACTTCTCGGCCCGAGACGCCGAGATCTATCTGCCGCCTGCGTACTTCGCCGATCCCCGCCCTCTTCTTCCGGTCCTCGTGCTGCTCGCAGGTCAGCCGGGTGCACCCGAGGACTGGCTCAACGGCGGAAGGCTCGCCGAGACCATGGACAACTTCGCCCGTGATCATGCCGGTCTCGCGCCGGTCGTCGTCGTCGCCGACGGCACGGGCTCGTCCATTGCCAATCCACTCTGCGTCGATTCGCCTCAGGGCAACGTGGACACGTACCTCTCCCGCGACGTCCCCGACTGGATAGACACCGCATTGCAGGTCGACCCAAATCGCGCGCACTGGGCGATCGGCGGATTGTCCTACGGCGGAACGTGCTCGATCCAGATGGCAACCAACCACCCCGACGTCTATCCCACATTTCTCGACCTGTCCGGTCAGCGCGAGCCGACTCTCGGCGATCGAGATCGAACCGTGCAACAGATTTTCGGTGGCAATGCTGCGGCGTTCACCGCGATCAACCCGCTCGACCTGCTGAAATCACGTCAGTACCCTGCCTCGGCGGGTATTTTCGTCGTGGGGTCGGACGACAAGGACTACAAACCGGGCCAACAAGAGATGTACGACGCGGCGAAGGCCGCCGGAATGGATGTGCAGTACGTGGAGGTACCGGGCGGGCACAGCTTCGCGGTGTGGTCGGAGGGCCTCCGTCGTGAGCTCCCATGGCTGGCAACGAGAACAGGGTTGACTTCGTGAACGTGACCGATCCGGATCGACCGTCCGCGGCGAACGCCGAGACACCCTCATCGGCGGCGCTGGCCCCTTCACCGGACCTCGCCGGACCCTCGTGGATTTCTCAGCGCGCCGAGTCCGTTCGGTCGGGCGCATCTGCGGTGATGCGTCAACTTCGGCGGGTGTGGGCGCTCATAGTGTTCGGTGCCGTCGGAGCGCCGGTCAGCTTCACCCTGCTCGCAGTCATCTGGGTGATGGGCATCGTTGCTGCCGTCGCCGGCAATCGGGGTGAGATCGACAAGTACTTCGCAGTGGGCATCATGCCGTTCGAGCACTGGCACCTGTGGACCCCACTGACCTCGGGCTTGGCCGCACCCGATATCGCCGGTTGTGTGGTGGCGACCGTCGGGGTTCTGCTCGCCGCTGCACCCATCGAGCGCCGCATCGGGTCCCGTCATTTCGCGATCGCCGCGTTCGTGACACAGGTGGCGGGTTCACTGCTCGGCCTCGGTCTCGCGGCACTGGCCAAGGTCTTCGACGAGGACTGGGGGTTCCGGCTGCACGTCGGAACCGCAGTGGGTCCTACGACCTGGATCTTCGGCGTGGTGCTGGTCGCTACCTCGCGGATGGATACGTTGTGGCGCAGGCGAATCCGTGTCGGTTTGCTGGCGCTGCTGGTAACGTTGGCGCTCTTCGGCGGACACTTGCAAGACGTCGTCAGACTGGCGGCGGCGGTGATCGGCCTCGTCGTGGGACCGTGGATCGTCGGCCGTTCGGCGCGCGGACCGCGATTGGCAGGCACTCGGCGCGAAGGTCGAGTGCTGGTCGCGTTGATCGTTGCCGCGAGCGCCCTCGGTCCGGTTTTGGCGGCCCTGAGCCCCAACGCCGTCGGTCCGTTCGCGGTACTTCGCGACGTGGTGCGGGGTGTTCCGTACACCGCTGCCGAAGTGCGCGAAATCTGCGCCGACGCCACCACCGACCCGGCGGAATGCCGTCGCGGTCTGCTCGATCTCAGACTGGGGGGAGTCGGCCCGACCATCCTGAGCATCATGCCGTCGTTGTTCCTGCTGGTGATCAGCGACGGTCTGCGTCGTGGAAGGCGGTTTGCGTGGGCGATGGCGGTGATCGCGCAGGGGATTCTGCTCGCACTGTCGTTGGCCAACTTCGCCATTCGGTTCCTCGAATCCGGCGACGACCAGTCGCTGTTCTACGGAATGGAGTCACCGACCGCGTACCGCACCGCCGTGCCGTTCCTGCTGCCGCTGGTCGTACTGCTTATCCTGATCGTCACCCGCAAATTTTTCGATGTGTCTGCTCCCTCTGGCACCTATCGACGCTGGGCGGCGTCGGTGTTCGGGGTCGCCGTCGGCCTCGCCCTCGTCTACTCGATCGGTGGATACCTGGCGCGAGGTGGTTTTGCCGATTCACCGTCGTTCGGCGGTTTGCTGGTGGACTTCCCGCAGCGTTTGGTACCGCCGGTCTATTTGCAGTGGCTCGAACCGTCCCTGCTTCCGCAGAGCACCCCGACCACGTTGCTGTTCGAGTGGACCGGCGTGGTGTTCTGGGTGGTTGTCTGCGGGCTCACCGCAGGGACCTTCCTGACCCCGGTGTACGGATCGGAAACCGACGCCACCGAACGTGCACGCGAACTGCTCATGTCCAGTAGCGGTTCGGCTCTGTCGTGGATGACGACCTGGCGCGGCAACAAGTACTGGTTCGGTCCCGACGGCCGCAGCTATGTCGCCTACCGCGTCATCTCCGGCGTCGCCTTGACCACCGGCGATCCCGTCGGGCCGCGAGAGTCCCTGCGGGACAACGTCGTCGACTTCGCCGAGTTCGCGTCCGAGAACGGATGGATCCCGTGCTTCTACTCCGTCACGCCGGATGTTCGCCGCATCACCGACTCTCTCGGCTGGGGCGGCATTCAGGTCGGTGAGGAAACTGTTCTCGACCTGGAGGGAATTGCGTTCACCGGCAAGCGATTTCAGGATGTGCGGACTGCATTGAATCGAGCGAAGAAGGCGGGCGTCGTCGCCGAGTGGATCCGTTTCCCCTCGGCCCCGCTGGCGATCACGGACCAGATCACCGCGATATCGGAGGAATGGGTCGCTGACAAGGGTATGCCCGAGATGGGGTTCACCCTCGGTGGTCTCGAAGAGGTCGACGACGAGAACGTGCGTTGCCTGATCGCCGTCGACGAACACCGGACCGTGCACGGCGTGACCTCGTGGATGCCGGTGTACGAGAACGGCGTGATCGTCGGATGGACGCTCGACTTCATGAGACGGCGATCCGAAGGTTTTCGGCCCACGATGGAATTTCTCATCGCGTCGGCCGCTCTGCTTCTCGAGCAGGAGGGAGCCCGATTCCTCAGTCTCTCCGGCGCACCCCTGGCCAAGGTCGACGAGAAGCAGCCCGAACACGTCTCCAGCGCGGAACAGTCGACGCTGTCGGGACTGCTCGAACGACTGCTCGACGTCCTCGGACGCACTCTCGAACCCGTCTACGGATTCCGTTCCCTCCTGGCGTTCAAATCCAAGTTCCAGCCTCGATACGAATCGATGCACATGACCTTCGCAGATCCGGCCGCACTGCCCAGCATCGGCAATGCGATCGGCCGGGCCTATCTGCCCGACGTGTCGATCGGTCAGGGCGTCAAGCTGGTGCGCACGATGATCGAGCGGTGAGGTTCGGCTCTATTCGGCGGGGGACACGCCTGCGCCGGATCGGCTCACGGACTTCACAGGACCGCCGACCGATCCGTACACGTGCCTCGTGCCGATCGGAACGATGAGGGGACGATCGGACATCGGGTCCTCGATCACGGTGGCCTCGAGGCCGAAAACGTCGAGCAGCAGTTGCTCGGAAATGATGTCCTGCGGCCGGCCGGAGGTGACGATCTGTCCCTGCTTCATGACGATCAATCGGTCGCTGTAGCGGATCGCAAGGTTCAGATCGTGCAGCACCATGACGACGGTGCGGCCGAGCTCGTCGTGCAGGCGGTCGACAAGGTCCAGAACTTCGATGGAGTGCGCCAGATCGAGGTAGGTGGTCGGCTCGTCGAGCAGCAGGATGTCGGTGCCCTGGGCCAGCGCCATCGAGATCCACGCGCGCTGCCGCTGGCCGCCGGACAGTTCGTCGACGGGTCGGTCGGCGAGGTCGCCGACGCCGGTCAATTCCAGTGCGTTCGCCACCTCGGCCTCGTCGTCCGAACTCCACTGCCTGATCCACGACTGGTGCGGATGGCGACCGCGCGAGACGAGATCGGCGACGGTGAGTCCTTCCGGAGCGGTCGGGGCTTGAGGCAGCATGCCGAGGATGCGTGCCACTTCCTTGGTCTTCATCGACGAGATCGCTCGGCCGTCGAGCATCACGCTGCCGGCCTTGGGCTTGAGCAACCGACCGAGCGAGCGCAGCAGGGTCGATTTTCCGCAGCCGTTGGGTCCGATCACCGTGGTGATGACTCCGGTGTGTATCTCCAGATCGAGGTGCTCGACGATGGTGCGGTCGCCGTAACCGAGGCTGAGATCCTCCGCGATCAGACGCGAGGCGTGGCTGGTTGTCATACGGAAACCTTTCGATTACTGCGAACGAGAAGGTACAGAAGGAACGGTCCACCCAGGGCCGAGGTAACGATGCCGACCGGGAGCTCCACCGGCAGAATCGTGCGAGCGATCAGATCGCTCGCCACCACGAGCAATCCACCGAGCAGCGCCGACGCGATGATCGGCGGGCCGGGAGTTCGCAGAATTCTCAGGGCAATCTGAGGAGCGGCCAGCGCGACGAATCCGATTGGTCCCGCTGCGGCGGTGGCGATCGCAGCGAGAGCGACGGCCGCGAGCAGCATCATGGCTTGACTGTGTTGCAGGCGTACACCCAGCGATCGCGCGTTGTCGTCGCCGAGTCGTAAGGCACCGAGCGTGAACGTCGCGACGACGGTGCCGCCGCCGACCAGGACGACCGCGATCGCCACCGGCCACACCGATGCCCAGTCGGCCCCGTTGAGCGAACCGTTGAGCCAGACCTGGGCGCGCGAGACATCGTTGATGTCCGCGCTGATCAGCAGCCAGCCGATCACCGCGGTCAGCATGGCGTTGACGGCGATCCCCACCAGAATCAGGCGGAACCCGTCGACGCCCTTGCGCCAGGCGAGGGCATAGATCGCGATTGCGGTCAGCAGCCCGCCGATCAGTGCCGCCAGGGGCAGACCGAGGGTGGCCAGCAGCCCACTGAAGCTGCCACCGCCGAGCACGATCAGCGCGACGGCTGCGGCACTGGAACCGGCGGTGATGCCCAGAATGTCGGGGCTGGCGAGCGCGTTGCGAGAGATCGACTGGGTGATCGCGCCGGAGATCCCGAGCGCGGCTCCTACGAGAAGCCCGGTCAGCGATCGAGGCAGGCGCAAATCCATCACGATGAATCGTTCGATCCGTGAACCGCCACCGAGCAACACGTCGAGGACCTGCGCGATCGACAGTGGGAAGTCGCCGCGGCCGATGTTCACGCACATGACGAGCACGAGAGCTGCAGCCAGCAGAACGGTTGTGAGGACCATCAACGGCCGTCGGACCATCGAGATCGGACCAAGGCGAAACGGGGGCCGGGAACGCACGCCGCCCGTGCCGGGCGACGGCGTCGGGAATTTCAGGTCGGCGGTCACAGGCCGACCAACTTCCGGCGTCGAACGAGGGCGATGAAGAACGGCGCTCCGATCAAGGCCAGGACGATGCCGACCTGAAGCTCGCCCGGGCGCACCACGACGCGTCCGATGACGTCCGCGATCATCAGCATCACCCCGCCCATCAGGCCCGCATAGGGGACGAGCCAGCGATAGTCGGGTCCGGTCACCGCGCGGGCGATGTGCGGAACGACGAGGCCCACGAACGCTATGGGTCCGCATGCTGCTGTTGCTGCACCGGTGAGCAGCGTGATCGCGAGAATGCCGACGGTTCGGGTGATCGCGATGTTGGTCCCGAGCGATCGTGCGACGTCCTCGCCGAGACTCATCACATTCAGACCGGGAGTACTGGCGAGGGCGATGAGAACACCGATCACCAGGAAGGGGAGTACCTGCCACAACACGTCGAGGCCGCGACCGGCGACGGATCCCACCACCCAGAAGCGATAGCCGTCGAGGCTGGTCTGGTCGAGGAGCACGACGGCATTGGTCATCGCTATCAGGAAGAAGGAGACGCCTGCTCCGGCCAGGGCGAGATTGATCGGACTCGATCTGCCCGACCCGATCGACGACAACCCGAACACCACGATGCTGGCCACAGCCGAGCCTGCGAATGCGAACCACAGATACTGACTCGGCGAGGTGAACCGGAACAGATAGATGGCCATCACGACGAAGAAGGCCGCGCCGGAATTGAGGCCGAGCAGGCTGGCGTCGGCCAGAGGGTTACGCGTGTGCCCCTGGATCAGGGCTCCTGCGATTCCGAGGGCAATACCGACGACCAACGCGAGCACCGTACGGGGAACCCGCAACGTGCGCACGATGATGTCGGTATCGGTGCCCGTCGAATCGAGCAGGGCGTGCGCGATCTCGGCAAAGGTCAAAGGCCGTGCACCGATTGCGATGCTGGCGAGTACGCCTGCCACGAGAGCTGCGACCAGGACCGCCAGGCCGATCAACCTCCGACGACGGATGGCGGCCACCGAACCGTCCTTGGGGATTGGCTCGAAACCTTCTGCGGTAGCGGTCTTCTCGCGCACCACCTCGGATGATGCAGCGCCGATCCCGAACTGGCGTCGCAGCGCGCGACGCGCCCCGATCGGACCATGAGTGACGCTGTCGCGCACTGTCAGACCCATCCAGCGTCGACCGGTGCTCTGACCTTCGTTGCCATCGCGGTAGCCGCGGTTCCACACGAACAGAGCCAGCGCGACGCACGCTGCGATCGTTCCGAACACGAAGCGGTCCGCCTGACCGCCACCGTTGTCGTCACGCAGCGCGTCGACGATGGACCAGCCGACGAACAGTGGGATCAGCACGATGAGCGCATCGATCGCGGCAGCAGCGATGCGGGAACTCCGCGGCGGCGGCCCGGTGGGCACGTCCTCGGTTCCGTACGGCTCGTCGGAGGACCGACGCGCGCCGTGGGGGCCGAGTAGCGGAGCTGTGGTCACAGTGGTCGTGACTCCTCGCTGAATCGAAGGGACATGGTTTAGGTTACGGAACCCTTGCTCACCGCGTGAGGTGAGGTAAGGGTAGCGGTGCCTGACCCGCTTTCAGATCTGGTTAGGCTAACCTACATCTACCGAGTCGGGGTGCGACGTGTGCACCCGCCACGAACTTCAAGGAGCGATCAGGTGTCAGTTGCAACCGCAGCATCCACGGGCTGGGCCGATATTCATCGTTTGTCGAATCGATCCGGCGGAACGGCGCTGTTGGCCGAGTCGAGTGCGACACTGCGCGCGCTGAATCCCGACTATCCCCGGATGTACGCGGTGGCGGCGATGGCCAACGAGGGTAAGCGTCGCTGGTGGCAGTTGGCAGTGGGTCTCGACGACGGTCGAATCGAACAGATGTACCGACGATCGCTCGAGGATCTGGATGTACCGGAGGCCGCCGCGGTGCAGGTGGCGACGGCCCTGATTCACGCTGTCGTCGGACGGGTGGCCGCGTTGCTGGTCCTGGAAGGGCGCGCGTGGGATCCGGGTATCGACAATCTGTGGATCCACATGGACAGTGACGGCGGAATAGATTGGGCGGGAGTCGCTTCGCCGATTCTGCGCGTGCTGCAGGACGATCCCGCTGCGGGAGAGCCCGGCACCGTGACGCTGCCGTGCGAGCAAGCTCTTCTGGTGTGGACCGCACATCGCTGCACCACCTCGCTCGGTGCGGTGTTCCGTGCGATTTCCGAGCGCGCGCCGCTCGACGTTCGAGTTTTCTGGGCACTGGTCGGCGACGCCATTCTCGGGGCCTCCACCTACGTGCCGATTCTGGCGGGGTCGAGCGCGTCGGCCGGCGCGCGGCGGGGGCAGATGCTGCTCGACGCGATGGTCGCTGCCGGGGCTCCCGTCCGCTCACGCGTCGGGGTTCCGGGCCGAGCGAAGCTTCGAGCGTCGTGAGGCTCTTGCGTCTCAACTAAGGTTTGCCTATGCTGAATTGGTACCAACGGACCGCGCCGGAGTCCTGAGGGCTGCAGTGACTCCCGGTCCTTGCCACGGTGGGCCTCCCGTTCTTCTCGAACGGGAGGCCCACCGATTTTCGTTGGTCTCTCGTCGTGTAGTTCTGGTGGGGGTCGACTTCGATGTGGGCCCGACAATCCCGACGCGACCGGAAAGCGGAGCAATGACCGATTCGAACGGCACCACCGAAGCGAGCCCCTTCGAGACCCTCACCCCGGAGCAGCTGACCGAACTCTGCGGACGCGGGTTCGACGGCGTCGTCGGTCTGCGGTACCTCCACGTGTCCGGCGACGAAGTTCGTGCGGAGTGGGACGTCACCCCGCAACTTCATCAACCGGCCGGGATCATGCACGGCGGAGTCCTGTGCGCGGTGGTCGAGTCGGTGGCAAGCATCGGTGGGTCTGCGTGGTTCGGCTCCCGTGGTCACGTCGTCGGTGTCAACAACAGCACCGATTTCCTTCGAGCGACGCGATCGGGCACCGTGATCGCACAAGGACATCCGATTCATCGGGGACGGACTCAGCAACTCTGGCAGGTCGACATCTCGGACGAGAACGGACGCCTCGTCGCCCAGGGCAAGGTGCGGCTGGCGAATATCGAAAACACCGCACTTCTGGGAAAGTGATGTCCATGACGGGACACAGCGACAACGCCGAATCCACCGTGAAGTCGGGGACCACCGCATTGACTTCCGAGGCGTTCGCTCGCCTCGAGTCACTGTTCGATCCCATCGACGACGAACTGGCGCAACGCTATCCGGGTGACCGAATCGGTGGCCAGCCCTCTCATACCGTCTACGTCTCGGCCGCGGACGCGTCGGCGGATGTGCCCGCCGCATGGGGCAATGCCGCTCTGACAATTCTGGATGATCATCCCGAGATGTTCGCCGGCCTCGACGCCGTCGATGCAGTACCTCTCGTGCGCGAGCGACTCGGTAGCGCTCCCATCCAGGACCTCAGGTTCGATTTCGAGGACGGGTACGGGTGGCGATCGGACGCTGTCGAGGACGGCCATGCGACCGCTGTCGGGGCAGCGCTGTCCGTCCTGGCGAAGGATCCCACGGGCCCGGCCTGGCTCGGAATACGTGCCAAAGGGCTTGCCGCACACGAGCGTCGGCGCGGAATCAGAACACTTGAGCTCGTCCTGGACGGAGCCGGGGGAGTGCCCGACGGCTTCGTGTTCACCGTGCCCAAGCTGCGCGCTGCAGAGCAGGTAGCCGCCGTGGTCGCACTGTGCGAGGAGGTCGAGCGCGCACACGGACTGCCCGATCGAGCCTTACGTTTCGAGTTGCAGATCGAAAGTCCGCAGGCAGTGATCGGGGCCGACGGCACGACGACGCTTGCGCGTGCGATCACCGGAGCGGACGGCCGTTGCACCTCCCTGCATTACGGAACCTACGACTACAGCGCCGCATGCGGAATCACCTCTGCCCAGCAATCACTGGCCCATCCGGTGGCAGACCACGCGAAGAACGTCATGCTGGTGGCTGCGGCGCAGACCGGGGTGTGGGTGTGCGACGGTTCGACCCAGGTGGTGCCGACAGGCGATCCCGCGCAGGTGGCCGCGTCCGCGCGTCGACACTTCGATCTGGTGACCCGATCTCTCGAGCGCGGTTTCTATCAGGGTTGGGACATGCATCCCGGGCATCTGGTGACGCGATGGTTGGCTACTTTCGGCTTCTTCCGCCAGGCCATGCCGGTCGCGGCAGCTCGGTTGGGAAACTACCTCGACCGTCAGGGCGGCGAGGTGATGGACGAGCCGGCGACGGCCCAGGCTCTGGCCGGTGTTCTGATGCGGGGCTTGGATTCGGGCGCGTTCGGCATCGCCGAACTGCAGAACATCGCTGCCGGCATCGACCGAGACGTGCTGCGGGGACTGCTCGATCGATCGGTGACCGTACCGCTCGGATGAGGTGCGTCGGCGCGCTCCGCTGCCGGTCCGGCGCGGGCGTGTCAGAATTGCCGAGCACCATCACCGATCGGGACGGAGAACTCCAATGCGGTTGTCTCCGCACGAGCAGGATCGACTGCTCGTCAGCTACGCGGCCGAACTCGCTCGGCGTCGACAGGCTCGCGGCCTCAAACTCAATCACCCCGAGGCGATTGCGGTGATCACCGATCACCTCCTCGAGGGTGCCCGCGACGGCCGATCCGTCGCGGAGCTGATGTCCTCCGGCCGTGAGATTCTCGGTGCCGACGACGTTCTCGGTGGCGTTCCCGAGTTGCTCCCCGAGGTGATGGTCGAAGCGACCTTTCCGGACGGCACGAAGCTGATCACGGTGCACGAGCCGATCTCGCCGAAGCGGGGTGACGGTCACCTGATTCCGGGCGAGATCATCAGCGTCGCAGGCGACATCGAGGTCAACGAGGGTGCCGAGGCGGTCACCCTGACCGTTGTCAACGCGGGAGATCGACCGGTACAGGTGGGCAGCCACGTGCACTTTCCTCAGTCCAACGCGGCCTTGCAGTTCGACCGCGAGCGGGCGCACGGCCACCGCCTCGACATCCCCGCAGGAACGGCGGTGCGGTTCGAGCCCGGTATCGAACAGGAGATTCGACTCGTGCCGCTCGGCGGCACGCGCGAGGTCCACGGATTGAGCATGACACCTCCCGGAAAGTTGGACTCCTGATGGCGCGCATGAGTCGCAGTCGATATGCCCAGTTGTTCGGCCCCACCACGGGTGATCGAATCCGCTTGGCAGACACCGATCTTCTGATCGAGGTCACCGAGGACCGCAGCGGAGGCCCCGGCATCGCGGGTGAGGAGGCCGTGTTCGGCGGCGGAAAAGTGATTCGTGAATCGATGGGTCAATCGCGAGCGACCCGCGTCGACGGTGCTCCCGACACGGTGATCACCGGAGTGGTCGTCGTCGACTACTGGGGAATCATCAAGGCCGATCTCGGAATTCGCGACGGCCGCATCGTGGCACTGGGCAAGGCCGGTAATCCCGACACCATGACCGGTGTGCATCCCGATCTGGTCATCGGCCCGTCGACCGAGATAATCGCAGGCAACGGGAAAATCGTCACGGCCGGCGGCATCGATTGCCACGTCCACCTGATCTGCCCGCAGATCAAGGAGGAAGCCCTCGGTGGCGGCATCACCACCGTGATCGCAGGCGGTACCGGACCCGCAGAAGGCAGTAAGGCCACCACCGTCACCCCGGGCGCATGGCACCTGTCCCGGATGCTCGAGTCGCTGGACGACTGGCCGATGAACATCGTGCTCCTCGGCAAGGGCAACACGGTCAATCCCGACTCGATGTGGGAGCAATTGCGCGCGGGCGCATCGGGATTCAAACTGCACGAGGACTGGGGATCCACCCCGGCCGCAATCGATGCCTGCTTGCGAGTGTGCGAGGACGCGGGGGTGCAGGCGGCCCTGCACTCGGACACCCTGAACGAGGCCGGATTCGTCGAGACCACTCTCGATGCGATCGCGGGTCGCGGAATTCACGCCTACCACACCGAAGGTGCAGGTGGTGGGCACGCACCCGACATCATCACCGTGGCGGCGCAGCCACACGTCCTCCCCAGCTCGACCAACCCGACGCGTCCCCACACCGTCAACACCCTCGACGAGCATCTCGACATGTTGATGGTGTGCCACCACCTCAGTCCGTCGATTCCGGAAGATCTGGCGTTCGCGGAGAGCCGGATTCGGCCGTCGACCATCGCAGCCGAGGATCTGCTGCACGACATGGGCGCGATCTCGATGATCGGCAGCGACGCCCAGGCGATGGGCCGGATCGGTGAGGTCGTTCTGCGCACCTGGCAGACGGCACACGTGATGAAGTCTCGTCGCGGCTTCCTGGCCGGTGACAACGGAGCGGACAACAACCGCGTCATGCGCTACATCGCGAAATACACCATCTGCCCGGCCGTCGCACACGGGCTGGACGACGAGATCGGGTCGGTCGAGCCGGGCAAGCTCGCCGATCTGGTGCTGTGGGATCCGGCCTTCTTCGGCGTCCGTCCCCATATGGTCATCAAGGGCGGCATGATCGCCTGGGCGGCCATGGGCGATGCCAACGCGTCCATTCCGACTCCGCAACCCGAACTGCCACGTCCGATGTTCGGGGCGTCACCGAAGGCCGCGGCGGCCACGTCGTTGCATTTCGTTGCCCCGCAGGCGATCGAGGACGGACTCGCCGACCGTCTGAACTGCGATCGGCGGCTGGTTCCGGTCAAGAACGTGCGCAGTGTCAGGAAGTCCGACATGGCTCTCAACGACGCCCTGCCCGATATCCGAGTGGATCCCGACACCTTCACCGTACGTATCGACGGTGACGTGTGGAAGGAACAGCCGGCAACCGAACTGCCGATGGCGCAGCGATACTTCCTGTTCTGATGCCCGATGCCCGTTCTCAGGTGACCACGCTTCTCTCGCTTGCCGATTCACGCCTGCCCACCGGTGGACACGTCCACTCCGGTGGAGTGGAAGAAGCGATCGCTTCAGGCTTCGTCCGAGACATCACGACGCTCGAGGCATTCCTTCGCCGTCGTATCCGAACGTCCGGGGCCACAACAGCGTCCATCGCTGCATCGCTGGTGCACGGCTCGTCGAGCACGGACGAGGCAGATGCCGAGTCCGACGCACGAACTCCGTCCCCGGCTGCCAGATCTGCCTCCCGTGCTCAGGGGCGCGGATTGCTTCGACTGGCCAAATCCGCATGGCTGCATCATGATTGGACGTCGATCGGGAAGAAGCCGCACCTGGCCGTCGCCGCCGGGCACGTCGGACTGGCGGCAGGCCTGTCGGTTGCCGACACAGCCGCGGTGCAGGTGTACATCACCATGACCGGGTCGGCTATCGCAGCGCAGCGGCTGCTCGCGCTCGATCCGGCCGAGGTTGCCGCGTGCACCATCCGATTGGGCGACTTCTGCGACGAGGTGACGGCGGCTGTGTGCGCGTGCTTGCCCGAGCTGATGGAGTTGTCGGATCCGTTGCTGGACATGTTCGCCGAAGCCCACGCCGTCCGCGATCGGCCACTGTTCGTATCCTGAGTACGGTTCCGATTTTTCCCCAGCGACTGTTCCCGACACACAAGGAGATCGACATGCCCCCGCACCTGATCGACGGTGAACCACACGACCACGGCTTGGATCGGCCCAAGCGCGCACGGGTGGCAGGCGACGCCCTACGGGTCGGCATCGGTGGGCCCGTGGGTTCCGGCAAGACGGCGTTGGTGGCTGCACTGTGTCGTCAGCTTCGTGACGAACTCTCGCTCGCCGTGCTCACCAACGACATCTACACCACCGAGGACGCCGACTTCTTGCGCAGGCACGCGGTGTTGCCCGACGAGCGCATCACGGCGGTGCAGACCGGTGGCTGCCCGCACACCGCGATCCGCGACGACATCACTGCCAATCTCGACGCGATCGACGATCTGATCGAGAACAACCCACCGCTGGACCTGATTCTCGTGGAGTCCGGCGGCGACAATCTGACCGCGACATTCTCGTCCGGCCTGATCGACGTGCAGATCTTCGTCGTCGATGTCGCCGGGGGAGACAAGGTGCCCCGCAAGGGTGGGCCGGGCGTCACGTTCTCCGACCTGTTGGTCGTCAACAAGACGGACCTCGCACCGTACGTGGGAGCGGACTTGGGTGTCATGGAGCGCGACGCGGCCCAGGTGCGCGAGGGGCGCCCGACTGCGCTGATCTCCCTGACCGACGATCCGGCCGCGACCATGGTGCTCGAGTGGGTGCGCGAGCAGCTGAAGGTCATTGCCGACGCCGACGCGCACGCCCACACTCACTGAGCGTCGATGCACACCGAGCTCTGCATCGACGCGAGCCGAAGCCGTAGCCCACGCATCACCTCGGTGGGCGGACTCGCCGGGCGACAGACGGGACCGGACACAGTCCATCTGATCGGTACTGCGGCAACACCTCTCGGGGGTGACACCATCGTGGTCAGGATTTCGGTGGCGGCCGGAGCGCACCTGGAGGTGCGCAGTGTCGCGGCGTCGTTGGCGATGCCCGGTGGGCTGCATCGTCATTCGTCCGCGCAGTGGCACTTCGAGGTCGGAGCAGGCGCGTCGCTCGTCTTCGATCCCGAACCGATGGTGGTTGTTTCCGATGCTTCACATTCGGTGGTGAACACCATTGTGCTGCATGATGATTCGACATTGTGGTTGCGTGAGCGTACGCAGATCGGACGGTTCGAGGAAGCGTCGGGTCGGTGGAGCAGTTCGATGCGATGCGACGTCGGAGGTAGGCCCTTGCTGCGTCATCGAGTGGAGCTGGGCGAGGGATCGGTTGCGCACGATGCGTTGTCGGCTCCGCTGTCGATGTCGAGCACGCTGCAGTATCCCGATACTCGGGCGTCCGCGGTGGATCTGGCCGACGGAAGCGTTCGGCTGGCGCTTGCCGGAGGAGGCTCGCTGAGTACGTCGGTTGCGCGTCGTCTGCAGCCGAGCCGTACAGGCGTGTGAGGCGGCACTCCGCACAACGAAACACATCGGCCGACGGTGTCCCGTCGGCCGATGTGTCGTTCGTGGAGTGGTGTCAGCGGTCGTTCAGCCTGATGCCGTCTCGCGTTCCTGCTCGGAAGCGGCGGTGTCCGCCTTCACGGCACCCGCGCGTTCGAGAGAGTTGAGTTGCTCGATGGCCAGCCGCGCGAACACCTGCTGCTCGGTCGATGCCATCTGCGCCCGGCCCTTGCCGAGGAACGTCACGAACCAGGAGATGACGGTCGTGATGCGACTGCGGTAGCCCACGAGGTAGTACAGGTGGAGTGCGAGCCACATGAGCCACGCGATGAATCCGCCGAATTCGAGTTTGCCGACCTTGGCGACCGCGTTGAACCGCGAGACCGTTGCCATCGAACCCTTGTCGAAGTACTTGAACGGGGCCCGCTGAGCGGGATCGTCCTCGCCCTTGACCGCGGCCTTGATCAACTTCGCGGCATAGGTTGCGCCCTGGATGGCACCCTGAGCCATACCCGGAACGTCCTTGACCGACATCAGGTCGCCGACCACGAACACGTTCGGGTGGCCCTTGACCGTCAGATCCGGTTCGACGAGCACGCGTCCGGCGCGGTCGGTTTCCGATCCCGACTGGTCGGCGAGCTGCTTGCCGAGGGGGCTGCCCTGCACGCCCGCGGACCAGACCTTGCACTGCGCCTCGATGCGACGCGTCGTGCCGTCCTTCTCCTTGACCGTCAGACCGTCGTTGTCGACGTCGGTGACCATCGCGTTGAGCTGGATCTCGACGCCCAGCTTCTCGAGCCGCTCGGCGGCCTTGCGGCCTAGCTTCTCGCCCATGGGGGGCAGTACGGCAGGTGCGGCGTCGAGCAGGATGACGCGGGCGTCGCGGGGATCGATGTTGCGGAAGGCACCGTCGAGGGTGCGATCGGCGAGTTCGGCGATCTGACCGGCCAACTCCACGCCCGTGGGGCCCGCGCCGACGACCACGAAGGTCATGAGGCGGTCCTTCTCCTCCTGATCGTCGGAGAGTTCGGCCTGCTCGAAGGCACCGAGAATGCGTCCACGCAGTTCGAGTGCATCGTCGATGGTCTTCATACCGGGAGCGAACTCGGCGAAGTGATCGTTACCGAAGTAGGACTGCTGTGCGCCGGCCGCGACGATCAGGCTGTCGAAAGGAGTGACGGTGATGCGTTCGAGGAGCTTGGACGTGACCGTCTTGGCTTCGAGATCGATGTTGAGCACGTCTCCCAGCAGCACCTCGGCGTTCTTCTGCTTGCGCAGAATGACGCGGGTCGTGGGAGCGATCTCGCCGACGGACAGAATGCCGGTCGCGACCTGGTAGAGGAGCGGCTGGAAAAGGTGGTGTGTCGTCTTGGCGACGAGGGTGATGTCGACGTCGGCTTTCTTGAGCGCCTTGACGCCGAACAGACCTCCGAACCCGGAACCGATGACGACGACGCGGTGACGCTTCGATTCGAGCGGTTGGATGCTCATTACCTGCTCCCTAACGATTGCGGTGTGAGGACAACGGTAGTCGCCATCGATCGGGACGTCTCGGCAAGGGCGTCGTACCGGCCCGGGTGGGAGAACGGCGCGGACGCCTAACGGCCGGCCGCAGCTCGCTTCGCCAGTTCGACGGTCGCGGCACGTAGTTCGCCGGCCGAGTCGATCGGGGCCGCATAGCCGACCCTGGTGTACGCGATCCCGCGCGGGGTGAGCACCTTCAGATCCAGTCCGTAGCGGTCCGCGGCCGTGCATTCGGCGGAGGTGGCGTCGGGAAAGCCGCCCAGTTCGCGCGCCATCGCCGTCAGCGACGACGAGTGGTCGGCGTTGAGGTGCTCGATCGCGTACGCGGAGGTCGGCGACACCGGATCCGGCGTGGCCTCGTAATACGCTTCCGCGGTTGCCGAGTCCATCCGGCCGTATCCGCCGACCCACCGAACGCGATGCACGCGCATGACCCACAGGGTGAAATCGCTGTAGTCCAGGTAGTACTTCGCGGCCGGTACGCCGTCGAGATGTGCGGCGCGTGCTGCGGCCACTTCGTCTCCCTCGGGCCGTTCGACCACGCCTGCCAGTGTGATTCGGCCCGAGGCCAGCGGATCGGTCTGCGATTGCGGTGCGACGATCGACACGCTCACCCGTCGATCGCCTGCGAGATTGCGTCCGTGCTCGGCCATTCGCGAGACGCACAGAACCGGAGCGCCGTCGAGCAATCCGTACGTGACGAACGAAGCCCACGGGTCGCCGTCCGCGGTCAGGCTCGCAAGAGTTGCGGTGTTGGTGGACGCCGCGATCGTGCGTGCTTCCTCGGCAGCGGAGGGACGACGGTCGTCGACGACCGGGGCCAGGGGAGGGGGAACGGACGGGGCGTCACCGGGATCGCCGTGATCGAGTGCCATGCGCAGCAGCTTACGGCGAAGGCCTACACGAGGTCTCCGGCATGAACCAGAGCGTCGGCGACGAGTGCGAGACCGAGCACGACGAAGATCACCCGCACCGCAGGCGGTCCGTAGCGCGTCATGCTCCGCACGATCACGGTGAATGCCCGCCGCGAACGTCGACTCCTTCTCGACGCCAGAATCAGCACGACGAGGGGCGGTAGCAAGGCGATCAGGCAATAGGCGAAAACGACGGCCGGCCACCACTGCGGTCTGGGATCGTGCGTGGAGAGCATCGTCAGACCCGCAAGATACGGCACGGCCGTCGGACCCTGCACCAGTCCGATCGCCAGTCCGGTCAGGGCGAGGAGAGGAACGCTCGAGCCGGTTCTGGTGGCCCACGCCGGTGGGCGGCGCTCGGTGGTTCGCAGCGCACCGAGCGCTACGAGAACCAGCCCGATCACGAGCTCTGTGCGATACCGAACCGTGGGAGTGACGGTGAAGTCGAACAGATCGGTGAAGAAATCGACTCCGAGGACGGTGAGGATGCCGAATGTCGTCGTCGCTGCGAAGACTCCACCGACGAAAGCCAGCCCGGCTCGGAAAGGCGACCGGCGGGTGGTCCTGGAGTGCACTGCAATTGCGGCCGTGACGCCGATCAACAACACGTCGAGCGAATCGAGGACTGCGAATCCGACGAGCGCAAGCAGCAGAGTCGCCATAGAAAGTCCAGGGTATCGGTCAGGTGAACGTGACCTTCTCGGTCAGGACAGCCTCGGCAGTTCGGCCGGGCGCTGTTTGGTTGTCCCAGTACATGTTCGTGTGCGCGATGACCTGCTCGGGTGGCGGCGCTCCCCATTCGGTCAGGTCCTCGGCCGTGTGCGCGTCGCTCACCAACGTCACGTCGTATCCACGGACCAGACCGCCGTGGAGCGTGGATCTGACGCAGAAATCCGTGTGTGCTCCGGCGATGACGAGGTGCCCTACGTCGGCGGCCTCTAGGTCGGCCTCGAGGTTCGTGTCCTCGAAGGCATCGCCGTGCTTCTTGTGCACGATCGGATCTGCTGGTTGCACGGGCAACTCGGCGAGAAATGTCCATCCCTCCGTTCCGAATGCCAGCTCGTTCTCGGAGGAGTGCTGCACCCAGATCACCGGAGTGTCGGTCTTCCGCGCGCGAGCTACCAGCGTGAGGATGTTGTCGACGACGCGCTCGCGTTCGTGGACGCCGACCATCACGTCGTTCTGGACGTCGATGATCAGCAGTGCGGTTGCGGGCCGATGGGTCAGGGTGGTCACGAGAACTCCGATTCTTCGAGCGGTCGATCGAACGTCAGCTACCGACGTACGCGGCCAGGTGCCGGCCGGTCAAGGTGGAACCGTCCGCCACGAGATCGGACGGCGTTCCTTCGAACACCACGAGTCCGCCGTCGTGACCGGCACCGGGACCGAGATCGATGATCCAGTCGGCGTGCGCCATGACGGCTTGGTGATGCTCGATGACGATCACCGATTTGCCCGAGTCGACCAAGCGGTCGAGCAGCCCGAGGAGCTTGTCGACATCGGCGAGATGCAGTCCGGTGGTGGGCTCGTCGAGCACATAGATGCCGCCATTGTCGGCCATGTGCGTCGCCAGTTTGAGGCGTTGGCGTTCGCCACCCGACAACGTCGTCAACGGCTGGCCGATTTTCAGATAGCCCAGCCCGACGTCGTTCAGACGCTGCAGAATCTTGTGCGCCGGGAGCAGTTTCGCGGCACCGTCGGAGAAGAACTCCTCGGCCTCGGCGACGGACATCGACAGCACCTCGTCGATATTGCGGCCGCCGAAGTGATACTCGAGTACCGAAGCCTGGAATCGTTTGCCCTCGCACACCTCGCACACCGTGGCCACCCCGGCCATCATCGCGAGGTCGCTGTAGATGACGCCCGCGCCGTTGCACGTCGGGCATGCGCCCTCCGAATTGGAGCTGAAAAGTGCGGGTTTGACCGCATTCTCCTTGGCGAACGCCTTGCGTATCGGTTCGAGCAACCCGGTGTACGTCGCTGGGTTGCTTCGCCGAGACCCACGTATTGCTCCCTGATCGACAGAGACCACATCGTCTGTCCCCGAGAGCGATCCGTGAATGAGCGAACTCTTGCCCGAGCCCGCGACTCCGGTGATCACGACCAGCACTCCGAGTGGAACGTCGACGTCGACGTCGCGCAGATTGTGCGAGTCCGCGCCTCGAATCTCGAGCACCTCCGAGAACTCGCGTACCGAATCCTTCAGTGCTGCACGGTCGTCGAAATGCCGTCCGGTGACGGTGTCGCTTCGGCGCAACTCGTCGACGGTGCCCTCGAAACAGACGTGGCCGCCCGCACTGCCGGCGCCGGGACCCAGATCGACGACGTGGTCGGCAATCGAAATCGTCTCCGGTTTGTGCTCCACCACCAGAACGGTGTTTCCCTTGTCTCGCAACTGAAGCAGGAGGTTGTTCATCCGCTCGATGTCATGGGGGTGCAGGCCTGTCGTCGGCTCGTCGAAGACGTATGTCACATCGGTCAACGACGATCCCAGGTGACGAATCATTTTGGTGCGCTGCGCCTCTCCACCGGACAGCGTTCCCGACGGACGGTCCAGGCTCAGATAGCCGAGCCCGATCTCCACGAACGAATTCAGGGTCTCGCTCAATGTCGTCAGCAGCGGTGCCACCGACGGTTCTTTCAGACCATCGACCCACGCGGCCAGGTCGCTGATCTGCATGGAGCACGCGTCGGCTATGTTGACGCCCTTGATCTTCGACGACCGAGCGCCCTCGTTGAGCCTGGTTCCATGACAGTCCGGGCAGGTGGTGAAGGTGATCGCGCGGTCGACGAAGGCGCGGATGTGGGGCTGCATCGCGTCGACATCCTTGGACAGGAACGACTTCTGGATCGCAGGCACCAGCCCCGAGTAGGTCAGATTGATGCCCTCGACCTTGATCTTCGTCGGCTCACGATAGAGCAGATCGTCGAGTTCTTTCTTCGTGTACTTCGAGATGGGCTTGTCGGGATCGAAATACCCACAGCCGCGGAATATTCGGCCGTACCAGCCGTCCATGCTGTAACCGGGGATGGTGATCGCGCTCTCGTTGAGGGACTTGCTCGAGTCGTAGAGAGCGGTGAGATCGAAGTCGCTGACGGAGCCTCGGCCCTCGCAGCGCGGGCACATGCCGCCGGTGACGGAGAAGGACTTCTTCTCGGTGGTCTGCCTGCCGCCCTTGTCCACCTTGTATGCACCTGCACCAGACACCGACGCGACGTTGAACGAAAATGCCTGCGCCGAGCCGATATACGGTATTCCGATCCGGCTGAACAGGATGCGGAGCATGGCGTTGGCATCGGTGGCGGTGCCGACGGTGGAATGGGGATTGGCACCCATACGCTGTTGATCGACGATGATGGCCGTGGTGAGTCCATCCATGACGTCGACATCGGGGCGCGCCAGCGTCGGCATGAATCCTTGTACGAAGGCGCTGTAGGTCTCGTTGATCATCCGCTGCGATTCGGCCGCGATGGTGCTGAAGACAAGCGAGCTCTTCCCGGACCCGGAGACGCCGGTGAACACGGTCAGGCGCCGCTTGGGCAGCTCGACGTCGATGTCCTGAAGGTTGTTCTGCCGCGCCCCCTGCACGCGAATCAAATCGTGACTGTCGGCAGCGTGCGGTGCCGAGCCCTGCGTGACCTTCTTCGTCGCCATGAGCAGTCAGGCTAGTCGTACCGGAACCTGCACGCTTCTCGATTCCTGATCGATTCCGGTGGCGGACAGGGCGTCGCCGAGCCGACTCAGGTCGGCAGCCGAGGATTCGAGAAGTGGGCGCCGCACGGTCGCGTCGGAGATGACGCCGATCCGGGCCAGCGCGGCTTTCGCCATGATGGCTCCCTGCGTCGTGCGCATGACGGCGTCGGTCAACGGGAGGAGCGCTCGCTGTACTGCGTTTGCCCGGTCCAGGTCACCGGAACGGACTGCAGCGATCAGCTCGGCGTAGCGATCGGCCACCACATTGCCGGTGACGCTGACCAATCCTGTTGCACCGCAGGCGAGATAGGGGAGTGCGAGTTCGTCGATACCGCAGTAGTAGGCGAGGTCCGTCGCCGACATGACGGTCATGGCCTCGTACAGGTCGCCCTTCGCGTCCTTGACGGCCCGGATCAAGGGGTGGCGAGAGAGCTCGACGAGTGTGGATGCCTCGATGGCCACACCCGTGCGTGCCGGAACGTCGTACAGCATCACGGGCAGCCCACCGGCATCGGCGATGACAACGATGTGCTCGGCGATGCCGGCCTGAGTGGGCCGCGAGTAGTAGGGAGCGGTGATCAACAGCGCGTCGGCTCCGGCCGCCGAGGCGGACCTGGCCATGTCGATGCCCTTCGAAGTGTCGTTGGTTCCGACTCCCGCGATCACTCGAAGAGCGTGATCCGAGTGCCCTCGTACCTGCTCGATCAGCTGGGCGATCTCGAGACTCGTCAGTGTCGGTGCTTCACCGGTGGTGCCGGCGACGACGACGCCATCGCATCCCGACGACAGGAGGTGGTCGAGGAGTGAACCGACGCCGGCTCTGTCCACACGTCCGTCGGGGTGCATCGGGGTGGCCATGGCGACGAGGTTCGTGCCGAAGATCGACGGGGGAGTGATGGTCATCGCCCCAGTGTGGACCGCGCAATTGGTGAGGTCCAGCGATGTATTCTCCACACTATTGCGTACGGTTGCTTCATGATCGACGTGAATGCTCTGCATGCCCTACGGGCCGTGGCCGCCCTCGGCACCCTGGCGCGGGCAGCGGACGAACTCGGTTACACCTCCTCGGCAGTGTCGCAGCAGATCAAGAGACTCGAGCGGCAGGTCGGCACACCGGTACTCGCCCAGGCCGGCCGGGGCGTCGTGCTCACCCCGGCGGGCCGGGCAGTGGTCGAGTCGGCGGACGAGGTGTTCCAGGCCCTCGAACGGTGCGTCGAAGCGGCCCGATCCGCTGACGAGGGCGTCGCACGCGGGATCGTTCGGTTGGTGGGCTTCTCGACCGCAGTTCGAGGGTTGGTGGCACCGGCCCTGTCCGACCTGAAGCATCGATATCCGGATCTGACGGTGCACATCAGCGAGGAGGATCCGGACCGTGCGCTGCACAGCGTGCATGCGGGCACCGCTGATCTGGCGTTGGTGCACGATGCGGACGGCGTACCGGCGGCCGCACCACCCTCTGTCGTTCGGCGACCGATCCACACGGACTACGGCGACGTGGTCATGAAGCGAACCCACCCGCTCGCCCGACGGGAGTCCGCGTTGACGCCCGCCGAGCTCGCCGAGTATCCGTGGGTGACGAGCCCGGCCGGGACGGTGTGCCACCAGTGGTTCCGGCGGCTGTTCGCCGAGACGATGGCCGAAATCGACGTTCGTCATCTCGTGGACGATTTCTCCACGCAGCTTGCACTGGTCGAAACCGACGATGTGCTCGCGCTCGTGCCCCGTCTCGCGCGCCCGGCCCTACGCGCAGGCCTCGTTGCAGTACCGCTCGAGCGGACTCCCGTACGAGAGGTGCAGGCTGCGTGGCGACGCAGTGCCGACTCGAGCCCAGCCATTCATGCCCTGCTGGACGTGCTCGACGCGGCCACACCATGATCGGTCAGGACGACCAGCCGACCTGTTGCCCGTGTCATCGCCACATACCTGTCGACGGCACCTGCGACTCCCGACCCGAACGAGTCCGGCTCGACCAGGACGACGAGGTCGAATTCGAGTCCCTTCGTCAGCTGCGGTGTCAGCGATCGAATGCGCTCCGACGCCGGAAAGCTGAGATCGCCAATGACACAGGCAATTCCGTCTGAATCGGTGCGGAGCCATCGGTCGAGAATTCTCGGCAGATCTGCCGTATCGCCGTGCTCGACGGGCACACCGCTGCTGCGGATCGAGACCGGAACATTGGCGTCCGCGAGCACAGCTCGAATCACCGGCTCGGCCTCGGCCATCACCTCTCGCGGGGTGCGGTAGTTGACACCGAGGGTGGCGATCTCCACACGATCGATTCCGACCCGTTCGAGGCGCTCGCCCCAGGACTCCGCGAATCCCCGACGCGCTTGCGCGCGGTCGCCGACGATGGTGAAGCTGCCCGACGGGCACCGGCGCAGCACCATCTGCCACTGCGCATCGGTCAACTCTTGTGCTTCGTCCACGACGACATGCGCGAAGGGACCCGCCAACGGATCCGACGGCACTTCCTCCAATCCCGCTCGATCGACCAGGGCGTCGCGAATTCCGTCCTGTCGAAATTGGGCGGCCATCATCTCGTCGTCGTCGGATGCCATGAGTTCGTCGACTACACGGTCCATCCGTGCGCGCTCGTGTGCCGCGGCGAGTTCCCGACGCCGTGTACGCCGGGCGTGCTCGGGATCTCCGAGTCGCATCCGTGCGGCGTCGAGCAACGGCAGATCGGCCACCGTCCATCGGGTCGGATCGGGTCGCTGGAGCGCACCAATCTCCTCGAGGCCGAGCCATGGCGCGCACCTGCGGAGATATGCGGGCACGCTCCACAGGTCCGAGAGGAGGTCGGCGGCATCGATGATCGTCCACGAGCTGTCCAGTTCCTTACGCAGATCCGCGTTGCGTTGCAGCGAGTTTCGAACGTCCTCGGGATTGTCGCCTGCGTATCGGTCCGTCAGAATCGTCAGCAGCAGATCCCAGATCTGCTCACGCGCTTCGTTGTGCGGCGTGCCTGGATCGGGTGCGGCGAATGCCTCGATCCAGTCGGCGGGAGTGAGAGTAAGCTCTCCCCATTCCGTTTCGACGATCATGTTTCGTGTCGGTGGCTGCTCGTAGAACGCGACTGCGGCCTCGATCGCCGAGTGCATCTCTACGGTCGACTCGAGCTGCGCCACCACTGGATCGGTTTCCTCGACGGCGTTCGTTCCCTCGGCGACGAGGTCCCGAAGAGTGCAGGTCTGCACGCTGTCCTCACCCAGACTCGGCAGCACGTCGGAAACGTAGGCGAGGTACGGGTCGTGCGGACCGACGAACAGCACCCCGCCGCGGTTGTGGCCGAGTCGCGATTGGGCGTACAGCAGGTAAGCGGTTCGGTGCAGAGCGACAACGGTTTTCCCGGTTCCTGGCCCACCGTCGACAACGAGAGCACCGCGGGCGTCCGCCCGAATGATCGCGTCCTGATCCGCCTGAACGGTGCCCAGCACGTCCCGCATTCGCGGTGAACGTGCCGCACCCAGACTGGCGATGAATGCAGACTGATCGTCCAGCGCGCCATCGGCGCTCAGTTGGGCGAGGTCGAACACCTCGTCCCAGTAGTCGGTGACGAGGCCGTTCGTCCACCGATATCGACGTCGACTGGTCAACCCCATGGGATCGGCATGGGTGGCACCGAAGAAGGGCTCGGCCGCAGGAGAGCGCCAGTCGACGAGGAGTTGTTCGCCGTGGGTCCCCAACAGTCCGAGTCGTCCGATGTACACCGGCTCGGCAGCGTCTGCGGTCACGATGCGGCCCAGGCACAGATCCACGCCGTACCTGCGCAACGACCGCAGGCGTGCCCCGAGACGATGGATCTCGAAGTCTCGTTCCATGACCTCCTGCCCCATCCGGCCGGACGACTTCTGCGCGGTGTCGAGACGCGACGCGGTATCGGATCGAGACTTCTCGATGCTCGCGCGTATTGCGGAGAAGTGTTGCTCGTCGTAGCCGACCAGCGCTGGATCTCGTTTCCGTACGAGGTTGTCCGGGAGGTCGAAAATGCTCTGGCGCACAGGTTTCACAGGACTCCGATCGATGACCGCGTGGTTGCAGCGAGCCATTCTGAGCCCTGTACGGGGTCTTGCCGCAAGCCCCGGGGTGCGCTATACATTGAAAGTGGAAAGAGCTGACCGTCGCTTTCCGAACCCCTTACCGAAACGCAGCCGGCCCATTCTGAGTGGGCTTCTTCCGCTCGTCGGTTCCGGTGTGCTCGCCGGTGGCGCAGTCCAACTCGGCTTTCTCTATGGACCGACGGTCGAGGGCAACGGCGGCGAAGCCGGTGCCGCTGTGGCACTGTTCGGCCTCACTGTCCCTGTTGCGCTCCTCGCGTGGGGTTGGACGAGGCTGGCCACTCGACCGAAAGCGATTGCGGCAGCGTTGTCGACGGTGGCACTGTCCATTCCGCTCACCATGTTCTTCGTCCTCGTGGCAGCGGCGCCCTACGACGCGATCGTGTGTGAGAATTCGGCCGACTTCTGCGGTCTCGGAGTGGTGCAGGTCGTCCCGACTCTCGGGGCAGTGGTGCCCTGGACCGTGGCTGGAATTCCGGGGCTTCTGATACTGCTCGCGGATCGGCGGCGAAACTGCCCGCGCAGTCCAGGATTCGAGTAGCGATCAGGCGACGAGGCCCCTGCCGCGATGAAGTTCGAGGCGGTAGATGATGCCGCCGAACAGGATGCGTTGCACCGCCTCGTCGGCGAAGTAGCTGTCGATATCGTTCGGCTTCAGTCCCGGATGGTCGTCGAGGTGTTCTCGAAGAACCAGCAGAACGGTGTCGACAGTGAGGACGAATCGTTCGCCGCCGACGTCGGTGATGGCGGCGCGACCCACGCCGTCCCATTCCTCGACACGAGCCCAATGCCGAATTCCGCATCCTTCGACGGCCTCGATCAGAAGGCGCTCCGCGAAGGGCAACAACGACATTCGATCGGCGCGGGCGGCGCGCACCGATGCCAAGGCTCGTCGGTAGACGAGTCCATGTGCTCGAGCATGCGCTCGTGCGGCAATCTTGTCTGCATGGTTCTTGGTCACGAGAGTTCCAATCCCTGTGTGCACCAGCCCCGCGCACTGCTGCACCGGTCGGAAGTCATGGACACGGCGTGCAACAAAAACTAGCGATTCCCGATCGCAGATCCAAGAAGGACCTTGCCCCTGGAGCGCTGACGGAGGCGACGCGGGTGCCTGCTGCAGCTGGGGTGGCTATGCGAGTAGCTCTGGTTCGGCACGCTATCACGAATCCTGGGCTAACCCGCGCGTCATCGATCACCGAGCAGCAGATCGGCGATGGCACCGGCCCCGACAGGTCGGCCGAGCAGGTAACCCTGAGCGAAGTCGCAGCCGGTAGCGGCCAGCGCCTCGAGCTGCTCTTCGGTTTCGACCCCCTCGCCGACGACGGTGACGTCGAATGCGCGGGCCAACGCGACGATGGCCGAGACGATGGCGTGGGCGCGTGGGGCCGGGAGCCGGGCAATGTACGACTTGTCGATCTTGAAACACTCGAACATGGGGTAGCGGTCGAGGTACGACATGGAGCTGTGGCCCTTGCCCATGTCGTCGAGCAGCAGAGCCACACCCATGGCATGCAGGGTCGAGACGGTGTCGGCGACCCGTTCGGTGTCTGCGACCCATACGGTTTCGGTCACTTCCAGACCGAGAGCGAAGGCCGGCAGGCCCGTGTCGGCCAGTACCGAAGCGACTTCCGTGGGAAAGGCGGGATCGCGGAGCTGAAGTGCGCTGACGTTCACGCGAACCACAATGTCGGAGAACGTTCGCCACCGCGCTGCGGCCGTGCATGCCGTGCGCAGTGCCCATGCCCCCAACGGTGTTGCGAGACCGGTTCTTTCGGCTACACCGACGAACTCGCTGGGTTCTATGGGTCCGAGTTCGCGGTGATTCCAGCGCGCGAGCGCTTCGACCGCAACGATCTTGCGAGTGGCAATGTCCACCAACGGTTGATAAGCGAGCGTGAGTTCGTCGGCACGCAGAGCCGCCCGGAGATCGATCGACAGGCTTCTGATGCGATCGGCGTCGTACAGGTCGGTGGGATCGAAGACGGCGTGACCACCGGTGCCGCTGTCCTTCGCGCGGTACATGGCCAAGTCGGCACGGTGAATCAATTCGTGCCGTGTCGAATTCGGTTCGGACACCGCTATCCCGATGCTGGCACTGAGGGGGATGGGCACGTCCTCGGCGGAGAACGGAACCGCAATGGAACTCGTGATGTGTCGGGCGAGCTCTTCCACATGAGCGACGCTGTCCACGCCTTCGCAGACGATCAAGAACTCGTCGCCGCCCAGTCGCGCAATTGTGTCCTCGTCTCGGATTGCCGACGCAAGTCGATCGACGAACTTCACCAACGCCCGGTCTCCTGCGTCGTGTCCCAGACTGTCGTTGATGATCTTGAAGTCGTCGATGTCGAGCAGGAGCAGCGCAACGGTTCCGGACTGTTGCCGAGCGCGGTCCAACGCCGAATCGATGACGTCGTACGCGAGTGTGCGGTTGGGTAGACCGGTCAGTGCGTCGTGCGTACTCCGTCGCCGCAATTGACGTTCGAGGTCGATTCGTCGAATTGCCGCGGACACGATACCTGCCACCGATCCGAGGAACGACACTTCCTCGTCGCGGTACAGACGTGCCTCGACGCTGTGGACGGAGAGCACGCCCCATGCCTTACCCGCAGCGGTGAAGACAGGGACTGCCACGCCGCTGCGGAGGCCGAGCGCAATCATCGTGTCGGTGCGAAAACGCCCCTCGGCGTGAGAGTCGTTGCACACGACGGGCTCCGAGAGCGTCAATGCGTACCCCACCAACGAACCGTCTCCGGACGGAATGTCCTGACGCATGCCCAGTGCACCGCTGGCTGCGTCCATGGTCAAGTACGGGTCGGTCGGATGCGCGAGATGAGCGATAGCGGAGTTTCCCACCCCGATCAAGGTTGCGGCGGTGTCGGTTGCCGCGGTGAGCAATCTGGGTAGCTCGGCGATGACGGCGAATCGGCTCAGGTCGGCGAGTGCCCTCTGCTCCTGTGCGTGACGACCGGCGATCACCGCGTCGGCTGCCATCCGAGCGCTGCGTTGCTCCACGGTGTGCCGGTGCCGAATGGTGGAGGCCACCACGTCGGGGCCACCGTCGTCACGACTGATCACGTAGGCGGACACCACTACCGGGATTCCGGCACCGGTCACGTGGTGGCGCAGCTCGCAGTAGCCTTCCCATTTGCCCTCGGAGAGCAGACCCGCAGCAATGTCGTCGGTGAGATCGAGTCCGTCCGCTGTCAGTAATTCCAGTGCCGACAGTGTGTCGAAATCGGCGACGTCCGTGACACCGATCAGGTCCGAACCGGCCGGATTGATGTACAGAACTTTCCCCGTGAAATCCGACAACGCAATGAAGTCCGGAGAACGTTCCATGAAGGATCGAAGACTCACCGGATCGCCCGGGAGATCGAACATCGGCCCTCCGATCCGTTCCGCTCGGGATACGAGCGGCACCGGGCCCATGTTATTCGGCGTTCGCGGTCCGCGGGCTCGAATACGACGTCGACCTGCCCGGGATGAGTTCGACGGGAGTCAGTGTTCTCGCTACTTCGCGTGGAGGGGTCTGCGAGCGACGAAGAGCGCCACATTGCCCACCATCGTCACCTCGACCTGCTCGAATCTGTCGGAAAGTAGTCGGCGCAGGCCCGGCAGATCGTCACTCCGATTGGCAAACGCGCCGATTCTGTTGTACGCGAACATCAAGGCAGAACCGAGTGCGGTGTACTTCTGATCGACTCCGATCACGGTCGATCCGAACAACACGCCCTCCGGCGTCAGCGCGTTCGCCAGGTTCGTCAGCGCGACGGACTTGGTGGACCAATTGCCAGGAAGGCAGTGCAAGACGTAGTTGATCGACACCGAATCGAACTGGTCGACGTTGTCGTTCAACGGCAACAGCACGTCGTGTTCGATCAGAGTGGGAGTGACACCGAGACGGGATGCGGTGTGCTCGAGTGAGTTGGTATTGAGATCGACGAGGGTGAGGTCGATATCGGTCGGTAGGTCGACGTTGGCGAGAATCCAGCCCGATCCTGGGCCGACTTCGAGGTGACGGCGACCGAGGTGCTCGCGGTAGAGATCGACGAAATGTCGTCTGTTGCAGCGCCATCCGTAGTCGTTCGACAGTCTGATCACCCAGAGGTCGTATACGCTGAGAAAGAGCTTGCTGTACGGGGCCGCGCCCGCGCGAGTGGATGGCGTCGTCATGGAATCGGATGTCTCATCGGAGCTGTTCGAAGATCGAGCGCTCACCAGACCACAATCCGATCCTCGACGCGAACACGGCCGAAGAAGCGATCCGTGATGTCGTCGCCGGAGTGGTTGTAGCTGTTGATCATTGCGGCGAGCTCGTCGACCAGGGCACGTAGCGCAGGGGAGTGGACGTCGATTCCACCGTCGCGCTGCCAACCCCACTCGGCGGGGACGCAGCTGATCGTGACCACGATCTCGCAGTCGTGGCGGGCCTCGACCTCGTACCGGATGGCGGCGGGCGCGTCGGCAATTGGGTCGACTGCTGCAATTGGGTCGACTGCTGCCACGCTGTGGAATTCTGCCGGGACGGTCCGGGCCGGAGTGAGGTCGTGACGAATCATCTCGGCGACGTCGTCGAGCCCCGCATGTAGGCCGAGCCGGTGGTGATTGGAACCATAGTGCCGACTGCTGTCGGCCGTGGGGCGCATCGAGCGGAGTAGTCGATTCAGCATGCGCTGCGCAACATCTCGCTCCGAGCTCACCGTGCGAGGGTGATCGATCAATGCCCGCAGCCTGGACATTCGGACGGCGGGTTCGATGGGCACGAGCCCAGAATATCGCGTCGACTACATGCTGGAACAGTTTGATCCGAGCGGATGGCGTCGCGGTTGTGCGTTGCGGGGTGCGAGCCAACAGTCCAAACTGAGAAGCATCATGACGAACTACGGTCTGCGCGCGAATCCAATCAAATTGCGGCCGCGGCCGGCGGTCCCACGCGACGCGGCAGTCGACCTGACCTACAGCGGGGTACCTGTTCCCGAACGCGACTTCTTCATCGAGGAGTTCCGCGGGGTCACGATCGTGGTTGCCCTTCCCGTAGTGAGTACCGCGGCATTGGACGCGATGGAACGCACGGTCGGTGAGTTCGTCACGGGTGACACGCGGTTCATTTTCGTGGTCCCGGTGGGCCACGTTCCTGCGGTCACCGCTGCAGTCGGTGGTGTGGCCCTGGACGGTGCGGCGGTGTGGAACGACGAGTCCGTTGCCCGTTTGTGGCTTGCTACGGCGGACTCGGAGTGCGTCGTGATCGGGGCGGAGGCTGCCGCTGTCGCGCGCACGGCCGGCTCTGTGTCTGCGAGCGTGCGCGCCTCGAAGATGGTGCTGACCGATCCGGGCGGGGGCTGGGGCGATCCTCCTCGTAGCTTCGCCGACATCGACCTGCACCGCGAGCGCCTTGTCGCGCACCTGGCAGAACGAGGGCTCGACGATTTTCCGCCCGCGGCCGAGGCAGCGCTTGCCGGCGGTGCGTACAGCGTAAATCTCTGTCGCGCCGAGGATCTCGAATTCGAACTGCTCACCTTCGACGGCCGTGGCACGGTCCTGACCCAAGGGCGCTACCTTCATTTGGCCTCGCTTCAGGTGGACGACTTCCCGGCAATCGAGGCGTTGGTTGCGCAGGGAGTGCGAGAAGGGGTTCTCAAGTCGCGCAGCCGAATCGAGATAGCGCGGATGGCGGTCGGTGGCCTCGGCGCGCGGGTCCTGCGCACCGGCCACCTCGCCGGCATCGTTGGACTCGAGGTGGACCGTTACGCCGGAACAGGTTTCGGTGAAGTGTCGGGTTTGATCACAGTCGCCGAATTCTCCGGACTCGGTGCGGGTGGCCTATTGATGGACGGGTTGTTGGAGGTCTGCCGTACGAAGGGCGTCGCACATCTGTTTGCGGTGACCGTCAGCAGTGAAGCCGCAGAGTTCTTCGTCAAGCGCAGTTTTGTCGAGGTCGAGCGCCGGGACGTGCCTCGAGCCAAGTGGGAGGACTACGACGCTGACCGGCTCGAGTCCGCTCGCTGTTTCCTGCGATCCGTCTGATCAACGTGGGGCCAGCGCCTGCCGGCGACGTGGCCTCCGATCCATCTCGTAGGTATCCAGAGTGCTGTGGGATGTCCCGGTCGTAGCCGGCGTCGACACAGCTGGGGGGGCTTCCGTTTTCGGCCACTGACCCGTGTAGCGGGCTTTTTCTACATAGCCGTCGGACTTTCGGTGAAACTCGTTGGCGTTGGTTGCCTTTCACTATCGGTTTCGGCCAGGAAGTGCATCATGGCCTTCGACAGTGCCGCCGGTGCTTCCAGTGCTACGTAATGACCGACGCCATCGAGCTGTATCGCGGTGAGCTTGCCTGCGGAAACGGACCTCATTGTGATCGCGGTGAACGAACCGCCGCTTGCGCCTACGGCCAACACGGGAACGGTCAGGGGAGTGGACTTGGCAAGCGCGATGATGTCTTCTCCCTCGTCGAGCATCGATCGATAGAGGCCTCCCGCGCCGCGCCACCCGCCTGGTCGTGCGTATGTTCGCGTGAATTCGTCGATGTCGGTGTCGGTGATCGACTCCGCCACCGCCGTCATGGCGGGAAATGCCCAATTGCCCAGAAAGTCGCGCTCCCGGCCGCTGAGAAGTAGGTCGCTGATGCCGGGCGCTGCGAGGACCCCGATGTGCCAAGAACCCCCGCGGGTGACATCTGCGAATCCTTCCAGCCCGAACCCGGCCAAACCCATCTCGATGGCAGTGAGTGACAGTACGTCTTCTGGATGGGCGGTGGCGAGTCTGAACACTGTAGCTCCGGCAATGTCCTGCGCGGAAAGGTGGACTGGACCTACATCGAGGTGGCGGATCAAGTGATGAAGATCGGCTGCGGAGATGCTGCTGTCGTGCGTGTCGTCGGCGATGCTGGAGTCGCCGAACCCGCGTAGATCGACAGCGAAGACCCTGTGATTGCTTGCAAGAAGCGGAATCAGTTTGTGGAAGGCCCACCATGTCTCCGGGAACCCATGAACCAGCAGGATCGGCGAGCCGGTTGATCCGGCCGACACGTAATGCAAAACGGTGCCGTTGACCTGTGCAGTGTGGTGGGTGATGCCGTCGACGAACGGGCTCGGAACTGATTCGGACATGACGTTCTCCATTCGATAGACAACCTGATTGTCTAAATATAGACAATCAGGTTGTCTTTGTCGACGCACGTCGGTATTCTCGAGTGATGTCGCGTTCGGGCGCTGAACTTGCTCTACTTCTCCTGGGTAGCTACCGCCGACTGGTGGAGTCCGTCATCGATGAGTTGGCGGCGCGCGGACACCAGGATGTGCGGCCGGTCCACGATTACGCCATGCGTGCCATCGTCGCCGGAGCCGACAATGCATCAGAGCTCGGACGCCGCCTGGCGGTGTCGAAGCAAGCTGCAGCGAAGACCATCGCCGTTCTTGTCCAGCGTGGCTTGGTCGTGCGAGAGACCGATCCCATCGACGCCCGCCGCAAGCGGATTCGAGTCACTCCTCTTGGATTGACCGTCATGCGCGAGGGCGCAGAAATTTTCGACAAACTACGCGATGAGTGGGAGCGGCAGATCGGTGCCACCGAACTCGCGGTACTCGAATCCCAGCTGTCCACACTCGTCGGTGACAAGCCGATTCGGGTCGAAGCGCCGGGCTGGGTGGCACAGGGATCGGACTGATGTGTCCGACGGTTCCGGTTCGGCATCAGTCAGGCGCTGGTCCATGTTCCTCGGTCGCGGCGTGGATCACCGAGCTTGGGGGGACAGGTGGGGCAGGTGCATCGTGGTTGGCATTACTTGACATAATGTTGATTATCGGCGAAACGGCGATGCAGCTCAGAAGGGTTGGGCCATCGTCTCGCTGGTTCTATGTCGACCGACCGGCCGTTCCGTAGACGCCTGTCTGGCCTCGCACCTCGATTGCCGAAGTCACACCCGTTGGTCGGCGTCGTCGGGACTCTTCTCGTCAACCATTCGGTGAATCGAGTCGCTCGGCGGAATCGGCGTCCCGCCGCGCAGCCCTTTCGGTTGTCGAAGAATCCCCCGGTTCGAAACGTCACTGTGACGTTTCGACCGGAGTGGATGTCAGCCGACACTGCCTGATCAAGGTGTCGCTGACGACCGATTCGACGCAAAACAACCATTGCGGTCGGTAGTGACGGATCGAGCATTCGAACCGCCCGTAACTGCTACGCTGCGTGGAATTGTCGCTCGGGGCAAATACCAGTCGAAGGTCATCCGATGTTTGCCGTACGTCCGTTCCTCTCGGCCTCGGGGCCTCTCGCGTCACTTCGTTTGCACGACGACACTTCGGTGGCGGGCTTGTTGGATCTCGACGCGAGTCGTACCAGGGTCATTCAGTTTCTCGTGGGTATGGGCACGCTGCTGATCGGTGTCCTCGGACTGCTCAGTGCACCGTCCGAGGAGTACAGCAGCTGGCGAGTTCACGTTGTGGTTGTGATCAGTCTGTCCGCCTTCCCTGTGGCGCTGCGCTGGTTCTTCGGTCGATGGCCCGGTCCGGCTTTGCTCAATGCATTCATCGTGTATTCCGATGTATCGATTGCCGCAAGTCTGTTGTTGAAGGACACGCAGTTGACGGCCATCGGCGGTACGGTCCTGTTCGCTGTGATCACCACACTGGCCGTGGTGGCTCTGCCGCTACTCCCCTGCGTTGCGCACATGGTCTTCGCCTCAACAATTCTCGGGGTCGTGGCCGTGCAGACGGTCCGAGCCGACGTCGCCAGCGGCTGGGTCGTCGCCGCACACAGCTTGACGATGCTGTTGATGTTCTCGTCCCCACTCGTCCTGATGGTGTACGTGAGTGAGCTCCGTTCTCGCGCAAGAGAATCGCTGGTTGATCCACTGACCGGTCTGCACAATCGCCGCGGCCTGTTTGCAGCGGTCGCTGCCGCCGCGGTGACCGTGCCGGACGTCGAGCCCAAGGTCATGTGCGCCGTTGCCGCCGATGTCGATGGAATGAAGCGCGTCAACGACAACTACGGACATCACACCGGTGATTCGGTCCTCGTGGATGTGGCGCAGCATCTCCGAGCGCTGGCCGCCAATCGCTGGATCGTGGCACGGCTGGGCGGTGACGAGTTCGCCTGCATAGCCGTCGGCAGACCTGCCGACATCGCCGCTAGGACAGCAGAACTCGTGTCGAGTCTGACGCAGGCTCGAATGTTGTCCGGACTCACCGTGAGCGTCGGTTCGGCATCGGTACACATCGATGTCGACAGCGATGTGCGGCAGTCGGCGCACGACGTCCTGCGCATCGCGGACTCGGAGATGTATCGCGTGAAACGTAGTCGCTGGCCGGCCTGAACCCTTCGTAAGAACGGAAAATCAGGCTTCGGGTGCGTCGGGGTCGAGGCGGACTCCGTCGTCGACAGGATTCGGAGCCACGGTCGCAACCTGATCCGCCAGCTCCAATCCCGCGCCCGCGTAAACATTGAACGCGATGTCCACGCCGTGTTCCTTGGCCCATTGCACTTCGTCGTCGTAGCGAGCAACAGCGGCCACCGTTCCGCTGAATCCGGATTCACGTAGACAGGCGAGCGCGGTGACGTTGGCACCGTGACGCGGCATGGCCAGCACTGCGATTCTGACCGACTCCGAGTGCCGAAGTTGGTGCCAGAAGTCGAGATCGGTTGCGTCCCCCTCGATGACTCGCAGTCCCTGGTCGGCGAGGCGACGAATGCGAGGCCCGTCGTAGTCGACGCCTACCACGCTGAGTTGGTAGTGATCGGTGAGACGCTGATACGCCGCGAATCCGACGCGTCCCATACCGATCACGACCACCTCGGCGTCGCCGGCGTCACCGGAGCGTTCCTCGGGATGAAGGCTGCGCTCGTCCTGCTCGGGCAGGCGTGTCGCCATCTTCTCGACCATCAGGTGTCCACGCCCGTTCACCAGGGCCGATACGACGAAGCTCAAGGCCACGGCGATCGACATCTCCACCAGCCATGCCGGTGCGAGCAGGCCGGTGGTCACGCCCACCGAGACGACGATCAGGCCGAACTCGGAGTAGTTCATCAGGCTCAGCCCGGCGAGGAGAGCAGTTCGGTACCGCAATTTCATCATGGCGAACAACACCAGATACAGGACGGATTTCAGCGGCAGCAGAAGCACCATGAGCAGGGCGACACCGAGGCTGGGCAGGTCCGGCAATCCGGTCAGACCGATCGAGACGAAAAAACCCACCAGCAGCAGTTCCTTGATGTGGAACAGCGATCGAGACAGCTCGGACGAGGCCGGATGCGACGCCAGCAACACGCCGACGATCAAGGCACCCAGATCCCCTTTGAGTCCTAGGGCGGAGAACAGCGCATAGCCCGGGACCAACGCCATCACGATGCCGAACAACGACTGCATCTCGCCGTGGCCGAGTCCGCTCCATATCCTCCGAAGAACCCGCGTCAGGGGCCACAGAAGTACCAGTGTCAGCGCCCACAGGCTCGGCAGCGTGCCACTGGTGACGGTCAAGAAGACCACGGCAACGATGTCCTGCATCACCAGCACACCGATCGCCACGCGCCCGTAGAGGGCGTGCGACTCCCCTCGTTCTTCCAGAACCTTGACCACGAACACGGTGCTCGAGAACGACATCGCGAAGGCGAGCAGCGCTATCGTCGCCAGGCTCTGGCCGGACAACATGGCCAAGCCGGCGACGGCGGCGAGCCACAGCACGGTAGTACCGATCGCGATGCTGAGCACCAGATGCACCGAAGTGGTCAGCCACACTTCTCGGCGCAACAGAATGCGGACGTCGAGCTTGAGGCCGATAGCGAACAACAGCAGGGTGACGCCCAGGTCGGCCAACAGCTCCAGCTGGGGTACCTCGCCGACGTCCAGCGCGTTGATCACGAATCCGGCAGCCAGAAACCCGACCAGGGGAGGTAGCCGCACCACCATGGCAAGACCGCCGAGACCGAAGGCGATGACGAGGTAGATCGCGGCAATTGTCATGCACGGTCCCTTTGCTGGTGGGCTGCTGGCCGGATCTCCGACGGATCGACGACATCGGCACATGCCGTTGGAGTGTCCCCAGTATCCCGGCATTGCGAACATTTCACAGCGGACGACGCCCGACGAGAACGGCGACCGGCGAAGTGGTGACTTCGTCGATCGCCGTGCGCGCGATCAGTTGGCGTTGGCCTCCTGTGGAGAGACGTCTCAGAGTTCGAACTCGGCCGGATCGATTCCGACCGCGAAGCAGGCATTGCGTACCGCAGCCTTCTCGTGATCGTCGAAATTGCCGTCGGCACCGCCGATGATGATGCCGATCTGGATTACGGCTCGGGCCTGGTCCGGCTTCGACTTCAGCTTGCCGATCGTCGCAGTCGCCTCGACCTTGCCGAAGTCGAAATCTCCCTGCAGCTTGTCGCAGTACCAGTCGAACTTCTGCCGAAGTTCGTCGGGCTCGAAGACCCGCAGGGCCTCGTTCCCCGCGATCAGAGATGCCGTCTTCTGACGCTCGGCAGGATCGATGGTGCCGTCCGCCGCCGCGATCAGGGCACACATGGCCATGCTGCCGTTGGCGAATTCCTTGTTCTTGAACTGGCTGGTCTTGGTCTGTAGCTGGCCGTTCAGTTCCTGTGCCTTGGACTTGAGTTGATCCCAGAACGCCATGGAGCTCCTCGCTGGTTCGTAACGTCCGCGCAGTCACGCGGACTTCGACCCATTGTCCATGGATACGGTGAACGAACGGAGGAAGCGCAGTTCAGCGCAGCCGTTCCGCGTCGTGCGCTTTGGCCAACAGCTCGACGCACAATCGGTGAAGTTCCGCGGAGTCCGCCCCTTCCGTGACCGCTGTACTCACGTCTTCGGCGGCACAGCGAACCTCGAACGCTCGATCGGCCGCGGCCGACACCTCTTCGGCAGTCAGCACGACGGCATCGTCGGGAACCGATGTCCCTTTTATCGCGGTGCGTTGTTCGTATGCACGTTGGCGGCACGATTGACGGCAGTACCGCCGCTTACGGCCGGTGCCGGTGTCGGCGACCGGGCGCCCGCACCAGGCGCACGTCTGGTCGCGGCGGGTTCTGACGGACATGGTCGTTCAGCCTACTGTGGCCGCGAGGTAAGATTCCCCGATACGCTGCGCCGATAGCACCGCGTCGGGACTCACCGGCCCGGGAACGAACCGACGCTCAGCGACGTTGTAGATCAGTGGGTAGACGGTGTAGTTCGATGTCGACGGATGGCTTCGACGCACGTACCTACTATCGATGGAGAGGACTTCACCATGGCAGATCGTGTACTTCGAGGTAGCCGACTGGGAGCGGTCAGCTACGAAACCGATCGTGATCACGACCTGGCACCCCGTCGTGTTGCACGTTACCGGTGCGACAACGGTGAGGAGTTCGACGTACCGTTCGCCGACGACGCCGAGATCCCGGGAACCTGGGCTTGCCGCAACGGTCTCGAAGGGTCGTTGATCGAGGGAACCGCGCCGGAGGCGAAGAAGGTCAAACCGCCGCGCACGCACTGGGATATGTTGCTCGAACGGCGATCGGTCGACGAGCTGGAGGAGCTGCTCAAGGAGCGCTTGGACCTGCTGAAGGTCAAACGCCGCGGCGCCTGATCGTCCTCCACTGCACCGTCGGATTGGAAACAATCCGGCGGTGCAGTTTTTTGTTGCCGATCGAACTCGATCGAGGTTTCTGAGCGCTCTGTTGCATTCATTGTCGCCCGATCCGGGGTTCCAATACGATCGAGTGGCGGCCTGGCAGTGCGAGGTGTCATCATCGAGTATCGGTTGTCTTGCAGGTGGACGATTCGTGAATGGTCGACGTAACAATTGTCGAAATGCACCGATAAACAGCAGCACCGGAATCGAAAACAATCAGGGGGCAGAAACTCGTGAGCCAGGATTCTGATCAGTGCTCGACCGACGCTCTGCGCACGGCTGCCTCCGAAGCGGAATCGGAAGGCCATCGCGCAGTCGGCGAGCAGAAGCTTGCGGAGTTACGGCGAGAGTTGGACGGAATCGACGAAGTTCTGCGCGCCGCCATTCGCGATCGCATCGATGTGTGTGTACGCGTTGCACACGTAAAACGCGAACACGCCATTCCGATGATGCAACCCGGCCGCGTCGGACTCGTGACCGAGCGAGCGAGAGAATTCGCGTCGGCCAACGGGCTGTCCCCCGACTTTCTCGAAGACTTGTACCGATCGATGATCGCGGAAGCCTGTCGCGTCGAGGATTCGATCATCGATTCTCCGACGCCGGGGCTCGGCCTCGGCAGTGAACGGTAGAGGCACGGCGATGAGTATCAATACGCTTCTGGTGGACAATTACGATTCCTTCACCTACAACCTGTACAGCCTGCTGGCCGAGGTGAACGGTCGGCCCCCGACGGTGGTCAAGAACGACGTCGAGTGGACGTCTCTGGATTTCGACGCCTACGACAACGTCGTCATCTCTCCCGGGCCCGGGCGTCCGAGTCTGGAGCAGGATTTCGGTATCAGCGCTCGCGTGATCCTCGAATCCGATCTCCCCATACTCGGCGTGTGCCTCGGACACCAGGGTCTGTGTCAATTGTTCGGTGGCAGTGTCGATCTCGCGCCTGCACCGATGCACGGCAGGATCACCGACATCACTCATACCGGTACAGATCTGTTCGCCGGGATTCCGTCGCCGTATTCGGTGGTGCGGTATCACTCGCTCGTCGTGACGCGCACTCCTGACGACTTCGAGGAAGTTGCGTGGACTCCCGACGGCCTGGTCATGGCAGTCCGGCACCGCACCGAGCCGATGTGGGGAGTTCAGTTTCATCCGGAGTCGATCAGTACCGAATACGGCCGCGAACTACTCGCAAACTTCCGCGATCTGACGCTGGCTCGATCGAACACTTCGGGTGCCGCGCGTACCCAGGATTCCATGTTCACCATCGAAACCCGCACTCTGGACGAGGCTTTCGATTCCCAGCAGGTCTTCGAGGCTCTGTTCGCGGACGGCTCCAAGAGTTTCTGGCTGGACGGCAGTGCGGCGCTCGAACCCGATTGCAGATTCACCGTCATGGGCGACTGCTCGGGTCCACACGCGGAGTACGTGACCTATTCGGTCGCCGAGACCACGGTGACCGTGCAGGGTGCCGACGGTGCGACCGAGCACATTCATTCCACCTTCTTCGACTACATCGACGAACGACTGCGGGAGCGCGCCACTCCCCCTCGCCATGACCTCCCGTTTGCCTTCGGGCTCGGCTATGTCGGATATCTGGGGTACGAACTCAAGGCAGATACCGGCGGGCAATTGGTACATACCGCTGCGACACCCGATGCGTCGATGGTCTTCGCGGACCGTGCGCTGGTGTTCGACCACGAGGCCGGCACCCTGTACCTGATGGGGTTGGCCACCACCCCAGGCGATCCTGTGTTGGCGCAGTGGTTCGATTCGATCACCGCTACCTTGCGTGGTCTGATCGGAAAAGTCACGCCCGAGGACCGTACGGGTGCGTCTGCGTCCGGCACTCCCCTGCTCGGTGCCGATCGTTCGCTGGAACCCCGGTTACGCCACGACCGCGCTCATTACCTCGATCTGATTTCCCAGTGCCTCGCCGAGATTCGATCCGGTGAGACCTACGAGGTGTGTCTGACCAACACAGCGACCGTTGCCGGTTCCATCGATCCAACGGCCACGTACTCCTACATGCGCGAGATCAACCCAACGCCGTACAGCGCTCTGTTGCAGTTCCCCGAGGTGTCCGTGTTGAGCGCGTCTCCGGAACGGTTCTTGCGCATAGATGCCGACCGCATCGTCGAGTCCAAGCCGATCAAGGGAACGCGTCCGCGCGGAGCGACTGCCGAGGAAGACAACGCGCTCAAGGCGGATCTCGTCGCGAACGAGAAGGACAAGGCCGAGAACCTGATGATCGTGGACCTGGTGCGCAACGACCTCGCGCAGGTGTGTGTGCCTGGGTCGGTGCACGTCCCCAAGCTGTTCGACGTCGAAACCTACGCCCCCGTACACCAACTGGTCTCGACCGTTCGCGGTCGCCTGCGCGACGACGCCTCCGCGGCGGACTGTATCCGAGCGGCGTTCCCGGGCGGATCGATGACCGGTGCGCCGAAGATCCGCACGATGGCGATCATCGACAAGCTCGAAGACGGACCGCGCGGGGTGTACTCGGGGGCCATCGGCTATTTCTCGATCACCGGCACCGCGGACTTCTCGATCGTCATTCGTACGATCGTGGCGACCGAACACGAAGTGACCTACGGCGTAGGCGGAGCGATCGTCGCGCTCTCCGATCCTGACGAGGAATTCGAGGAGACGATGGTCAAGGCTGTGTCGATGCGTCGCGCACTGACCGGTCGAACGAAGAACAGCGGGTAGAGCGCACGCGCTCCACCCGCTGTCGTACATCTTTCGGCTCGTGGCCGACGGTTGTTACGGAGTGGTGAAGTACTCGAACACGGCGGGCTGAGCCTGCGGGTTGCCGTTGGCCGTTCCGATGACTGCGCCCGCGACCGTACCGATCACGGTTCCGATGATGCATCCGGAGATGAAGTTCGGAAAGATCGACACACACCCGATGGCGAAACCGAGGCCCGCGCCGATCGCCGTGCCGACACCGCCACCGTTGTTCCAGCCGATCGCGAGCTGGTTGACCATGTTGTCGAATGCCTGCTGCTTGGTCCGCGGGCCTGCGACGTCGGCAACGGGAACCGTCTGGGGCGTCAACGTCAATACGCGACCCTCGGCACCGATGAGCGGTGCGATCGAGTAGACGGTGCCGTTGACGGTGTACTCCAGTGGAACAGATGCGAGCGTGGCACCGGCCCGGTCGATGATCGACACGGTCTCGCTCGTCGCGTCGACCCGGAACAGTCCGGCGTCGAGGACGGTGGTGACCGTTCCGTCCGGGTTGACCGACGTCTCGTAATTCACCGAGTCCGACATCGGGTCTGCTACGGCGTGGCCCGCTCCGGTGGCTACCGCAGCGGTCAACGCCACCGCGACCGTTGCTGTTCTGATCAGTTTCACTTCTGTCCCCTGGTGTTAGTGATTCGCATTCGACCGCATTTGTATCGAACGCCGATGATATTCGTACTCGAGCTCTTCGAAGTGGAGAACACACCAATCGTTATTCGGCCGTATTGCTCAGATGAGAATCCACCACCGGACCGATCACCGCAGCGGCATCGGCATTGGTCATCTCGTTGTGGAAAACGTCCACATCGTGGATGACGATATCTCCCGTCACATACGGACGCCATTCTTGCGGGGATCGAACAATTCCATCGCTTGCACCCTTCGTTGCGGAGAAGAACAAAACATCTCCGTCGAAGATCCCGGGGATGAACTCGGCCATTATCCGAGTCGAGTTCTCGAATCCCGCATTGATTCTTCTGAGGTGATCGGCAGTGACACCTGTCGTCTGCCCCAACGATTCGTCGAGTAGTTCGACGCCCCGCTCGTAGGTCAACGGATCGGTCGACGGGTGACCCGTCAGGTCGAGTCCCAATCCCGCAAGCAGATTCTCGACGCTCAACGCACCCTCGACCGGTTCGCCGTCGTGACCGTCGACGTAGCTGTCGAGCAGCGCGAGCGTGTGGACCTCGCTGCCGGTGCTGCGTAGTTCCACTGCCACGGCATGGGCGAGCGAGCCACCGAGCGACCAGCCGAGCAGGTGGTACGGACCGACGGGCTGGACGGTACGGATTTCGTCCGCGTAGCGGTGTGCCAGGTCGCGGATGGAGCCGAACGTCGACCCTTCCACGATGCTCGGCAACTGCAGGCCGTACACCGGACGGTCCTCGCTCAGCTGCGAGACGAGCCCGGCGTAACCCCACGACAAACCGATTCCGGGGTGAATGCAGAACAGTGGAGACTTCGACCCCGTGCTGCGCAGCGGAATCACCACACCGAACACCGAATCGAGTTCTGCGCCTTGGCCGTCGGCGTCGGCAGCGACCCGTGCGGCCAATCCGGCCGGTGTCGGGTCGACGAACAGCGCCTGCAGCGGGACCCGTACACCGATGGCGTTCTCGATGGCAGGCACGATCTTCGTGGCCACCAGCGACGTTCCGCCCAGCTCGAAGAAGTTGTCGTCCATACCGACCCGCTCGACTCCGAGGACCTGAGCGAACGCGTCGGCGATCGCAGCCTCCACGTCGGTGCTCGGTGCCCGGTACGGAGTCGTCGACACCGTGAGCTCCGGTACCGGCAATGCCCGACGATCGAGCTTGCCCACCGGAGTGAGCGGAATGTCGTCGAGCTCGATGATCGCCGACGGAACCATGTGGCGTGGAAGCACTTTGGCGACACGATCGCGTAGTGCTTCGGTATCGACCGATTCGCCGTCCGCCGCGAGGACGTACGACACCAGCACAGTGTCACCGGACGCGGCCGTGTGTCCGATCGTGGCGGCGAAACCGACCTGATCGTGCTCGGTGAGGGCGGAGTCGATCTCGCCGAGTTCGATGCGGAACCCACGCACCTTGACCTGGAAGTCACTGCGCCCGACGAACTCGACGGCTCCTGCACTCCCCCAGCGCACGACGTCTCCGGTTCGATACATCCGCTCGCCGGCGGTGCCGAACGGGTCGGCGACGAAGCGCTCGGACGTGAGTCCGAATCTGCGCAGGTAGCCACGCGCGGTGCCGGGTCCTGCGATGTACAGCTCGCCCGACACCCCTGCCGGGACCGGCCGCAGACGTGCGTCGAGCACCATGAACCGGAATCCGGCACCGGGCCTGCCGACGTCGACCGTGCCGCCGGCCACGAGAGGCCCGCCCACGCTGGCCTGAATGGTGGTCTCCGTCGGACCGTAGCCGTTGAACATCATCCGTCCCGGTGCCCACTTGGCCACCAGCTCCGGGGTACAGGCCTCACCACCGACGGCCAGCACGCGAACGGTGCCGAGCCGCGACTCGTCGATCGAGGACAGTGCCGCAGGCGTCAGGAACGCGTGTGTGACATGTTCCGATTCGAGAAGATCGGCCAGTTCGCCGCCGCCGAAGACTCCCGGCGGCACGATCACGACGGTTGCCCCGACCCCGAATGCCATCGTCAACTCGTAGACCGATGCATCGAAACTCGGCGACGCGATATGCGATACCCGTGAATCCCTGGTGGGACGGAACCGCTCGATGATCTCGGCCTGCAAGTTGGCCAGGCCGCGGTGTCGCACTGCGACACCCTTCGGCCGTCCCGTCGAACCCGAGGTGTAGATCAGGTAGGCAGGGTGGTCGAGATGCAGGGTCGCCGTCCGCTCGACGTCCGTCACCGCGTCCGCCGGGTAGCGAGACAACTCGGCCGAGATCTCCGGATCGTCCAGAACCAGCCACGGCACGGTCTCGGGCAGCGCGTGCCTGCTGTCCACATCGGTCAGACCCATTGCGGCACGGGAATCTTCGAGCATGTGCGCAATTCGGTCCGCCGGGTAGTTCGGATCGACGGGCAAGAATGCGGCACCGGTCTTGGCCACCGCCCATACCGACAGCACCGATTCGATCGATCGAGGCAGAGCCAACGCGACGAACGTCTCCGGGCCGACACCGTAATCGATCAGCATCCGAGCAATGCGGTTCGACCAACTGTCGAGGTCGGCGTAGGACAGGCTCACGCCTCGGTAGGTGACGGCAACCGCATACGGGTCGAGCGAGACCGCCGCAGCGAGTAGCTCCGGCCACGTCCGAACTGCGACCCCTGCGCTCCCTCGAGCCGGTGCAAGGGCCCGCTGCTCGTCGGTGCCCAGGATCTCGATGTCGCCGACCACCGCGTGACGGTCACGCCCCACGGCGTCGAGTACGCGGATCAGTCGTGCCGCGACGGCCTCGACGCTGGCTGCGTCGAACAGCGACGTCGCGTAGTCGAATGCGGCCTCGAACCCGGCCGGCCGACCGTCGTCGTCGAAGGTCTCCGACAGCAGCAATTGAAGATCCTGCTTCGCTACCGGAACGTCGAAGTCGAAGCCCTCCACCCGTAGGTCCGGGAGCTCGAGCGATGCCTTCTCGTTGTTCTGGAACGACAGCGCCACCTGAGAGAGGGGAGCGTAGGCCGTCGAGCGAGTGGGGTTGAGAACTTCGACGATTCTCTCGAAGGGCATCTCGGTGTGATCGAAGGCGTCGAGATCGTGGGCCTTGACCTGATTCAGCAGATCGACGAACGTAGCGGACTCGTCCACTCGACTTCGCAGCACGAGCGTGTTGACGAACATACCCACGAGATCGTCGAGCGCCGCATCACCGCGCCCGGCGACCGGAGTGGTGATCGCGATGTCGTCGGTACCGCTCAACCGAGCCAGTACCACCGCGAACGCCGCGTGCAGAACCATGAACATACTGACGTTCTGTTCGCGCGTGATCTCGACCAGAGCCCGATGGACGTCGGCGTCGATCGTGAAACGCACTCGGCCACCGCGGAAGTCCTGGGTGGTCGGCCTCGGTCGGTCCGTGGGCAGCGGCAACAGGTCGGGAAGACCCGCGAGCACGGTGGACCAGTGCTCGAGCTGCGCCGCCGCCACGGACGACGAATCCTGCTCGTCGCCGAGCAACGCGCGCTGCCAGATCGTGTAATCGGCGTACTGGACGGGCAGCGGCTCCCACATCGGGGCCTGTCCTGCACTCCGAGCCGAGTAGGCGAGAACGACATCGCGGGCAAGAGGTGCCATCGACGCGCCATCGGCGGCGATGTGGTGCACAACCATCGCGAGTACGAAGACGGTATCGCCCGACGGCTCATCGGGGTCGAGCACCTGGAACAGCTCGACATGCACGGGGATCTCCGAGGTCACGTCGAATCCTCGACCAGCAAGCAGAGCGACTCGATCGGTCAGCACACCCGAATCGATTCGTTCCGGCTCGACCACGGGCGCGACCTCGGCCGCCTGGTGCACGAGCTGCACCGGGAACTGCGGGCCGTCGGGGAAGGTCGTGCGAAGAGACTCGTGACGGTCGAGTACATCGACCACCGCGGCGGCCAGCGCAGCAGTGTCCAGTTGCCCGGTCAACTTGACGACCAGAGGCACGTTGTACGCCGGCGAAGACGTGTCGAACTGGTTGATGAACCACATTCGCTGCTGAGCGAGCGAGAGCGGAATGTGCTCCGGACGCGGCGCAGCAACGAGAGCCGGGCGTTGCGTTCGAGTGTCGGCAGCGCCGACTGCGCCCGCGAGCCCCGCCACGGTCGGGGTCTCGAAGATCGTACGAACGCCGATCGAAGTACCGAACTCGGCGTTGACGCGAGCGATGACCCGCGTTGCGCTGAGCGAGTCACCGCCGAGCTCGAAGAAGCTGTCGTCCGCACCGACTCGATCCACCTCGAGAATCTCGGCGAACACCGAGGCGACCGTCAGCTCGGCAGGCGTGCTCGGTTCGCGGTACGAGGTGGCCGAGCCGAACTCGGGCACCGGCAGCGCGGCGCGATCGAGCTTGCCCACCGGAGTGAGCGGAATCGACTCGAGTACGACGATGGCGCCGGGCACCATGTGGGACGGCAACGTGGCGGCCAAATGATCACGCAGGACCGCAGTGTCGAAGGTGTCGACCGAGTGGGCCGGGTTCTCCCCCGCCAGGCGCACGTATGCAACGAGAACCGCTGCTCCGGCCGGCCCTGGAACTCCGAACGTCGCGGCGAAGTCGACCGCCGGATGTGTGGAGAGCGCGGCGTCGATCTCGCCGAGTTCGATCCGGAAGCCGCGCACCTTGACCTGCGAGTCGCTGCGACCGACGTACTCGATGGTCAGATCCGGCGACCACCGCACCACGTCTCCGGTGCGGTACATCCGGGCACCCGGTGCGCCGAACGGATCGGCGACGAATCGCTCTGCCGTCAGGCCCATCCGATCGTGGTAACCGCGAGCCAGGCCGACACCTGCGAGGTACAGCTCGCCCGCCACCCCGACGGGAACCGGCTGCAGTCGCGAGTCGAGTACCACCTCGTACACGCCCCGCACGGGCCCGCCGATGGACACCGGCTCGCCGGCGACCATCGGGGCACTGATGTTGGACATGATCGTGGCCTCGGTCGGACCGTACCCGTTGAACAGGTTGCGTCCGGGAGCCCACTTGGTGACCAACTCGGCCGGGACGGCCTCACCGCCGACGACGACGTCGGCGAACGTGTCGAGACCGGCCGGATCGACAGATGCCAGCGCCGATGGCGTGACGAAACCGTGCGTGACCGATTCCTCGGACAGCAACGACGCCAGCTCGGCTCCGCCGTACACCGTCGGCGGCACGATCACCATCGTTGCTCCGACGCCGAACGCGAGGAGGTACTCGAGTACGGACGCGTCGAAACTCGGCGACGAAACATGAAGTGTGCGTGAATCTTTCGTGACCCGATAGCGCTCGCGCTGCTCGGTCGCGAAGTTGTCGAGGCCGGAGTGAGTGACCACGACCCCCTTCGGAACGCCCGTCGAGCCCGACGTGTAGATCGTGTACGCCGCACTGTCGAGAGTGACGCGACCGTGACGTTCGTCGTCGGCGATGGGCTCGTCGCTCACCGTGTTCGGGCCGTCCAAAGCGAGGTCGTCGAGGACGATCCACGGCACGGTCGACGGCAGGTCGTCCAGATGAGCGCGAGTGGTGACACCGAACGTTGCGCCGGAGTCGGCCAGCATGTGCTCGATGCGATCGGCCGGGTAGTTCGGGTCGACCGGTACGAAGGCCGCACCGGACTTGGCGACCGCCCATACCGTCAACACCGACTCGATCGACCGCGCGATTCCGAGTGCGACGAACGTCTCGGTCTGCACGCCGTGGCCGAGCAGAATACGAGCGAGTCGGTTGGACTGCCGATCCAACTCTCGGTACGTCGACCGGCCGTCGGCGCTGCGCACCGCGATGGCGTCCGGGTCGAGCGCTGCTGCGTCGGAGAAGATGTCCGGCAACAACCGCGTCGAACGGCCTTCGATTCCGAATACAGGTGCCAGAGTGGCAAATTCGGTGTCGGAGAGCAGTCCGAGCCGGGCAAGCGGCTGCTGTTCGTCGGCAAGCACCGCATCGAGTACACGCTCGACTCGGTCGACGATGGCCTGGACGTCATCGATCTCGAACAGTTCGGGCAGGTACTTCGCCTTGAGGTTCAGGCGCTCGTCGACGGACGAGACGAGGGTCAGCGGATAGTGCGCGGCGTCGGTTCCGAGGATGTCCGTCACCTGCATACCTGCGAAATCCGTTGCAGCAGAAGCGCCGGCGCGATCGACGGGATACGACTCGAACACAGTGAGCGTGTCGAACGCGACGCCCGGACCGGCTGCGCGTTGGATATCCGTCAGGCCCAGGTAGTGATGGTCCAACAGCGATGCCTGTTCCGCCTGAACACGATCGACCAGAGCGCCGAGAGTTTCGGCACGATCGAGCGTGACACGAACGGGAAGCGTGTTGATGAAGAGACCGATCATGCCCTCGATGCCGGGGACCTCCGGCGGGCGACCCGACACGGTGGCACCGAACACGACGTCGTCACGACCGGTCAGCGTGGCGAGCACGATGCCCCACGCCGTTTGAACCAACGTGTTCAGCGTCGATCCGCGGCGGGCCGCGAAGTCGCGCAGAGCCGCTGTGGTCTCGACCGACAGCGACCGCTCGGTCTCGCTCGAGACGGTGGACAACTGTCGACCCCGATCGCCCGTGACCAACAGCGTCGGCTCGTCGACCCCTGCCATCGCACTGACCCACTGCGCGGTGGAAATTGCGACGTCACGTTGCCGCATCCAGGAGAGGTAATCCCGGTACGCGGGCACCCGCGGCAGCATCGAGTCGTCGGACTCGGTGACATAGAGCGTGATCAGTTCCTTGACCACCAGTGGCGTCGACCAACCGTCGAGGAGAATGTGGTGGTTGGTCAGCAGCAGTCGCCAGTGATCGTCGGCGAGTGTGATCAGCGTGAACCGAAGCAGCGGTGCCGAGTCCATCTCGAACCGTACGGCTCGATCGGCTGCGAGGACCTCTTCCAAGGCCGCATCGACATCGGCCGCACCGCGCAGATCGACCTCGGACCAGGGAACCGTGACCGAACTCTGCACGATCTGCAGAGATTCGCCGGTGCTGTTGTGCACGAACGCTGCTCGCAGGTTCGGATGACGCGAGACGAGCTTGTTCACGGCGGAGTGCATCCGCTCGGAATCGACGACACCGCGCAACTCGAGACCGAGCTGCACCATGTAGGCGTCCACGCCTGAGCTGTCGCTGCCGACCTCGCCGGCCAGGCGGGCATGGAACAGCAATCCGGCTTGCAAGGGCGACATCGACCACACGTCGTCGAGATCCGGGAACCGCTTCTCGAGCACCTCGATCGAGCGCTGATCGATGTCGACCAGCTCGAGGTCGGACGGTGTGAAGCCGCCTGCACCCTCGGCCGACGCGTGCTCGGTGATCGACGTGAGCGCCTGCGTCCACAGCTCGATCAACCGACCGACCTCGTCGGCGTTCAGGATCCCGGCCGGGAAGGCGAAGGTTGCGTCGAGTTGGGGTCCGTCGGGTGTCGACGTGGTGACGGCATTGATGTCCAGTGCGGCCGGGACGGGCATGTCCGGGTTCTGTGCGTCGCCCAGTTCGGCGTCGGCCACAGGAATCCAGCCCACGTCGGCCATGCCCTCGGTGGATCCGGTCGAGAATCGGCCGAGGTAGTTGAAGCTGACCTGCGGAGCGGTGAAGTCGGACAGCGCCTGGGTCCCAGCGGGATCGAGGTACCGCAGCATGCCGTAGCCGATGCCGTGATCCGGGATTTCGAGGAGCTGTTCCTTGACGGCCTTGATCAGCGCACCGGCGGCCTCGCCACCGGACAACGCGTCGGCGATGTCCACGGAACCGAGGTCGAGGCGCACCGGGAAGATGGTGGTGAACCAGCCGACGGTTCTGCCCAGATCTGCTCCGGGTACCACGGCGTCTTCACGGCCATGGCCTTCGAGCGTGATCAGCGCGCTACGGACAGCGGCCCCGCGTTCGCGACGCCATGCCGTCAGCGCCAGGGCCAAACCGGCCAGCAGGCCGTCGTTGACGCTGCCTCGGAAGACATTCGGCACCCTGGTCAGCAGGCGATCGGTCACCTCGATCGGCAAGGACGTGCGGATGCGCTGCACGGTCGCGTCCACATCGACGCGCTTGTCCAGCGGCCGCGAACCGATGGTCGGATCGTCACCGCCCAGAATGCGCTGCCAGAGGGCGATCTCGTCGGTACGGCTCGCGGTGACCTCGGTCAAACCGGTCGACCACCGACGCATGGACGTGCCGATCGGTGCCAACACGGGCTCGTCGCCCGCCACGATCTGGCTCCATGCCGTCGCGAGATCGGGAACGAGGATGCGCCAGGAGACGCCGTCGATGACGAGGTGATGCGCGACGACGAGCAGTCGGCCGGAGCCGTTCGGGCCCTGGAACCACACCATCTGCACCATGACACCGTCGGCAGGAATCAGCCGATCTGCTGCGGCGTCGAGTTCCGTTGCGGCGCAGGAAGAGAACTCGGCACCGTCGACGGAATCGACGGGGACGGCATGGAGGACCGACGCGGCGGACACCGTGCCGATCGGAGATACTTCCTCGTGCCAGATGCCGTCCGCATCCTCGAACAGCCTCGACCGGAGCATGTCGTGACGATCGAGCACGGCCTGGACGGTGCGCTCCAGCGTGTCGCTGTCGATGCCGACCGGAAGCTGAAGCAAGGCGGTCTGGGTGTAGCGACCGAAGTCGGTGCTGCGGTCCAACATCCAGCGAACAACCGGGGTCAGGGGCAGCGAACCGACTCCCCCACCGGCGAGTTCCTCGAGCACGACGACGTCGCCGCCGAGAACCACGACCTCGGCCAACGCGGCGACGGTCTTGCGCTCGAAGATGTCACGCGGTGCCAGGACCAGGCCGGCTGCCTTGGCGCGCGAGACCAGCTGAATGGACATGATGCTGTCGCCGCCGAGTGCGAAGAACGAGTCGTCGACGCCGACGGTGTCGAGACCGAGGACGTCGGCGAACAGGCCGGCGAGAATGGACTCGACTTCGGTTGCCGGCAAACGGCTTTCGGTGACGTTGGCGGAGAAGTCCGGAGCCGGCAGTGCGCGGCGATCGAGCTTTCCGTTGGCGGTCAGCGGAAGCTCGTCCAACACGATCAGGGCAGCCGGCACCATGTACGACGTCAGTGAGTGTCCGACGAACTCGAGAACGGCGGAGTGGTCGAGTGTTCGACCCGCCTCGGCGACGACATATCCGATCAGTCGATCGCCGAATCCGTCGTCTCGAACCGAGACCACGGAGGCCGCGACACCGTCGAATCCGAGAAGTGCGCTCTCGATCTCGCCGAGTTCGATGCGGAATCCGTGCAACTGGACCTGCATGTCACTGCGGCCCAGGTACTCGAGTGTGCCGTTGCGGTTCCAGCGGGCCGTGTCGCCGGTGCGGTACATCCGGGCACCGATCTCCCCGGACGGATCTGCGACGAAACGAGTGGCCGAGAGCCCGGCCCGGCCGAGGTAGCCGCGGGAGAGCTGTGCCCCGGAGACGTACATTTCGCCGATTACACCGGGCGGCACGGGATTGAGACGTGTATCGAGAACGGCGACGTGCAGTGCGGGAATCGCCTGACCGATGACGCTCGCCGACGCGGATGCCGCGAACTGCTCGGTCAGGGCCAAGTGGCTCACGTGGACGGTCGTCTCGGTGATGCCGTACATGTTGACCAATGTCGGGGCGGACTCGTCGTGTCGGGCGTACCAGCGACCCAACTGGCCGAGGTCGAGTGCCTCACCGCCGAAGATCACGTACCGGAGCGAGAGGTCGGAGCCGGTAGTGCTGCCGGTGGCCACCCTGTCCGCTTCTGCGAACTGATAGAACGCCGTCGGTGTCTGGTTGAGGACAGTGACCTTCTCGCGTATCAGCAACTCGCGGAACAGTTCCGGCGAGCGCGCCGTGTAATAGTCGACGACGACGAGGGTTCCGCCGTGCAGCAGTGGTCCCCACAGCTCCCACACCGAGAAGTCGAACGCGTACGAATGGAACATCGTCCAGACGTCGCGGTCGTCGAAATCGAACAGATTCGTGGTGTTCGCGAACAGGGTTGCGACGTTGCGGTGCGCGATCTGCACGCCCTTGGGGCGACCGGTGCTGCCCGAGGTGTAGATGACGTACGCGATCGAATCGGCACTCACGCTTCCCGAGCGGTCCGCGTCCGTCAGCGGGTCACCCGACACACCGTCGAGCTCGGCGATCAGGTCCGGTGAATCGACCTCGAGGACATCGAGATCGGAAGCCGGCACCGACGCGCTGTCGGCCATCGTGGAGATCACACAGACGGGCGAGGCGTCCTCGAGCATGAACGCCAACCGGTCTGCCGGGTACGAGACGTCGATCGGCAGGTAACCGCCACCGGACTTGATCACCGCGAGCAGAGCCACGATGAGCTCCTCGTTGCGCGGCATCGCCACCGCCACGAGCGACTCCGAGGTCACTCCGCGTCGAACGAGCACCCGTGCGAGTCGGTTCGACCGCTCGTCCAACTCGGCATAGGTGAGCGAGTGGTCGCCGAAGACGACGGCGCGCGAATCGGGGAATCGAGCTGCGGCAGAGGAGAATCGATCGGCCAACGTCGCGTCGTCTGCCGCGAGGCCCGCATGGTTCCACTCGCGCGTCATCGCATCGAGCTCGCCCGGGAGCAGCACGTCGATGTCGCCGACGGCGCGGTCGGAGTCGACCGTCACGGTGGCGAGCACGGCACCGAATCGTGCCGCGAACTCCTCCACGGAGGATTCCTCGAACAGGTCGACCGCGTAGGTGATGGCGGCGGTCATCCCGGATGGCGCGCCCGACTCGTCGTACGTCTCCGCGACGGTCAGTTGCAGATCGAACTTCGCGACATGGGCATCGATGTTGACGGCTTCGACCGTGAGGTCCGGCAGTTCGAGTGTCGCCGAAGTGTTGTTCTGGAATTCGAGCAGCACCTGGAACAGCGGTGAGTGGTCGGTCGAACGAGCTGGGTCGAGAACGTCGACCAGTCGCTCGAACGGGACATCGGTGTTCTCGAACGCGGCCAGATCGGCTGTGCGAGTGGCACGAAGCAGGTCGCTGAACGACAGCTGCGGGGCCACCTGCGTACGCAGAACCAGCGTTCCGACGAACATGCCGACCAGATCGTCGAGTGCAGCGTCACCACGGCCGGCGATCGGAGTGCCGACAGCGATGTCCTCGATGCCGCTGATACGCGCCATCAGGATCGACCACGCCGCGTGCACGGTCATGAAGACGGTCGCCTCGTTGGCGCGCGCGATGTCCACCAGTCCGGCATGGGTGTCGCCGTCTATCTCGAACCGAACACTGTTGCCGCGCAGCGACTGCCGAGCCGGTCGCGGATGATCGAGCGGCAGAGGCAGAACGTCGGGAAGATCTGCAAGGGCGGTCTTCCAGAAGTCCAATTGCTGGGCGGCCAACGACGACGCATCGGACTCGTCGCCCAGTACCGTCCGCTGCCAGATCGCGAAGTCCGCGTACTGCACCTCGAGCGGTGCCCACTTCGGCGCGCTGGACGCCGCGCGAGAACTGTAGGCCACCATGACATCTCGTGCCAGTGGAGCCATGGACGCGCCGTCGGCAGCGATGTGGTGCACGACGATGGACAGTACGAACTCGTCCGGCGCGAGCCGGTACAGGACCGCGCGGAACGGTAGCTCGATCGAGACGTCGAATCCCGCTGCGGCAGCGGCCGAGATCGCCGCGACGACCTCGGTGGCGTCCAGATCGACGACGTCGAGTTCCGTTTCCGCAGCCTGCACGTCGAGGATCTTCTGCTCGGGGCGCTCACCGTGGGTGGGGAACACCGTCCGAAGAGATTCGTGCCGTTCGAGGACGTCTCCGATTGCCGCGCTCATCGCGGCGATGTCGAGTCGACCCGTCAGACGGACCGCGAGCGGGATGTTGTACGCCGCCGAGGTCACGTCGAATTGATTGATGAACCACATTCGCTGCTGCGCCAGCGACAACGGAATCGAATTCGGTCGAGGTTTCGCCGCGAGTGCCGGACGACGAAGCGCGCCGATCGGGTCGCTGTGCACCCGCACCGCGAGCGATTCGACGGTGGGTGCCTCGAACAGTGCGCGAACGCTGATGGTGGTGCCGAGGGCAGAGTTCACCCGCGCAGTGAGTCTGGTGGCGCTGAGCGAGTCGCCACCCAGATCGAAGAAGCTCGAATCGATTCCGACGCCGTCGATCCCCAATACCTCGCCGAAGATGTCGCAGATGACCTGCTCGGTGTCGTTTCTCGGTGCACGCGAGTCGCCTCCGAGATGAAGATCGGGCGCAGGCAGTGCGTTGCGGTCCAGCTTGCCGGACGGCGTCAACGGAATCGACTCCAGCGCGACGAACGCCGTCGGGATCATGTGAGTCGGTAGCGAACTCGACACGTGAGTGCGCAGTGCTGCCGCATCGACCTGTTCGCCGGATCGAGGGAGGACGTAGGCGACCAGAATCGTGTTGCCCGTCGGGCCGTCGACGCCGATGGTGGTGGCGAACTCGACCGTCGGATCGTCGGTCAGGACGGCGTCGATCTCGCCCAGTTCGATGCGGAAACCGCGCACCTTGACCTGGAAGTCACTGCGTCCGACGTATTCGAGGGTTCCGGATTCGGTCCAGCGCACCACGTCGCCGGTCCGATACATCCGAGCACCTGGCTCACCGAACGGATGTGCGACGAAACGGTCTGCCGTGAAGCCGAATCGGCGATGGTAGCCACGCGCCAGCGCCGGTCCGGCGAGATAGAGCTCACCCGCAACGCCGACCGGAACGGGATGCAGCCGTGCGTCGAGAACGAGTTGACTCGAACCGATTGTCGGAGAACCGATGTCGATGGCAGAGTCGACGTGCAGCTGATCGCTGACGGACGAGAAGATCGTCGCCTCGGTCGGACCGTACGCATTGAACATTCGACGGCCCGGTGCCCAGCGGGCCACGAGCTCGGGCGGACAGACGTCGCCACCGGTGGCGACGACTCGCAGCTCGGTCAGGCCGTTCGGATCGACCGAAGCCAACGCAGCGGGAGTGACGAACGCATGGGTGACGTGCTGTTCGGCCAGCAAGGCTGCGAGCTCGGTACCACCGTAGACCGAGGTCGGTGCGATGACCGTGGTCGCGGCACCGGAGATCACCATGAGCAATTCGAGGATGGAAGCGTCGAAGCTCGGAGACGCGAACGCGAGAACCCGAGCGTTCGGGGTCACCTCGAAACGAGTCCGCTCCTCCTCGGCGAGATTCGCCAGTCCGCGGTGGGTGACGGTGACGCCCTTGGGTACACCGGTCGAACCCGAGGTGTAGATGAGGTACGCCACTTGATCGATGTGCATCGGCCCGATGCGGTCGACGTCGCCGACCGGCGTGGTCGAACGATCCAGTAGGTCGGCGCGTGTGCCGTCGTGGTCGAGGACGGTCCACCGGGCAGAGCCGAGACCCTCGACTGCGTCGGTGTGTGCGGACACGGTCAGACCGATGGACGCGTTCGAGTCGACCAGCATGTGCTCGACGCGATCGCGCGGGTAGCTCGGATCGATCGGCAGGAATGCCGCACCGGTCTTCGCCACGGCCCAGATGCCGAGAATGGACTCGATGGAGCGCGGCAGGGCAAGCGCGACAACAGTTTCCGGGCCCGCGCCGCGTGCGATCAGGGTGCGGGCGAGAGCAGACGACAGTGCGTCGAGTTCTGCGTAGTCGACGGTGCGACCTTCGCTCCACAGAGCTGTGCCGTGCGCGTTCTTCGCGGCAGCGTCGGTGAGGATATCCGGAAGCAGTCGAACATTCGACGATTCCGGTCCCCGAACGGGAGCCAGGCGGTCCAGCTCGTCCTCGGACAGCAGCGACAGCGACCCGACGCGTCGGTCGGTGTCGGTGGCAATGGCGTCGAGCACCCGCACGATTCGGTCGACCGTCGCCGCGACGACGCTGTGCTCGAACAGCTCCGGCAGGTACTTGGCCTCGATGTGCAGCCGATCGTCGACCATGGCTACCAAGGTCAGCGGGTACTGCGCAGTGTCGCTGCCGTCGTGCACGTCGTGCACCTGCATACCCGCGAGATCGGTTTCCGCCGACAGGCCTGCGCGGTCCATCGGATACGACTCGAACACCGTCAGGGTGTCGAAGGCGACGGCCGGTCCCACTGCCCGCTGAATGTCGGTGAGGCCGAGGTAGTGGTGATCGAGTAGAGCGGCCTGTTCTGCCTGTACCCGCTCCAGGTACTCACCGAGTGTTTCGGACGGGTCGAGCACGATCCTGACCGGCAGTGTGTTGATGAACAAACCGACCATCGACTCGATGTCCGAAACCTCCGGCGGGCGTCCGGAGACCGTGGCCCCGAACACGACGTCGGAGCGTCCGGTGAGAGTGCCGAGGACCAGGGCCCACGACGCCTGCACCATCGAGTTCATCGTGACGCCGCGCGCACGGGCGACTGCCCTCAGGCGGCCTGTCCGCTCGGCGTCCAACGAGATCTGAGTTCTGCCGGCCAGCGTCGACTCCTGGCGCCGGCTCTCGACCGGGGTCAACAGTGTCGGCTCGGACAGTCCCGCGAGCGCATCCGTCCACGCAGCGAGTGCGGTCGAGCGATCGCGTTCGGCCAACCAGGACAGGTACTCGCGGTAGGCAGGCACGCGCGGCAACACGGTGTCGTCGCCGTCCACCACATACAGCGTCAGCAGGTCCTTGATGAGCAGCGGTGTGGACCAGCCGTCGAGCAGGATGTGGTGATTGGTCATCACCAGACGCCACTCGCCCGGTGCCGCCGTGACGAGCATGAAGCGCAGCAGCGGGGCCTGAGCCATGTTGAATCGAGTGGCCCTGTCCTCGTGCTCGATGCGCTCGAGCTCGGCAGCCCTGTCTTCGGCGCTCAGTCCCGACAGATCGACCGACGTCCACGGGACATCCACATCGTGATGCACGATCTGGATCGACTCACCGTCGCTGTTGTGCACGAAGGCAGTCCGCAGGTTCGCGTGCCTACGCAACAACGCCTGCGCGGAACGTCGCATCCGTGCCTCGTCGACGTCGCCGCGCAGCTCGAGCACCAGTTGAACGATGTAGGCGTCGACGGACTGATCGGAGAGCTCTGCGTGGAACAGCAGACCGGCCTGCAGCGGAGTCATCGACCAGATGTCGTCGAGCGTGGGATAGACCCGCTCGAGGTCGTCGATCGAACTCTGATCGAGGCGCACCAGGTCCAGATCGGACGGCGTGAATCCCCCCGCCCCCGGCCGCTGGGAAAGCTGCGTCAGCGCGGTGAGAGCTTGTCGCCACAGTTCGGCCAGTTCCGCCACGTCGCGTGCGTCGAGGACGCCGGTGGGGAAGGCGAATGTCGCCTCGAGCCGGGGACCGGTGGGGGTTGCGGTGGTGACGGCGTTGATGTCGAGCACGGCGGAGACGGGCAGATTCTCGTCCTGCGAATCGCCGACACCGGAATCGTCGACCGGCAACCAGCCGTGGCCGCGGAGCTCGTCGGGAACATCGGTGCTGTAGCGCCCGAGGTAGTTGAAACTGACCTGAGGAGACGGGAAGTCGCGCAGGGCAGCGGCACCGTCCTCGTCCAGGTAGCGCAGCATGCCGTACCCGATACCGTGGTCGGGAACAGCCAGCAGCTGCTCCTTGACCGATTTGATCAGACGCGCTGCGTCGGCACCGCCGGCGAGAGCGTCGTCCAGATCGATGCCCGCGAGAGTCAGCCTGAGCGGGTAGATCGTGGTGAACCACCCGACGGTGCGGCCGAGATCGGCGCCCGGTACCACGTGGTCCTCGCGGCCGTGACCTTCGAGCGAGATGAGAGCGTCGTCGACGGCCACTCCCCTCTCACGCCGCCACACCGCCGTGGCCAGTGCGAGAGCAGCGAGCAGTCCGTCGTTGACGCTGCCGTGGAATGCCTCGGGTAGTGCTGTCAGCAGCCCTTCGGTGACGTCGGTGGACAGCGTCAATTCGACTTTGTCCACTGTCCGGTACACGTCGATATCGCGGTCGAGCGCGCGCGAACCGATGAGTGGATCCGGTTGCGCCAGAACGTCACGCCACACCTCGAGCTCCTCGCCGCGAGTTGCCGTGACCTCACGCAACCCGTGCGCCCAACGACGCATGGAGGTGCCGACCGGAGCCAGCTCCGGAGTGTTGCCGCCGATGATCTGGGCCCACGCCGAAGCGAGGTCGGGAACCAGAATTCTCCAGGACACTCCGTCGACGACGAGGTGGTGGGCGACGACGAGCAGACGGCTCCCCTCGGAGCCCGCATCGAACCACACCATCTGGATCATGACACCGGCATCGGGTGCCAAGCGACCTACCGCTGCCTCTGCCTCGGCCGTGGCCTGATCCGAGAACTCTTGTCCTCGAACGGTTGTCGACGACACCCGATGCACGACCGACTGCGCCGTGACCGATCCGGCAGGCAGGACCTCCATCGCGGGGTGCTCACCGCGGTGCAGGACGCCTCGGAGCATGTCGTGGTGATCGAGAACCGTCTGGACGGTGGACTCGAGAACATCCAGCTCGATGTCGACCGGAAGCGTGAGTACTGCGGTCTGTGTGTGCTTGTCGAGTACTGCGGTGCGCTCGAGCATCCACGCGACGATCGGGGTCAGCGGTACGTCGCCGACACCGCCACCGGGCAGCTCCTCGAGCACGAGAGGAGCGATACCGTCGCCGGCCGCGACCACCTCGGCGAGCGCAGCAACGGTCTTGTGCTCGAACACATCTCGTGGCGACAGAGCGAGTCCGGCCGCCTTCGCGCGTGAGACCAGCTGAATCGACATGATGCTGTCGCCGCCGAGAGCGAAGAACGAATCGTCGACGCCGACGCGATCGAGCCGAAGGACCTCGGCGAACAATCCGGCCAGCGTCTTCTCGACCGCATTCTCGGCATCTCGACCGGACGTGACCTGAGCGGACCAATCCGGTTCGGGGAGTGCGGTGCGGTCGAGTTTGCCTGCAGGAGTGAGCGGAATGGACTCCAACATCACGAACGCCGACGGAACCATATGCGCAGGCAGTACCGAACCGGCATGCTCACGCAACGCATCGGCCTCGACCGTCGTACCGGCCACCGGCAACACATACGACACCAACACCGTCGACCCGGCAGCAGACTCACGCCCGATGGTGACCACGAAATCGACACCCGGCACCGCAGCCAACACCGAATCGATCTCACCCAACTCGATCCGGAAACCACGCACCTTCACCTGAAAATCGCTACGCCCCACATACTCCAACGCACCCGAAGCATTCCACCGCACCACATCACCGGTGCGATACATCCGCGAACCGGCACCACCGAACGGATTGGCCACGAACCGCTCCGCCGTCAAACCCAACCGCGCGTGATACCCACGAGCCAACGCCGGACCCGCCAGATACAACTCACCCACCACACCCACCGGCACCGGATTCAACCGCGCATCCAACACCACCTCCGCGAAACCGATCGTCGGCGAACCGATATCGACCGACTCCCCCACCACCAACACCGACGAAATCGACGAGAAAATCGTCGCCTCCGTCGGACCGTACGCATTGAACATCCGCCGACCCGGAGCCCACCGCGCCACCAACTCCGGCGCACACACATCACCACCGGTCACCACCACCTGCACCGAATCCAACCCCACCGGATCCACCGACGCCAACGCCGCAGGCGTGACGAACGCATGAGAAACCCGCTCGGCAGCAAGCAACGACGCCAACTCCACCCCACCGAACACCAACGGCGGCGCAATCACCATCGTCGCCCCACCGGAAAACGCCAACACGAACTCGAGAATCGAAGCATCGAAACTCGGCGACGCAAACGCCAACACCCGCGACGACGGCCCCACACCGAACCGAACCCGCTCCTCCGCAGCAAGATTGCCCACACCACGATGCGTGACCACCACACCCTTGGGCACACCCGTCGAACCCGACGTATAAATCAGATACGCCGCATCATCGAGCCGCAACACACCCGAACGCTCGGCATCCAACACCGGAGCAGACGACCGAAACGCCAGATCCGCCACCACATCGGAATCATCGAGCACCACCCACGACACCCCACCGACACCCGACACCGCACCCAGATGCGCAGCCAACGTCACACCCACCACAGCACCGGAATCGACCAACATGTGCTCGATCCGATCCACCGGATAATTCGGATCCACCGGCAAGAACGCACCACCGGCCTTCGCCACCGCCCACACCGCCACCACCGACTCCACCGACCGCGACAACGCCAACGCCACGAACGACCCCGGACCCACACCACTCGACATCAACATCCGCGCCAACCGCGACGACGCCGCATCCAACTCACCATAAGAAACAGACCGCGACCCCGACACCACCGCAACACCACCGACACCAGCAACACCCACCGCACCAGCCAACAACTCCGGCAACACCACACCCACCACAGACCGCGGACCACGAACCGGAGCCAGTGAGTCGTACTCGTTGGCCGACAGAATTTCGATGTCGCCGACTCGGATGGACGGCGTGGCCGTCACGGCATCGAGGATCCGCACGAGGCGATCGGCGAGAACCCTGATGGTGTCAGCATCGAACAGTTCTGTGGCGTAACGGAATCCGGCAACGACCCCGGCCGGCGCGCCGGACTTGTCGAACTCTTCCGAAATCGTCAACTGCAGGTCGAAGTTCGAGATGTCGTTGGGGAGTTCGATGCCCTCGATCGACAATCCGGGCAACGTCACCGTCGGCCGGTCGGTCTGCTGGAACTCGAGCATGACCTGGAACAACGGCGCATGGGCCGTCGATCTCGCAGGATCGACGGCATCGACCACACGCTCGAACGGCACATCCGAATGCGTGAACGCGGCGAGGTCGACGGCGCGAACGTCGGAGAGGAGGTCCTCGAACCGCATGGAGCCGGGCACCTGGGTACGGAGTACGAGCGTGTTGACGAACATGCCCACGAGTTCGTCGAGTGCGGCGTCGCCGCGGCCCGAGATCGGCGTTCCGACCGAAATGTCCTCGGTACCCGACAGACGGCCAAGTAGGACCGCCAGAGCAGCGTGCACGATCATGAACGAACTCGAATTATGCTCGGCCGCAACAGCAGCGAGGCGAGAATGAACGGCTGCGTCGATCTCGAACGGGACGGTGTCGCCCCGCAGCGACGCCACCGCGGGGCGTGGGCGGTCGGTCGGCAACGTCAGAACCTCTGGGCTGCCCGTCAGCGTGTCGACCCAGTAGGCGAGCTGCTGAGCCATCAGCGACTCGGGATCGGACTCCGCGCCGAGGAACCTGCGCTGCCACAGTGCGTAGTCGGCGTACTGCACCGGCAACGGTTCCTGATTCGGCGCGTGACCTGCGGCTCGGGCGCTGTAGGCGACCATCAGGTCACGGGCCAGCGGGGCGCTCGAGAACCCGTCCGAGGAGATGTGGTGCACCACCATGACGAGCACGTGCTCGTTGTCCTGAATCCGAATCAATCGCACGCGCAGCGGAACGTCTGCCACCACGTCGAAGCCCGAGCCGGCGACGTCACCGATCAACTCGAGGACGTGTCGCTCGTCGTCCGCGAGGACCGGGGTCAGATCCGGCAGCGCCGACGCCGCGTCGAGAATCGACTGAACGGGAACGTCGTCGGTCAGCGGGAACATCGTGCGCAGCGACTCGTGTCGGGTCAACACGTCACCGATGGCCGAGTGCATCGCGTCGACATCGAGCACACCGCTCAGACGCATGGCGAATGCGACGTTGTACGCAGCCGACTCGGTGTCGTACTGGTTGATGAACCACATGCGCTGCTGAGCGAGCGACAGCGGCACGACATCCGGCCGCTCCTGCGGAACCAGTCGCGGGGCTGCGGCGACGTCGTGTTCGCGAATGTCGATGCCTGCAGACAACGCGCGCACGGTCGGGGCGTCGAACAGATCCCTGATGCCGATGTCGGTTCCGAGTGCCGCGTTGACGCGCGCGACCAGACGCATGGCGATCAGCGAATTGCCGCCGATCTCGAAGAAGCTCGACGTGACTCCGACCTGAGCCATACCGAGCAGATCGCCGAATATGCCTGCAACGATTTCTTCTATCGGGTTCTCCGGACCGACGAAGTCCGAAGCGGCGACGGTGTACTCGGGTGCGGGCAGAGCTTTTCGGTCGAGTTTGCCGCTGGCGTTGACCGGAAGCGACTCCAGTAGCACCACGTGGGAGGGCACCATGTATCCCGGAAGCCGCCGAGCGGCCTCGGCCGTCAGCTGTGTGGGGTCGACCGCAGAACCGGGTGTACCCACCACGTAGGCCACCAGTGTCTCACCGGTGTTCGGGTCCTTGTGCACCAACGCGATCGCCTGCGCGACGGCCTCGGATCGCAGGAGTACCGCTTCGATCTCCGGTAGTTCGATGCGCAGGCCCCGCAACTTGACCTGGAAGTCGGTGCGGCCGATGTACTCGAGCTCCCCATCCGAGCGCCAACGCACCAGATCGCCTGTGCGATAGAGACGCTCGCCCGGCTCGCCGAACGGATCGGCGACGAAGCGATCTGCCGTGAGATCGCCGCGGCCGACGTACCCCCGAGCGAGCTGCACACCGGCGAGATACAGCTCACCGGGAGCGCCGATCGGAGCCGGTCGCAACGAGGCGTCGAGCACGTACAGGCGGGTGTTCCACACCGGTGCGCCGATGGGGATGGAGACGGCGTCGCGGCCGGTCACGTGGTAGTAGCTGACGTCGACGGCCGCTTCGGTGGGACCGTAGAGGTTGTGCAGCTCAGCACGGGAGAACTGTGCGAACTGCGCGGCGGTGGCAGGAGGAAGAGCCTCGCCACTGCAGAAGACCAACCGCAGCGAGACACAGTCGGAGGCCCGTGCGCCTGCTGCGAAAACCGCAAGCATCGACGGCACGAAGTGTGCAGTGGTGATGTGCTCGTCCGCGATGATGCGGGAAAGGTACACGGGATCGCGGTGCCCGTCCGGCTCTGCGATCACGAGCTTGGCACCGACCTGCAAGGGCCAGAAGAACTCCCAGACCGAGACGTCGAACGTTGCGGGTGTCTTCTGCAGAACCGTGTCGGCGGGCTCGAGGTGGTACTCGTGCTGCATCCACAGCAACCGGTTCACGATGGCCGAGTGCGTCACTGCGACACCCTTGGGCCGTCCGGTGGAACCGGATGTATAGATCACGTATGCGGTGTTCGAGCCACGGAGCGTTCCGAGACGGTCCGAGTCGGTGACCGAGGAGCGATCGCGATCGGACACGTCGAGCAGGTCGACGGCGAGGACCGGCGTTGCGACCGGGATGTTGATCCAATCGCGGCTGGTGGTGAGGATGCACACCGGTTGGGCGCTGGACAGTACGTAGGACGAGCGCTCGACGGGATGGTCCGGATCGATCGGCACATAGGCACCACCGGCCTTGACGATGGCGTACATGCCGACGAGTAGGTCGATCGACCGTCGGATTGCAAGGCCGACATGGGATTCGGATGACACGCCGAGCGAGATGAGGTGTCTTGCGAGTTGGTTGGCGCGTTCGTCCAGTTCGAGATAGGTGATGTGTTCGTCCTCGAACACGAGCGCGGTCGAGTACGGACTGCGCTGCACCTGACGGTCGAACAGGCTGCTGAGCGTCATGTCGACGTGCCCGGCCGGGATCTGCTGGTGGACAGCGGGTTCGATCAGTCGCGCGGTGTCGTTCCACTCGAACAGAACCAGTTCGCGCTCGGCGGCGGAGAGAATATCGATGTCGCCGGTGCGAATGTCCGTCGATGTTCCGATGCTCGACACGATTCTCAAGAAGCGATCGACGAATCGGTCGATGGTCTCGGGGTCGAACAGATCGGTGGCGTAGGTGAACGCAGCCGACAGCGCACCGGACTCGTCGACCGGCTCCTGATCCACGCGCAGCTGCAGGTCGAATTTGGCTGTGTCGGTACTGATCTCCTCGAACGCGACGGTGAGATCGGGAAGTTCCAACGTGACCGAGGCATTGTTCTGGAACTCGAGGAGGACCTGGAACAGCGGTGAACGATCGGTCGACCTCGCCGGATCGAGCACGTCGACCAGACGCTCGAACGGGATATCGGTGTTGTCGAAGGCAGCGAGATCGGACGTACGAGTGCGGGCCAGCAGATCGGTGAAGGTCGCTTGCGGCTCGACCTGAGTCCGCAGCACGAGGGTCCCGACGAACATTCCGACGAGGTCGTCGAGCGCCGCGTCGCCTCGACCAGCGATCGGAGTGCCGATTGCGATGTCCTGGGTGCCGCTCAGGCGCGCAAGCAGCACGGCAAGTGCAGAATGCACGACCATGAAGAGTGTCGACTCGTGTTCGGCGGCAACCGAAGTCAACCGAGCTGCGACATCGGCGGGGATCGTGAACGGGGTGACGCTGCCGCGCATCGACTGTCGGGTGGGGCGTGGCCGATCGAGCGGCATCGGCAGCACGTCGGGCAGATCTGCCAGAGCCGACTGCCAGAAGTCGATCTGCCGCGATGCGACGGAGGTGGCGTCGTTCTCGTCGCCGAGAACGGCGTGCTGCCACAGGGCGAAGTCCGCGTACTGCACGGCCAGTGGTTCCCAGGCCGGAACCGAGCCCGCGGACCTGGCACCGTAAGCGACCATCACGTCTCGGGCCAGTGGTGCCATCGAGGCACCGTCTGCCGCGATGTGGTGGACGACGATCGAGAGGACGAAAGTGTCCGGTCCGGTCCGGTACAACACCGCCCGGAAAGGCAGATCGACCGTGACGTCGAAACCTGTTGTCGCAGCGGCTCGGACCAGCGCGTCGACCGAAGCGGCGTCGACATCGACCACCTCGAGCGGAAGCTTCGAGCCGGTGACGGCCTCGACGGGCGCGATCACCTGGTTGGGGAGATCACCGACCGTCGGGAACACCGTGCGGAGCGACTCGTGCCGAGACAGGACGTCGCCGACGGCCGCAGCCATCGCGTTCACGTCCAGGCGGCCCGTCAAGCGGACGGTGAGCGGGATGTTGTAGGCCGGCGAGGACACGTCGAACTGGTTGATGAACCACATCCGCTGCTGCGCGAGAGACAGCGGGACGGAATCGGGCCGGTCGACGGGGACGAGCGCAGGACGTCGATGCAGCGATGCACCCTTGGCCTCGGCACGCTCTGCGAGAGTCCGAACCGTCGACGCCTCGAACAGATCGAGAACTTTCAGATCGGTTCCCAGGGCCGAATTGACCCGCGCGATCAAACGCGTTGCCACGAGCGAGTTTCCGCCGAGATCGAAGAAGCTGTCGGTTACGCCGACCCGATCGACCTCGAGAACATCGCAGAACACAGCGGCAACCGCCGCCTCGTATTCCGTATTCGCCGCCTCGAACGCGCCCTGTGAACCGAGATTCGGTTCGGGGAGTGCGGTGCGGTCGAGTTTGCCTGCAGGAGTGAGCGGAATGGACTCCAACATCACGAACGCCGACGGAACCATATGCGCAGGCAGTACCGAACCGGCATGCTCACGCAACGCATCGGCCTCGACCGTCGTACCGGCCACCGGCAACACATACGACACCAACACCGTCGACCCGGCAGCAGACTCACGCCCGATGGTGACCACGAAATCGACACCCGGCACCGCAGCCAACACCGAATCGATCTCACCCAACTCGATCCGGAAACCACGCACCTTCACCTGAAAATCGCTACGCCCCACATACTCCAACGCACCCGAAGCATTCCACCGCACCACATCACCGGTGCGATACATCCGCGAACCGGCACCACCGAACGGATTGGCCACGAACCGCTCCGCCGTCAAACCCAACCGCGCGTGATACCCACGAGCCAACGCCGGACCCGCCAGATACAACTCACCCACCACACCCACCGGCACCGGATTCAACCGCGCATCCAACACCACCTCCGCGAAACCGATCGTCGGCGAACCGATATCGACCGACTCCCCCACCACCAACACCGACGAAATCGACGAGAAAATCGTCGCCTCCGTCGGACCGTACGCATTGAACATCCGCCGACCCGGAGCCCACCGCGCCACCAACTCCGGCGCACACACATCACCACCGGTCACCACCACCTGCACCGAATCCAACCCCACCGGATCCACCGACGCCAACGCCGCAGGCGTGACGAACGCATGAGAAACCCGCTCGGCAGCAAGCAACGACGCCAACTCCACCCCACCGAACACCAACGGCGGCGCAATCACCATCGTCGCCCCACCGGAAAACGCCAACACGAACTCGAGAATCGAAGCATCGAAACTCGGCGACGCAAACGCCAACACCCGCGACGACGGCCCCACACCGAACCGAACCCGCTCCTCCGCAGCAAGATTGCCCACACCACGATGCGTGACCACCACACCCTTGGGCACACCCGTCGAACCCGACGTATAAATCAGATACGCCGCATCATCGAGCCGCAACACACCCGAACGCTCGGCATCCAACACCGGAGCAGACGACCGAAACGCCAGATCCGCCACCACATCGGAATCATCGAGCACCACCCACGACACCCCACCGACACCCGACACCGCACCCAGATGCGCAGCCAACGTCACACCCACCACAGCACCGGAATCGACCAACATGTGCTCGATCCGATCCACCGGATAATTCGGATCCACCGGCAAGAACGCACCACCGGCCTTCGCCACCGCCCACACCGCCACCACCGACTCCACCGACCGCGACAACGCCAACGCCACGAACGACCCCGGACCCACACCACTCGACATCAACATCCGCGCCAACCGCGACGACGCCGCATCCAACTCACCATAAGAAACAGACCGCGACCCCGACACCACCGCAACACCACCGACACCAGCAACACCCACCGCACCAGCCAACAACTCCGGCAACACCACACCCACCACAGACCGCGGACCACGAACCGGAGCCAGGCGAGTTCGTTCGGCAGCGGAGAGAATGTCCACGTCACCGATCAGCAGATCGGGCTCGCTCGTCAGCGCGTCGAGGATCCGCACGACACGGCGACCGAGTTGCGCCATGCTCGCGGCATCGAACAGTTCTGTGGCGTAATCGAAATCGACTGTCGGAGAATCGGACTCGTCGACCGTGACGACGAGGTCCAGGTCGACTCCATCACGCGGCAGCGCGGCAGGGCCGAATCGGAGCGCAACCTGGGCGAGGGGGTTGTGCGATTCCGATCGGGACAGACCGAGAGCGTCGACGATGGCGTCGAACGACACCTCGGCGTGCGCCATGGCTGCGTCGAAATCGGTTCCCGTCGTTTCGACGAAGTCGGCGAACGTCTGCCGAGCATCGGGACGGGTTCGCAGCACCACGGTGTCGCCTGCAGCCGTCGGCACGGCAATCGACACGTCGTCGGTGTTGGCCAGCCGTGAAAGCAGCACGGCGACAGCGGCTTCGAGCACCACGAACGCCGTCGTGGACCGGTCGGCCGCCAGTCGAGCCACCGAGGACCAGGATGAGGATGCAATCGTGACCTGGTGGGACGCGCGAACGTGACCGATTCGAGAGGGGCGTGGACGATCGCTGGGAATATCGAGAAGTTCCGGGGCATCGGCCAGCCGCTCCGTCCAGTACTCGAGCTGGTCGGCGACACGGCGACGTCGCCGGCCTTCCCGGGCGCTGTCCGGATGTACATCGACGACGGCGACTTCGGGTCCCGCCGCGATGAACGCCTCGGCCATCTCGACGAAGCTCGTATGGTGTGCGGTGAGATCACCGTCGTCGTACCGATTCGGGTTGGCTCTGAAGTCGACGAATGTCCTTGCCGGGGAACCGCTCTGGTAGACATTGACCAACAGGTCCTCGACCGGACCCGAGGTGACGATGTTGAACTCGCCGACTATCGAACCCAAATTGATCTGCTGATGGAACAGCATCATGTTGACCATCGGGCCGGCAAGCTGCTTGTCACTACCGGAGGCGGCCAGTTCCCGCCGGATGTCCTCGATGCTGAAGCGCTGATGGCGCAGAGCTCCCATCAGCTCGAGCTGCACCTGCTGCACGAGGTCGCCGACGGTGGCGTCCGGGGACACGTGGATCGGGATGGGTGCGACGTTGACGAGCATTCCCCCGGATCGGCGCAGCAGTGCTGTCGTGCGGGCGGACACCGGAATGTTGACGAGGACGTCCTCGCGCCCGGTCATTCGGGACAGGTAGCAGCCGAAGGCGGCGATGAACACCGCCGCAGCGGTTCCGCCCTTGCTCGCGTCCGATCCTTCGAGTGCGGTGACGACGTCCTCGGGCAGCGCGACACTGCGCAACTTGCTCGCTGCGACCGTGCGGCCGGACGTATTGGACAGAGACGCGCCGTCGCGGATGTCTACGGCACGCGCCGTCCAGTACTCCTTGTCGGACTCGAAACGAGTCGACGTCCGGTACTCCTGATCGAGCTCGTACAGTCTGCGTAGCTCGGCAGCCTTGTTGGGGGCAGGGTCGGTGTGCTCGACCGCAGCCGTGTAGAGCGCTGCGGTGCGATTGACGAGCGTCATTGCCCCGTAGCCGTCGAGAGCGACGTGGTGGATCTTGCTGTACCAGAGGTTGCGATCGTCCTCGACCTGAATGATCCAGCTCTCGACGAGGGGATCGTTCTCCATGTCGACCGGTTCGACGTAGTTCTCGTCGATCCATCGCAACGCGGCTGCCATGGGATCGTCCTGGCCCCGCAGGTCCAGATAGTGCACGGATTGGTCGATGGAGTGATCGACCATCTGAACGGGTTCGCCGTCCACCTCGGCCAGGCGCAGGTAAGCGGATTGGAATTCGTGTGCGGCGAGAGCCGTCGCGTCCTGCAGAACGGCGATGTCGAGGTTGCCGCGAAGGTCGACGTACTGAGCGATGCAAACCGGGACGTCAGGGGCCAGTTGCTGGGCGAACCACATGCCTCGCTGCGCAGACGACAGCGGGAAGCCGTTCTCGAAACCGGAGCCTGTCGGAGGCGTCTGAGAGCCCCCGGTAATTGCTGCGCGCATTCACTTGCCTTTCGGCGGCACGGTCGCGGTCGCGAGACCCGACGCCAGGTTGGTCGACCCGGAGTCGGTTCGGTTCGGACTGTCGAGCCGCGGCGGCCTGTGCGCGCGATTGAGCAATTCTGGTTTCCGTTCTGGTCTGCGTTCGTGTCGATTCACACACGTTCGGTGGTGATAGAGCTCTGTATCGATTCGTCGCACACTGCCGACAGGATTGAAACAGGGCGGAGTCCTGGTTCTATGCTGGGAACCAGACCGCCGGTTTGTGAATCGAGCGACTGGGCTCCGTCGGTTTCGACAACTCGTACAACACGAACATCCCCTCCCCGCCAGGCGTACGACACTCTCGAAAGTTCGCGTCGATACGGACTTTCACATCGACGCGAGATCGTCGACCGCCCGCTGAAGTCGCACTCGAAGTTCGGTGTGAAGCACCTTCAGCGGCCCTCAAAGATACAACATCGATCGGATTCTTTTGTGCAGTAATCATAAGAACCATCGATTGCCGCCTTCAGCCTGTTACAGAAGTGACCTCCAGTGCCACTCGAACAGATGCTATTCGGTCGAACGAATGACTCGGCACGGCGAGTCGCATGACGTCGGCCGTCGTTTTCGAACTCCGAGATGTGAAACACGAGGAAATTACCGACTCGTCGATTGTTTCAGGAGGACGGGCGCCGCCGGCCGGTCACGAGTGCCGCGCCGAGAGCTACGACCGCGGCCAGGCACAACACCAGCTCGGATCCGGAGCCGAGGCGAGTGGCAACGGTCTGCGATTGTCGCAGTACAACTCTGGACACCAGCACGTCAGCGGTGAAGAGCGGCGTCTGTTGCAGGACGTCACCGCTCGGCGAGACGATCGCGCTGACGCCGCTCGTAGCGGCCACCACGACAGTTCTGCCGTGCTCGACGGCCCGCACTCTGGACATCGCGAGTTGTTGATAGGTCATTTCGGTGTCGCCGAAGGTCGCGTTGTTGGTGGGAATCGCGATGAACTCCGCGCCCGCGCGGACCGATTCTTCGAGGGCGCGATCGAATGCGACCTCATAGCACGTGGCTATTCCGGCGGCTATTCCCGCAGTGCGTACCACTCCGTTTCCGGTACCGGGAACGAAATAACCCGCTCGGTCGGCATATTCCGAAAACAATCGAAAAAAGCTTCGGAAAGGCAAGTATTCGCCGAACGGTTGAATGATCTTCTTGTCGTGCCGTTCACCCGGCCCATTCGTACCGTTCCACGCAATCACCGAATTCGTGTTCGTGCCATCGGCATTGACCAGCACCGTGCCGACGAGAATCGGAGCACCGACAGCCACCGATGCCTGTGTGATGAGCGTTGCAGCATCGGAATTCCTCAACGGATCGATATCGGATGCGTTCTCGGGCCACACGACGAGATCAGGGGCGGGCTGCCTACCTGCTTCGACATCGGCGGCCAGCGCCATCGTCTCCCTGACATGATTGTCCAGAACCGCTCGCCGCTGTGCATTGAAGTCCAGGCCGAGTCGCGGAACGCTTCCCTGGACGGCTGCCACGGTCACCGTCCGTTCGTTCCCCTCGGGTGTGTCGTCGGTGTGCAGCGTCGGTAGCAATGCGAGCGCCACGATGGACGCGACGGTCGTTGCGGCGACCGGTCCGAGGTACGAACGCATTCCGTCTCGCCGACCGACCGTAACCAGCAGCGCCGCCGTTCCGGTTCCGGTCAGTGCCACACCGAAACTGAGCAACGGTGCCCCGCCGATGCTCGCCAAGGGCAGCAGCCAGCCCTCGGGTTGTCCGAAAGCCAACCGGCCCCAGGGGAAGCCCCCGAAGGGGACGCTCGATCGCAGCCATTCGGTCAGGCTCCACGCCAACGCCATCGCCAGAGGCCACCAGGAACTGCGTGCTGCCAGCACACCGAGTACGCCGAACAAGCCGACGAACACGGATTCGGCTGCAGCGAGTGCCAGCCAGGGCATCGGTCCCACGTACACCCCGATCCACGGAAGCAGCGGAACGAAGAATCCGAGTCCGGCGGCGAACCCGTAGCCGAATCCCGCTTTCAGTGGCACCGACCTTCGCCCGCCGAAGCCGGTCAGAACGAGGGCCAGCAGCGCAATACCGAGCGGTGCCAGGAACCACAGGGTTCGCGGAGGAAAGCTGCCGAATATCAGCGCGCCGCCGGCGACGGACAGCAGCGTGGACACAGCCGTCCGGCGCAACCGCTCCCCTCGGGTGAACACCGTTCCGGGAAGCGAGCCCTTGTCACTGCTCATGGATGACCTGTCCACGGTGGACGGTCATGGAGCACCGAGGGCGCTCGGACGACGGGTCGAGACCGGGCAAGGGCGCTACTCCCGCGCGAGGGTCCGTGGACCACCGTTGGACGCTGTCCTTCGGAGCACGCACGACGAGTTCGTCGACGTTCCACACCGCGAACGACGCGGGTGCGCCGGGCACCAGGGTGCCGGCGAGACCGTCTCGGACTCCGCCCGCGCGCCACGCGCCGCGCGTGGCGGCCGAGAAGGCTGCCCTCGGCGAGATGGCACTGCCCGGGGTGTGGTGGTTGACGGCAGCTCCGACCGTTGCCCACGGATCGAGTCGGGTGACCGGTGCATCCGAACCGAAAGCGAGGGAAACCCCCGCCGACGCCAGGCGGGCGAACGGATGGAGCGCGGCGGCTCGATCCGCACCGAGCCGCTGTGCGTACAGTCCGTCCGAACCTCCCCACATCGCGTCGAACATCGGTTGCATGCTGGCGATCACACCCCACGAGGCCAATCGATCGGCCTGGTCCGGTGTCACCATCGCCAAGTGCTCGAGCCGGTGCCCGCGCGCAGCGACAGCAGGAGTTCCGAGCTCGGCCACCACCCGCTCGAACGCGAGAACAGCAGCCGACACCGCAGCATCACCGATGACGTGGAACCCTGCTTGAACTCCGGCCGTGGTGCAGGCCGAGATGTGCGCGGCTATCGCGTCGACGTCCTCGTACGACACACCCGATCCTGGGCCGTCCGCATACGGCGACGACAACCACGCGGTGCGCGATCCGAGCGAGCCGTCGACGAAGATGTCACCGGCCAGCCCATGGGCTCCGGTGTCGCCGAGCAACTGCTGTGCCTGCTCGGCCGTCTCCACCAGCTCCCCCCAGTAGCCGCGAACTTCCACCCCGTGCTCGGTCGCCATCAGTTCACGGAAATCGTCGACACCCGAGATGATCGGACCGGCGCATTCGTGAACGGCGACAATTCCCTGCGCGGCGGCGTGGTCGAGCGCTGCCATGCGAGCCCGGGTACGGGTGTCGGTGGTGAGCATGGAGCGAGCCACCGTCCGCGCGAGGTGGTGTGCGTCGGCGGTGAGCGGAGCCTGCGGCGAGAAACCGCCGGCAGATTCGATGCCGGTCGCGGCGACTCGCAACGGTGTGGAGGCCGCGGCCGAGTGCGAATCGATGCGAGTGAGATACACCGGGCGACCCGGAGCCGCTGTATCGAGATCGGCTGTCGACGGTGCGCGGCGTTCGGGCCACTCGGATTCGTCCCAGCCGTGGCCCCAGACGAGTGCGGTCGGTGACTCCGATGCATGCTCGGCGAGCATCCTCATGCACTGGACGAGTGACGAGCAGTCGGACAGGTCGAGTCCGATCAGCGACAGTCCCAGATCGGTGACGTGCACGTGAGTGTCGACGAATGCCGGTGCCACGAAGGCACCGGCCAGGTCGGTGACGTCGACTCCTGGATGAAGCGCTCGCCCGGTGCGATCCTCACCGATCCAACTGACTATCCCATCGGTCACGGCCATCGCGGTGGCGTCCGACGCCATCGGACTGTAGATCCGTCCGCCGCAGAACAATTCGGTGGTCACGGATTACCAGTGTGCCCCTACGGGTTGCGCTTTCGGAAATCCCCTGGCGTGAGATCGATCCGGTCGGCCTCGATCACCTGTCCTTTCAGGATCAGCGATCCGGATGCCGTCGACGCTTGCGTACTGCCGTCCACTCGATCGTCGAGGATCTCGCCGTCGATGACGGTGGGACGCATGCGTCGTGTCGCGGTCGCAACCTGAGGCAGCCAGCGCGCGGCGGCCCACATCACTGCGGGACGCAGCAGCCAGCGCGTCGGGGGGATCAACAACAGCAGGCCGATCACGGTGGTGACCAGTCCGGGCACGAACATTGCAACCGACCCTGCTGCGAACAGGGCACCATCGGCCACCGCACCGCCCGCCGACCGCTCGCCTCGCGACGCCCTCCGCAGACCGTCCAACACGCGCCTGCCCTGCGAGCGCACCAGCACAGAGCCGACCAGGGATCCGCCGATCAACAGCACGACGGTCCAGAGCACACCGAGCGCATTTCCCACGGCAACAAGCGCTGCAACCTCGACCACGACATAGAGTACGAACAGAGCGAGCATGACGGTCCTTTCTTCGCTTCATTCGTACAACGCACGGGGCGTCGAAATCGCTCCCGACTCGTCCAGCTTGCCGGGAAGTTCTCTACGAACCCGGTCGGACGAGACCGGTCTCGTACGCCAGAACGACGGCCTGGACTCGATCTCGGACACTCAGCTTCGTCAGAATTCGGCCGATGTGAGTCTTGATCGTCGCCTCCGACAGATGCAGCACCGCCGCGATCTCGGCGTTGGACAAACCGGTCGCCAGATGAATCAGTACCTCGCGCTCACGTGCGGTGAGCGCGTCGAGAATCGACGCATCGGTGCTCGGCGAAGACTGGGCAACGAACCGCGAGAGCAAACGTTTGGTGACCTTCGGCGACACGACGGCATCGCCTGCGGCCACGCTGCGAATTGCCGAGACCAAGTCCTCCGGTGGTGTGTCCTTGAGCAGGAATCCGCTTGCACCGGCACGTAGAGCACCCAGAACGTGTTCGTCGAGATCGAAGGTCGTCATCACCAGAACCCTTGCCTCGGAACCGGATTCGGTGATGGTTCGGGTTGCGGCCACCCCGTCGATGCCGGGCATGCGAACATCCATCAGCACCACAGCAGGTGCCAGTCGGGCGACGGCCTCGACGGCACCTGCGCCGTCGGAGGCCTCCCCGACCACCTCGATGTCGTCCTGTGCCTCGAGCACCATGTTCAATCCCATGCGCATCAGTTCCTGGTCGTCCACGACGACAACGGTGATCGGCACCGATCCAACCTAGCCCTCACTCGATCGGAAGCGTTGCCCGCACGAGCCAATTACCGTGTGGAGTTCGACCGGCTTGCAGAGTGCCCTGCAGTACAGCGACTCGTTCGCGCATCCCGAGCAGACCGTGTCCGCCGCCCCCCGTCGACGACGTTCCGCCGCCCGAACCGTTGTCGGAGATCTCGACGGTGACCACCTCGTCCTCGCGCACGACCTTCACGACTGCACGTGGAGCATGTCCTGCATGCCGCAGGACGTTGGTGAGCGATTCCTGCACCAGGCGGTGGACTCCGAGGCTGATCGCCGGGCTGATGTCGTCGAGGTTCCCGGTCTGTTCGAGTTCGACGTTCAGTCCGGCACGACCCATCATCTCGACGACGCGAGCAAGGCCTGCGGTGCCGTACTGAGGCATGTCGTCCGATTCCGGTGACGTGCGCAGCAGTGCGACGGTTCGACGCAACTCCGCCAGCGCCAGCCGACCGGTGGCGGAGATGTTCGCGACTGCCTGCTCCGCACGTTCGGGATTGCGCCTGATCGCGTACGAGGCGCCGTCGGCCTGGACCACCATGACACTGACACCGTGGGCGATGACGTCGTGCAGTTCGCGAGCGATACGCGTGCGCTCCATGTGCACAGCATCTTCGGCTCGACGGTCGCGGTCGTACTCGGCCACGATCAGACGGGCCTGCATCGCTTCGTCGTAGGCCCTGCGCGCTCCGAGGAACTCGGCGGCGACCCACGACAGTGCGTACAGCAGTGCGCCGAACAGCAAGGTCGTCAGCACCGGCTGGTCGAACAGGAACAGTGAGCCGACGGTGTATGCGGCCAGCGCGACGGCATAGACGGCTCCCTGCGCTCGACCCACGTACGCGACCAGGGTGTAGAGCATGATCGGCAGCGCCAGGGCGGCCGGATGACCGTTGTAGGCGTCGCCCGCCATGCGTCCTGCGATGTCGGAGGTCAGCGTCGTCGCGAGTGCCAGCGCGGCGATGGAGCGAGGTAGTCGGCGCCGCCACGCGACGGGAACCGTCAGCACCACCGAGAAAACCAGGAACAACGGTCCGTTCAGCCCGTCGACCGAGCTGACGAACACCAGGATCTCGACGACGAACAGTCCGAGCGCCAGCAGTGCATCGGCCACGAAGGGTTGCCCACGGAGCCACAGACTGAATCGACGCATGTGATTGAGTTTGCCGTATGACTGCTGCCGACTGGGGACTGCTGATGGTGGCCGCGACGGCAGCAGGCTGGGTCGATGCCGTGGTGGGCGGAGGCGGTCTCATCCTGCTGCCAGCGATCCTCCTCGTGGCACCTCAGCTCACTCAGCAGGCAGCGCTGGCGACCAACAAGGCGACCGCTGTGTTCGGTACCGTCGCCGCCGTCGTCACCTTCGCGCGGAAAGTCACGCTGAACTGGACGGTGTTGATCCCGGCAGGTGTCCTCGCGGCCGTGACCTCGGCGGCCGGAGCCGCTGCGGTGTCTCTGATCGACCGCGAACTGTTCGTCCCGATCATCATGGTCGTGCTCGTCGGCGTGGCCGTTCTCGTGACGTGCCGTCCGACCATCGGTCGAACGGCAGCGCCGTCGCCGCCGACCCATCGCAAGGTTCTGATCGTCGTCGCGCTCGCAGCGGCGGGAATCGGCTTCTACGACGGCATCCTCGGGCCGGGCACCGGGACGTTTCTCATCATCGTCTTCGCCACGATGCTCGGAACGGAGTTCGTGCGCAGTGCTGCGATGGCCAAGGTGATCAACGTCGGGTCCAACATCGGCGCCCTGGCCTTCTTCGCCGTCACCGGCAGCGTCTACTGGCAGCTGGGCGCGGCCATGGCTGTGTGCAACGTGTTCGGTGCCGTTCTCGGGTCGAGGACAGCGGTCGCACGAGGAGCCGGATTCGTCCGAATCGTTCTGCTCGTCGTGGTGGTGGGGATGGTCGTTCGGCTCGGTTGGCAACAGTTCGGCTAGCGTCAGCATCTGTGACGAGACAATCGGATCGGTCGGTCGATGCAGACTTCCTCGCTCTGCCCTTGCGGGCCATTGCGGACGCCGCACTGAGTACGGCACGGGCGGCAGGGGCGACCCACGCCGATGTTCGCGTGCAGCGGTTGACGACGCAGTCGCTCTCGTTGCGCGACGGCTCCGTTCAGTCGGCAATCGATGCCGGTGAGATCGGTCTCGCCGTGCGGGTCGTGGTCGACGGCACCTGGGGTTTCGCCTCTCACGCCGAACTCGGCATCGACGCAGCCGCAACCACCGCTCGGAGTGCAGTCGAGGTGGCGACAGCGCTGCGCGCACTCAACCGCGAACGCGTCGAGCTTGCTGCCGAGCCGGTGTACGCGAATGCGACTTGGGTCTCCGAGTACGACGTCGACCCGTTCGAGGTACCGACCGGAGAGAAGGTGGCTCTGCTGGCAGAGTATTCGTCTCGACTGGCCGCTTCGGACGGCGTCGACCACGTCACCGCCTCGGTTCTGCAGGTCAAGGAGCAGTCGTTCTACGCGGATCTGGCAGGCAGCAGCATCACTCAGCAGCGGGTGCGACTTCATCCGCAGTTCGAGGCCACCACGGTGGATCGATCCGCCGGTGCGTTCGAGACCATGCGCACGCTCGCACCACCCGTCGGACGCGGCTGGGAATACCTGGGTGAGCACAGCACGTGGGACTGGGCCGACGAATTGGCCCGCATCCCCGAATGGTTGGCCGAGAAGGTGAAGGCACCGTCCGTGGTGGCCGGACCGACCGACCTGGTCATCGATCCGACCAATCTGTGGCTCACCATTCACGAATCCATCGGGCACGCAACGGAATACGATCGGGCAATCGGCTACGAGGCCGCCTACGCCGGCACCTCGTTCGCTACCCCGGACCAGCTGGGTACGTTGCGATACGGATCGCCCATCATGCACGTCACCGCCGACCGAACCGAGACCAACGGACTGGCCAGCATCGGTTGGGACGACGACGGAGTGGCCTCGCAGAAATGGGATCTGGTCCGCGACGGAACGCTGGTCGGTTACCAACTCGATCGCGTCTTCGCCCCCAAGCTCGGGCTGGAGCGGTCCAATGGGTGTTCGTACGCCGACTCCCCGCACCACGTTCCGATCCAGCGGATGGCGAACGTATCGCTGCAGGCCGATCCCGACACCGACCGATCCACCGCCGACGTCATCGGTGAGGTCGAGGACGGCATCTATGTCGTCGGTGACAAATCCTGGTCGATAGACATGCAGCGCTACAACTTCCAGTTCACCGGCCAACGCTTCTACCGGATCCGCAACGGCGTGCTCGACGGCCAGGTGCGTGACGTGGCGTACCAGGCGACGACCACCGAATTCTGGGGCTCGATGGAACTGCTCGGCGGACAGTCCACCTGGCGGCTCGGCGGCGCATTCAACTGCGGGAAAGCTCAGCCAGGCCAGGTGGCCGCCGTCAGCCACGGCTGCCCCGTCGCGCTCTTTCGCGGCGTCAACGTACTCAACACCCGATCGGAGGCAGGTCGATGATCGCGCCGCAGCAGGTGATCGAACGCGCGCTCGCCTGCGCGAGCGTGGACGACACCATCGTCATCGTCACCGACTCCAGTGACGCAACACTGCGGTGGGCCGGAAACTCCATGACCACCAACGGCATTGCCACCTCCAGGCGGTGGGAAGTGATCTCGATCGTGCGAGAGGCGGACACCTCTCGCGTGGGCACTGTCTCTCGCGTGGGCACCGTCTCTCGCGTAGGCACCGTGTCGTCGACGAGTGTCGACCCGGACGACATCGAGGCCGTCGTGCGTGCAAGCGAAGCGGCAGCCCGATCGGCGCAGCCCGCCGACGACGCGATGCCGCTTCTGCACGACGATCCGGTCGGTGCAGCCTCCGGCCAGGACGGTTGGGACCGCGGTGCACAGCACACGTCGATCGACGTGTTCGGCACGCTGGCAACGGAATTGAACGTCGGGTTCGACGGTGACGACACGCTGTACGGATTCGCCCAGCACACCGTCGACAACGTCTGGCTCGGAACTTCCACCGGCCTGCGCCGCACCTTCACCCAACCGACCGGATCGGTGGAGATCAACGGCAAGCGCTCCGGGGCGAGCGCCTGGGTTGGCGCCGGGACGACCGACTTCCAGGACGTGTCCGTCGAAACGATGTTGGCCGAGTTGTCCACCCGTCTCGGCTGGGCTCGGAACACGATCGAACTGCCCGCCGGTCGCTACGAGACCGTGCTGCCGCCGTCGGCCGTGGCCGATCTGATGATCTACCTGATGTGGACCATGGAAGGACGCGGAGCGCAGGAGGGCCGCACCGCGCTTTCGCGGGCAGGCGGAACGCGTGTGGGCGAGAAGCTCACCGATCTGCCGCTCACGCTGTACTCCGATCCACGCGCAGTTGGACTCGAGTACGCGCCGTTCGTGGTCGCCGGATCGTCGAGTGATTCGGTGTCGGTGTTCGACAACGGCCTGGACATCGAGCGCGTCGACTGGGTGCGCGACGGTTCGGTCGCGGCCTTGTCCTATCCCCGTGCCGCGGCGCAGAAATTCGGCGCACCCGTCGCGGTACCGGGAAACAATCTCGTCATGACCGGCGGCACCGATACCCGTCTGGACGAGATGGTGGCCGCAACAGAGCGCGGCCTGCTGCTGACCACGCTCTGGTACATCCGCGAGGTCGATCCGACCTCGCTGTTGCTCACCGGACTGACCAGAGACGGCGTCTACCTGATCGAGGACGGTCGAATCACCGGCGCGGTGAACAACTTCCGCTTCAACGAGAGCCCGATCGACCTGTTACGACGCGTCACCGAGGCGGGCACGACCGAGGCAACACTGCCGCGCGAGTGGAAGGACTGGTTCACTCGCACGGCCATGCCGCCGCTGCGCATCCCCGACTTTCACATGTCCTCGGTGAGCGCAGCGCAGTAGTGGGTTTACTTGTCGGGACCTGAGAGTTCGAGAGCGATGTTGTCGGGATCGCGGAACTCGACGATCGACAAACCTGGGCCTGCGTCCTTGATGCCCTCGTGCGCGATGCCCAACTCGTCGAGCGTCTTCACGGCATCCTCGAGTGCAGCCCGGGTGTCGACGGTGAAACTCAGGTGATCGAGGCCGCAGCGGTCTTCTGCGAAGGTGTCGTCGCTCGGTGCGACCGGTCGTAGACCGAGCAGCCCGCCGCCGAACTTGTAGATGACACCGCCGAACAGGAACCACAGTGCCTTTTTGGTCTCCTCGTCCGCGTCGGGATCCCAGGAGTACGCGACGTCGAAGCCGAACACCGAGTCGTAGAACGACCGAGAGCGGTCGATGTCACTGACGGTGAGGCGAACATGGTTGTAATCGGTCACAGCGATAGGCACGTGGTGCTCCATTCCGGCAGCAGGGAAGCTGCATCATGAAGCATTCGGAACCACGCATGCGATCGATGGTGTCCATCGCGACTCAGGCTGCGGTGATCGCCAGCCCGACCGAGCCGCTCTTGCCCCGACGCAGCACGCTGCCCTTGACGGTGAGCCATCCGAGGATGCCGTATTTGGACGCAATCGCTGCACGGGCCCTCTCGGTCTCGGTCGCGTCGAGAATCTCGGCCCGCGCGTCGACCGCGTCGCCCTGGGGGTTACCGCGCATGTCGCACGGGGCAAGGGTGACTGCCGAGTTGCGGCGAATGCGCTTGACCTTCCACGAATCGGCCACCGTCCAGACGAGCAGCCGATCTCCGTCGAGGGCACCCCACAGCGGCGTCGGCACCCCGGTGCCGTCTTTCTTGAACGTCGTCAGCAGTACGTATTTGCCCTTGGCAATATCTTCGAAGGTGGCAGCCATACCGCTCAGAGTACGTCGCTAGTCCCCTTCGAGCTCGCCCTCGGTTTCCAGATACACCTGGCGCAACCCGTCGAGAATCTGCTTGTCCGGCTCGGCCCACATCTTTCGCTCCGCTGCCTCGAGCAACCGCTCCGCAATGCCGTGCAGCGCCCACGGATTGGACTGCTGCATGAACTTCTGGTTCTGCTCGTCGAGCACATACGTCTCGGCCAGCTTCTCGTACATCCAGTCCTGCACCACATCGGTTGTCGCGTCGTAGCCGAACAGGTAGTCCACCGTCGCCGCCATCTCGAACGCGCCCTTGTAGCCGTGCCTACGCATCGCTTCGAGCCACTTGGGGTTCACCACGCGGGCCCGGAACACCCGTGCGGTTTCTTCCGAAAGGGTGCGGGTACGAACCGATTCCGGTCGTGTGCTGTCGCCGATGTACGCCTCGGGCGACTTCCCGGTCAACGCACGCACCGTTGCGACCATGCCGCCGTGATACTGGAAGTAGTCGTCGGAATCGGCGATGTCGTGCTCACGCGTGTCGGTGTTCTTCGCGGCGACGGCAATGCGCTTGTAGGCGGTGCGCATGTCGTCCGAGGCAGGAACGCCGTCGAGACCGCGACCGTACGCGAAGCCGCCCCACGTGGTGTAGACCTGCGCCAGGTCGTCGTCGCTGCGCCAGGTCTTGCTGTCGATCAACTGCAGCAGACCCGCACCGTACGTGCCCGGTTTGGATCCGAAAATTCTTGTGGTGGAACGTCGTTCGTCGCCGTGCTCGGCCAGATCGGCCTGCGCGTGCGCCCGCACGAAGTTCTGCTCGGCCGGCTCGTCCAACGCGGCGACCATCCGGACCGCATCGTCGAGCAGTGCCAGCACGTGGGGGAACGCGTCACGGAAGAAGCCGCTGATACGCACCGTCACGTCGATGCGGGGACGGCCGAGTTCTTCGAGGTCGATTACTTCGAGTCGCGTGACCCGTCGGGACGCCTCGTCCCATACCGGCGAGACGCCCAGCAGGGCGAACACCTCGGCGATGTCGTCGCCGGAGGTGCGCATGGCCGACGTGCCCCATACCGACAGCCCGACAGACTTCGGCCACTCGCCGTGATCCTGGCGGTACCGAGCGAGCAGGGACTCCGCCATCGCCTGCCCGGTCTCCCACGCCAGTTTCGACGGCACGGCCTTGGGATCGACGGAATAGAAATTGCGGCCCGTCGGCAGCACGTTGATCAGCCCTCGCAGAGGTGAACCACTCGGCCCTGCTGCGATGAAACCGCCGTCGAGTGCGTGCAACACCTGGGCGATCTCGCGCGAGGTCCCCCGCAGCCGCGGTACGACCTCGGCCGCGGCGAACTCCAGAATCTGCGCAACCACTGCGCCGTGCTCTCCCGCCACCCGCGCGGCCGCTGCAGGATCCCATTGGCTTGCCTGCATGGCCGCGACGAGTCCGTGGGCCACGGCCTCGATGCTGTCGACACGGGTGCGGTCCTCGTCGCCGTCCTCGCTCAGACCGAGTGCTTCTCGCAGACCGGGGACCGTCTGCTCGCCGCCCCACATCTGCCGAGCGCGGAGCATCGCCAGCACCAGTTCGACCTCGGCGTCTCCGACGGGCTCCTGGCCCAGGATGTGCAGTCCGTCGCGGATCTGCACGTCCTTGATCTCGCACAGCCATCCGTCGACATTGAGCAGCATGTCGTCGAACACTTCCTCGTCGGGGCGCTCCTCGAGGCCGAGGTCCTTGTGCATCTGCGCGGCCGTCATCAGGGTCCAGATCTGCTGCCGGATCGCGGGCAGCTTGGCCGGATCGAGTGCCGAGATGTTCGCGTGCTCGTCCAGCAGTTGCTCGAGCCGAGATATGTCTCCGTAGCTCTCTGCACGCGCCATCGGCGGAATCAGGTGATCCACCAGAGTGGCGTGCGCTCGACGCTTGGCCTGGGTCCCCTCCCCCGGATCGTTGACGAGGAAGGGATAGATCAACGGCAGATCTCCCAGGGCCGCATCGGTTCCGCAAGACGCGGACATGCCGAGCGTCTTGCCCGGCAGCCACTCCAGGTTGCCGTGCTTGCCCAGGTGCACCATCGCGTCGGCACCGAAGCCGCCGTCGGCCTGGGCGGCCGAGATCCAGCGATATGCCGCCAGATAGTGGTGGCTCGGTGGCAGATCCGGGTCGTGATAGATCGCGACCGGCTTCTCGCCGAATCCGCGCGGCGGCTGCACCATGATCACCACATTGCCGAATTGCATTGCGGCGATGACGATCTCACCGTCGGGATCGGCAGACCGGTCGACGTAGAGATCACCCGGAGCGGGGCCCCAGTGCTCGACCACCCCGTCGCGCAGATCCGCGGGAAGCTGCTCGAACCACCGGCCGTACTGCGCGGCGGAGATGCGAATGGGGTTGCCCTCGAGCTGGGCGTCGGTGAGCCAGTTGGGATCCTGGCCGCCGCGGGCGATCAGAGCATGGATGAGCGCGTCACCGTCACGAGCAGCAAGGCCGGGTACCGAATCCGGACCGTCGAGCGGCCCCAGGTCGTAGCCGGCAGTGCGCATGTCGGTCATCAACGCGATCGCGCTGGCCGGAGTGTCGAGTCCGACGGCGTTGCCGATCCGTGCATGTTTGGTGGGATAGGCCGAGAACATCAGGGCGATGCGGCGATCGGCAGCCGGGATGTGCCGCAGCCGTGCATGCCGTACGGCGATGCCTGCCACCCGAGCTGCGCGCTCGTGATCCGGGACGTACGTGGTCAAGCCGTCGTCGTCGATCTCCTTGAACGAGAACGGGACCGTGATGAGACGGCCGTCGAATTCCGGTACCGCGACCTGAGTCGCCACGTCCAGCGGGGAGAGTCCGTCATCGTTCTCGGCCCACGTGGCTCGAGAACTCGTCAGGCACAGACCCTGCAGAATCGGCACGTCGAGGGCGGCCAACTCGGCGACGTTCCAGGATTCGTCGTCCCCGCCGGCCGACGCTCCGGCCGGTTTGGTTCCTCCTGCAGCCAGGACGGTGACGATCAGAGCGTCCGCGGATTTCAGGGTGTCGAGCAGGTCGGCTTCCGCGGTGCGGAGCGAGGCGCAGTAGATCGGGAGCGCGGTGGCTCCGGCGTTCTCCACTGCTGTGGCAAGCGCATCGATGTACGTGGTGTTTCCGGCCAGATGCTGAGCGCGGTAGTACAGGATCGCCACCGTCGGACCGTCTGGGTTCGGCGCCGAGTCGCGCTCGAGGTGGCCCCATGTCGGCAGATGCCGCGGAGCCTCGAAACCGTGACCGGTCAACAACACGGTGTCGGAGAGGAAGTTGTACAGCTGGCGCAGATTCTCGGAACCGCCCTCGGCCAGGTAGTTGTGTGCCTGCGCGGCGACGTTCGCGGGGACGGTCGAGATCTCCATCAGGTCCGCATCCGGAGCCTGTTCACCGCCGAGAACGACGACGGGCAGTCCGGTGGCGAGAACGGCGTCGATGCCGGACTCCCACGACCGCCGTGATCCCAGGATCCGGACGATGATCAACTCGGCCGACTCGGCCATCGCCGGGATGTCCTCGGCGAGCAGTCGCGAGGGGTTGCCCCAGGTGAAGTCGGCTCCACTGGCACGGGCGCTGAGCAGATCGGTGTCCGACGTGGACAGCAGCAAGAACACGGGTAACGCCCTCCTCGGGGGTTTTCGCGCCCCTGAAATCGGTGGATCTTCTCTTCGGCTCGTCGGCGAGAGGGTCTGACTCCGGCCCCGTCTGACAAGGATGCGAAGGGGCGTCACAGTGGCGCGACCGTACCGGATTCTCACCGGTTTCCTCTCGGCCTAAGCCGTGAACATCGAATGCTACCGGGGCGAGCGTGGAATCGGGTCACCCGTTGCGCTTGTAGCCTGGGGAACATGAGTTCGCCAGAGAGGTCGGTGCCCGACGGCTGCCCCGGAGCGCTGACGACACACCTGGCCGCGGATGGGCCGCTGGCGCGGGTCCGGCTGCCTGGCGGAATCGTGCTGCCGGGACAGATGCACGTACTGGCGCAGGCCGCGGCCGAGCTGGGCGACGGCACGTTGGAGCTGACCTCGCGGGGCAATATTCAGGTTCGCTCGGTGTCGGATCCGGACGGCTTCGCGACAAGATTGGCCGATGTCGGGTTGCTTCCGTCCTCGACTCACGAGCGGGTGCGCAACATCCTGGCCTCACCTCTGTCGGGCCGGGTGGGCGGCCTCACCGATGTCCGCACGCTGGTCGGTGCGCTGGACGAGGGCTTGCGTGGGCGAGCCGATCTGGCGGAACTGCCGGGTCGGACGCTGTTCGCCCTCGACGACGGACGGGGCGACCTGTGCGGACTCGAACCGGATTTCGGAGCCTACGCCCAGGCCGACGGGTCGTACGCGGTGCTGTTGGCCGGCCGGGACAGCGGCGTTCGCGTGGACCGCGACGGCGTGGTGTCGACGCTGCTGAACTGCGCCGGTGCGTTCGTCGAACTGCGGCAATCGCAGTGGCGGGTAGCCGAACTGGACGACGGACCGGCCCGAATCGTCGACCGCCTCGGACTCACGGCGGGCCCCTCGCTGCCCGTGCCTGCCCCGGTCGAGGTGCCACCGATCGGGTGGCTCGACCAGGACGACGGCCTGGTGGCGTTGGCTGCTGGGTTGGCCAACGGTGTATTGGGGGCGCGGCTCGCCGAGTTCCTCGCTGCCATCGACCGCCCACTGATCATGACCCCGTGGCGGTCGCTGATCGTGTGCGATCTGGACGAGAAACCCGCCGAGGAAGTCGTTCGAGTTCTGGCCCCGATGGGACTGATCTTCGACGCGGCGTCGCCGTGGATCCGGGTGAGCGCGTGCACCGGATCGCCGGGATGCGAGAAGTCGTTGGCCGACGTACGAGCCGACCTCTCCGCGGCAGTCGATGCCCGGATGACTCCGCGCGACGAGCGGCAACATTGGTCCGGGTGCGAACGGCGTTGCGGACGGCCCAAGGGCGAGGTGACCGACGTCATCGCGACGGGAATCGGCTACCGCGTCTCGTGAGGTGACCCAGACCGGCTTCCGGCTGAGGTGTCCCTCTCCCCTATCGTGAAACGCATGCACGACTACGTCCGCGACGGCGCGGAGATCTACCGACAATCGTTTGCGACCATCCGAGCCGAAGCAGATCTGTCTCGGTTCGCACCGGACGTCGCACAGGTCGTCGTGCGCATGATTCACGCGGTCGGAGAGATCGATCTGACCGAGACCATCGGCTACACCCCAGCCGTCGTGACCTCCGCTCGCGCGGCACTGAACTCGGGCGCGCCGATTCTGTGTGACGCGAACATGGTGGCCGCCGGCATCACTCGTCGCCGACTTCCCGCCGACAACGAGGTGCTGTGCACCCTGTCCGATCCACGGGTGCCGGAGCTGGCGAAGAGGATGGGAACCACGAGAACGGCTGCTGCACTGGAGTTGTGGGGCGACAAGCTCGGCGGAGCCGTCGTCGCCATCGGAAACGCGCCGACCGCACTGTTCCACCTGATGGAAATGCTCGCGGCCGGGGCCCCGAAACCGGCGGCCATCGTCGGCGGCCCGGTCGGGTTCATCGGCGCAGCGGAGTCGAAGGAGGACCTGATCGCGGCCGACCTCGGCGTGGAGTATCTGGTCGTCAGAGGCAGACGTGGCGGCAGCCCTATCACCGTCGCCGCGGTCAATGCCATTGCGAGCGAACAAGAATGACCGGTGCCGGAAAACTGTGGGGAGTCGGTGTCGGACCCGGCGATCCGGAGTTGTTGACCGTCAAGGCCGCTCGCGTGATCGCCGAGGCCGACGTGATCGCTTTCCACAGCGCACAGCACGGCCGCAGCATTTCCCGCGGACTCGCTGCCGGATACATGCGCGACGGGCAGCTCGAGGAACATCTCGTCTATCCGGTCACCACCGAGACCACGGCGCACCCCGGTGGATACCAGGGTGCAATCGACGAGTTCTACGAATCCGCTGCCGCCCGGCTGGCAGCGCACCTCGACGCCGGGCGGTCCGTAGTGCTTCTCGCCGAGGGCGATCCGCTGTTCTACAGCTCGTACATGCACATGCACAAGCGGTTGGCCGATCGCTTCGAGGTCGAGGTTGTGCCCGGCGTGACCTCGGTCAGTGCCGCCTCGGCTGCGCTGGCAACTCCGCTCGTCGAGCGTGACGAGGTGTTCACCGTGCTTCCCGGCACGCTGCCCGCCGACGAACTCACGCGGCGGCTGCGCGGCACCGACGCCGCCGTCATCATGAAACTGGGCCGGACATACCCCACAGTGCTCGAGGCCCTGGAGCGGTCGGGCCGGCTGGACGAGGCACGCTACGTCGAACGCGCCAGCACACCCCGGCAGCGAGTACTCGACGCCGCCGACGCCGACGACGTGCCGTACTTCTCGATGATCGTCGTGCCGAGCCCGTCCAACCGAACCGGAACACCCATCCGCACGGGCGAAGTGGTTGTCGTCGGCCTCGGTCCCGGTGACGACGCCTGGACGACCGACGAGGTGCGCGCCGAGTTGGCCGCCGCCACCGATCTCGTCGGTTACGTCACCTACATCGACCGGGTACCGCTCAGGCCCGGACAGATTCGGCACTCGAGTGACAACAAGGTCGAGTCCGAACGTGCGGCATTCGCACTCGATCTCGCCAAACAAGGTCGCCGAGTAGCCGTGGTGTCCTCGGGCGATCCGGGGGTGTTCGCGATGGCTACGGCGGTGATCGAGGTTGCGGCGGAACAGCAATGGAACTCCGTGCCGGTGCGGGTGGTACCCGGAATGACGGCCGCCAACGCCGTTGCCAGTCGCGTCGGTGCGCCGTTGGGACACGACTACGCAGTCGTCTCGCTCTCGGACCGCCTCAAGCCCTGGGACGTCGTGGCAGCCCGACTCGCGGCGGTGGCCGGAGCCGATATGGCGATCGCGATCTACAACCCGGCCTCGAAGTCGCGGACCTGGCAGGTTGCCGCGATGAAAGAGATTCTGCTCGAGCACCGTTCGTCGCAGACGCCGGTGGTCATCGGACGCGCAGTGGGCAGTCCGGAGGAATCCGTTCGGACCGTGCCCCTCGGCCGACTCGACCCCGACACGATCGACATGCGGTGCCTGCTCATCATCGGATCCTCGATGACCACGGTGGTCGACACGGGAAGCGGGCCGAAGGTGTTCACCTCTCGGCGGTACCCGTCAGAGGGCAGGTCGTCAGGAAGCGGCGCTTGACCGGTTCGCCAACCAGTCCACGGCAGCCGCGACGTCGAACACCGTCGGTGCCGAGCCGGTTCGCACAGGGCGGTCGACAACGAGCACCGGGATCGATGTCACTCGGGCGGCATCGAGCTTGGCTCGCGTCATGTCGCCGCCGCTGTTCTTGGTGATCAACAGGTCGATTCTGTTGTCGGCGAGCAGTGTCGACTCGTGGTCGATGTCGAATGGCCCGCGGCTCAGGTGCAGCGTCATGTGCGGCGGCACCGGGCCGGTCGGAGGGTCGATCGATCTGACCAGAAACCACGAGTGGTCGACACACGCGAAATAGCGAACACCCTGCCTGCCTGTCGTGAGGAACACCCTGCTGCCCGGGGTGATCGCCGACGCCGCGTCGGGCAACGACGCAACCGAGGTCCATCGATCACCCTCGCCCGCGGTCCACGGTGGCCGTGTCAGAACGAGGAGCGCGACTCCCGATGCCCGAGTGGCCTGCTCGGCGTGTGCTCCGATGGTGGAGGCGAATGGGTGCGTCGCATCCACCACCACGTCGATTGCGTTGTCTCGCAGCCACACCGCAAGGGCTTCCGGCCCACCGAAACCACCGATTCGGGTCTGTCCGACGGGCAGTATCGGCCTCGTGACGCGTCCGGCCAGCGAGGTGATCGTGTCGATGCCCTGCACCGTGTCCAGAGCCGACGCGAGTGCCCGCGACTCCGTCGTACCGCCGAGAATCAGGACCTTCACCGTGTGGTCGCACTCCACTGTTTTGTCGCACACCACTGTTTTGTCGCACACCATTGCGTGACCGGCAGCTGTGGTCTCCACGTGGTGAACGCGCCGAGCGGTTCACCGCGATAGATCTGGAACCTGCGGAGCTCTCCGCCGTACATCGCCGCTGCGGCCACCAATATCGAATCCGATTCTGCGGTCACCGAGTTCGCCACCACCCGACCACCGGCGCGTACCGCGTCCCAGCACGCCTCGAGCATGCCGGAGCCGGTCAGCCCGCCACCGATGAACACTGCGTCGGGTACTGCGGCCTCGTCCGAGACGGTCGTGAAGCTCTCGGGCGCTCCGCCGTGCACCATGAGGCCCGGAACTCCCAGCCGTACTGCATTGCTCTCGATCTGCTCACGGCGCGCCCGCGAACTCTCGAACGTCACTGCGCGGCAGGAGCTGTCGGTTCGCATCCACTCGATGGCGATGGTGCCCGAGCCACCCCCGATGTCCCACAACAACTCTCCGGGTGCCGGTGCCAATGCACTCAGGGTCAGTGCTCGAATCTCCTGCTTGGTCATCTGACCGTCTCCGATGTAGGCGGAATCGGCCAGGCCTGGAATGCGACTGTGCCGGGCTGCATCGGGATCTCGAACGCACTCCAGCGCAACGATATTGAGCGGGTCTACGCTCTCGAACACCGACTCGCGGGCGATTCCTGAAGCGACCCTCTCGGCGGGACCGCCGAGCTGCTCGAGCACCGTCATCCCGCTCGCTCCGAAGCCGTTGGCGGACAACACTGCCGCGATTCGGCCCGGAGTGCTGCTCCCCTGGCTCAGTACGAGAATCCGACGACCCTCGGCCAGTTCGGGCAACATCGTCTCGACCGGGCTGTTCACCAACGACACGGTCGTGGTGTGCTGAAGTGCCCACCCCAACCGAGCGCACGCCAGCGACACCGAGGACGGTGCCGGATGCACTCGTAGCCGTTGGGCACCGAACTCCCGCACCAACGTCACTCCGATGCCGTGGAACATCGGATCGCCACTGGCCAGCACGCACACTCGCGAGCCTGCATGGGCGTCGATCATCGGCCGCAGATTCGGCAGCAACGGACTCGGCCAGGTTTCGGTCGCGGCGCAGTGTTCTCGGACCCCCGCAACCTGCCGAGACGAGCCGAACACCACCTCGGCCCGTTCTATTGCCGTGCGGGACGTTCGGGACAGTCCGTCCCAGCCGTCCGCGCCGATTCCCACGACCACGATCGGACTCGGTGCCGGCGTCTCCATCAGCGCGGCATCCTGCGCCAGAGCCATTGTGGCAGTAGGTGCATGGCGAAAAACACCGGTCGCAGAATGCTCGGAACAGCCACGGTGGCGCGTCGCGTACGCAGTGCTTTCACGACACCCTCGGCGACCTTATCGGGTGTACTCGACATGGGTGCCGGAGTCATGCCCTCGGTCATGGAACCGATGACGAATCCGGGACGAGCGAGCAGGAGATGCACCCCGCTACCGTGCAGCGAGTCGCTCAGTCCACTGGCGAACCCGTCGAGGCCGGCTTTCGCGGATCCATACACGTAGTTGGTGCGTCGCACTCGAACACCCGCGACCGACGAGAACACGACCAGGTCGCCGCTCCCCTGCGCCCGAAGAAGCTTCGAGGCATGCGTCAGCACCGAGACCTGAGCCAGAAAGTCGGTGGTGATGACGTCGAGGGCATGCTGAGCGTCGTCCTCGGCGCGTGCTTGATTCCCGAGAATCCCGAACGCGAGAACCACGATCCCCAACGGACCGTGCTGCCGGGCGACCTCTTTCAGAAGCTCCGCGTGGGAGTCCATCGCGTTCGCGTCGAACTCGACGGTGTGCACAGCGTCCGCGCCTGCCTGCTGCACTCGCCGTCGCTCGGCGTCCAGTTCGGTGCTGCGCCGAGCGGCCAGTACGACGGTTCGACCCGGGGCGAGTCGGGTGGCGACTTCGAGCCCGATTTCGCTTCTTCCGCCCAGCAGCAACAGGGTTCCGGCTGCGGGTTCTGCTCGTGTGCTCACAGCGATCAGTCTGGCTGATCGAGCGGCATTCACTACAGTCGGGTTATGGCCGCCATCCCCGCAGACGCGACTGCTCTGACAGACGACGCGATCGAATTCTTGACCGAGCGGCACCTGGCCACTCTGACGACACTGCGACCGGACGGCACTCCACATGTCGTCGCCGTCGGGTTCACCTACGACGCCGAGACGCACGTTGCCCGCGTCATCACCAACGATGTGTCGCAGAAGGCCATCAACGCAGGCCGCGGTGCCTATGCAGCCGTCACCCAGATCGACGGTGCCCGCTGGCTGACGTTGGAGGGCCCGGCTTCGGTCAGGAGCGATCGCGACTCGGTTGTCGACGCCGAGAATCGCTACGCACAGCGCTACCGCGAGCCTCGAGAGAACCCCACGCGCGTCGTCATCGCGATCGAGGTGCAGCGAGTTCTGGGCAGCCGGTCGCTGCTTCGACGTCCTTAGCGCTCCGGCCACGGCAGTACGGTCAGGTTCGGCCATTCCGTCGTCCATCGGGCAGCTTTGGCCTCGTACACGTGCCGCATCGGTAGACGCGGGTTGGGCCGCACGATTCCCGCGAAGAGATCGTCGAATCCGTGTGGTGCGTACACCGAGTCGGTTCCGTTCGCATCGGTGGTGATACCGAAGCAGCACGTGGTGGAGACGAAGTGGTCGATCGCATCCTCGGTACTTCGGTACGGCGCGATCGGGCTGCCGAAATGCTGCTCGTACCACAGATGTACGCGCGCTTCGTTGCGTACTTCGACGTCCACCCCGAGGTCGGCGAACACCGAGGCCGCGGACTCGATCACCGCGTTCTCCGCGTCGTAGGACAGATCGGAGTCGTCGAAGTAGAAGAAGTCGTAGTCCCGGATGCCGGCCTGTGGGTCCCGACCGGCCAGGCGGTTCCACACCGTTTGGAACAGGCCACCCGCCGTCAGGTACCACCCGGGAAGCCCGAGCTGCGGTGCGCGTGAAAGTATCTCGGCGACAGCGGGATTGGACCGAACGGCCGTGACGAATTCGGCCTCGCCGGGGTCGGTCACACCGGCAGGACGGCGAGAGAGTGCGGCCTGAGGTTGAGCGATTCGCAGCCGTCGGCTGTGACGACGACGATGTCCTCGATACGCGCACCCCACTGGCCGCGGAAGTAGATTCCCGGCTCGATGCTGAAGGCCATCCCTTCGGTCAGCGTGATGTCGTTACCGGCAACGATGTACGGCTCCTCATGCACCGACAGACCGATCCCGTGGCCGGTGCGGTGCAGAAACGCCTCGCCCAGACCGGCATCGACCAGGACGTCGCGAGCGGCCGCATCGATGGACTGCGCCGTGACGCCAGGAATCACCGCATCGACCGCGGCCTGCTGAGCCCGCTCCAGCACCGCGTACTGCTCGGCGATCTCTGCCGAGGGCTCGCCGAGGCTGTAGGTCCGGGTCGAGTCGGAGTTGTATCCCGGAGCGACGGGACCCCCGATGTCGATCACGACGATGTCTCCCGCCTCGACGACGCGATCGGACACCTCGTGGTGCGGGTCGGCACCGTGCGGGCCGGATCCGACGATGATGAATTCGGGTGCGGTGTGGCCTTCTTCGACGATCGCTGCTGCTATGTCCGCCGCAATGTCCGCTTCGGTGCGGCCCACGCGAAGCCATTCACCCATGCGGGCGTGGACGCGGTCGATGGCATAGCCGGCTCGCCGCAACGCCTCGATCTCGGCCTCGTCCTTGATCATCCGAAGTTCGCGGAGTACGTCCGTCGCGAGCACCGGCATGGTGCCGAACACCGCAGCCAGCGGTACGAAGTGCAGGGCAGGCGTGGCGTCGGCGACGGCCGTCTTCGTTCCGTTCGGAACTGCCGCGGCCACCAGTGCATACGGATCGACGCCGTCCACCCAATCGACGAGCGCCAGAGACAGCTCCTGAGCCGCGGAATCGCCCAGTGCGGCAAGCTCGAGCCTCGGGACAACGACGCTGGGTGTGCTGCCGTCGGCCGGGACGACCAGGGCGATGAGCCGCTCGAACGAACTGGCCTTCGAGCCGATCAGGTACTGCAGATCCGGTCCCGGAGTGATCAGCAGGGCATCGAGGCCCGCGTCCGACGTCAGACGTGCTGCGCGGGCGAGCCTGGATGCGTAGACATCGCTGGGGAACCGGGAACCGACCGAAGAATCGACACTCATGCCCTCAGGCTAGTGCCGTTTGGCAAGATGAGCCCCATGACCGCCCCCGGAAAGTCGCCGCTGCTGCTCCTCGACGGCGCAAGCCTGTGGTTCAGGGCCTACTACGCACTGCCCGAATCGATTACGGCCCCGGATGGCAGACCCGTCAACGCCGTCCGTGGATTCCTCGACATGATCTCGGCGTTGATCGCTCGTACCGAACCGGGTCGACTCGCAGTGTGCCTCGATCTCGACTGGCGGCCGCAGTTTCGAGTGGACCTCGTGCCGTCCTACAAGGCGCATCGCGTTGCCGAGGCCGCGCCGGAGGTTGCCGAGAGCGAAGAGGTTCCCGAGACGCTGACTCCGCAGGTGGACATGATCATGGATGTTCTCGCCGCATTGGGGATCGCGACAGCAGGCGCGGAGGGTCTCGAGGCGGACGATGTGCTCGGAACCCTGGCCGCGCGCGAGCGTCGGGACCCCGTGGTGGTGGTCAGCGGAGACCGAGACCTGCTGCAGGTTGCTGCCGACGAGCCGAACGAGGTGCGTGTCCTGTACGTGGGTCGCGGGTTGGCGAAAGCCGAATTGTTCGATCCCGCATTGGTTTCCGAGCGCTACGGAGTTCCGCTGCACCGCGCGGGCGAGGCGTATGCGGAACTCGCGCTGCTACGAGGCGATGCCTCCGACGGCCTGCCCGGGGTGAAGGGTATCGGCGAGAAGACGGCGTCGACGCTGATGCTGCAGTACGAATCCGTTGCGGCACTGCGCGCTGCGGCCCTCGACCCGTCCTCGGACATGGCCAAGGGCATCCGGGCGAAACTGGCCAACGCGAGCGACTACCTAGACGCGGCTCTGCCCGTCGTGCGTGTCGTCACCGACGCCGACGTCGTCCTGTCGAAATCCGACGAGATTCCGCCCCACCCCGCCGACACCGACGCCCTGAACGTCCTGGCCGAGACCCTCGGAATCGAGAACGCCGTGAACCGCCTCGTCTCTGCGATGGCGGCCACGGCGTCGAAGAACTGAAACGACGGTCCGAGAAACCTATTTGGGTAGCGAGACCTCGTAGTTTGCGTTGTCGTCGAGGAAAGTCAACGTCACCTTCTTGAACGCCCCGTCGACCGTCAAGGTGCAATCGACGCTTGCCCCCTTCTTCACCTCGATGTCCTGGGGGCACAGCACTCCGGAGACGTCGGACGCGCCGTAGGACTCGGTGACGACGGTGCGGATGCCTTCTTCGGCCGCCGTGGTGTCGAGCGTCTTCGTGCGACCGAAGGCAAAGAACGCCACGGCTGCCAGCACCGCGACGATTGCGATGACCGCCCCTGCAATGATCAGGGGCTTCTTGGACTGCGATCCGGCCTGCCCGGGCCCCGGCCGATTCGGATACTGCTGGCCGGGAAATTGCTGGTTGGGATATTGCTGGTTGGGATTCCAGGGCTGCTGCGGCTGCTGGCCGTACTGACCTGCACCGTACTGGCCGGGGCCGCTCTGACCGGGGCCGAATTGCTGTGGTGCGTAGGGATTCTGGTACGCCGAATCGCCCGGTGCAGGCGTGCCGGCACCGGCATAGGGTGCGCCGTATTGCTGCCCTGCCGGATACTGCGTCGTGGGGTTCTGGCCCTGGGGGTATTGCCCTTGCGGGTAACCGCCCTGCGGGTACTGACCCTGGGGGTATTGCCCCTGCGGATAGCCGGCAGGTGGGTACTGGCCCTGCGGATACTGTCCGCCGGGCTGTGGTGGAGTCTGCCCGTACGCGCCGGGAGTGGATTCTCCGTACGGGGCAGTGGGCGTGGTGGGAGGTTGCCCGTACTGACCCCACGCCGATGGCGTGGGGGTTTGCGACTCGGCCGAGGAACCGCCGGGCTGCGTCTCCGGCGAGTCTTTCGCGGCACCGTCCTGCTGGTCGGGCTTGCGTGACCAACTGTTGTCCGGATCGGTCGGACCGTATGGGCCGCTCATCTCGCCTCCACTGAAAATTCGGTTACGTCGGAGGTAGGGTATCCCGACCATGCGACTTCCTGCTGTACCGACCCGACAGTCCGGTTCGCTCCCGCCGGGTGCGGCTCGTACCGATCGAACGTCCCCATCACACGGGCCTCCTCACGCGGCATCGACGGCGACAACGCCGCGTCGTAACGCAGCAATCGCGCGCGCCGCAGTCCTCGACAGTTCCGGTTCCGGGGCCGCGAGTCGAACCTGATCGAGCAGGTCGATCACCTGCCGACACCAGCGAACGAAGTCTCCGCCGGAGAGCGCTTTGCCATTGTCACCGGCGGTGACGAGCGCGTCGACCAACGAATGGTCGGACGCCCACTTGTAGATCGCCTTGACGAAGCCCATGTCGGGTTCTCTCGTCGGCGGGAGCTTGTGTCGAACCTCGTCGGATCGCAGTTCGTGCCACACCCGAACGGTCTCGGTCAACGCATGCCTGATGGGCGCCGTCGGGCCGTGCGGGGTGATGTCTCCCTCGGACCTCGATTCGAATACGACGGCCGAGACCACAGCCGCCAACTCAGCGGGAGAAAGCCCCTGCCACAGGCCCCCTCGCAAGCATTCGGCCACGAGGAGATCGGATTCGGAGTAGATCCGACTGAGCCTGGCACCGTCGTCGGTCACCTTCGGATCCCTGCCTGCCGTGACGTAACCCCGGTCGGCGAGCAACGCCAGAATGCGATCGAAGGTGCGGGCGAGTGAGTTCGTCGTAGCCGATACCTTCTGGCGCATCGTCTCCGTTTCACGTGCCAGGCGGTTGTAGCGCTCACCTGTGCGGCCGAGCTCGTCGCGATCGGGCCGAGCGTGGACCGGATGCGATCGGATGGCTCGTCGAAGGGTGGCCAGCTCTTTGTCGTCCGCTGCGGTCGATTTGCGTCGGATGCGGTCCGAAGGCTGTGAGATTCCGCGGGTGACCAGGGCGGTCGCAAGATCACGCCGGGTCTTCGCGGTGCGATGGTCTACGAAGCGCGGAAGCCGCATCGTGCCGAGAGGTGTTGCTGGAGAGGGGAAATCCGCTGCCGATAGTCGGCCGGCCCACTTGTCCTCGGTCAACACGAGTGGACGCGGATCGGCCCGGTCGTCGTCCGGCTCCAGGACCACTGCGAGACCACTGCGCCGACCGGTGGGCACCGAGATCACATCGCCGCGGCGCAGGGCGCGCAGTGAGTCGACGGCGTTGTCCCGACGATCGGACCTGCTCTGGCGTTCGAGAGTCTTCTCACGATCCTTGAGTCGCTCGCGCAGCCGCGCGTACTCGAAGTACTCCCCGTCGGGGCCACCGAGGCGTGCCCCGAGCGCCTCCAACGTCTGCATGTTCTTCTCGATACCGCGGACCATCCCGACGACGGATCGATCGGCCTGGAACTGCGCGAAGGACCGCTCGAGCAGGAGGCGAGAATCCGCCGCTCCGAACTGTTCGATCAAGTTGATCGACATGTTGTAGGCCGGAGCGAACGAACTGCGCAGAGGGAACGTACGGGTCGATGCGAGCCCCGCGACCTCGGTCGGCTCGGTGCCCGGCTGCCACAGCACGACGGCGTGGCCCTCGACATCGATGCCGCGGCGTCCCGCTCTACCGGTCAGCTGGGTGTACTCCCCCGGCGTCAGCTCTGCGTGCGTCTCACCGTTGAACTTGACGAGCTTCTCGAGCACGACGGTCCGGGCAGGCATGTTGATTCCGAGCGCCAGAGTCTCGGTAGCGAATACCGCTCTGACCAGACCTTTGACGAACAATTCCTCCACGGTGTGCCGAAAGACCGGCAGCATCCCGGCGTGATGGGCGGCGAAGCCGCGCTCGAGCGCATCGCGCCATTCCCAGAAGCCCAGAACTTCCAGGTCCTCGCGCGGCAGCTCCGAGGTGTGCTTCTCGACGATGTATCGGATCTCCTCCGCCTGCTCGGGTGTGGTCAACACCAGTCGAGAGCGCATGCACTGGGTGAGTGCACCGTCGCATCCGGCGCGGCTGAAGATGAACGTGATGGCGGGGAGCAAGCCCTCTTCGTCGAGCTTGGCGATGACGTCGGGACGTGCCAGAGGGCGGTTGTTCGCGCCGCTGCCTTGACCGCCCCCGCGACCCCCGCCGCCTCCCCGACCGCCGCGGCCTCTGCTGTGAGGAGCCTGCCAACGGTCCATCGTGTCGAGGGACTGACGTTGTTTGACGTGTCGGACGAGTTCTCGGTCGACGACGATCTTCTGGCTACCGTCGGCCGACTGCGCTCGGGTGTCGAACAGATCGAACAACCGGCGGCCCACCATGATGTGCTGCGAGAGGGGCACCGGACGGTTCTCGTCCACCACGACCGAGGTGTCACCGCGGACCGTGCTCATCCAGGCACCGAACTCCTCGGCGTTGCTCACCGTGGCCGACAGACTCACCAGACGCACGTCGTCGGACAGGTGCAGAATTACCTCCTCCCACACCGCCCCACGGAATCGGTCGGCGAGGTAGTGCACCTCGTCCATCACGACGTGCGAGAGCCCCCGCAAGGCGTCCGAGGACGCGTAGAGCATGTTGCGCAGCACCTCGGTCGTCATGATGACGATCGGTGCGTCGGGGTTGATCGACGAATCTCCGGTCAGCAGTCCGACCGTGTCACGCCCGTACCGCGCGGTGAGCTCGGCGAACTTCTGATTGCTCAGTGCTTTGATCGGGGTGGTGTAGAAACACTTGCGTCCCGCGGCGAGGGCCAGGTGCACCGCGAACTCGCCGATCACGGTCTTTCCGGCACCGGTGGGAGCACACACCAGGACGCCGTGCCTTTGCTCCAGCGCCGTGCACGCGTCCACCTGGAACCGGTCGAGCGGGAAACCGAGTTCTGCCGAGAAGCGCTGCAGCTCGGTAGGCCGTGGACTCGATGCCACGTCGACCGTCGTCGCAGGAGTGGAGCCTGCAGGAACGACCGGAAGATCAGGATCGGTCATGCGCAGGCCCCGAGGGACGAGCACAGGTCAGATCGTGTCGTCGTACTCCGCATGTGCGCGGGTCGTGGCATCGAGGCCGCGCAGCGGCGGCGTCGGAGCGACGGCATCCGGTGACTCGATCGAACCTGCGCCGTCGATGCGCGTTGCTTCGTCATCTGACACATCACCCCATTCGTCTCTTCTCTTGCGCAACTTACGCTTGTCGTGAATTCGCGCAATCTGCACTGCCATCTCGAAGAGCACCGTCAACGCCAACGCCAACGCCAACATCGAGAACGGGTCCTGCCCCGGAGTTGCGATGGCCGCGAAGACGAACAGGCCGAAGATCAGACCACGACGCCACGCCTTGAGCCGCTCGTAGGTGAGTACTCCGACGAAGTTCAGGGCAACCACCAGCAGTGGAATCTCGAAGCTGACGCCGAAGATGATGAGGAGGTTGATCAGGAATCCGAAATACTGATCACCACTGAGCGCAGTGATCTGCACGTTGTCGCCGATCGAGAGCAAGAAGTGCAGGCCCTTCGCGACCACGTAGTACGCCAGCACGGCTCCGGCGACGAACAGGGCAGCGGCCCCGGTGACGAACGAGACCGCATACCGCCGTTCGTTGGCGTAGAGACCTGGGGTGATGAACGCCCAGATCTGGTACAGCCAAATGGGGCAGGCCAGCACCACACCGGCGGTGAAGGCGACCTTGAACCGCAACAGGAACTGATCGAACGGTCCGGTGGCCAGCAGGCGACACTGGTTGTCGTTGCTCAGATCCGCACGGAGACTGGGATCGAGTGTGCAGTACGGACCCCGCAGGAGGTCGCCGAGGCTTTCGACGCCCAGGATCGTGTGCGAGTACCAGAAGAACCCGAAGGCCGTCGTCACGGCAACCGCGAACAACGACCACAGAAGCCGAGTTCGAAGCTCGTACAGGTGATCGACCAACGACATGGTGCCGTCGGGATTTGCTCGGCGCTTGCTACGCCGCGGATCGAACGGTATGCGCATGGTGTTCTACGGTCAGCCTTCTTCGGTCGGCCGGCGGCACAGGGCCGTTACCGACAGCAGTGAACCGGGGTGCCCACGTGGCACCCCGGTGTGCTGAGCGGCGTCGCTCAGGCAGACTTCGCGTCGTGCTGTACCTCGGTGCTCGGCTGCACGACGGGAGCAGGCGAGGCCAGCTGGGCGGGTGCGGCCGGCTGCGCCGTCGCAGTATCGGTGTCGGCCTTGCCGTCGTTCTGCATTTCCTTCACCTCGCTCTTGAAGATGCGCAACGAGCGACCGAGTCCGCGAGCGGCCTCGGGCAGCTTCTTGGAACCGAACAAGATGATGACAACCACCGCAACGATGGCCCAGTGCCAGGGACTTGTGAAGCCCATGGGAACCTCCTCCAGATCAGATGAATCGAGCGTACCCGACCGCGGGGGCCGTCCCCGGCAGCGGCGGGTGAGGGTTTACCCCGCGTTCATGTGCCGACGGTGCCGTCCGTGCTGGTGGCGTCGAGCTCGGCGTATGCGTCCAGGGCCGAACGAGCCCGGTCACGGACGGAGTTCACCAAGGATTCAGGCGCCAGTACCGCCACGCCGCCGCCGAAGCCCAACGTCAATCGCGTCATCCACTGCAGCGTCGCGAACCGCATCGTGACCACGATCGACCCGTCCGCATCCGCCGCGACCTGCGTCATGGGGTAGTAGTCCAGGATCCAGGTGAAGGCAGGCGACACCTTCAGTCGGGCCTGCGACAGCGAGGGATCGTCGTTGAAGATCTCGAAGGCGTCCTCCCCGCGGACCGATTCCGGTGGCGCAGTCGGCTCGTCGAGTTCGGTTGCCGAGTCGATACGGTCGAACCTGAACAGGCGAACACCCTCGGCGCTCCTGCACCATGCCTGGAGATAGCTGTTGTCGTCGACGACCACCGTCCTGATCGGATCGACGGTCCGCTCGGTGACGACATCTCGCGACGCCGAGTAGTAGGTCAGGTCCAGCGCGTGCCGGTGACGTAGCGCAGACCGGACGGTGCCGGGGACCGGACCCTCCTCGGCACCTGCGCCGTCGTGATCGGACGAGAGCGGAACATTGGCCGCCGCCGAGCCCGCCGCGGTCTCGATCTTCGCGATCGCGCGTTGAGCGGCCGAGGGATCGACCATGCCGGGCATCGACGTCAGTGATCGAAGCGCAACCAACAACGCAGTCGCCTCGGTCGACGTCAGTCGCAGGGGCCTGTCGATCCCGGCCGAGAACGTCACGTCGATGCTCTCCTCGGAGAAGGACAGATCGATGAGATCACCCGGACCGTAGCCGGGCAGGCCGCACATCCAGAGCTGGTTGAGATCGGCCATCAGCGTTGCCGTCGACACTCCCAGCTCACGCGCGGCCTCCTCGGCGCTCAACCCGGGATTGGCCATGAAGAACGGCACCATGTTGAGCAACCTGGCAAGCCGAACCGACAGTCGCGCGCTCACTGCTCGTTCTCCACGCCGGCCGCTGTCTGCAGGGTCGAGATGACGTCGGCCCGCAGTTCAGCGGGCTCGAGCACCACCGCATCGGCGCCGTGACCCGCGATCAGTCGCGAGACCCAATCCCAGGACCGCACAGGAACCTCGACGACGCTGCCGCTGCGGTCACCCAGACTCTGCGCACCCACGACCGTTCCCATCCTTCGCAATTCGAGTGCCCTTCCATCGTGCAGCCACACTCTTGCCGTGCCCGACACCGAGGACGTCCCCGCGACACGGCGAACGATGTCCTGCAGATCGACACCGTCGGGCCTGCGGACGCTCTGCGGTGGGCCGAAGGCCTTGACCTCGTCGCCGATCCGGGACAGGCGAAACGTCCGGGTGTCGTCACGGTCCACGTCGTGCCCCACCAGGTACCAGCGGCCGCGGAACGTCACGACGCCCCACGGTTGGACGGTTCTGGTGGTGAAGGGATCGGTCAACGACGGTCGGTGCTCGAATCGAACCGACTTGCCCTCGTCGATGGCGGCCAGCAGAGCGCCCAGTGCGGGTTCGGAGCCTCGGGTTCGCGCGGGAACCGCGGTCACCGACGTAGCAGCATCGTTCTGATCGACCTGAATTCCCGCGGCTCGAAGTTTGAGCAGTGCACTTTGTGCTGCAGAGGTGAGCTCCGGCGATTCCCAGAGTTTGACCGCTACTGCGACGGCGGCCGATTCCTCGCTGCTGAGCTCGATGTCGGGCAGTTCGTAGGCATCGCGATTGATGCGGTACCCCTCGACGCCACCGAACCTGGTGGCGGTTCCGGTCTCCAGCGGGACGCCGAGGTCACGCAATTCGTTCTTGTCCCGCTCGAACATTCGGCTGAACGCTTCGTGACTGGTGGAGTCGTCGTATCCGGCAACGCTCTCGCGGATCCATTCCGCGGTCAGGAACTGACGCGTCGACAGCAGGCAGATGACCAGATTCATCAAGCGCTCGACTTTGGTGGTGGCCACGACAGTCGAGCCTAGTTGCTTCTCGGTGGCCGGAGCGGTAGCGACCCGAGTACGCGGCCTACATCGACGCGATCAGTCGTTCCACGCGCTCGTCGACGGAGCGGAACGGGTCCTTGCACAACACGGTTCGCTGCGCCTGGTCGTTGAGCTTGAGGTGTACCCAGTCGACGGTGAAATCGCGACCTGCCTCCTGGGCAGCGGTGATGAACTCGCCTCGGAGCTTGGCACGGGTGGTCTGGGGCGGTAGGTCGACTGCCTCGTCGATCTGCTCGTCCTCGGTGACCCGCTTGGCCAAACCCTTGCGCTGCAACAGATCGAACACCCCTCGACCGCGCTTGATGTCGTGGTAGGCCAGATCCAGTTGAGCGATCTTGGGATCGGAGAGCTCCATCGAGTATCGGTCCTGGTAGCGCTGGAACAGCTTGCGCTTGATGACCCAGTCGATCTCGGTGTCCACCTTCGCGAAATCCTGCGACTCGATCGCGTCGAGCGTTCGGCCCCAGAGGTCGACGACCTGCTCGACCTGCGCGTTCGGCTCGCGTGTCCGGAGATGCTCGACGGCTCGGGAGTAGTACTCGCGCTGGATGTCGAGGGCGCTGGCCTGGCGACCTCCGGCCAGCCGGACCGGACGTCGTCCGGTCAGATCGTGACTCACCTCTCGGATGGCCCGAATCGGGTTGTCCAACGCGAAATCTCGGAAGGAGACACCGGCCTCGATCATTTCGAGCACCAGCGCAGCAGTCCCGACCTTGAGCATCGTCGAGGTCTCGGCCATGTTGGAGTCACCGACGATGACGTGCAACCGGCGGTACTTCTCGGCATCGGCGTGCGGTTCGTCGCGAGTGTTGATGATCGGCCGCGACCGGGTGGTGGCAGAAGAGACGCCTTCCCAGATGTGCTCGGCGCGCTGCGACAGGCAGAACGTCGCAGCTTTCGGAGTCTGGAGCACCTTGCCTGCGCCACAGATCAATTGACGGGTGACCAGGAACGGCAACAGCACGTCCGAGATCCGAGAGAATTCGCCCGCACGCTGAACGAGAAAGTTCTCGTGGCAGCCGTAGGAGTTGCCCGCCGAGTCGGTGTTGTTCTTGAACAGGTAGATGTCGCCGCCGATGCCCTCTTCGGCCAGGCGCTGTTCGGCGTCGATCAGCAGGTCTTCGAGTACCCGTTCGCCTGCGCGATCGTGGGTGACCAACTGCAGCAGAGAGTCGCACTCGGCGGTGGCGTACTCGGGATGTGAGCCGACGTCGAGGTACAGGCGAGCGCCGTTGCGAAGGAACACATTCGAGCTGCGTCCCCACGACACCACTCGGCGAAACAGATAACGAGCCACTTCGTCCGGACTGAGGCGTCGATGTCCGTGGAAAGTACATGTGACACCGAACTCTGTCTCGATGCCCATAATTCGTCGCTGCACACTTCGACACTACAACGCAACCCACGTATCGATGCGTCGGAGCGCCCCGATGTCGTCCGTCCGTGAAGATGCCGTCGCCCGTGCATAAGGTGGCGTCATGACATCCACGCGAACTTCGATCTCGACTGCCGTTCATGCGTGGGACCTGTCGCTGGTGGCACGGAGCGCGGCTCTGCGACAGAGCAGAGCGGACGCAGGCCTACGTGCGTTGAGTACGGCGGCCGATCACAGTCGTCTGTGGCTCGGTGCTGCCGCCTTTCTGATTGCCGCAGGTGGGCCATCCCGACGCGGCGGAGTTCGCGGGCTCGTCGCGTTGGCCGGCGCCAGCGCGGCGGCCAACGGGCTGCTCAAACCGTTGTTCCCGCGGACTCGGCCGGATTCGGAGTCCGTTCCTGTGCTGCGCCAGGTGCTCGCTCCCCCGGTGTCCTCGTCGTTTCCCTCCGGTCATTCGGCGTCGGCGGCCGCGTTCGTCACGGCAGTGGCGATCGAATCTCCGGTAGCAGGAATTCTTCTGGCACCCGTTGCGGCCGCAGTCTGCTACTCCAGAGTTCACGTGGGCGTGCACTGGCCCACCGACGTTCTCGCCGGCGCCGCCCTCGGCTCGGCGATCGCGATGTCCACTCGCCGTTGGTGGGCTGTGCGATCGGACAAGCCTGCCGAGCTCGGTTCACCGGTCGACGTCGAGCCCCTCCCGAGCGGTCGAGGACTGCTGGTGCTCGTCAATCCAGCATCGGGCGACAGCTCGGAATCGGTGCCCGACGCGATCCGTCGAGCTCTGCCCGATGCCGAACTGTTCGTACCGGTCCCCGACCAGGACTTCAACGAGCAACTGGAGCAGCGAATCCGGGACACGTCCCCGCGTGCTCTCGGCGTGTGTGGCGGCGACGGAACGGTGGTGAGCGTCGCCGCATCGGCAGCGCGCAACGGCTTACCGCTCGCTGCATTCCCAGGCGGCACCCTCAACCACTTCGCCCGAGACACCGGCCTGACCGTGGTGGCGGACACCGCCGCCGCCATCGAGGCGGGCACCGCCGAACTCGTCGACATCGCCGAGGTGTCGGTCGACGGACGCAGCGTGTCGTTCGTCAACACCGCCACGTTCGGTGGCTATCCCGACTCGGTACGCCTGCGTCAGAAGCTGCAGCGCCGAATCGGCAAGTGGCCGGCCGCCGCCATCGCCATGACAAGAGTGCTCGCAGCCGCGGCACCACTGAACATCGGACTCGACGGCACCGCGCACTCGGTGTGGATGTTGTTCGTCGGCAACGGAACCTACGTACCGGCCGACCAGGTTCCCATGTCGCGCAGCAGTATTCACACCGGGACCCTCGATGTGCGGTTCCTTCCGTCAAAGCCGAAGGCGTCCAGAACGAGACTGTTGTGGGCAACGTTGACCGGCACCCTCGGCTCGTCGCCGGTGTACGTCCGTCGAGAGGTGAAGGAACTGACCGTCGAGGTGGAGGGTGCCCCCGTTGCTCTTGCAGCCGACGGTGAAGTGGTGGGCGACGGAACGTGGTTCCAGTTCGCCAGTGACAAGAACGGCCTCGTGCTTTACCGAAAGCGGTAGAGCACGAGGCACGTGCCTCAGGCCGACCTGCTACGAGGGCGTTGCCCCATCGGAGTCGGACGCCGGCTCCGCCGCTGGAGCCGAAGCCGGGAGCATGTCTTCCAAGGCTGCTCCGGCGATGCGTCGAAACGCCCGTCGCGGCCGTCCCTGGTCCAGCACGGCAACTTCGAGCGCCGAGACCTCGAGGACCTTCTTCTCCGTCTCGCCGCCCGCAGCGGACGGTGTGGCCGGGCCCGCCGTGAGCGCGTCGACTGCGATACGAACGGCGTCGGCCAGGTCGAGACCGGAACGGTAGGTGTCCTTGAGCGCTGCCACGATCGGCTCGGTCGTTCCGCCCATGACGACGAAGTCCTGTTCGTCGACGATGGACCCGTCGTAGGTGATGCGGTAGAGCTGCGTCGCAATCGGCTCGTCCTGGTGTGACACTTCCGCGACGCAGATCTCGACCTCGTAGGGCTTGAGCTGCTCGGTGAAGATCGTTCCGAGTGCCTGCGCATACGTTTTCGCGAGCGAACGGCCGGTCACATCACGTCGGTCGTAGGTGTACCCCTTGATGTCGGCGTGCTGGATGCCGGCCTTGCGCAGGTTCTCGAACTCGTTGTACTTGCCCACGGCCGCGAAGCCGATGCGGTCGTAGAGCTCGCTCACCTTGTGCAACGCTGTCGAACGGTTCTCGGCCACGAAGAGGACCCCGCCCGCGTACGTCAACACGATGACGCTGCGGCCGCGGCCGATTCCTTTGCGCGCCAACTCCGAACGATCGCGCATGATCTGTTCGGCGGATGCGTAGTACGGCATCGTCATAGCGCGCTACCCCCTTCGCTCACTTGCTGGCCGGCCCTGGTGTGATGCTCGGCCCCGCCGGTGTGCGCGGCGCTCTCGGTCCGTTCCGTGAGAACGGACCGTGCTGCTGCCGAGATCCGTTCGTGCGCAACGTCGTCCGCACCGACACTGGTGATGGCGACAGCCGTCGGGTAGATCCCGCGGGTGACATCGGGTCCGCCGGTCGCCGAATCGTCGTCGGCGGCGTCGTACAGCGACTCGACCGCGGCACGAATTGCCTCGTCCTCGGACATGCCGGGGCGATAGAGCTTCTTGAGTGCGGACTTGGCGAACAGCGATCCCGACCCCACGGCGTGGTAGCCCGAACGTTCCTCGTACCGTCCACCGACCACGTCGTAGGACACGATGCGTCCGGCACGATCCGGATCCGAGATGTCGATGTCGAATCCGACCAGCAGCGGGACGGCGGCGAGTCCTTGCATCGCGGCACCGAGATTGCTCCGCACCATCGACGACAGCTTGTTGGCCTTGCCGTTGAAGGTGAGCGGGACGCCTTCGATCTTCTCGTAATGCTCGAGCTCGACGGCGAAGAGCCGTACCAACTCGATCGCGATACCTGCGGTTCCGGCGATACCGGCCGCGGAGTACTCGTCGGTGACGTAGACCTTCTGCATGTCGCGGTTCGCGATCAGGTTGCCCTGAGTGGCACGCCGATCACCGGCGATGAGCACGCCGCCGGCGTAGGTCAGGGCGACGATCGTGGTCCCGTGCGGAGCGATTCCGGACTTGTCCGAGGCACCGCCCGCAGCATGCGACGCCAGATCGGCGGCGATACCGCTCTCGGGCAGCAGATGAGGGGCGTGCTGACGGAGGTAATCGGAGAACGACGAGCTGCTCGACCCGAGTGGGATCGCCATCGCGTCGCCGACCGACCGTGGGTCCGAACGATCCACCGTCACTGGCCGCCCTTCTGAACGTAGGCGCGGACGAAGTCCTCGGCGTTTTCCTCGAGCACGTCGTCTATCTCGTCGAGAAGGTCGTCGGTCTCCTCGGCCAGCTTCTCGCGCCGTTCCTGGCCACCGGCTCCGGTGTCGCCTTGGCCTTCATCGTCGTCGCCGCCGCCAGAGCGCCGTGTCTGCTCCTGTGCCATAGTCGCCGACCTCCTCCGTGTTTCGAGAAAACAGATCTACTGCACGCTCACCGATCCATCCGAGGTGCACCGACGTGGATGTGCAAGTGCAACCGAACGTTCCGCCGAAAGTGCACGGACCTTTACCCTACCGACAGACCGGGCCTGCCGGTTGGCAAGACACCGCGAACGTGAAGGCATCGGTCATCGAGTGCGTCAGTTGGTGAGCTGATCGACGAGTTCCGCGGCACTGTCGACCGACTCGAGCAGAGCACCGACGTGCGATTTGGTTCCTCGGAGCGGCTCGAGGGTCGGGATCCGAACGAGCGAGTCGCCGCCGAGGTCGAAGATGACGGAATCCCAGCTCGCTGCGGCGATGTCGGCACCGAACTTTCGCAGGCACTCGCCGCGGAAGTACGCCCTCGTGTCCTCCGGCGGGTTGCCGACGGCATCGAGAACCTGCTGCTCGGTCACCAGGCGGTCCATGGACCCACGAGCGACCAGTCGGTTGTAGAGGCCCTTGTCCAGCCGCACATCGGAGTACTGCAGATCGACCAGATGCAGCCTCGGTGCGGACCAACCGAGCCCCTCCCGCTGTCGGAAACCTTCGAGCAGCCGCAGTTTGGCCGGCCAGTCCAACAGGTGGGCACACTCCATCGGATCGCGTTCGAGTAGATCGAGCACCATTGCCCACTTGTCGAGTACATCCAGGGCCCGCGCGTCGTCACTGCCCTCGGCGGCCACGAATTTGGCGACACGCTGGTGGTAGATCCGCTGCAGCGCAAGCCCGGTCAATTCGCGGCCGTCGGCGAGAGCGACGGCCTTGCGCAGAGTCGGATCGTGGCTGATCTGGTGGACGGCGGTGACCGGCCGAGCCAGCTGCAGATCCGAGAGGTCGACTCCGGCTTCGATGAGGTCGAGCACGAGGGCGGTGGTGCCGACCTTGAGGTAGGTCGACATCTCGGCGAGGTTGGCATCGCCGATGATGCAGTGCAGTCGTCGATATTTGTCGGCGTCCGCGTGGGGTTCGTCGCGCGTGTTGATGATTCCGCGCTTGAGTGTGGTCTCCAGCCCGACCTCCACCTCGATGTAGTCTGCTCGCTGCGAGAGCTGGAACCCTGCGTCGTCGCCCGACTGGCCGATCCCGACGCGTCCTGATCCCGTGATGACCTGCCTCGATGCGAAGAAGGGCGACAGGCCGGCAACGACCGCAGAGAACGGCGTCTCGCGGGACATGAGGTAGTTCTCGTGGGTGCCGTACGACGCGCCTTTGCCGTCGACGTTGTTCTTGTACAGCTGCAGGCGGGGCGCTCCCGGCACGCTGGAGGCGTGGCGGGCGGCAGCTTCCATCACGCGCTCGCCTGCTTTGTCCCAGATCACCGCGTCCAACGGGTCACGGACCTCGGGAGCCGAGTACTCGGGGTGAGCGTGATCGACGTACAAGCGCGCACCGTTGGTGAGAATCATGTTGGCCGCGCCGATTTCGTCGGCATCGATGACCGGGGCCGGGCCGCTGAACCGTCCGAGGTCGAATCCGCGAGCATCGCGCAGGGGCGACTCGACCTCGTAGTCCCATCGGGTGCGCTTGGCGCGCGGCACCCCGGCTGCTGCGGCGTAGGCCAGAACCGCCTGGGTCGACGTCAGGATCGGGTTGGCGGTGGGTTCGGTGGGCGAAGAAATGCCGTACTCGACCTCGATACCGATGATGCGCTGCATATCCCGAGCCTAGACGGCGGACGCAGACGGTTCGGGGCGCGCCCTGTGCGGACGCGCCCCGAACCGTCTGTGAATGTCCTACAGGTACTGGCCGGTGTTGGTCTCGGTGTCGATTGCCCGGCTTGCGCTGGCGTTCTTACCGGTGACCAGCGTGCGGATGTAGACGATCCGCTCGCCCTTCTTGCCGGAGATGCGAGCCCAGTCGTCCGGGTTCGTGGTGTTCGGCAGATCCTCGTTCTCGGCGAACTCGTCGACGATGGAGTCGAAGAGGTGTTGAATTCGCAAACCGCCGTTGCCCGTTTCCAAGACCGACTTGATCGCGTACTTCTTCGCGCGGTCCACGATGTTCTGGATCATGGCACCGGAGTTGAAATCCTTGAAGTACAGAATCTCCTTGTCTCCGTTGGCATACGTCACTTCGAGGAATCGATTGTCGTCGCTCTCGGCGTACATGCGCTCGACGACGCGGTCGATCATCCCTCGGATGCACGCCGCACGGTCGCCGCCGAACTCTGCGACGTCGTCGGCGTTGACCGGAAGCGAGTCGGTCAGGTACTTCAAGAAGATGTCCTGAGCCGATTCGGCGTCGGGACGCTCGATCTTGATCTTGACGTCGAGGCGACCGGGGCGCAGGATCGCGGGGTCGATCATGTCCTCGCGGTTCGATGCACCGATCACGATGACGTTCTCGAGTCCTTCGACTCCGTCGATCTCGGCGAGCAGCTGCGGAACGACCGTGGTCTCGACGTCGGACGACACACCCGAGCCTCGGGTGCGGAAGATCGAGTCCATCTCGTCGAAGAACACGATGACCGGCGTGCCCTCGGACGCCTTCTCCCTGGCGCGCTGGAAGATCATGCGGATGTGACGCTCGGTCTCACCGACGAACTTGTTGAGCAGCTCGGGACCCTTGATGTTGAGGAAGAACGACTTGGCTTCCTTGGCATCCTGCCCGCGAGCCTCGGCGATCTTCTTGGCCAGCGAGTTGGCGACGGCCTTGGCGATCAACGTCTTTCCGCAACCGGGAGGGCCGTAGAGCAGCACACCCTTCGGTGGACGCAACGAGTACTCACGGAACAGATCCTTGTGCAGGAACGGCAGTTCGACGGCGTCGCGTATCTGCTCGATCTGGCGACCGAGGCCGCCGATGTCCTCGTAGCCGACGTCCGGGACCTCCTCCAGAACCAGGTCTTCCACCTCGGCCTTGGGGACTCGCTCGAAGGCGTAGCCGGCCTTGGTGTCGACCAGGAGGGAATCGCCGGGTCGGAGTTTGCGAGACGGTTCGTCGGGGTCGATGGGCCCGTCGTCGTTGACCATGTCGATCAACGGCTTGGCCAGCCACACGACGCGCTCCTCGTCGGCGTGTCCGACTACGAGTGCACGCGATCCGTCGCCCAGAAGCTCACGCAGAGTGCTGATCTCGCCGACCTGGTCGAATGTGCATCCCTCGACGATGGTCAAGGCCTCGTTCAACCGCACCGTCTGTCCCGGTGACAACGAGTCCGCCTCGATGTTGGGTGAGCACGTCAGTCGCATCTTGCGCCCCGAGGTGAACACATCGACCGTTCCGTCCTCGAAGACGCTCAACAGAACGCCGTACCCGCTGGGCGGCTGGCCGAGGCGGTCCACTTCTTCACGGAGTGCGATGAGCTGTTGTCGAGCCTCTTTGAGGGTGTCCATCAACTTCGCGTTGCGCAGTGCAAGAGAGTCGACGCGACCTTCGAGTTCGCGTACTTGTTCGGGGGACTCCCCCAGTTGACGGCGCAGTGAAGCAGCTTCGGCTCGCACGGCGTCCAGTTCGGCTCTGGCCGCGGCCACATCCGGATTGTCTGTTGAGCTCATGAGCGACTCCTCCCAGTGACGATCTATCAACGCTACCGGCACCGGCCCGGAAGTGTGGACCGACACCACGATCGGGACCGGCGCCTGCCTGTCTCGACCCCACCCTTGCGCCGATGCAGTTCATGTTAGCCTCACCTGACCAGGCAGTGGCCAGACGACGGAATCAGGGGCTCCACCAGTGAATATGCGCAGTTTTTCGGTAGGTGTCGCAGTTGTTGCAGCAGCGATTTCGTTGGCTGGGTGCAGCTCGTCCGATGAATCCGATCACGCCGATCACAATTCGACGTCGGCCTCCGAAAACACCGGCACGGCAACCTCCGGTACGACAACCGACGTGCCCGCTGTCGCGGCACCGACCGTCACCGAACTGGAGGCATCGCTGCAGCAGTTGGTGGCGCCGAATGTCGACGCAGCGACGAAGGCGGCCACCGTGGAGAACGGTCAGGCGCGCCTGACCAACCTCGAAACCATGACCGCGGCTCTGGCGAACTACGGCGCGATCACCTTCGAGGTTGCCGACCCGACCGTCGAGGGTCAGACATCCACCGCGGACGTCGCGATCGCCACTCCGAGGGGTACAGCTGCTCCGTCACCGCAGACCTGGGTGCTCATCGACGGCACGTGGAAGCTTTCCGACGCCAGCACCTGCCAGATTCTCGCCATGGGCCAGGCGCCCTGCTCCTGAACCGAGTGTGACCGAGTCGGAGCGCACTCGCGTCGAGTCAGCCCTTGCCGGACCGGCGCTGCGGCTTCGGCGTGACGGTGCCCTCGGCGAGGCGTCGGACACTGACGAGAAATGCCGTGTGGCCCTGCATGCGGTGCTCGGGGCGGACGGCCAATCCGACGACATGCCAACCGCGGACCATCGACTCCCACGAGCGGGGTTCGGTCCAGCACTCCTGTGCCCGTAGCGCTTCGACGACCTTGGACAGCTGCGTCACCGTGGCGACGTAGACCAGCAGCACGCCGCCGGGAACCAGAGCCTTCGAGACAGCAGGCAGTGCGTCCCACGGCGCGAGCATGTCGAGGACGACCCGATCGACCTGCTCGCCCGGGCGATCCACACCGAACCGATCGACATCTGCGACCGTCAGGTGCCAGTTGGACGGCCGCTCACCGAAGAACGTCTCGACGTTCTTGATCGCGTAGTCGGCATGATCCTGGCGAATCTCGTACGAGATGACCGTTCCGGTGGTACCGACGGCGCGTAGGAGCGAACACGTCAGTGCGCCCGATCCGGCACCGGCCTCGAGTACGCGAGCCCCGGGAAACATGTCGCCCTCGTGCACGATCTGGGCTGCATCCTTGGGGTAGATGACCTGCGCTCCGCGTGGCATCGAGAGCACGTAGTCGGTCAGCAGCGGTCGGAGGGCGAGGTACGGGGTGCCGTTGACGGATGTGACGACGCTGCCCTCGTCGGCACCGAGCAGTTTGTCGTGGGTGATTCCGCCCCGGTGGGTGTGAAATTCCTTGCCCGCCTCGAGCACCACCGTGTAGTGGCGGCCCTTGCCGTCGGTGAGCTGCACCCGGTCTCCGACGCGGAACGGTCCGCTGCGAGCGGGCCCGGTCGGCAGTGGGTCGACGGGGACGTCGGCATCCGTCGTCAGGGCTTCGTCGAGTTCGATCTCGTCGACGGCTGCGGTGACCACCTCGTCCGCGCTGGGAACGTCCGCGCTGGGAACCAGGCCATCGACGAGCGCGTCGACCTCGGACCCGTCGGTCGACTCGGACGCGGAATCACCGAAGGACACAGCATCACCGGACGGCACAGCGGAACCTGCTTTCGTTGCTTGTTCGACGCCCGACCTGTTCGGTTCGGTGTCTGGGACGACTCGACGTGCCAGACTACGGCCTTGACCGAAGATGTCGGACCGGCGGCATAGTCTCGCAGTCGTGAGTATTTCCGTGTCGACACCCATCGACTTGCCTCTACTCGATCTCGGCGAGAGTGTGCAGCCGCCGCGCTCGTCTTCCGTCGCCCGCAGCACACCGGCGTTGTCGCCCTCGCGCGCAGGCGATTTCAAGCAGTGCCCCCTTCTCTATCGCTTCCGTGCAGTCGACCGAATTCCCGAGGTCTCCACCGAAGCTCAGGTCAAAGGAACTGTGGTGCATGCCGCACTCGAAGCCCTGTATGCGTTACCCGCACAGGATCGGGTGCCGGACACTGCGCGCGACTTGGTGGATCCGGCGTGGGAGCGGGTGGTTGCGCAGTCGCCCGCAGTCGAGTCGTTGGTTCCGCCCGAGGATCGGCAGGCTTTTCTCGACCGAGCACGAGCCCTGGTTGCCGGATACTACGAGCTCGAAGACCCCACTCACTTCGACCCCGAGTCGTGCGAGCAGCGGGTGGAGATCGATCTGGACGACGGCACCCCGCTTCGCGGCTTCATCGATCGCATCGACGTCGCGCCCAACGGCATGATTCGCGTCGTCGACTACAAGACCGGTCGCGCGCCCCGCGAGTTCACCGAATCCAAGGCGCTGTTCCAGATGAAGTTCTACGCCCTGATGATCATGCGCATGCGCGGAGTCGTTCCAGCACAACTGAAGTTGATGTATCTGGCCGACAAACAACAATTGACCTACGCTCCCGACGAGGGGGAACTGCGCAGATTCGAGCGCATGCTCTCGGCCATCTGGAAAGCAATTCTTGCAGCCGGTGAGACCGGCGACTTTCGAGCCAAGCGTGGTGCGTTGTGCAAGTGGTGCGACCATCAGGCACTGTGCCCAGAATTCGGTGGTACTCCCCCGCCGTACCCGGGTTGGCCGAAAAGCGCTGCAGAACAACCGGAGGCCGAGCTGTGACCGTTCCCGACGCATTCTTCGTGCCCGCCGGTGTGAGCAGCAACGGCCACGAGAGGGTGACCGCCACCGAGCACACCGTCAGCCTGTGGGCACCGACGATGCAGCACGGCGCTCCGCCGTCCGCCCTGCTCGTCCGCGCGCTCGAGCGGGTCGACGCCAGAGAGGACACCCGCATCAGCCGCGTCGCGGTCGACATTCTAGGCCCGGTTCCGGTGGCGGACATCGAGATTCGGGCGTGGACCGAGCGTCCCGGTGCCAACATCGAACTGGTGGTCGCGGAACTCTGGGCGGACGGCACGTCGGGTGTGGCGCGGGCGGTGGCCCGCGGCAGCGCATGGCGGATGCGCACCACACCGACCGAGGACGTTGCGCAGTCCGGCGATCCTGTGATGCAACCGGTGAGCGACGGTGTCGACAACACCTTCGGCGGGCTGTGGGCGTCCGGCTACCTCGATGCGGTCGCGTTCAAGTTCCTCACCGAACTCGGTGCACCGGGCCCGGGGCAGGTGTGGGCAAGGCCGAAACCTGCTCTGGTGCACGGTGAATCGATGACGCCGCTCGAGCGACTGTTCTCGATTGCCGACATCGCAAACGGAATCGGCGCGAAACTTCCGATCGACGAATGGACCTTCCTCAACACCGATCTGACGGTGCACGTGTTCAGAGTGCCGCAGGGGGAATGGATCGGGGTGTCGGCCGAGACCTCCACCGGCCCGGACGGCATCGCCATGTGTGCGGGCACGCTCAGCGACGAACTGGGCCCGGTCGGACGCATCGCTCAGACGGTGTTGGTGCGGCGTCGCAGCTGACGAGTCAGGGCAGGAG